>JAHHGR010000010.1 GCA_019359725.1 Aphanocapsa lilacina HA4352-LM1 | reverse complement strand
ATCGTACTGCAGTGGCGTCCAAGCAATTGGGCGATGGCGCTTAAAGATAAGCAATCTTCGTACCGCAGAATATAGATCCGATGACGCTCTTGTAGGGTAAGCTGGCTGTAGCTCATAGGGGTTCCTGGTTGTCGTAGTAAACGTCAGGATACCTCTATGAGTCCCTCAGCGGAAGGCTCTCAAGCGTTGCACTTCATTTTTGAATCGGCGACAAAAAACGAGAATGGCATCCGGATGCAGGTCTACGTAACCCTGATTGCCCACCTGTTATTGGAACTGGTAGCTGTGCCGAAAATATGGGGTAGTAAACGGTTGGATAAATTGCGTTACTTGCAATGTTGCATGTGTCAGGAAGTCAGTTATGTGCATTGGCTGGGAAAATTGCTGGGCAGCTGGAGGCGCAGGGTCTGGCCCCTCGAACTGTGTGCAAGCGTTCACTGATTCAACACTTCTGCCTGTAGTCTATAGAAAACTTAATGCTTCGGTTGGACTTGAAATGCTAAATCACATCTAAAATGCGAAAGTCTCGCTCCCAGAATGTTTCGAGTTGGAGGACGGTGCAGATGACGCTCAATTATCAGGAAGATTTTCTCGGGATCGATCGGTTCTTTCAAGAAGCGGTCTACCACGATCAGACCGATTTGAACGCGGCCTCGTCGATCGAAGTGGAGATCTACGAGCACGAGTGCATGTACCCGACTTTTGCTGAAATCGCCCGCCAGTCAGGAGCGAGCGAAGTCGCCGGTATGTTCGAGGCAATTGCCCGCGAAGAAAAGGAGCACGCCGATCTGTTGCGCGAACTCTATCCGCAGTTGGAGATTAAAGATTCCCCCGAGACCGCCGAGGCGCGGCGCCTGGTGGGTGAAATCGAAGCGCAGATGGCCGTGGTGAGCACCGACCCGCGCGGTCTGCGCCGGGCCTTGGAGACCGCCCTGGAAGTCGAATCGATCGAAGCCACCAAAACCTACCCGGCCTTTGCCCACCTCGCGCGCGCGCAAGGCAAAGAAGAGATCGCCCAGCGCTTCGATGCGATCACCGCGAGCGAGCAGCGCCACATGCAGTGGGTGCAGCGTGCCCTCGACCGGCTGGTCAGCGCCTGATCTTTAAAGCTCTATGACGCACGATGCCCGGCGAGCAGGCGCCGGGCATCGTGCGTCAGGGGTAAAATCCGATGGCGGGCAAACCCAGCATCTCTTCCCAACCCTGGGTGAGATTCATTGCCTGGATTGCCTGCCCGGACTGACCCTTCACCAGATTGTCGAGGGCTGAGAGCACCACCACCCGTTCGGTACGCGGATCGACCTCCAGGCCGATAAAGCAGGTGTTGGTGCCGCTCGCCCACTTGGTTTGCGGATAGATGCCGCTACCGAGTACGCGCACGGCCGGCGCCTGGCGGTAGAACGCTTCGTAGATAGTGAGCATGTCCTCGCTCACCAGTCCCGGATCGCGCAGTTGGGCGTAGAGCGTCACGAGCATTCCCCGCGACATCGGGATCAAATGGGGGGTGAACTGCACCTGCACGCGCATACCGGCCAGATCCGAGCAGATTTGCTCGATTTCCGGGATATGCCGGTGGCGCGCGACGTTATAGGCAGCCACGCTGCTGTCGGCCTCAGCAAAGAGCGAACCGGTCTTGAGGGCGCGCCCCGCCCCGGAGACGCCGGATTTGGCGTCGATAATCAAGCTGCGCGGATCGATGAGCCCCTGCTTGAGCAGGGGAGCGGCAGCCAGGAGCGAAGCGGTCGGATAACACCCCGGGCAGCCCACCAGCCGGGCGGTGCGGATGCGCTCGCGGTACAGTTCCGGCAGACCATAGACCGCCGCGCGGGCCACCGCCGCGTCGTGGCGATCGCCGCCGTACCAGGACTGATAGGTTTCGAGATTGACAAACCGGTAGTCCGCCGAGAGATCGAACACCCGCAAGCCACCGGCTAGCAACCCCGGCGCCAGGGTATGGGCGATGCCGTTGGGGGTGGCCAGGAAGACCACCGAGCACGCCTCGACGATTCGATCCAGTTCGACCGCTTCGCACACGCGATCGATGCGGTGCGCCAACTGCGGGTACAGTTCGCCAAAGGGCGTACCGGCGTTCTGGTTTGCCCCCAAATAAGCGATCTCAACGCGCGGGTGATCTAGCAGCAGGCGCACCAGTTGTACCCCACCGTACCCGGAGGCGCCCACGATCCCGACACGCAATTTTTCGGCCATAGATACCCGCCCGGAAGCTGTTGTCCGGCCATCAGTGTAATGCCTGCGCCCGATTTCGCGACCGCCACCGAATCAAGCCCATTTACACCGGCCCCCCCGAAAATGGCCCCACAGTGTCGATTCATCTCATCTTCAAAAATTTACTTATGTTCACTATCTTTGGAGCCAATCCTCACGGCATAATAGCATAATAGGGAGAATTACTTATTCGGGTCCATCCTATGGAAACACTGATCTACGGAAGCTATGTCGTTGCCATCGGTGGGGCCATCCGCGCCATCGACGGCCGCATCATCAACGCGCTGGCGCTGCTTCCCGACGATCAGTACCGCCCCTTGCTCGGTTGGCTGCTGGGGGTGCTCTACATCTGTCTTGGCTGGGCCTTCACCGAACTGGTTCATATCTTCGACGCCCCGGTCATCGGTCTTTCGGTGGCCTGGATCGGTCTGAGCTGGTGGCTGGTCGACCGCCACCTCAAAGACCCCGACGCCCAGGAGCACGCCTACGCCTGGACCGGCCGCCACCTGATGCTCTCGGGGGCCTTTTTCTTGCTGCTCTGGCTGGAGCGCAGCATGATCGACGGTCTCGGCCTCTAGAAAAAGCCGATCACCGAGACGGTGGCGACGGCGTACTCGCGGTCGTGGCTGAAACTGACCTGCCAATCGAGCCGCCCGTAGCGCTCCACCAAAAGCGCCGCCCGGCCGCGCAAGCGGATGGTCGGCTCTCCGGTGCCAAGCCGTACCACTTCGATGTCGCAGTAGCCCACTCCCCGCCAGCCCGTACCCAGGGCCTTGGTCACCGCCTCCTTGGCCGCCCAGCGCCCCGCCAGCCGGTTGGCCCGGTGCGGCTTCGATGCCAGACAGTAGTGCTGTTCGCCTTCGGTGTAGACGCGATTAAGAAATTGTTGACCATAGCGCTCCAGCATTCCCTCGATGCGGGGAATGTGCACCAGGTCGGTGCCGATGCGGTGCAAAAACGTCTGGCTGGCCATGTTACTCATATTTGATGGATTGCTCTGTACTGTGCGGTGATTATTCTGTGAACTGTCACCGGAAACTTCATCCGAGTTCCACAGTTTCTAACAGCTTAACGAATGATAAATCTTTAGTGCGCCCGACAGGATTTGAACCTGTGTAAGGCGACTTAGAAGGTCGCTGCCTGATCCTCTAGGCTACGGGCGCATAAATTTACTATAGCGAATCAATTACTTTCATTCAAAGCCGCCACCGCTTCGATTTCGACTTTCACCCCCCGGGGCAAAGCAGCGACCGCCACGCAGGAGCGGGCGGGCAGGTGATCGGTAAAAAATGTCTGGTAGACGCGGTTGAGGCCGGCAAAATCGGCCATGTCGGTGAGAAACACCGTCACCTTGATCACCCGGCCCAGATTGCTGCCTGCAAGCTTGAGCACGTTGTGCAGGTTGGTGAGCGTCTGGTGGGTCTGGGCTTCGATGTCGCCGGTGACGACTTCACCGCTATCGGGCACCAGGGGGATCTGGCCGGCGGTATAGACCAGTCCCCCGTGAATAACGGCGGGAGAGTAGGGGTAGGGGTTGTTCTCACTGCGAAGAGCCTTCACGGAGAAACCCGCTCAAACACACAGGCTTGCTCGACCGCTTCGACGATGGCGCGCACCTGGGCGACCATGGCCACCTCGTCGCCCAGGCGGTTGACCGCCGAACCGACGCCGACGCCCGCCGCGCCGCAGGCAAGAGCCATGGGCACAGTGACCGCCGAAAGACCCGAAGCGCACAGCACCGGCACGCTCACCGAGCGCGAAATTTCGTAGGCCGCAGCCAGGGTGGGAGCGGCCTTCTCCACCAGGCCCAGGGTGCCGGGGTGGATGGGCCGGCTGCTGGTACCGCCTTCGGTCTGGATGATATCGGCGCCCAGCGCTTCGAGCTGCACCGCCAGACTGACCTGTACATCGAGGCTCAGGGTGTGGGGGACGGTCACCGAGAGCATGACGTCGCAACCTAGCAGGTCGCGGCTGCGGCGGGCCAGATCGAGCACCACCTCAGCGTCGAAGCGAACGCCACGGGCATAGAAGCTGTCGAAGTTGCCGATCTCGACGCAGTCGGCACCGCTGCGCACGGCCATCAGCAGGCCCTGCGGTTCGATGGCGGAGACGCACACGGGCAAATCGGTGCTGCGGCGCACCAGGCGAATCAGTTCGGCGTCACAGGCGATATCGACGAAGGTGGCTCCTCCCGCCTCGGCAGCGCGCACGATCTGGACGACGCGGGCGCTGTCGAAATTGTTGAGCCCGGCAATGATCTTGACGGCCCGTCTGGCTTGGAAGGCCTGCTGGAGGATGGCAACCATCGGATATGCTCCTGTGCAAAGTCTGGGTTATTGTAATTGATCCGCTCAAATCAGGGCAATAATGTGGAGAAAGCCTGCGGGCGGTTCGGGCTCTTTGCAAGCTTGGGAGAAGGGGCGTGCTTTTAACCCTGCTGCTGCTACTGTTGGTCGTCTGCCTGGGTGTGCAGTTTTTCGTCATCCAGCAGACTCTCAAGCAAACCGACCAGCAGCTAGAAGATATCCAGCGGGCGATGACCCAGACGCGGCTGGCCCCCGGCACCCAGCCCTACTGCCGGAGCTGCCGCTACTACGGGTCGAACCGCTATATTGTCTGTGCGCTGCATCCGGAGGGTTGGACCGACCTGGAGGCCGGGCGGTGCGCCGATTTTGATGGGATCGCCTGTGAAGAGAAGCATCATAACAAGTAGCCGACGCCGGTTTCTCCAGGTTCTGGGGGGCTTGGGGGTTTTGGCCGTTCCGGCTGGGGCGGCTCCGGCCCTAGGGCCGACCATTGAGCGCTACGCCGCCACCCTGCCTAGAGGCTACGGCGCGCGGGCGGTGCTAAAAGCCGGGGCCACCTGGCAGGGGGGGCGCATCGTGCTGGTGGGCCGCGCCCTCGAAGCGCGCGACCGGGCGGCGCTCGAAGCGGCTTTTTCCCGCCTGGGTCCGGTGGATAACCGTATGAAAATTTTTCCGTTCAAAGCGATGGGCGAGCGGTCCTGGGGGGTAGTGCGCGCCTCGGGAACGGACCTGCGCGCCGAACCGGACGCCGGATCTGAACTGGTTTCCCAGGCGCTGCCCGGCGATACGCTCAAAGTGCTTGCGCGCAGTGGCGACGGGCGCTGGTACCAGATTTTGCGCGAGTGGGACGGCTACGTGGGCTGGATGCCCACCGAGCGGGCGGTGCTGTGGACCGAGGCTGAGTGGCAGGCCTGGCAATCGGCGCCGCGCTCGATGCTCATGCGCTCGATGCCCGGTTTGCCGCGCGGCAGTATCGTTGCGGGTGCCGGCAGTGCGCCCGCGCACACTGCCGAGGGCCGGGAAGTGACGATTCCAAGTGAAGCCTTGCGCCGAATCGTACCTGGCGAGGTGCCCACAGCGGCGCGGGTCGTCGAGCTGGCCCGGGTGCTGCTCGCTGACCAGCCCACCCGCTACCTCTGGGGGGGCACGCTCGACCGCGCCCTCGATTGCAGCGGCTTCAATCAAACCGTTTACCGGATGGCCGGGGGGGCAATCCCCAGGGATTCTTACCAGCAGCAGGCAGCCAGTCGGCCGGTGGCACCGCGCGCCGAGGACTGGCAGAAGCTAGAGCCCGGGGATTTGCTGTTTTTTAGTGAGAAGCGCAGCCGCGCCACCCACACCGGTATTTACGTGGGCGACGGCCGCTTCGTCCATGCTTCGAGCCACAACCAGGGTATCGCCGAAAATCACCTGATGGGCGAGGGCGAATACGAGCGCTTCTTGCGGCGGATCTACTTCGGCGCCGGACGGGTGGTCTAGACACCTAATGGATCTCCAAGCTGAAAAATGTTCTATCGAAGCTATCTACCGGGAGCGTCTGGAGCGCTTCGGTGCGGCGCGGCGGCTGTACGAGCGGCGCACCGGGCGGATTGCCAACGCCCGGGTGGCGGTGTTCTTGATCGCCCTGGTCTTTTTGATTGTGGGACTTGCCGATCGCAACACTGTTCAACCGCTGATGCTCACCCTGGCGGCGACGGGCGCGGTGGGCTTTATTGGGCTGTTGGTCTTGTTTGAGCGCAACGAAAGGGAACTGCGGCGCCTCGAAGCGTTGGAGCAAGAGAATCGCGAAGCCCTCGCCCGCCACCGCCGCGACTGGCAGGCAGCACCGGTGCCCGAGACGCCCGAATTTGCCGAGCAAGCTACTTTCGCGCGCGATCTGGATTTGTTTGGGCGCGTCTCGCTGTTTCAACTGACCTGCACCGCCCATACCCCGATGGGCCGGAGGCTTCTGGCGCGCTGGCTGCTCGAACCGGCCGGGCCGGCGGTGATTGCCAGGCGGCAGCGGACGATTGCCGAACTGGCCCCCCTGCTCGACTGGCGGCAGGATCTGGCAGTTGCCGGTCGGCCCCTCGCCCAGAAGCCCCCCGACCCGGTGTCCTTCGTGGCCTGGGCTGAGGATTCATCCTGGCTTGCAGAGCGCCCCTGGCTTGTCTGGGTAGCGCGGCTGTCGGCTGCTGCCACGGTGGCGCTCATCGCGCTGCAGGTGGCGGAAGTTTCGGCCTTGCCGCTGTGGCTTTGGCCTTTGACGCTCAATATTGTTCTGAGCGGCATCTATACTGATAGGATACATCGAATTTTCGCGGCGGTTTCCAACCGCTCCGGCAGCGTGCGCGCCTACGCGGGGCTCTTTGCGGCGCTGTCGCGCCTCGAAAGCCGCAACGAAACTCTCAAATCCCTGCAGAGCGAAAGCCTGAATGCCGAGCGTCGCCTGCGCAGGCTCGATACGATTGTGGGCTACTCGGATCTGCGCTTCTCGCAACTCATCTATCTGGCGGTGCAGTGGATTACCCTCTGGGACGTACACGTGCTGAGCTTTCTCGAAAGCTGGCGGCGGCAATCGGGGGAGCGGGTACGCAGCTGGCTTGAAGCGCTCGCCCAAATCGAAGCGCTCGCCTCCCTCGCCTCCCTGGCCCACGACCAGCCGGAGTGGGTCTTTGCCGAGGTCGACACACGCTTGCAAGTCATTGTTGCCGGGCAACTGGGCCATCCGCTCATCGGCGAAGCGGTGCGCGTCGCCAACGACGTCACCCTCGGTCCTCCCGGTACATTTTTGCTGGTGACCGGCTCGAATATGTCCGGCAAAAGCACGCTGTTGAGATCCATCGGCCTGAATGTCGTGCTCGCTCTGGCCGGAGCGCCCGTGTGCGCCCGCTCGCTGACGCTGCCGCCGGTGACGCTCAAGACGAGCATGCGCGTACAAGATTCGCTCGCAGGCGGTCTGTCGTTCTATATGGCCGAGCTGCAGCGGCTCAAAGAAGTGGTCGACGCCGCCCGGCCTGCGGAGCGTCCACTGCTGTACCTGCTCGATGAAATTTTGCTCGGCACCAATTCGGCCGAGAGGCAGGTGGCTGTGCGCCGAGTGCTCACCTTCCTGCTGGGTCGCGGTGCCCTGGGGGCCATCTCCACCCACGATCTGGCCCTGGCGGATCTGCCGGAATTGGCCGCGGCCGCCCGTACGGTGCACTTTCGCGAACATTTTGCGGCGGGGGCCGTAGGACCGGTGATGACCTTTGACTACCGCATGCGCCCCGGAGTCGCTCCGACCACCAATGCCCTTAAGCTGCTGGAGTTGGTCGGCCTGGGCACCCCCGAAAACAACCGACCCGACGACAGGACCAACGTGTAGCCAATTTCCCTGGCCGACTCCGTTTGTCGGCCGTCGCTGCAGCCACTGCCATCCCAACTGATGGGAAGCTATCTACCTACTATGTCTCGTTTCGATGGGGCTCTTCTCAAGATGATTTCAAGTCGGGCTAAGTTGCCCAGAGGGGCTATTGGACAAGATTGTCATATCTCTATCGACGAGCCTGCATCCAGTCTGGTATGAATTGTCGTAGTATCTTTATCGACACCGGGCAGCCCCTTTCCTCGGTTCACCCAGGCAAACCATCATGAATGCAAATAAACTAGTATTTACTATTATTATTTTGTGGACGGTGCTGTTGGGTAGTCCTGCTGTTGTTTTGCCGCAGACGGCGGGCACGACCCTTAGTTTCTCGGCACCGGTCTCCACCACCATCCTCGACAAAGATGGGCAGGGCACCGGATTTACGTCCGTGCAGCCGAACGCGGCCGGCAACCAGTACGACGCCGACCGCATCGACCTTGACACGGCCTCGGGCAGTCTGAAGATGACGGCCACCCAGGGAAGCAACGCCACCGCCAACAATCTGGTCAATGGCTTGCAGGTGGCGGCCGACACCACGGTTCCGTTTACTATTACAGCCCGCCTCAAAGGTCCTCTGACCAATCTGGCCAGCGCCTATCAACAGGGGGGGATCTTCCTGGGCACCAATCAGGACAACTACGTCAAGTTCGTGATCGTCAACGCCGGCAGCGGCAGCGGCAGCCTCGGTTTGCAGTTCTATCAGGAACAGAACGCCGTGCGCCAGAGCGTCGGCGGCGGTCAGCTTCCCCAGATAAGCGGCCTCAACTGGGCGAGCATCAACACGCTGGACCTGTTCTTAAAAGGCGATCCGGCCACCGGCAAGATCACCGCCAGCTACCGGATCAACTCCGATACCGCCACCCCGATTCAGCTGTCCCAAGTCTTCCAGCCCACCGCTCCCGCCTCGTTTTTTGCGGGCTCCTCGACGATGCGGGCAGGTATCCTCGCCTTTACTAGCTCGGCGCCGGATGTGACGGTAAATTTCGAGAGCTTTGCCGTTCAATACCCCCAAGCGGTCTACGATCTGGCCCTCAGCACAGCCCCCGACCGCAGCGGGGCTGTGCTGCTGAGCGCTCAGGAAGTCACAGGCGATATTTACGTCTTTCTCAACGCCAAATCCGGCAACGGCATCTCCAAGGTGTCTTTTTACATCGACGATCCTGACCGCGCCGGCACCCCCGCCCGGGTCGAAAGCCTCTTTCCATACGATCTTGCCGGCACCAACGCGACGAACGGCCAGGCCAAGCCTTTCGATACGCGCACACTGGCCGACGGCGAGCACACATTCACCACCGCCGTTGCCCTCACCAACGGCACCCAGACCGTCAAAAGCGGGAAGCTCCGTGTCGCCAACGGCGGCAGTTGTCCACCGATCTCGACGCTGCCGTGCTCGCAAGTGCTGGTCAATCTGCCCTACCAGCTCAACTTCAGCGAAAGTAAGGGCAAACTCCTCGACAAAAACGGCGTCGGTACCGGCTTCAGCATCGTCGACCCCACCGGCAAAGGTACCGGCTATTTGCCTGCCAAGCTGCTGGTCGATCAGCAGGCGGGGATTTTCAAAATTACGACCACCGCTGGCCTCGCCTTCGAAGCAAGTAACTCCCAGGACAATGCCCTGGCGGTGGGAATCGACGCCCCCAGCCAGATTTCGATTATCGGCACCACGCTGGTCAATCCGCCGGCGGGTACCGGAAACTTCGAGCAGGCCGGCCTATGGTTCGGTAATGATCAGGACAATTATTTAAAGCTGGTGGTGATATCCACCGCAGGGGGCACCCAGATTCGCTACGACATGGAAGTTGGCGGCAAACTGACGGCCAGTTTGTCCACCCCCGGCTCGCTGAACTTGAGCGGCGCCAGAGTTGGGCTCGAACTGCGCGCCGATCCGGTCGCCAAGACCATTTCCGCAAGCTACAGCCTCAACGGCACCACTCCGCTCGCCATGGGCACTTTTACTCCCCCCAACGACTTCTTCAGCTTCGATGCGGCCACTATCGACCCGACCATCGGCACCAAGAGCTTCGGCGGCATTTTTGCAAGCCACCGCAACGGTCCTGCCGCCCTCACCTACAGCTTCGACGACTTTGCGGTAATCTCCGGCTCGGCGCCGCCGCCGCCTAGTGGTTTTGAATTCACACGCACCTCCTTCCTGTCGCCGGGCGGTCCCACCGGGATGGTCTGGGGCCCGGACGGCAGGCTGTACGTGGCGGAACTGTTCGGCACCATCCGTGCTTTTACCCTGGGTCCAGATAAACTGCCCGTCAGCGAACAGCTCATCACTTCGTTGGTCGACAAGCAAGGCGACCGGCTGCTTCTGGGGATCGCCGTCGATCCGGCTTCGACGGCGGGCAATGTCATTCTCTGGGTGACCCATTCGAGCCCTTCGACCAACCAGGGCATCGTCAATTCCGCCAAGGTCACTCGTCTTTCAGGCACCAACTTCGCCACCATCGAAGACAAAATCACCGGGCTGCCGCGGGCGCTCAACAACCACTCCACCAACTCGCTGCACTTCGGCCCGGACGGCAAGCTCTATATTTCCGTAGGCGGCAACACCGCCGCCGGAGCTCCCAACGATGCTGGCACCGAGTTTGGCGATCGCGAGGAGCAGCCGCTCTCAGCGGCGATCTTGGTGGCGGACGTCAAAAGCGCCGGCTTCGACGGCTCCTGCGAGAACGCCAGCGACCCATACGGCTCCCCCCCCTGCAGCGTCGTGACGCACGCGACGGGTCTGCGCAACTCTTACGATTTTGTCTTCCACAGCAACGGCAACCTCTACGCCACCGACAACGGCCTGGGGGTGACCGGCACCTACCCGCCCTCGCCCACTCCACCCTGTCTGGGCTTCGGCGATCCCGCGCCGGTGAGCGAAGGCGGCGACAACCCTGGACTGCAGCCGGACCTGCTGCACTGGGTGAAAAAGGGCAAATACTACGGCCACCCCAATCCCCGCCGCAACGAGTGCGTCTTCAAAGACGGCAGTTATCAGCGGGTGCCACCCCTACCTAACTGGGAGCCGCCTTTCTTCCAATTGGGCACCAATCAATCGGCCAACGGCATTATCGAGTACACCGCCGGGGCGTTCTGCGGCGCACTCAAGAACAACCTGCTGACGGTCAATTACTCCAACGGCGACGATCTCACCCGCATCGTGCTTGCTAACGACGGCAAATCGGTGATTTCCTCCCAGAGCCTCATCGGGGGCTTCGATGAACCGCTGCCGATCGCCCAGAGCCCGGACGGGACGATCTTCGTGGGTGAACTTAGCGGCGGCAAAGTGACTGCTCTTACCCCCAAGAGCGCGACGTGCAATGCACTATAAGCAGGTAGCCACCTTGAGGTGGCTTTCAGTTTTGCAGACAACGGCCAGTCAGAAATACCTCCTGGTAGACAACTGTTTTCACCCTGACACCTGACGGTTGGCTTTGCACGAGAGTCTGTGGAGCGAGAGGCGGAACCCCCTTCGCGCTTCCCCTCTCGCGCTCTCCAACCTCCCCGCGTCCGGGGGCTGCCAGCCCCCCGACACCCCCCGGACTTATCGGCACGGTGGGAGCGAGACTCTGTGGGTGGGATGGGTTTATTCTTTTAGGGCCTGCACGACCGCGTGTCGACTGCGGCGAAGGGGCTAGCTGGTCGCTGGGCAGCACAGGTGTTGGGATGGTAAGGCGGTTCAGGCAAAGGTCGAGAAAACCTGATGGTTAAAGGTCTTCCCCTGACACCTCCTCTACGGCGCCGGCTCTTCTTCCGCAGGCGGTGGCTCGGGAATATCGCTGCTGTAGTTGCCCTCGCGACCGGTATAGCGCGGTTGCCACTTGCCGTCGTGGCGGCTGTAGATGCCGTAGACCCAGCGGTCGAAACGGGTTTCGCGCACAATCAGATCGTCGTTGCCGTCGCCGTTGAGATCGACCACCGCAAGGGGGCCGTAGACCGTACTGGTCTCGGGATTGCCGAAGCTTGCCAGGCTTAACTGGGGCTGCCAGATGGTCTGGCCTTTTTCGGTGACCGGTTCGGCTACCAACAGCAGGTTCACCAGCCGTTTGAAGGTGGCTCCTGCCTGTCTTAGGGAAAACGTGTGCCGGTAGAGCGCCACCACCGCCTCGGGCCGACCAGGCATCACCGCCGCCGCCGCCCACACCCGCGACGTTTTGGCAACCAGGTTGTCCGGCAGTCCCTGTTTGGCAAGGGCCGCCTGGGCAAGGCTGTCGACAACGACAAGGGTCTCTTCGGTTGGAGCTTTGCGTGGGCGGACCTTGAGCGGTTGATCGGTCGCCAGGACCAGAGCCAGTTCCGGTAGGGGCAGCAGGCGCTGCTCGCTCTGCAGAGGCGCTTCGAGGCTGCCGTACAGCGAAGGCACTTTATCCGGCAGCACCGCCTTCGCCTCGCCTAACGGTTCGTCCTGTCGCCATAAAAAGTAACGATTGTTTTTCTTGAAGTAATTCTCGCCGAAGAATTTGAAATCCGTATCGGAAGGCAGAGGGGGGTTGCGAAACTGTTCACCGCGAATCTGAGTTACAAATTCTAGAGCTGGGTAAGCGGCGAGCTCGCCGCCGCTATCGACCGCCGTGCGCTCCTGCAGCGCAAATACTACACCCGGGGCGGCCCACAGGGGCGACACCCAACTCAAAAGTCCGAACGCGGACCATGCGAACCAACTGCGCATCCGAACGATGGTTATTTTTAGCACAATGCGTTTTTCCTGACCTGAGCGGGCCGTCGCCCGCTTTTGCCGACTTCTCAGGCTACCATTTTCGGAACCTTCTCCGGCTGTGGAAGAAGCTGTGGAAAAACCGCGAACCCCAGTGGAAAACCCCCGGGGTTTTCCACTGAGCATTTATACCCTGTGGAAAAAAGAAGAGCTTTCCACAGGGTATTCCACAGGGGCCAAGGTCGGGGATCGCTCACTGGAGGCGGATTTGGGCTTCAATTTCCACTTTTCCCCAGGCCCTACTACTACTAGATCAGTAAATTAATAGAAGAGTAGAAGAAAAGGCATCTGGGGAAAAAGGGTCTACCCGTAGTTGAGATCGGTCGGTTTGGACTGGCCGGAACACTAAACGTGGATCTATCGGGTCAGTGCTATACTCGCTGCCATAGCCGGGCGTGGTGCGCTGCAATGAAGATTGTTTGTTCACAAGCTGTGTTGAATCAGAACCTGTCGCTGGTGGGCCGGGCGGTGCCCTCGCGGCCGACGCACCCGATTCTGGCCAATATTTTGCTGGAGGCGGACGGTCGGTCAGGTACGGTGACCCTTACCGGCTTCGACCTCGATCTGGGTATTGACACGCGCTTTGCAGCCGAGCAAGTCGAGGGGAGCGGGCGCACGACACTACCGGCGCGGGTGCTCAGCGACATCATCTCAAGGCTGCCCAACGAATCGCTGGCGATGGAGGTGAGCGAGGACAACGCCATCAGCCTCGTGTGCGGCAGCAGTCACTATCAGGTACAGGGGGCGAGTGCCGAGGAATTTCCGAAGTTGCCCGAACTGCCCGACGGTGCCGCTCACGTTCTGCCGGTGAGCGAATTTTTGGAGGGCGTCCAGCGTAGCTTGTTCGCTGCATCTACCGATGAGAGCAAGCAGATTCTCAACGGTGTCTCAGTGAAGGCCCTCAAGGAGGGCATGGAGTTCGTGGCCACCGACGCCCATCGCCTGTCTTTCTATCGCACGGACTTTACGCTGCCCGAGGCGGGCACGCAGGCGATCGCCGCGGTACTGCCGGTGCGCTCGGTGCGCGAACTCGAAAAAATCCTGGGGGCGCAGGCGGGCGACAGCGTCGAGGTGCGCTTCGACGAGAAGCAAATGATCTTCCAGTTTCCCAACCAGACACTCACCACGAGGTTGTTGGGTGGCCGCTACCCGGACTACCAGCAGCTACTTCCCAAGCAGTTCCAGCAGACCGCCGACATGGAGCGCAGGCGGCTCATCGCCTGCCTGGAGCGGATCGCCGTGTTGGCAGACCAGAAAAACCACATCGTCAAGCTCGACTTTGCTCCGCGCGAGCACCTGATGACCGTCTCGGTGGACGCTCCCGACGTCGGCCGCGGCCGCGAGAGCGTGCCGGTGCAGTACAGCGGCCAGGACTTCTCAGTGGCCTTTAACGTGCGCTACTTACTCGAAGGGCTCAAGGCGATGGACGCGACCGATGTGTCGTTTTGTCTCAACGGTGCGAGCGATCCGGCGGTGCTCAAACCCGTAGGGGATGGGAATTACCAGTACTTGATTATGCCGGTCAGTATCCGGGGATAGCAAAACCGTGTCTCTTCGGGTTTTGCCATCTTTTTAAGAGCATCATGGGTGTAACCATGCAAGTTTACGTCTTTGACTGCACTGTATACTTCAGCTCCACTGACCCGGCAGGGCAAGCAGAGTTCGACTTCGAACTCGAAAGTGAAAACGTGACAGTCATCCTATACGGGTATAGCCTCGTCGGGTTCGGATTCTGTGAAGTCAAAATCTTGCGCCGTTGCGGGTCTCTCCATTTTGAGGCGACGCCGTACGACCAGCTCGCCATTCTGGGCAACAAACGCCGCCATCTCCCCAAGAGGTATCTCAACAGTTCTACCGTCTGTCAGTGTAATTTTGGGCATTGAAGAACCTTGCCATTAAAAACATCGACTGCCCCTGCTACAGGACAAGTGAGCTTCATAGTAACTCTGCAAATCTGACAGAGCAATTCAATCTTTGCTGCACACGGCAAACATAATCTTAAACATTGAACCGAAAGTGCATGACATCGCCGTCTTTGACGATGTACTCTTTGCCTTCGGATCGCACTTGACCCTTTTCGCGGGCAGCCACCTGGGAGCCCGCTGTCACCAGATCCGGGTAGGCCACGGTCTCAGCCCGGATAAAGCCGCGTTCAAAGTCGGTGTGGATGGCGCCGGCGGCCTGGGGGGCGGTGGTGCCGCGGGTAATCGTCCAGGCGCGCACTTCCTTTTCACCCGCGGTGAAAAACGTCTGCAGACCCAGCAGGTCGTAGGTGGCGCGGATCATCTTCTGCAACCCCGAATCGCTCACCCCGAGGTCCGTGAGGTAGGCGCTGCGTTCTTCGGGCTCCAGTTCCGCCAGTTCCGCCTCCAGTTGGGCGGAAATTACCACCATTAGGGCGTTCTCCTCGGCGGCGATGGCAGCCACCTGCTCGGTGAAGCGATTGCCGGTGGCGAGTTTCTCTTCGGAGACGTTCGCGGCGTAGATGACCGGTTTGAAGGTGAGCAACTCCAAAGGGACGACGGTCTCCTTTTCGGCATCGGTGAGGGTGCAGGAACGGGCGGGCCTGCCGTCGTTGAGCACCGCGGTGATCTTTTCGAGCGCACTGCTCTCGACGGCGTACTGGTCTTTGCTGGTGCCCTTCTGCTTGGCAATTTTCTGCTGGCGCTTGTCCACCTGCCCAAGATCCGCGAGGGCCAGCTCCAGATTGATGGTCGAGATGTCACGGACCGGATCGACGGAACCTTCGACGTGGACGATGTCGGTGCTCTCGAAGCAGCGCACGACGTGGACGATCGCGTCCACCTGGCGGATGTGCGAAAGAAACTGGTTGCCCAGACCCTCGCCCTGGCTGGCACCGCGCACCAGACCGGCGATATCGACGTACTCGATGCGCGCCGGGATGATCGTGCTGGTGGAGACGATGCGGGCCAGGATCCCCAGCCGTTCGTCCGGTACGTTCACCACCCCGGTATTCGGTTCGATGGTGCAGAACGGAAAGTTGGCGGCCTGGGCCTTGGCGTTTTCGACCAGGGCGTTAAAAAGGGTGGATTTGCCGACGTTGGGCAGACCGACGATGCCTGTCTTGAGCATGGGTGGCGCGACACTCAAATGTAAAACGATCTTAATGCGTCCTGTCCCCGGTCGGGGAGGAGGGGGCTGCGGGGCCGTATCCTGCAACGCAGCCAAAAAATCATGGTAAAGTTCTCAACGAGATGTTAAGGGCGGTAAAGGACGGGATAAAGCCACTGTGCGCTTTTCCCAACCGATACGGAAATGTTTTATGTATCTGATTACCGGCGCGGGCGGACAACTGGGCAAGGAGCTGTGTGCGCTGCTTGAAGCGCGGGAAGAGCCTTTCGTCGCCTATGGGCGGGCGCAGCTCGATATCGCCGATCCCGGGGCCGTCCGGCAGGCCCTTGAGCAGAGCGGTGCAGCGGTGCTTTTCAACTGCGCCGCTTATACCCGCGTCGACAAGGCCGAATCGGAAGCCGAAGAAGCGCACCGGGTCAACGCCACCGGAGCCGGGGTCCTGGCGGAAGCTTGCAGCGCGGCGGGCAGCCGGTTGGTGCACGTTTCGACCGACTATGTCTTTGATGGAAGTGCGTGTCGGCCCTACCCGGAAGACGCTCCAACCCAACCGCTCGGGGTCTACGGCCAGAGTAAGCTGGATGGCGAAGCGGCGGTGCTTGAAGGGGGCGGGGAGCATCTGGTGGTGCGCACCGCCTGGGTCTACGGCGTCGGCGGGCCGAATTTTGTGCGCACGATCTTGCGCCTGGCGGGCGAACGCGAACAGCTGCGCGTGGTAGCCGATCAGGTGGGCTCTCCTACCTGGACCTTCGACTTGGCCGCGGCGCTCGTGGGGTTGGTAAAGGCCCGGGCCGAGGGCGGCATCTACCACATCACCAACAGCGGAGTGACCAGCTGGTACGACTTCGCGGTCGCAATTGTCGAGGAGGCGCAGGCGCTCGGTCGTGCCCTCAAGCTGCAAAGCGTGGTACCGATCACCACCGCCGAGTACCCGACACCCGCCGCGCGGCCCGCCTATTCGGTGCTCTCCAACGCCCGGGCCATCCGGGTGCTGGGCGGTCCCCTGCCGCAGTGGCGCCAATCGCTGCGGCGCATGCTCCAACAGCTCGACAAGGAGGGGTAAATCGTGAAACATCTGTTGGTGACCGGCGGCGCGGGCTTTATCGGCAGCAACTTCGTACACTACTGGTTTACCCACCACCCGGAAGACCGGATCGTCGTGCTCGATAAGCTCACCTACGCCGGCAACCGCGCCAACCTCGAAACCCTCGAAGGCGACCCGCGCCTGCGCTTTGTGGCGGGCGACATCTGCGCCGCGCCGCGCGTCCAGTCGCTGCTGGAGGAGGAGCGCATCGATACGGTGGTGCACTTTGCCGCCGAATCCCACGTCGACCGCTCGATCGTGGGTCCGGAGCCTTTTATCGAGACCAACATTCGCGGTACGTTCGTGCTGTTGGAGGCTTCCCGCCGCTACTGGGAGGACGAAGCTTCCGACTGCCGCTTCTTGCACGTCTCGACCGACGAGGTCTACGGCACCCTGGCCCCGGAGGATCCGCCTTTCACCGAGACGACGCCCTATCGGCCCAACAGCCCCTACGCCGCGAGCAAAGCCGGTTCCGACCACCTGGTGCGCGCCTACTATCACACCTACGGGTTGCCGGTGCTCACCACCAACTGCTCCAACAACTACGGTCCCTACCAGTTTCCGGAGAAGTTGATTCCGCTCATCATCACCCGCGCCCTGGAGGGCCAGAGCCTGCCGGTCTACGGCGACGGGCAGCAGGTGCGCGACTGGCTCTACGTCGAAGATCACTGCCGGGGGATCGAGGCGGTTTTGGAGCGGGGACAGCTGGGCGAGACGTACAATATCGGCACCCGCAACGAGCAGCGCAACCTCGAAACGGTCGGGCTCGTCTGCGATATCTTGGGGTCGATTTACCCCGAGCGCGCCGAGCAGTTCCGCTCCCTCATCACCTTCGTCACCGACCGCCCCGGCCACGACCGCCGCTATGCCATCGACCCCGCGCGCATCGAGCGCGAACTGGACTGGCGACCGGTCGAAAACTTCGAGACGGGCCTGCGCAAAACCGTCGAGTGGTATATCGAGAATCGGGCCTGGTGGCAGGCCCTGCGCGCCCGCCAGACGCTGACGTTCCCTTCCAGGTGAACCGTGCCATGTCCACGAGCAGCCCCCTAACCGGTGCCTTTCCCGCCGATGTGCGCTCGGGGTGGTCCTTCCGCCTCAAGCGTCTTATCGACGTACTGCTGGCCGCGGGCAGCCTGACGGCGCTTGCACCCTTGCTAATCGCAATTGCCCTGCTGGTGCGCATCGGTTCGCCAGGACCAGCACTGTTTGTCCAGTGGCGCGTCGGCGTGGGGGGACGCCTGTTTCGGATCTACAAGTTTCGCAGCATGTACCTCGATGCCGAGCAGCGCAAGGCGAGTCTGATGGCCCTCAACGAAGCTCCAGGGCCGCTGTTCAAGCTGCGCAACGACCCGCGGGTGACGCCTATCGGGGCGTTTTTGCGCCGCACGAGCCTCGACGAGCTGCCCCAGCTCTGGAACGTGCTGGTGGGCGAGATGAGCCTGGTCGGTCCGCGGCCCCCCTTGCCCTCGGAGGTGGAGCGCTACGAGCCCTGGCAGCGCGAGCGGCTGGCGGTCCTGCCGGGGATCACGGGGCTGACGCAGGTGTCGGGGCGTTCGGATCTCAGGTCTTTTGATAATATCGTCCGCATGGACATCCGGTACATTCGCACCTGGTCGCTGGCGCTCGATTTCGCCATATTGATCAAGACCGTAGGCGCGGTGGTGAGAGCCCGGGGAGCCTACTGATGCGCGGACTGATCCTCTCGGGGGGCAAGGGCACCCGCCTGCGGCCCCTTACCTACACCGGCGCCAAGCAACTGGTGCCCGTCGCCAATAAACCGATCCTCTGGTACGGCATCGAGGCGATGGTCGCCTCGGGCATCGGTGAAATCGGCATCGTCATCTCGCCGGAGACGGGCGAACAGGTGCGCGCTCTGACTGGCGACGGCAGCCGGTTTGGAGCGCGGATCACCTATATTTTGCAAGCGGAGCCGGGGGGGCTTGCCCACGCCGTGCGCACCGCCCGACCATTTCTGGGCGAGAGTTCCTTTGCGATGTACCTCGGGGACAACTTGATCCAGTCGGGGCTTTTAGATCCCATCGAGCGCTTCGCAGCCAACCGGCCGGAGGCGCTCATTATGCTCAAGCGCGTTCCTAACCCGACCGCCTTCGGGGTGGCCGAACTGGACGAGCAGGGGCGGGTGATGCGGCTGGTCGAAAAGCCGAAGGTGCCGCCGTCGGACCTGGCGCTGGTGGGTGTGTACCTGTTCTCGCCCAAGATCCACGCGGCCATCGACGCGATTCGCCCCTCGGCGCGCGGCGAGCTGGAAATTACCGACGCCATCCAGCAACTCATCGCGGTGGGCAGGCGGGTGGAGTCGGTGGAGTTGACGGGCTGGTGGCTCGACACCGGCAAAAAAGACGATCTGCTCGAAGCCAACCGCGTCATCCTGGATGAGCAGGTGCACTGCCCGATGGAAGGGTTGCTCGATGAGGCAAGCAAAGTAAGCGGCCGCGTCTGCATCGGCGAGGGTGCGCGACTGGTGCGCTCAATGGTGCGCGGCCCGGTCACGATTGGTCCGGAGTGCCTCATCGAAGACAGCTACATCGGTCCTTACACGAGCATCGCGGGCGGCGTCCAGCTCAAGAACGTGGATATCGAGCACAGCGTCGTGATGGAAAAAACCCGCATCGACGGCGCCGGGCGCATCGTGGACAGCCTCATCGGCCAGCGCACGGTGATCGCTCGCCACAACGGCAAACCGGAGGCCCACCGCTTTTTGCTCGGGGACGATTCGCTCATTGAACTATAGGCGACCCGGAGCCGGTATCAGCCGCTGTCCGCTTGTGGAAGGGCGACGGGTGGCTCGGCTGTTCCGCTGCGGCCTCAGCACCTGGGCCATCGCATCGATGTGCCGTTATTGACAGAGAAGAGGAAATCGATGAGGGCCTTCGTCTTGTGCTCTATAAAGAAAGGCTTTTGGTGAAAGTATTTCTCCCGCAGAGCGAGCCCCCTTGCAGTACACTGGTGCCCGTTGCGGGGTGTTGCAGATGGTGAAAGCCTCGTTCCGGTTGGCGAGCGTACTGGCAGCACTGGTGCTGGCCGCTCCGGTCTTTGCCCAGCAGGCGGCACCGCCGGTGTTCGATCTGGGTGCGTCGCAGGACGGCTACTTGCTCGGGCCGGGGGACCGGCTCAACATCAAGGTTTTCGGTTCCGAAGAATTCAGCGGCGTGCAACTGGTGCTCCCGGACGGCACAGTGAATATGCCCCTGATTGGTGCGGTGCCCGCCGTCAACCAGACGGTGCCGGAGTTGAGCGCGCTTCTGGAAAGGCGGCTTTCGGCCTACGTCAAAAAGCCGCGCGTCGCGGTGCGCGTCGAAGCGTTTCGGCCTCTGCGCATCGCGGTCTCAGGCGAGGTGCTCCAGCCGGGGCCAAGGCAGATCCAGTCGCTGCTGACCACCGGCAGTACCCCCAACCAGACTGCCAGCACCCTGCCTACGCTCACCTCGGCTTTGGCGGCGGCGGGCGGGGTGAGTAACCAGGCGGACGTGAGCCAGATCCGTGTCTCGCGCCGCACCTCCGAAGGCCAGGTGGTCGAAAAGCGCGTCGATCTTTGGCAGACGCTGGAGCAGGGGCGCACAGAAGAAGATATCCTCCTCAAAGATGGCGATGCCATCTTTGTGCCTAAAGTGAGCCCGGGCAGCACCATCGACAGCCGCTTGCTGGCGCGCACCACCCTCGCCCCCGGCAAGATCCGGGTGCGTATCTTCGGCGAAGTCAACAAAGCCGGTACCCAAGAACTAGACGCCCGCGCCACCGTCGTCGATGCGGTTGCCTCCGCCGGGGGGCTCACCAACTTTGCCGCCCCCGACGCCGTCGAAGTCGCATCGCTGGAGCCCGACGGGCGGGTCACCAACCGCACCATCAACGTCAACGCCGCGATCGCGGGCGACGCCGCCCAGAATCTCCAGCTGCGCGACCAGGACGCTGTCATCGTCCGCCGCAGCGTCGGCGGCGAAATGCTCAATGCCCTGAATGTCTTTGCCGCTCCGATCAGCACGGTGGCCAATTTGTTTTTTATTTTCCGCAACTTTTACCGCTACTGATATGCGCGCGCTTTGGGGATGGTTGGGACTGGGTCTGGGTGTGTGGCTGGGTGCTGCCGAAATGGTGCGCTCAGCCCCCGGACCGGCGGTGCCGCCCCCCAAGGCCCTCGAAGAGCAGGTGCGCGCCGCCCTCAAAGACCAACCCAAAGAGCCCAGACTTTGGAACAATCTGGGGGTGAGCCTCAGGCGCCAGGGCCGCAATGCCGAAGCGATCAGCGCCTACCGCCAGGCGGTGCGCCTCGATGGCAAGTACGCCGACGCCTACAGCAACCTGGCGGTCGCCCTCACGGCCATCGGCCGCCACGAGGAAGCGCTGGGGGCCATCCGCACCGCCCTCAAGCTCGATCGCGACAATCCGGTCTACCGCCTCAATCTGGCTACGGTCTACGAAGGGTTGGGCCGCGACGGCGAGGCGGCCATCGAATACCGGGCCTATCTGCAGCGGGCGGGGGAGTCGGCCGCGGTCTACGAGCGGCTTGCCAAGATTCAGCAGAAACTTGGGCGCACGGCCCAGGCGCGCACCAGCTGGCAAAAAGCCGTGGACCTGGAGCCTGAAAACGGCGCCTACCGCCTTGCCTACGGCCAGACTCTCGCCGCTGCACCGGGGCAGGATTTTGCGGCGATTGCCCAACTGGAGGCAGCGGTACGCCTCAAAGCGATGGACGCGCGCTCCTGGCTGCTCCTGGCAACGCTCTACAACGCCCAGCAGCAGACCGACGCTGCTGCTGCCGCGCTCAGAGAGGCGGCGGCCCTCGACCCGTCCTCCGCCCGCATCCACAACGATCTGGGGGTGACCCTCAGCAAACTCAAGCTCACCGACCAGGCCGCCGAGGCCCTGGGTCGCGCCGTCACCCTCGCCCCCAGCTACGCCGAAGCCTGGAGCAACCTGGGGGTGGTCCTCAGAGTGCAAGGTAAGATGAATGAGGCCGAGCAGGCTTACCAGCGCGCCCTGGGCATTGAAAGCCGGCTGCCGCAGATTTATAACAATCTCGGTGTGCTGTACCTGGAGAGCGAGCGCGTCCAGGAGTCTGTACCCCAGTTCCAGCAGGCGCTTACCCTTGAACCTGGTTACTGGGAAGCGCGTCGGAATCTGGCGATGGCCCTGGGCAGGCTGGGTAAGTGGGGGGCCGCAGCCGACCAGCTCAAATTGGCGCTCGAAGCGGCGCAGGTTCCGTCCGCACTCATCACCCAAGTGCAGGCGGATTTGCAGAAACTACAGGAGGCATCCAGGTGATTGATCTGCACGTGCACCTTTTTCCTGGGATCGACGACGGCCCCAAAGATTGGGACGTCGCTTTGGCCCTGGCCCGCAAAGCTTACGAAGGGGGCATCCGCACAGCGACGATCACCCCGCACCATATGCCGGGCACCTACGAGAACACCGCCGAGCAAATCCAGTCCTACGTGCGGGAGCTACAGGCGGTCTACGAGCGCGAGGGTATCGACATTCAGCTTTTGCCTGGCCAGGAAGCCTATCCCGAAGGCGATCTGCGCGAGCGCTACGAGCGGGGCGAACTGCAGACTCTGGCGGGTGGATCCTATTTGTTGGTCGATCTCCCTCAGCAGGATTGCCCGTTCTACATGGAGCAGTTGCTCTTTTCGCTGCAGGCCAAGGGCATCCTGCCGATTCTTGCTCATCCGGAGCGCAACCGCACCCTGCGCCACCATCCTGAGCGCCTCGAAGAAATCATCCGCACCGGTGTGCGGGCGGTGATGAGCGCCGGCAGCATGCATGGCGCCTACGGCCCTTCCGCCCAAAAGGCTTCCCACGACTTTCTGCAACGCGGCCTTATCCAGATAGTCGCCTCCGACGCCCATCATCCGGAGGGACCGGCCTTCTTCCCGCTGCAAAATCGCCCGCTAGTCGAATCGCTCATCGGCCCCGACCGCGCCTGGGAAGTGATGGAGCGCAATCCCCAGTGGGTGCTCGAATCGAAGGAAATTCCCGCCCCGATTTATGATCGCGAGTCGAGCGAGCCCGCTAAGAAAAAAAGCGGCGGCTTCTGGTCGCGGCTATTTGCGAGGGCCTAGTTCGCCATGCGCCGCATCGACGCTGTCTACATCGGCCTGGGGGTGCTCGCGGCAGGTGGCCTGCTGTACGTGCTTTTGGGTCTATTCGGGCTCTCGCGCATCGATGCTGAGCTGTGGTCGCAACTATTGTTGGTGGTAGGTCTGGTCCTCTGGGTCGGCTCCTACATTTTTCGGGTCGTCGGCCGCAAGATGACCTTCAACACCCAGATGCGCGACTACAAAGAAGCCGTCCTCCAGAAGCGCCGCGAGGAGCAGCAGTCCAAGGCGCAGGGTGAACCGCCCAAATCCGGGCGCTAGATGGGTTGGCGCCTCCGGCTGGCCTGGTGCTGCTGCCTGCTTGCCCTGGGTGGGGGATCGGCGGGGATGGCGGCGCCGACGCTGGACTTGAGTGTTGGCGGCAGGCTAGATGAATTTGACATCGAGCAGCGGCTGGGCATTGAGCTGCTCGATGCGCCCCAGCCGGGGATACAACCGGCTCGCTTTTTTGGCAGCCGCCTCGATTTGAGCGTCGAAGGCGGCCCGGTGCGCACAGTCGATACCACACAACTCAAGCAACTTACCGGGGCCACGCCGCGCTTCATCGGTACTTCCCAGGTGCAGTGGCTTTTGCCCCCGGCGCGGATCGTCGCCGTGCGCGCCTCCCGCTCTGCTGAGGGCGAGCGGCTGGTCATCGAACTGGACAGGCCGGCATTTTACGAAGCGACCCCCGCCGAGACGGGGCTGCGGCTGGTCGTGCAGGCAGCGCCGGCGCAGACGGCTCCTCCGGATGGCGTGCAGGTGACGGCGCAATCCGAACAAACTGTGATCGCCACTATCGGGCCGCCGAACGCCTATCCGGTGCTCACCACCCTCGGCGCACCTGAGCGCATCGTGCTCGACTGGCGGACTACAGACCGCTTCG
This sequence comes from Aphanocapsa lilacina HA4352-LM1, assembly GCA_019359725.1. GTDB lineage: Bacteria > Cyanobacteriota > Cyanobacteriia > Gloeobacterales > Gloeobacteraceae > Gloeobacter > Gloeobacter lilacinus. The sequence goes on along the minus strand of JAHHGR010000010.1, from coordinate 58,560 downwards.
AGCGCGCTCGCACCTGGGGTGCGGGCCTGGTCTACCGCGAGGTGCGGCAGGTCTGGGAGGGGCTCTCTCAGCAATTGCACCTGCTCGAATTCGAGCCGGCCCGCGTGCGCCTCGGTCTACTGCGGTCTCTCTCCCTTAACGATTTGGCTCCCTTAAGCGCCCTGGCAAACAGCCGGGGTGCCTGGGGAGCGGTCAACGGCGGCTTCTTTAACCGCAACACTCGCGCAGCGCTCGGAGCGCTGCGAAGCGACGGGCAATGGTGGACCGGCGCTGTGGCGGGATTGCCGCCCCGTGGAGCGGTAAGTTGGCAGGATGACCGGATGGATTTTGATCGCCTCAACTGGTCTGCTGCGGTCCGCTTGGGCGATCGGACTGTTCAGGTTGGGGCACTGAACGGCACGGTGGCGGGTACGGGTGTCTCGGTGTTCACTCCCGACTGGGAATCGCCCTACCTGGCCCGCGCCGGTGAAACGGTGGCAATTGCCCGTGCTGGTCGCATCGAAAGTGTCGTCGAACCGGTGGCCGATCAAGTCGTCTCGCTGATCCCGGACGGTTTGGTGCTGGTGGCCCGCTCCGAGCCTTTGCGCACGGCGCTGCGGGCTGTGGCCGCCGCAACGCCGGTTGTCCTGGACATTCAAGCGCCCGGATCCGGTTCGCTTCTGGGAGCGGGACCGCTTCTGGTCCAAAACGGCAAACTCGTCCTCGACGCGCAAGGAGAACGCTTCCGGCCGGATGTGCGCGCCCCCGGCGTCGCTCGCACAGCCATTGCCCGGCGCGGCTCGCTGGGCATGCTGGCCGTCGCTGTGCGCAACGGTTGGGCGGCCGGTCTGTCGCTCGAAGCGTGGAGCAGTTTGCTCGTGCAACAGTTCCAGATCAGCGACGCGCTAAATCTGGACGGCGGCGGTTCGAGCGCATTCTATCTGGGGGGCCGCCTGCGCGATCGCCCGCAGGGGGCTTTCGAGCGCGCCGTCCACAACGGCCTGGGGCTCTGGCCCAGGTAGACGGTCAACCGTGCGGACGGCCGATAGCCGCAGCGACTGATTCTGGGGGCGTACCACCGCAGAAAGAGATTGCAAAAACTCCCAATGAATGGGGGAGCCCGCGCGCGCTGTGTCCATTTTGAAGAAGAAGAGCCTGTCGATGGGTGCAGCTTGCAGGCGACGCCTTGAACCGCAGCGCCACTGTGCCAATCGACAGCACACCAGCCAAGCGCGTGACATTCGAAGCCATGGTATCTACACAACAAACTCGATGGGCGGCTTCCAGGCCGCTGCCAACCATAGCCGATACACCGGTCGTTCCCCGTAAATCTCGCCGAGCGGTCGTGCGCTCCCAATCGATAGAAACCGTGCGCCGCCTGCGCCGATTATTCGACGAATTTGCCCGGCAGGATTGTCGGTGTGCGCTCATCGAAGGTTCGCCATACATCGATTCTTTGCCCGCCCGGCTGGGAGCGGCGGCGGTTTTGCATCCGGTGTCGCACCTTGTCAAAGTTGAAAGCGTCGCAGCCGGTTTGTTCAATCTGGAACGATTGCTTGTAAAGAAGCGGTTCGACCTGGTTATCCTGCACGAACTACCCTGCTCTCTGGCGCGGGTACGCACCCACCTTGCCCGCACCCCCGGACAGGGAAAAGTACTCTGGATCCGGCAGAATGACATCCACCTGCTCGATGAGTACCAGACCCGACCTTCCTCGTGGACGGTACTGTCGGAGCGCTTCGGCCCAAAGCTCGAACAGGGATTGAAATTTTTGGATCGCTGGGAAATCCGATAGCTATAGCTTCCTCTCAAGCGGGCTTCGGCAGGTGGAAAATCGTGGTTATCCAGCTTTCCTGCCGTCGGATAACCGACCTGGGATACGGCGGATCTCCCCCCAAGGGAGTAAGCTTCCCTGCCGCCCGTCGGCGACGATTCATAGCAGGAATAGGGAGCCACAAATGGCAGAAGAATTGAAAGTGGGCGATCGCGTGGAGTGGCATAGATCCGGCGGAAAATCCACTGGAGAAATCCAAAAAAAATTAACCGAGCCCATCGAGATTAAAGGTCACAAAGTGGCCGCTTCCACAGACAATCCTCAGTTTCTAGTGGTAAGCGATAAAAGCGGTGAAGAAGCTGCCCACAAACCGGAAGCCCTGAAGAAAATCAGCGAGAAACCCAGAGCATGACTACCGAGCAAAAAAGCGTCATTGCCGGCTTCCAACAGGTGGTAAACATGTCGGCAAAGTGTCCAGAAGCCCAAAAGCGACATCGAGCACAGCCGCCGGCGTATTCGTTGATGAACTGGGGGCACGACCCGCTCAAACGTGATTTAGCTAGCCAGGCGCCTGGCAAGGGCTCCGGCGATAGCCTGTTGATTTTCGAGCGCCTCCAGATTGCGCTCGGCGTAAGCGCGAATATCGGCGGCGGCGGCCTGTTCGGCGGCAGCACGGTATTCGCGCAACCCTTCCGTCTGGTTGGAATAGGCGAGGTTCAGGTATTCTCGGTCGAAGCGCTCTCCCGACCAGACGCTCATGCGCTCGAGCAGCGAGCGCAGCTTGCCGGCGGAGCGGGTCGAAAGATCTTTGCGGGTCGAAGGTACGGTCAGGTTTTTCTCAGCCGCAAGCAGCTGCAGTTCTTTGTCGTTGCGCTCGTGAGAGGCGATGACTTCGCTTGCGTACTGCCGGACGGTCGAGTTTTTGGAGCGCCTGAGGGCCACTTCCGCCAGGGCAAGCTCGCGCACGCCAAATTCTGCCATTGAAACAAGCAGTCCGGTGTCCATCTGTGAATGAACCGGGTTGATCGTGGTGGTCTCGGTGCGCTGGATAATCGTTCGCTCCACCTGGGCACCCGCAGGCCAACCCGGTGTGATCGCAGCTGCAAGAGCGATGGTGAGTGCAGTCCTGGTCAGGAATGGCTGCATTTTTGCCTCCAGGTCGCAGACATCTATTTACTTTCATGGTGACCTTCGTTGTACCTGCCGACCTCTTTCCCAGGGAAGGCTTCGGCGCCAAACGATCGGGTTCAAGACAACCGCATAGGCAGGGATTATGGCTGCCGACGGCTTGGAGAATGTGGAAGGTGGTTGAGAATGTGCTGATGCCGATGCGCAGCAGGCGGTCGCCGAGAATTGCGAAAAGTACGGACGCGAACGGCCAAAAAGCTTGCGGTACCGTGTGCGATTCTCAGATCATTTGCGGAAATGATCTCTTCGGGATGTGAGGCGACCTACAATCAGTGTTGCCATTTCGACTTGCCCATAGCGCTGATGTGAAGTTTGTAGAAAAGTACCCTCAGAAAGGGTTGAAAAACTGGCTACCGCAATCGTCTGAAGATTAGGGAAGAATAGCGCTTGGATGGCTGTGTAATGAACGAGTTTATAGTTCTTGAAGGAGCTTGAGATGCAACGGTTGTGGGGTTGAATCCTGGCTGCGGGAGAACGCCCCGGAGATGCTTTCCACGTTGCAACCTGGAGCCGGTGTACGTCTTCTCCAGGGAAAAGTGCGATCTGGTGCATACGAGGGCATTGAAGGAATCCTGCCGCTCTCAGCGGTCTGCGAGTGGGCTCCCCCGCAGCGGGAGCCGCCAGGACCCGCGCACGATGCAGATTCTTTGCGCTAGGATTATGCGAACGGCCAACGAGATTTCAGTGGAGCACAGCTGGTGTGCGGGGAGGCCCCCCAAACAGCGGCTTTTCTCAGCAGGACCTTAGCCCCAATGGTCTGGCAAGTCTGAATCAACCAATTTAATCGGCAAGAAAGCGCTCAGCCCTTTCGACGCTCTGTTGTTCAAGTGCCCGTCCGCCTGCCGCTTCATCGAGCCAGAAAATGTCGGGTTCAGCGCGAAACCAGGTCATCTGGCGCTTGGCGAACTGGCGGGTGTGGACGACGATTTGCCGGACGGCTTCGGCCAGGTCCCAACGTCCCTCCAGATGGGCGCCCAGTTCGGCGTAGCCCAGGGTGCCCAACAGGGGCAAATGGGGGCCGTATTTGGTGCGTAGGTGCTCAACTTCCGCAAGCCAGCCGGAAGCGATCATCTCTGCGGTGCGCCGCTCAATGCGTCGCCCGAGCGCTTCGCGGTCGCTGCCCACCCCCAAAGCCAGATAGGGAAAGTCGCGCGTCCCCCGGCGGCGCTGGGCGCTGAAGGGTTTTGCTGTGATGAGCGACACTTCGAGGGCGCGCTCGATGCGCACCCGATCGTGGGGGTGAATGCGTTCGGCGGATTCGGGGTCGAGCTTTTGCAACTGCTCGTAAAGGGCCTCCAAAGGCTCGGCAGCCAGCTGGGCGCGCAGGGCCGGGTTGGGGGGAACGGCGGGCGGTTCGAGCCCTCCTGCCACCGCGCGCAGATACAGGCCGCTACCTCCTACCAGCAGAGCGGGTTTGCCCTGCCGGGCAAGCCGGTCTATCTCCCCACCGGCCAGTTCCCGGTAGCGCGCCACGTTAAATGTCTCCGTGGGCCAGGCAACATCGATAAGGCGGTGTTCGACGCGACCCTGCTCTTCGCGGTTCGGCTTGGCGGTGCCGATATCAAATTCGCGGTAGACTTGCCGGGAATCGGCGCTCAGCAGCGGGACCCCGAGGTGCTGGGCCAGATGCATTCCCAGATGGCTTTTGCCGGCGGCGGTGGGGCCGCAGACGACGATGACTTTTTTCACCAACTATCAAAAAAGCGCGGTCCCTTAAAAAAGCGCTCCACCGCCAGCAGCGGACCCATTCGCTCGTTGAAGGCAGCCAGTTCGTTGGGACTAAAAATCGTCTGCGATTCGCGCACGAGGGTAAACCCATCCTGCTTGCGCTCCCAGAGTTGCCAGGAATCCGGGAAGCGGCGAAACAGCACCACCGGCCGATAGCGAAAGGCCTGCAGAAAATAGGCCACCTCGACGGTGCTGCGAAAGGCGGTGCGCAGCGATTCTTTGCCCCGGCCGACGCCGGTGAGACCCGGACCCTCGGGCCAGTTGTTGACCATCAGCAGCACTTTGTCCCCGGTCCTGGCCCGCTCGGCGTAGATCTGCACTTCGTCGACGTCGATCGAACTGGCGTCCATCAGCACCAGCGACCGCCAACTGTTGCCGATAAATTCGCGCTCGCTGATATTGAGCAATTTGTAGAGGGTCTCTCCCCAGAGCGTATAGGCATAATCGGCGATCCCCGTGCCCGAGACGGCCAAAACCGGCTGGGGCAGGACATCGAGCAGAGGTCGGGTAATCGCCGTGGCCGACTTGCGGCCGGTCTGGATTTCGACTTGCAGGCGGGTACGCCCGGCTTCGACGGCGTTGCGCACCGCGCGCTGGGCCTGCAGGAGGGCCTGTTCGAACGTATCGGGCAGAGGACAGCTCATCGGGATGCGCCTGGACCACTGAGCCATTGTGCCATCGTCGGCTCAGGCCCCGTCTACGGTTGGTCCGGATCCACACCCAGCTCGCGCAGCTTTTGGGCGAGGGCCGCGGAGCGTTGCTCGGCAAGTTCGGCGCGCTGCTCAAGGCGCTCCACCTGCTCCCAGCCGCACAGCAGCAATTGCCCATCCGCATCCCACCAGCGCAACCACGGCAGCTCCACGCCCATCCCCTCGATTGGGAAGTGGCCCCGGCAGTTGGATGCCAGTTGCCGGTAGCGGCCGGCCGCCAGTTCGTAGACCTCGACGGCGGCTTTTTGAACCTCGTAGATGCCGTAGTAGGCAGGCCGAATCACCCGCTCGTAAATCCAGAACTTGCCTGTGTACGGGGTGGCGTCCCGCTCCTCACTGCCGTCGCCCGAGACAAATTCGAGCACGACCAGCGGTGGGATGAGTTCCTGCCACAGCACGTAAGAACGCCGGTACTGTCCCGGCGGCAACGGCACCACATCCGGCACGTAGAACCAGTCAGGGGCAAGCGCTCCGCGCTCGGGCGGCTCGGTCAGCCGCCAGTAGATGCCCGAGTCCTGGCCGATGGCGTAGTGCCCGTCCGGATGCAGTTGCTCCAGACGGGGGCGGATGCTGTCGGTGAGTGGGACACTCTGGGAGTGCTCCTGAAAATTTTTCACGAAGGTGCCGTCCGACTCCGGAAGCTGGGTATGGTCGGGCAGGGCGGAAGTAAAAATGGAAGGCTGGCTGACCATCGAACGAACCTCGCGACGGCCTCAATGGTAGAAGTTTTCCCATTTGCGCCGACAGGCTAACGCCGGGTGCGGATGCGGTTACGATCGATGCAGATTCAGGAGGATGGCTTGTGCATTCGATGGTGATCTACGACGGCCTGTGCAATCTGTGCGTCAACCTGGTGCAGTGGCTCGAAGGCCTGGATGAGGGCCGTCAATTTCGCTACGTGCCGATGCAGGATCAAACGGGTCTGGAGCGCTACGAAGTGGCCCCCGGCCAGTGTGAAGCGGGCATGATCCTCATCGATCCCGGCCCGCCCGAACGCCGCTACCAGGGTAGTGCCGCCGCCGAGGAGATTGCCCGCCGGATGCCCGGGGGAGAGGCGGTGATCGCCGTTTATCGCTCCGTACCGGGATTGTCGGAGCTGGGGGACGGTTGCTACGTCCGGATCCGCGACCACCGCTACGACTGGTTCGGGCGTCGCAGCGAAATTTACTGCAGCACCTACCCACCGGTTGTTTCGGTGGTCTGAAAATGTAGGTGTTGCGCACTAACTTTCCGTCAAATCCAGCAGCACCCGAACGGAAACGATCGCATCGGCAAAAGCCGCGGCCGAAACCGACTCATCCTCTGTGCAAATCCTCTCGCTGCGGTATCGCGACGGCCCCGGTTGGGTGAAGATGTTGATGTCCACGACCCAATATTTCTTGATGCCGGATCGTGAGTACGTTTCATTTACGTTGCTCCTCGAACCACCTGGAAAGCAGTTCACGGCAAGCCCGCTCTTTAATGCCTGCAACAACGGGCAAGCGGTGGAAGCTCACGGCGCTTGCCGGTAAGTTGAGTACCGAACCTACTGCTCCGGCTTTGGGATCGTCGGCGCCGTAGACGAGCAGGCCCAGGCGTGATTGCAAAATCGCACCGGCGCACATCGCACAGGGCTCCAGGGTGACATACAGCGTGCAGTCGTCCAGTCGCCAGTTGCGCCGTCTGGCGCAGGCGGCGCGCATCACCACGATCTCGGCGTGGGCGGTCGGGTCATAGTCGCGCTCGCGGCGGTTGGCGCCGGTAGCCAGGAGCACTCCGGACGCATCCACCACCAGCGCACCCACAGGCACTTCCCCCACCCGGCCCGCCTCGCGCGCCAGATTCAGGGCAATACCCATCCACTCGCTGTGACTTTTCACCTGGGCTGAGCTGGGGAACTAGGACTCGAACCTAGAGACTTCAGGGCCAGAACCTGACGTGTTGCCAATTACACCATTCCCCAATGGTTCATCCAAATTCGCATACCGCTTCGGGCAGTGTCAAGCCGCGGTCCTCTCTGTATGCTGTGAAAATCGACCGCTCTAAAGGTGCACGCATGCTCTCGCAGATCGTTCGCCCGATGGTGCATACCCAGATCCGGCTTCTGGCCGGTTCCGCAGCACCCCGCTCGACACTGGTCAACTTGCTTTCACAGTGGCTTGGGTTTCTCGGGGTGCGCGCCCGGGTCACCCATCTGGAGCCGGACACCAACCGCATCTACGTCTCTTTTTGCGTCGAGAAGCCCGAAGCCTGCGACCTCCACGACTGGCAACATATTCTGGGCAAACTGCGGTGTACCCCCGGCATGCCCCCCGCCGCCCCGTTCGAGCCTACCCCCGCCCAGCAGAGCCAACTGTACCGCCTGCTCGCCCATATGATCCAGGCGGGTCAGGGCGAGGGGCCAGTTCGCTGGGAGAGCCTGAAGCCGCAACTGATGGCCCTCGGTTTCGACGAGGCGACCCTTGCCGGGATCCGCACCCATCTATCCAGCCCGCAGCCGATCGCAGAGTTGCTTGCGGGTCTCGATCCGGATGTCGCCGCCCTCACCCTGGGTCGGGCCGTCGGCATCGCCATGCTCGATCGCCGCATCAACCCTTCAGAAGATAGCGCCCTCAACGCACTGCTGCAGGCGATGGGCCGGACCGTCAGCTGAGCCGGTAGCCCAGGCCGCGAATCGTCTCCAGACGGCGGCCGCACAGTTTGATGCGCAGGTGGCGGACGTGGACATCGACGATGTTGGAGCCGGGGTCGTAGTCGTAGCCCCAGATGTTGCTCAGCAGATAGTCGCGGCCCACTGCACAGGCGCCTGCGCAGGCGGATGCGCGCCAGCAGTTCGGTAAACCGAAACGGCTTGATCACAAAGTCGCTCAGATAGCTATTGTGGCCGGTGGCGATTGCGTCTACTGCCTCGCGGGCGACCAGGGCGATGGTCGGCAGCGGTGTACTACTGCTTTGTAGTTGCTGGGCGATTCGAGCACCGCTCCCCGGCTGACGCCGACCCGTACCGCCCGGCCGCGCATGGCCGGGGGAGGCATGGCGCTACCGACCGCGACCGAAAAATATTCACCGCCGCCGACCGGGATGAAGCCGGGCTTGCCGAAGTTGGCGGAGCCGGGCCGGGCCAGCCGCAGCACCTCCTTCGGCGGTTTGCTGGCCGGCTGGTTGTCGTTGGAGAAGCCTACGACTTTGCCGAAGCGCGCCTCGCGCACTTCGAGGGTCAGATCGCTCGCGCGCCGGGCCACCGGAGCGTACTCGTCGTCCCAGGCGACGAAGACCTGATTGTCCGGTAACCGGCGCGGCCAGAAAAAGCGGATCTGGGTCTGCCGCTGCGGCCCCAGCAGCAGCCTGCGGCCGTCGAAGCGGCCGCCGTCGGGGAGGTAGGCAAGCGAACGGTTGTAGTTGCCCGCGGCCACCACCAGCGAAGTGCCGCGGTTGGCAAGCTTGCGGCCTAAAGCCTGGGCGAGCGGGCCGTCGCCGCGCAAAAAGCTCTCTTCAGGAATTGCCTTACCTAGCGAGACAATGATGGCGTTGACGACCTCGCGCATATCAACGGAACGCGTTCTATCGCCGGGTTTGGCCTTTGGCAGCAGGGGTTCGAGGATGGCCCACTGCTCGTCTGTCAGGTCCGTCTTGTAGGGTTTGCGGCTTATGGACAATCATCCAGGCTGGCTGCCAGAACCTTAGCGCCAACGTACTGACTGGACACACTCTCTGAACAGACTTTACGAATTAGCCCTCACCGCCCACGGCCGGGTCCGCACACCCAGCCGTGGGTCCGCGTGCCTTCATGAACGTGTTTTTCAGAAGCTTCGGGTTTGGCGGGTCCGGTCGCTACCATAGAAAAGTTTTGGCCCGGTGCACCACCATGTCCACACCGATCACCTGCCTCAATTACATCGACGGTCAGTGGCAGCCCGCCCAATCGGGTGAGACGCTCGAAGATCTCAACCCTGCCGATCGCCGCGAAGTGGTGGCGACTTTTCCGCGCTCGGGCGCGGCCGACGTCGAGGCCGCCGTCACTGCCGCCCGCAAAGCCTACAAAGGCTGGCGGCTGGTGAGCGCCCCGGCCAGGGCCGAGATCGTCTTTCGCATCGGTGAGATTTTGCGCCATCGCAAAGAAGAGCTGGCCCAACTGATGAGCCGCGAGATGGGCAAGACCATCGTCGAAGCGCGCGGCGATGTGCAGGAGGCGATCGACTGCGCCTTCTACTACGCCGGAGAGGGACGGCGGCTGTTTGGCCAGACGACGCCCTCCGAGATGGACAACAAGTTTGCGATGTCGGTGCGCGCACCGGTGGGGGTGTGCGCCCTGATTACTCCCTGGAACTTTCCTGTCGCCATTCCCTGCTGGAAGGCGCTTCCGGCCCTGGTCTGCGGCAACACAATTATCTTCAAGCCCGCCGAGGACACCCCCGCCTGCGCCACGGCCCTCATCGACGTCTTTCGGGAGGCGGGCTTGCCCGCCGGGGTGGCCAATCTCGTGCACGGCACCGGTGAGGAGGCGGGCAGGGCGCTGGTCGCCCACCCGGGGGTGGACCTGGTCTCGTTTACCGGTTCTTCGGCAGTGGGGGCGGAAGTCGCCTCGGTGTGCGGCCGCACCCACAAGCGCGTCTGTCTGGAGATGGGGGGCAAGAACGCCCAGATTGTCATGGAGGACGCCGACCTTGAACTGGCCCTCAAAGGAGCGCTCTGGGGCGCCTTCGGCACCACCGGTCAGCGCTGCACCGCCACCAGCCGCCTGATCTTGCACCGCGATATCCAGCAGGTTTTTACTGAAAAGCTCATCGAGCAGGCCCGTCAACTGCGCCTCGGTCCCGGCACCGACCCCAATACCGAAGTCGGCCCGCTCATCAACGAAAGCCAACTGAGCCGCGTGCACCGGTACATCGAGATCGCCCGCCAGGAAGGACTCAAGGTTTTGCTCGGAGGGGAACCGCCTCGCTCCGAGGAACTGGCCCACGGTCACTTCTTTGAACCTACGATTCTCGATGAAGTGCCCCCCACCAGCCGTCTGGCGCGCGATGAAGTGTTCGGGCCGGTGGTGGTGCTGATGACCGTAGATTCCTTCGAGCAAGCGGTGGAATTGCTCAACGACACGCCCTACGGGCTTTCTTCCTCGGTCTACACCCGCGATGTCAACCGGGCCTTTCGGGCCATCCGCGACATCGAGGCGGGGATCACCTACATCAATGGGCCGACGACGGGGGCGGAGGTGCACCTGCCCTTCGGCGGCGTCAAGCAAACCGGCAACGGCCACCGCGAAGCCGGGGCCGCCGTGCTGGACGTGTTTTCTGAATGGAAGACCGTCTACGTCGATTTTTCCGGTCAACTGCAGCGCGCCCAGATCGACAACCGTTCGTGAGGACTACCCCGATGCTCAGTCTGCCCACCAAAGAGGCTTCTTTGCCCCGCGTCCCGCGCCTGGTGGGATCTCTACCCGGCCCCCGCGCCCAGGCTCTGATCGCCCGCGACGAAGCGGTCACCTCGCCTTCCTACACCCGCGGCTACCCGCTGGTGGCCGCCCGCGGCGAAGGCTGCATGCTCGAAGATGTGGACGGCAACGTCTTTTTGGATCTGACCGCCGGGATCGCCGTCACCGCCACCGGCCACGCCCATCCGGTGGTCGTGCGCGCCATCCAGGAGCAAGCCGCCAATCTGCTGCACATGTCGGGCACCGACTTTTATTACGAACCGATGGCCGAACTGGCTGAGGCCCTGTGCGAGCGCGCCCCCTTCCCGGCGGCGGCAGGCCGCCCCCGCGCCCGGGTGTTCTTCAGCAATTCCGGCGCGGAAGCGAACGAAGGGGCGCTGAAGCTGGCGCGCTACTACACCGGCCGCCAGCAGGTAGTGGCCTTTTTGGGAGCCTTCCACGGCCGCACCTACGGAGCGATGTCGCTCACCGGCTCCAGGGCCGTCCAGCGCCAGGGCTTTGGCCCGCTGGTACCCGGGATCAGTCACATTTCCTACGGCACCCACGCGAGCCTCGACTACCTCGAAGACAAACTGTTCCCGGCGGTGCTGCCTCCTGAAGAGATAGCGGCCATTGTCGTCGAACCGATCCAGGGCGAAGGCGGCTATATTGTCCCGGAGGACGGCTTTCATGAGCGCATCCGCCAGATTTGCACCCGCCACGGCATCTTGATGGTGGTGGACGAGGTGCAGGCGGGCATGGGTCGCACCGGCAAGCTCTTTGCCATCGAGCACTGGGGGGTCCAGCCCGATATCGTCACCCTCGCCAAGGGCATCGCGAGCGGCCTGCCCCTGGGGGCCATCCTATCGCGGCCCGAGATCATGACCTGGCCCGCCGGGTCACACGCGACAACGTTTGGGGGCAACCCGGTCGCCTGTGCCGCCGCCAACGCCACGCTCAAGCTTTTGGAAGCAGGGCTCATCGAGAACGCCGAGCGCATGGGACGTGTCCTCCAGGCGGGGCTGGGCCAATTGGCCGATCGCTTCTCCTTGGTCTCGGCTTCTCGGGGCAAGGGCCTGATGGTGGCCGTCGATCTATTCGACGCGGCGGGTAACCTCGATCGCGAGCGGCGCGACAAGATCGTCGATCTGGCCTTTTACAGGGGGCTGTTGCTGCTGGGTTGCGGCAAGGCGGCCATCCGTTTCTGCCCACCGCTGGTCATCGACGCCGACCAGATCCGGGTCGCCCTCGACATACTCCGTCAAATCTTCGAGGAGCAATAGACAAATAGATGAACGCTCTTGCGGCACAACAACTGTGGGCGAAGCTATGGGCGAAGTACCAGGCGCGGGTCGCCTACGCCCGCATTTACCAGCGGATGATCGAGCAGGCGGGCGGCACGCTCGCCAACGACCACATTGCCTTTCGCTCCCTCAGGCTGATCCTGGACGGCCGGGACTTCGGCCTCGGCTATCTGGAGCGGTTTTTGCTTTCCCTGGGCTACGAAGCAGCCGGTGAATACGTCTTCCCGACCCAATCGCTGTACGCCCGTCACTACCGCCACCCCGAACAGGACGCCCTCGACCTGCCGAAACTGTTCATAAGCGAACTCGTCGTAGACGACCTGCCGCAACCCGCAGCCGGGATCATCCGCGCGAGTGTCGCGGGGGCAAAGCTAGTCGAGCGGGCCGACACACCGGAAGCTTTGGAGGCAGTCTTCGATCGCCCCTGGCAACCCCCGCTGCGCTCGGCCGTCGAGGCGGTCAACGCTGCAAGCCAGTACGGAGCCTGGGTGCTGCTGCACGGGTACGCCGTCAACCATTTCACCGGCTATATCAACCGCCAGAACACCGCCGCCTACCCGGATATCGAGAGTACCGCCCAGGGGCTAGTACAACTGGGTGTGCCGATGAAAAACGAGATCGAGGGCAGTTGGGGCAGCGGCCTCAGGCAGACCTCCACCAAAGCGGTCAGCGAGCTTGCCACGGTGCGCGAGGATGTCACAGGCAAACCGGTGCAAATCCCCTGGACCTATGCCTACTACGAAATCGCCGAGCGCGGACCCATCGAAGTCGCCCCGGGCCGGATGGAGCGCTTCGAAGGGTTCCTGGGTCCGCAGGCTAAAAATCTCTTCGAGATGACCCGCAGATCGTAATGATTGCTACCCATCCTCTTTTCAGGTGAGAACCTCTGCGACCGCCCGGGCGATGGATTCACTCTGCAAGAGCACTCCATGGACTTCGGACAACCACAGCCAGTACTCGTGGTTGCCCGCCGGGCCCGCAATCGGCGAGGGACACAGACCCCGATAACCCCATCCGAACGCCTGAGCCGTCCGCCAGACTGCAGCGATGACCTCCCGGTGGACAGCCGGGTCGCGCACGACGCCGTTCTTGCCGACGCGCTCCCGGCCCGCCTCGAACTGCGGCTTGACCAGCAGCAGCACTTCGCGCGGTGGCAGCAGCAATTGCCGGAGGGGACCGAGCACCAGCTTGAGCGATATGAACGATACATCCGCCGTCGCCAGATCCGGCCAGGGATCGCCTGGGCTGTAGAGTTCGGCGGATGTTAGATAGCGCAGGTTGGTGCGCTCTTTGAGTACCACGCGCGGGTCGGTGCGCAGTTTCCAGGCCACCTGGCCGTAACCGACATCGATGCCGTAGACCCGCGCTGCTCCCCGCTGCAGCAGACAATCGGTAAATCCGCCGGTGGAGATGCCGCCATCCAGACAGACGCGGCCCCCAATTTGCACATCGAAGCGCGCGAGCGCCCCCGTGAGCTTCTCGCCGCCGCGCGAGACGAAAGGCGAAGCGGTGGCCACCGACACTTCGCTATCGGCCGGGCACAACGAACCGGGCTTGTCGAACCGCTCGCCGCCCACGCGCACCTGCCCGGCCCGAATCAGAGCCTGGGCTTTCTGGCGGCTTTCAGCCAGGCCCCGTTCGACCAGGATCTGATCGAGCCGGAGCCGCGCCGGTCGCTCGGCCATGGTCTAGTCCCCTTCCAGGGGCAGACCGGCGGCAACCTGTCCCTGGGCGAAGTTTTGCCCAAACTGCAGCATGTACACTTCATCCTCGTCCTGCAGTTCGACTTCAAGATCCGACTGGGCGTAGGAAACGCACAATAGCGCGTAACCCTGGGCCTGCAGTTCGCCGCAAAGGCCCATCGCCTCGGGCTGGCGCAAGCGGCCGGTGAGCACCCGAGCGGCACAGGTGGTGCACGCACCGTTGCGGCAGGAGAAAGGTAGGGCAATACCCTGGGCCTCAGCCTCGCGTAAAATGTACTGATCTTCGCGAGCGCGCAGGTGGTAAACCCGGCCGCGGGCAGGATCGCGGATCGCGACGGTGTAGCGCTGAGGCATTTGGGTCATCTCGGCCGTCCGCGCTCCGGGCGCAAACGGCAATAAGGTATCCTAGTTTGAGTGATAGCCCTCATTGTGTCACGTTCCGTTTCTTGGTAACCCGGATTTTTCCACGCATTTTCAGGAGCATTTGATGACAGCAGTAAAGACCCCTATCCAGGTGCGCTACGAAGTTCGCAACCTCGAACTGGCGGCTGAAGGCAGGCAGCGTATCGAATGGGCGGCGCGCGAGATGCCCGTGCTCAAACAATTGCGCCAGCGTTTTTCCCAGGAGCGTCCCCTGGCTGGCATTCGCATTTCCGCCTGCTGTCACGTCACCACTGAGACGGCCAACCTGGCTATTGCCCTGAAGGCGGCGGGGGCCGACGCCGTGCTCATCGCCAGCAATCCGCTCTCGACCCAGGACGATGTCGCCGCCTCGCTGGTGGTCGATCACGGCATTCCGGTCTTTGCCCTCAAAGGTGAAGACACCGCCACCTACTTGCGCCACGTCCGTATCGCCCTCGACCACCAGCCGCAAATCATCATCGACGACGGTTCCGATGTCGTGGCGACGATGGTCAAAGAACGCCCCGATCTGATCGCTGGGGTGATCGGCACCACCGAGGAGACCACCACCGGCATCGTCCGCCTCAAGGCGATGCTCGCCGCCGGGGTGCTCACCTTCCCGGCGATGGCGGTCAATGACGCCGAGACCAAGCACTTTTTCGACAACCGCTACGGCACCGGTCAATCGACCCTGGACGGCATTATCCGCGCCACCAACATACTGCTTGCGGGTAAGACGATCGTGATTGCCGGTTATGGTTGGTGCGGCAAGGGGGTGGCCCTGCGCGCCCGCGGCCTGGGGGCGAATGTCGTGGTGACCGAAATTAATCCTGTGCGCGCCATCGAAGCGGCGATGGACGGCTTTCGGGTGATGCCGATGGCCGAGGCTGCTTACCTGGGTGACCTGTTCATCACCGTCACCGGCAACAAGCACGTCATCCGCCGCGAGCACTTCGCGCTCATGAAGGACGGCGCCATCGTCTGCAACTCCGGCCACTTCGACATCGAAATCGACCTGGTCGCCCTGGGCGAGCTTTCGAGCGATCGCCGCATGGTCCGTTCTTTCACCGAGGAGTACACCCTCGAAGGGGGCAAATCGGTGATCGTCCTGGGTGAGGGCCGTCTGATCAACCTGGCCGCCGCCGAGGGCCACCCCGCCTCGGTGATGGACATGAGCTTCGCCAACCAGGCTCTGGCGGTCGAGTACCTGATCAAAAACCAGGGCAAGCTCTCTGCGGGCATCTACAACATCCCCGAAGAACTCGACCGGCAAATCGCCGCCCTCAAGCTCGCCGCCATGGGCATCGCCATCGACACCCTGACTTCCGACCAGCTCCACTACATCTCCTCGTGGGACGAGGGGACCGAATAGCCGAAACGGCAAAATGCTACCATCGTTTGGTAGCCTTGGGCACGTAGCTCAGCGGATAGAGCGTTCGCCTCCGGAGCGAAAGGTCGTGGGTTCGATCCCCGCCGTGCCCGTTAATGTCTAGTCTTGTCCGACGGAGTGTCTCCAGAACCGTCTCCAATCACCTGGCGGTTTTCAATTTTGAGCGGTGCCGTTACTCGAACAGAATCTTTATGCCCCGGCCGGCCATCGCTTTTTCAAACAACGGCGTAGGCAACGCCTCGTCTACGGTCCAGACGCCGGGCTTGTGCACTTCGCCGGTGAGCATCAATTCGGCGAGGCTGCCGGTGCCGATGCCGCAGGCGGCGGTGGTGTTTTCGTGGGTGAGCAGGGCGGTGCGTCTGGCGGGTTGGCCGTCCTTGAGGCCCGAGACCTGGGCACGGATGCGCACGCCGATGCCGCTGAAGCTGTCGGTGATCGATGTCATCTGGTGGCTGACCTGCGATAAAAACTCGATCGCATTCGGATTGCGCATCCACGCGTCCGGTAACCAGTGGGCAGCCATCCAGGTGAGTTGATTGTAGAAGTCCGGGTCGACGCCGAACTTGGTCACCACCGTGTGTACCGGGAAGGTCCTGCTCAGGGTGTAACTCTCGGGCATATCGAACCAGTAGACCGAGCCTGGCCCCTGGGGAAATTGCACCGTTTCGTGGCCGGTGTAGGGTTTGACCTCCTGCCATTCGCCGCCGAGCCAGGCTTTGAAGGGTCGCTTGAGCCCCAGGAACGTCGTGCGCATCACCGTCACCCCGGCTCCCCCGGATCCCTGCACGATATAACTCAAATGGATCGCTTGCGGCCTGTCGAGGTGCTCGGCCGCCTGCCGGACCATGCTGTTGGAGATGCCCGGGAAGATCCCCGAATTGACGATCGCCGTCACCCCCGCTGCTTCGGCCTGCTCTCGCAATGCCAAAGCAGCAATCGTGTAGTCGCGGTAGTCGCTGACGTCGAGATAATCGACCCGCCGCTCGATGCAGGTTTTGAGCACGGTCCCGTCGCGGTGGTGGAACGGCCCGGTGCAGTGGACAACCAGGTCGGTATCGGCGATGGCCGTCTCCAACCGGGAACGGTCCTCCAGATCGAGCGCCAAAAAGCTTACGCGCGGACCCATTTGGTTTGCGAGGGCCGGGCCGGTCTTCTCGGTACGGCCGGTGATCACCACGCGCGCCTGGGTGTGGTTGACCAGATCGCTTGCCACAGCAGCGCCGATACGTCCCTGCCCGCCGAGAATCAAAACACGATTTTTCACAGACATTTCAAAACTGCTGGCTTCTGACTCTATTTGACCCATCATCGGTACCGACCATCATCTATACAAAGAATGATCCCCGCGAATCGGCAGTTTCAAAATCCCACCGCCAGCCCCACGTTGAAGGCGACGGCGGTGCCGCTATCTGAGTAAGCACCGAAGCCGACCAGGAAGCTGCTTACCAGCACCAGACTGCTGTCCTCGATAAATCGATCGAACCCGGTGCGCAGCACAAAGGCACTGCGGCTGCCCAGGGGCGAGGCATCGTCGCCCGCAGTGGCGATGCTTGCTCCTGCCCCGAGACTGAGGAGGTTGCCCTCAAAGGGCAAATCGATGCTCAGTGTCGGCACGAAGGCCGTTTTGCGCCCAAAGAGGACATCGCCCCGCAGCGAGAGACGCACCGGCACCGGCAGGGCGTAGCGGCCCGTGACCATCCCGCCAGTACTCGAACCCTCCCCTGGCCCCGAACCGCCGGTCAATCCGGCACTCAATCCGCCCCCCAGGTACGCAGCCGTCTGTGCATACGCCACCGGTGCACTCGACAGTGCCACAAGCAAACTTGACCCAATCAGCGCCGCCCTCATTCCACATCCTCAGCGATTGAGGATATTCAAGATGGCGAGTGTCCCGGTGAAAATAAGCAGGATGCCGCTTACCTGGTTGATCAGTCCCGACCAGCGGCGCAGCGAGAGCATTGTCTTCAGGGCGCCGGTAAAGGCTCCCGCCAGGATGAGCGGGGTGGCATGGCCGATGGAGTAAGAAAACAGCAGCCCCGCCCCTACCCACGGATTGCCGGTGGTGGCGACCCAGGCGAGAAGCGCAATGAGCACCGGTGTTGAGCAAGGGGAAGCGACCAGACCGAAGGTGGCGCCGGTGAGCAGCGACTTGAGCGACTGGGGCGTGTCCTTGGCTAGATCAAAGCCATTGAACTGGGGCAGCCGCAAGGGAATCAGCCCCAGCAGGTTGAAGCCCATCAAAATAGCCAGAGCGCCCATGGCGATGAACCAGCCGGTGCCCACCTGGCCGTAAAGCATACCTGGTATCGTCGCCACCAGGCCGAGGCCGGTGATGGTGACAGCCAGACCCAGGGCGAACCAGCCGGATTGTACGAGCGATTCGAAGCGCGAGCGCGACTGGTAGCCGCCGATATAGCCGATCGTGACCGGCAGCATCGAAAGGATGCAGGGGGTGAAACTGGTGGCGAGGCCAATCAGGTACAACAGCAAAAAACTGGTGGGAGAAATCTGGGCGAGCTGAGCCCTAGCCAGTTGCTCGGCCCCCTGCTCGATCTGATACAGCCACAGTTGCAACGCTTCGCTCACGGCTTGCTCGCTTCGATTAAGAGTGATCGCGGGGCTGGTCGACTTTTTTGGGTGGGGTGAATTTCGAGGTCTGGCCGGCGGGGGCGCCTGCCTTGGGCAGCGTTTCAGCCCCCGCCGCCAAAGCGACCACATTGTCTTCCAAGACCTGCGAGGGCTGCAGACCGATGGCCGATCCTAGAGGACGGGCCGCTGCGTCCAAAAATGCGTAGTGGGGTATTCCAGACACCTTGTACTGCTGCAGTTCGGGCAGCCAGCGGGGATTATCGACGTTGAGCATTACGAAGTTGGCCTGCTCGCCGTAGCGCTCCTTGAGCTTGGCGATAGTCGGAGCCATCGTCTGACAACTGGCGCACCAGTCGGCATAGAACTCGACCAGGGTCGGTTTGCCGTTGGCGAGGGCTTCATCCAAGGGCACCGCCTCCGCCGCCAACTGCTGCATCGAAGGGGCCTGGTTGCGGGCGGCAAAAAAGACAAGCACCGCGATGAGCACCGAGGCCAGCGCGACGATGCCGTTGCGCAACCAGATGCCGGTTTTGTTCTCAGAAGCGCTTTCCATGGGTGGCTATTGCGGGTGGCTATTGCACTTGCCCTTCCACGTTAGCGGACGTGCCCCCGCTCCGGGAGAGGCGGGCGATCGTTTCGAGCATGCCGCAGGCTTTGTTGAGCGTTTCCTCGTACTCGCTTTCGGGTACGGAGTCGGCCACCAGACCCGCCCCGGCCTGGATATTGGCGAGCCCCCCGTGGACGACCAGCGTGCGGATGGTGATGGCGGTGTTGAGCTGGCCGTCGAAGCTGTAGTAGCCGTAGGCACCCGCGTAGGGTCCGCGCCGAAAGGGTTCGAGTTCGTGGATAATCTCCATCGCCCGGATTTTGGGGGCACCACTTACCGTACCGGCCGGAAAAGTGGCCCTGAGCAGATCCCATGCCCCGGCACCGGGGGCCAGTTCACCGGTGACGTTGGAGACGATGTGCATGACGTGGGAGTAGCGCTCGACGGTGAGCAGTTCGTCCACCCGCACGCTGCCCGGCTTGCACACCCGGCCCAGGTCGTTTCGCCCCAGGTCCACGAGCATGACGTGCTCGGCCACCTCTTTAGGATCGGCGAGCAGATCTTTTTCGAGCCAGCGGTCCTCCGCTTCGCTCTGGCCGCGCCGCCGGGTGCCCGCGATTGGCCGGACGGTGGCGAGGGCTCCCCCGTCGCGCCGATCCAGACGCACCATCACCTCCGGGCTCGAACCGATGAGCTGAAAATCGCCGAACCGGTAGTAAGCCATGTAGGGCGAAGGGTTGATCGCCCTCAGCATCCGGTAGAGATCAAAGCTCTCGCCCGCAAAGGGTGTGCTGAAGCGCTGGGCGAGTACCACCTGAAAGATATCCCCAGCCCGGATATATTCGCGGGCGCGCTCGACGGCCCCACAGTACTGCTCGCGGCTGAAGGTACTCTGGGCTTGGACCCTGTGGGGCGTCCACTCCAGGCCCAGGGGCTCGGCCTTGGCGGCGGGCCGGGCCAATCGATCCACCAGCGCGTCCACTTTTTGGCCGGCGAGTCGGTAGGCGCTCGCCGTGTCGCTCTCGCGCAGATCCGCGTAGGCAATCACCCAGATCTTGCGCTTGATTTGATCGAAGATGAGCAGCGAATCGACCTGCATCCAGAAGCCGTCGGGCAGGCCGTCGGGATCGCTGTACACGGGCACCGTCGGTTCGATCCAGCGAATCAGTTCGTAGCCCCAGTAACCAAAAAGCCCCCCGATCCCCGGCGGCAACTCCGGCAGGTGCACCGGCCGGTAAGGCTCCAGACAGCGATCGAGCACCGCGAACGGGTCGCCCCTGTGGGTCATCCGGCCGCCGTCGCGAAAAGTCTGCTCGCAGGCATCGCCCCGGGCGGCGAGGGTCCAGAGCGGCTCGCACCCCAGGAAGCTGTAGCGTCCGAGCCTTTCGCCCCCTTCGACCGATTCGAGCAAAAAACTTTCCCGCGCCCCGGCGCAGACGCGGTACCAGGCGGAGACCGGCGTTTCGAGATCCGCCAGGATCTCGCGGTACACAGGGATAAAACTGCCGTCTTTTGCCAGTGCCTCGAAGCGCTCAAAGTCCGGCGCAACCATCGCGGCCCTCCAGTCATCCCGCCATTATCGCCCCCCTGTGGCACAATCTACCCATGCCCAAGTATGTTCTGAGCGGCACCTACTGCCCGGATGTGCTCGAAAAGCGTGCCCCTTACCGTGAGGCGCACCTGGAGCGCCTGGCCCGACTCAAAGCCGAGGGCAAAGTGATCACCATCGGTCCCACCCGCGACCTCACCCGCGTCTTCGGCATCTACGAGGCCGACTCCGAAACCGAGGCGCGCACCCTGGTCGAAGCCGACCCGTACTGGCAGCACCAGATCTGGGCGAGCTACGAAATATACGAATGGATTCAGGCTTTTTGAGAATCCGCCTCTCCCTAGGAGCCGCCAAGCGTAGAGCAAGGAGCGGAGCATGGCTGAGCAACAACAGCGTACTTTTATCGAAGGTACGTCGGGGAACGACAACTTTACGATTTTAAGCAACGATGAAACGACCACCGTTCGCCGGGACTCCCATCCCGGCAACATTGCCGCCGATGCCACCGGTTGGGACGATCGCACCTGGACTTTTGATAATGACGATCTAGCCGAGCGGCCCCTGCACATCGATGCGCGCGGCGGGGACGACTATATCGACGGCGACGGCGCGCGGGTGCCACTGACCCTGGACGGCAACCTGGGCAACGATCACCTGGAAGGGGGGTCTGAAGACGACATCCTCCGTGGCGGCCAGGGCGACGACGAGCTCTACGGTGGCTACGGCAACGATTTTTTGAGGGGCAACGAAGGCGAGGACGAATTGCGGGGTGGTCCAGGAGTCGACAATCTCGACGGCGGTGAGGACACCGACCGGGATCTGCTCGAGGGCGGCGAGGGCCGAGATTATATCTACTACGAACACGACACCGACGCTGCGATCGACGGGCCTTTGCCCAGTTCCACCGATCGGGACGGCTACGACGAGATCGAGTACTATTCGAATTTTGACTGAACTGGTACGGTCAACTGAAAAGTGCGCCCCGGCGGAAAATCCCGCCGGGGCGCACACTAGACCTCTTGCGCGAATGCCAAGATAAACAGCTCAAACCATCGGAAACTCGTTCCGTGATCCAGTTCATACAAGAGGTCTACTCTCGAAGCGAATTCGATAACGCCGCACTTTAGTAGCGCAGCGTCAGAGGGGCTTCGAGGCGCAGATCGACCGGGTCGTTGTCACTGATGACCACGACCTGGGACGCACCGGCGTTGCCGATAGCAGTACCGGCGATGGCGCCGCCCAGAGCGCCCCAGCCCGCGCCGCCAAACAGCGAGCCGACCAGGGCACCGCCCGCCGCACCAATGCCGGCGTCGGCGGCGATGTTGCCGGCGGACGTCTGACGGGGATCTTTGATGTCCTTCAGGACGCGGGAACTGGCGCGCATCGTGTAGTAGCGGCCATTAATCGAAGCGGAGTCGGCAAAGAAGCGCAGGCCCCCTTTGACCGGCTTGAAGGTGCCGCGGATCTCGGTGCCTGCAGGCAGGGCGATGTTGCCGTTGGCGTCGTAGACGTCCTCGGCGATCACCATTGAAGTCAATTTGGCTGTGCCCGGATCCAGGTAGACGGTTCCCTGCTGGTCGGCGGTCGACACCGGGACGATCGTTCCGGGTGCCAACCGGGTGACGCCGACATCGAACTGGCGGTTGCCCCCGCGATTGTATTCGTACTGCGAATACTGCTGTGCCTGCACGGGCAGGAAAGCACCGGTGGCACCCACCAGACCCACAACCGCAAGGGATAACAGCGACCGTTTCATACTCTCCTTCCTTCCAGTAATGGTGGAGTGGGAATGCTCACTTACCAGTCAGCCTGATTATCCCAGCCTAGCCCGGGACAAATACGGTGGTCTCCCCCGTACGGTTGAACCCGGCTGTCCTGTATGTCCCTATCCTAACGGAACGGCCATTCCCTCCGCAGGGCGAGCATCGCAACAAAAGCTGCGTTCATGTGTGTTGCGATTTGCCGCAAAACAACCTATTGGGCGGCGTTGGTCTCGGGGGGCGGCAAGTCGAAGATGCGCCGGAAGACCTTCTCGACTTTATAGCCCGAGTCGATCGATTCGAGCGGATCTTTGCGCAACCGGTGGCGCAGGCACAGCACGATCACCCGCTGGACATCCTCGAGAGTGACGCGCGGGCGCCCTTCGAAGGCGGCGAGCGCCCGGGCGGCGCGGTCGGTGACGATATCGCCGCGCAGGCCGTCCACGTCCAGTTCGGAGCAGACCTGGGAAATCTTCAGTTGCAGATGGTGGGTAACTTCGGTTTTTTTGAGCACCTGCTGGGCCTTGGCGATGCGCCGCGTCAGTTCCTGCTGCGCCTTGCGGTGAGTGGCCAGAAAGCGTTGGGGGTTGCCGTCAAATTCGCCGCGCTGCTGGACAATCTGCACCCGCAGCTTCGGATCTTTGACTGTGCGCACCTCGGCGTGCATGGCGAAGCGGTCGAGCAACTGGGGCCTGAGTTCGCCTTCCTCGGGGTTGCCCGAACCTACCAGCACGAAGCGGGCCGGGTGGCGCACGGAGATGCCCTCGCGCTCCACCGTGTTCCAGCCGGAAGCGGCCGAATCGAGCAGTACATCCACCAGGTGGTCGTCGAGCAGGTTGACCTCATCGACGTAGAGAATGCCCCGGTTGGCACGGGCGAGCAACCCCGGCTCGAAGGCTTTGACGCCCTCGGAGAGGGCTTTTTCGATGTCAATCGTGCCGCAGACGCGGTCTTCGGTGGCCCCGAGGGGCAGATCCACCATCTGCACCTGGCGGCGCTCGACAGGCAGAGTTTCCCCTGCCAGTTTGCGCTCGCGCACCTCGTCGCTCATCAGATCCTGGTTGTGGGGATCGCTGTGGTAGGGATCGCCCGTTACCACTTCGATCTCCGGAAGCAATTCGGCCAGGGCGCGCACGGTCGTCGATTTGCCGGTGCCCCGGTCGCCCATGATCATCACCCCCCCGAGCTTGGGGTCGATGACGTTGAGGATGAGGGCCAGTTTCATCTCCTCCTGGCCGACGATGGCGGTAAAAGGAAAGACCGGCCGTCGGCCGCTCGTCTGGGAAACCACGGCAAAAACCTTCATTCGTATCCGATGCGTCAAGATTCTAACGTCTGGGCGGCAAAGGCGGTCAGCCCCCAAGCCCCAGGCGAAGGGCGATCTGCGGCGTGAGCGGCAGCAAGATGGCGGCCATCGCAAACAGGGCCAAAATAGCGAGCGCGTCGCGGCGGCTGTCGGTCTCGGTGATCTCGTTGAGGGTGGGCCGCTCCGGCGTGCGGGCAAACAACAGCACGATCACCGCCCAGTAGAGATACCAGGGCACGAAGATGCCGATGATGCCCAGCAAAACCAGCGTGACGATGCCGGTGATGCGCGCCGTGCGCCGACCGTAGACCGCCTGGACGATTCGACCGCCGTCGAGTTGACCCGCGGGCAGCAGACTGAGGGCGGTTATCTGCAATCCGAAGATACCCACGATCGAAAAGGGATGCAAATTGACAAACTGGCTGTCGGTCACTGGACCCAGCAACAGACGCACGAAGATCCCGACCAGCACGTTGAGCTCGCCCGGCCGAACCGTAAGCGGTCCCGCCTGATTTGCCACACCCGAAAGGGCCAATCCCACCAGCAAAAAGCCCAGCGACACCAGCCCGCCCACCGCCGGTCCGGCAAAGGCGATGTCAAAGAGGGCGCGGCGGCTCGGGGGGGGCGAATCGAGGCGCGTCAGCGAGCCGAAGGTGCCGGGGTAAATCGCAAAACCGGCGGGCGGCACCGGAATCGGCGTGAGCAGCGGCAGCAAGAACGCCGAGCTGAGGCGCACGCCGTAGCGCTTGGCCTGCCAGCGGTGGGCGGCCTCGTGGGCAAAGAGCGTGAACAGCACGCCCACGGCGATGGGCAGGGCCGTAGACACGCCCTCGGGCGAGAAGGCGTTGACGCTGCTGGGGGTGACCAGCAGATACACCGCCGCAAACGACAGCACCATCAGGGCGATGGAAATGGCGATGGGCAGTTTGCGTGCCTGGAAGGGGTCGCGGTCGCTGGGCAGCACCAGTACCGTCGGCTTGCCCGATTCGTCGTTGAGCAAAAACAGCTGGTAGCGATCGGCAAACAGGGCTTGAAGCCTTTCGTTGAGGGCTTGAAAGACGATATCCGGGTCGCCGCGCAAATTGCCCCGGTAGAGCACTCCCTGGCGAAAAGGCAGCGTCTCGGTGGCAAAGAACGTGTCGATGCCGAACAAGCTCTGCAGCTTCTGGCGGTCCTCCTCGGGGATGGCGAGTACCTCCGCCTCCAGTTGGGCAATCGGCGGGGGCATCGCCTCTGCGTGACCGTCCCCTCCGAGTTCTTCCCCTTGCCGTCTGGCCTCCAGTTCGGCCCGGTAGCGCTCGCGCAGGCGCTTTTCCTGTTCGCCCGCCGCCTCGCGCAGCAGGCGCCCCAGCCAGATGTAGGCACCGGTGGTGGCCAGTAGAATCACCAGCAGTATCCCGAAGTTGATCTGAATGCCGAGCCAGAACAGACCAAAAAAGCTGACCCAGGGCAAAAAGAGCACCACGGCCTGCAGCCAGGCGAGAATGCCCACCCGCCCGGCTTTGCGCGCCTGCAAAAACCCCCAGCCCAGAAAACCCAGGCTGGATAGAACAAGCAAGGCGGGAATCAACAGCGACGAAGTAATCACTTCTCCATTGTGTCAACTGGTTGTAATAATCTTCCAAAGATCTAGCCAAATCGCCGCAATCTTTGTGGCACGATGAGCTTCCGGAGGCTCGCAAGGCGGCAAAGCGATGGCGGAAGTATTCGACTGCGCGGTGATCGGAGCGGGACCGGGGGGCGGAGCGGCGGCCTACCATCTGGCCCGGCACGGCTACAGCGTGCTGGTGCTCGAAAAGCAGTCTCTGCCGCGCTACAAGCCCTGCGGCGGCGGCGTCTCCCCGGCGGTGGCCGCCTGGTTCGACTTCGATTTTTCCCCCGCCATCTGCGCCTACGTCGACTCCATCCGCTACACCTGGCAGATGGGCGAGCGGGTCGAGGCACCTTTGGGCCTGGAGACCCCCATCTGGATGGTCCGCCGCGACGTGTTCGATTATTTTTTGATCTCCCAGGCCGTGGCGCGCGGAGCCGAGTTGCGCGCCCCCTGCGCGGTCGGTGCGATTAGCCGCAGCGGGGCGCGCTGGCGACTCGACACCGAGGCGGGGCCGTTGTATAGCCGCTACTTGATTGGCGCGGACGGCGCCAAGGGTCCCACCGCCCGCTGGCTGGGGCTTGAGAAGCGCGCTGTGGCCATTGGCGGGGCGATCGAAGTCGAAATTCCCGCGCCGGTACCGGAGCCGAACTTTGCCCACTTCGAATTCGGGATGGTCAAGGACGGCTATCTCTGGAACTTCCCCAAAGACGGCGCCCACTCGATCGGCATCGGCAGCTTCGGGCGGCGCAAAGTCGACCTCAAAACGCCTCTGGCCCAGTACGTCGCCCACTTTGGCCTTTCGCTGGACGGAATCACCCTGCACGGCCACCCGCTGTTGCTCTGGAAAGGCCCATCGCTGCTCCACACCGAGGGGGCGCTCCTGTGCGGTGAGGCGGCCGGGATCGTCGATCCTTTTACCGCCGAGGGGATCCGCCCTGCGCTGTACACCGGT
Organism: Aphanocapsa lilacina HA4352-LM1; assembly: GCA_019359725.1. GTDB lineage: Bacteria > Cyanobacteriota > Cyanobacteriia > Gloeobacterales > Gloeobacteraceae > Gloeobacter > Gloeobacter lilacinus. The sequence goes on along the minus strand of JAHHGR010000010.1, from coordinate 32,696 downwards.
GTGCAGGCCGCTCGCGCTGTCGCCGAGGCTCTAGCAGGAGACACCCAGGCGCTCGCCCGCTACAGCGAGCACATCAAAAGCGGGTGGGCAGAGGATCTGCGGTGGGCTGACCGCCTCGCCCAGGTGTTCTACGCTTTTCCGCGCATCGCCTACAAAGTCGGCGTTCACCGGCCTTCTGCGACTCGCACGATGGGCAGACTGCTTTCAGGCTCCTTGCGGTATCGAGAAGCCGCAGGGCGAGCCATACAACGGCTTGTTGGCTACAACCGCGTGCAGGGCGGCGGATGACAACAAGAAGTTTCCTACAACCCGGCGTTGGTGGTGACCGGTTTGGCCACCGCCTGAAATTTTAGGCCGACGGCGTCGTCGACGGTGACAAACAGCAGACTCGGCGGGGAGATGCCAAAGTCGGTCATCTTGGTCTGGCCCTTGCCGCTCACCTTCAGCTCGGTGCCGAGATACACGGCCTCGGCCTCGAAGATCACTGGGCGGGTGACTGCTTTGATGGTCAGATCGCCGTGGATCTTGCCGGTCTGCTTGAGGCCCCATTTCTTCCACTCGGCGACACTCGGGAAACCTTCGAGCCTGGTGACGACAAAAGTCGCTTTCGGATATTTATCGGTCTGCAAAAACTCGCCCCGCATCCGGGCGTCGCGCGCACCGTTGCCCGAATCGATGGCCGCAAGACCAATCTGGATCTCGCCTTTGACCAGTTCACCCGTCTGGTCATCCAAGATGAGCGTGCCGCCAATGTCGGAGGTATTGCCCTCCCAACTGGCAAAGGCATCGCGGTTGGTGTAGGTCGCCGTGCCCTGCTCGAATTTGAGCGTCTTGGGCGCTGCCTGGGCAAGCGAAGCCAGACCAAAGCAGAGGGAAGTCGCCAGCAGTAAAGCCCGCATTGCATTTCTCCTATCTAATGAGCAATACGCCGGGCGCAAAGCAGGCGGATCGTTTCTGGCTATCCGGCAAAGCAGTCCCGACTTGAGCGGCACCGGCATTTGAAGACGCCGGTGCCGCTCAAGTTTAAGCGAGGAGGTTCAGCCGTCGCCCAGGGCCGCAGCGAAGGCCACAGGAGCAGACTCTGTCCCGGCCAGATCCAGAGGAAAGTTGTGGGCGTTGCGCTCGTGCATCACTTCGATGCCCAGATTGGCGCGGTTGACGATGTCCGCCCAGGTGTAGATGGTCCGTCCCTGGCTGTCGGTAATCGAGGCGTTGAAGTTGAAGCCGTTGAGATTGAAACCCATGACGCAGATGCCCAGGGAAGTCAGCCAGATGCCAATCACCGGCCAGGCCGCCAGGAAAAAGTGCAGCGAGCGGCTGTTGGTGAAACTGGCGTACTGAAAAATCAGGCGGCCAAAGTAACCGTGGGCGGCGACGATGTTGTAGGTTTCTTCTTCCTGGCCGAACTTGTAGCCGTAGTTCTGGGACTCTTCGTAGGAAGTCGCCTTGATGAGCGACGAAGTCACCAGACTGCCGTGCATCGCCGCAAACAGAGCGCCGCCGAAGACCCCGGCGACCCCGAACATGTGCAGCGGGTGGTTGAGGATGTTGTGCTCGGCCTGGAAGATAAACATGAAGTTGAACGTGCCGGAGATGCCGAGGGACATGCCGTCGCTGAAGGAGCCCTGGCCCATGGGATAGATCAAGAACACGGCGGTGGCGGCGGCTACCGGGGCCGAGTAAGCGACACAGATCCAGGGGCGCAGACCCAGCCGATACGAAAATTCCCACTCCCGGCCCAGATAAGCAAAAATGCCAATCAAAAAGTGAAAAACGATCAACTGGTAGGGACCACCGTTGTAGAGCCACTCGTCCATGCTGGCCGCTTCCCATATCGGGTAGAAATGCAGGCCGATGGCGTTGGAAGAGGGGATGACATTGGCGGTGATGATGTTGTTGCCATAAAGAAGTGAACCGGAGATCGGCTCGCGGATGCCGTCCATATCCACCGGCGGGGCGGCAACAAAGGCGATCACAAAACAGATCGTCGCCGCCAGCAACGTCGGGACCATGAGCACTCCGAACCAGCCGATATAAAAGCGGTTGTTGGTGGAGGTTATCCAGTTGGCGAATTGCTCCCAAGGATTGCCCAGGGAGCGGCGTCGCAAGATGGTTGTCATGGTGTGAAACCCTGTGAGAAAAGTGCTTTGCAGTGCTTTCTAAAGCTACATGGATTCGCTCAGCTCGCATCTATCTTTTGGTAGATAGCTTTGAGATAGTGCTTTTCAAGCAATTCCCAGGGTCCGGCGCACCTGAAAGAGCAGCCGGTCGAACAGTCGCCTGAGTTGGCGGCTGCGCTTCTGCGTCACCGCACGGTAAAAACTGCGCGCAAGCCAGTAGGCACCCAGGGCCGAGAAGGCCGTGGCGGCGAGGGCGATCGCTGCTGAGTGGGTCAGCAGCAAAGCGAGGGGAAAAATCAAAAAAACGGGCAGCGTCATCATTCCAGTGAGCAGGCCTACCGCCGCGTTGCCCAGTTGTTCTTCGACGCGCACGACGGTCGAACCGCCCAGCGAGTAGACGCGCACGCCAATTTCACGCATGCTCGCCTGGGACGAGCGCCAGGTGAGCGAACGGCTGGCCGGGGGCTGCTTGCCCCCCTGCAGCGAGACGCCCCCCCAGTTAAAGAGCCGCCACTCGAAGCGCCAGTGCCGATCGGTTGGCCGTGGACCTTCGAGGTGGCCGGGATCGCCAAAGGCGCCGCGGATTTCCTCAAGGAGCGGGTCGAAGTCGTCGCCCACCAAAATGCCTGCGATCGACTGCTCGAAGGCAAGGGCGGACGGCCCCCCGAGCGGTGAAGCGGGAGCGTCCCGCCCACCCCCGGCGGCCAGTTCTGAGGCGGCCTGGCGCACGAAACTCGGATCGATACCCGCTTCGCGGGCAATCTGCTCGATCTCGCCCAGGCTGAGGTGGGAGTCGGGCGAGCCGGACTGCTGCTGCAGTTGGACGGCGCGCTTGAGAATGGCCGCCAGTTGCTCTTCGTCGTAGTGTCTGCCAGAGTTGTCCACGGCCACGGGTCACCTGTCGGCTGCGCCAGGGCTCCCCCGCAGGAACCCCAAGGCTTTTTCACCATTCTATTTTCCCGGGCGGCCCGACCCGTCTTCTCGGCAGAAAACCGCCGATTTGCGCCCCCGATCCCGAACAAAAACGGATCTTTGGGTCAGTAGGGGTTTTCGCGGCTGCCAAAATCGCAATAAATAGATAGAATCTCCCTAGAATAGGTGAGACAGGCGGTGTTCCGAAACCCCTTGCTTGTAGCCCTGAACCTGCTGTGTTGCTGCACTGCGCCCCTGCCGGCGCAGGAGTTGTGGTCGAACCCGCTCACCGTGCAACCGCTGTTCACCTGGCCGTCCCTGGTTACGCGCCCGGACATGCCCTTGGAAGCCTTCAAGCTCGGCGAGGTCGAGAGCCTGCGCGTCAGCGCCGTCGAAGGCACCTCCGTGCGCGGTCTGGCGGCCTTTGAGCTGGGTCTCAGCCAGACGGCCACGGTGGATCGGGGCGACCCTCGGGGACAGGTCGGGGCCGATCGTGCGGATCTCGCGACGCTGCAGGGAGAAAACCGGTTTTACCTCGAGCCGAACCTGCAGTGGCTGTTTGGTGCCCGCGAGTTCGGTGCAGCGGGGGGGCCGCCTACCCAGGGCGCCACCAACCGCCTGGAGTGGCAACCGCTCGACAATGTGCAGCTGAGCACCCAACTGGAGCGCCAGAGCGCCGATCCCTACGCGCGGCTGCGCTTCGCGACACAGCTGCAGTACATGACGCTGCTGGGTGCGCTCAGCTACGACTGGCAGAACCAATCGGACGGCCCCAACTGGTACGACCGCTTTCGCTTTCAATCGGGCGAGTGGACCCTGGGACCACTCAGCTTCAGCCTGGATGGGCAATTAGAACGCTTTGGCGTCACGCAGCAGGCCAGCAGCGAGCGCGAGGCCCTCGCAGGCAACATCCGCATCCTGATAGGTGCCACCGAGATTCGATTTCGCTACCAGATGGGCAGAGAGGATGCCACCACCGCCCGCCTGCTCTTTCCGCTGTTCGATCGCACCGCCCTCGACGCGAGTTACGACGGTCGCCAACCGAGCAGCGGCCTATTGAACCAGCGCCTGGGCGTCGACATCAAATTTCAGCCCGTCGCCGAACTGCAGTTGGCCACCGGCTTCGAGCTGCGCGAGGGAGTGGGCTGGGAGACCGGCCGCTACGGTGCGACCCATCAACGCCTGCACCTGGGGGTGCAATTGCCGCGCATCGAGTTTCATTACTGGTACAACCTGCCTTTGGCTGGACAAACCGGCGGGGACACCTTTTCGATCAAAATCAACAGCGACCTTTAAGCGGCGATTTGCAGTGGGCGCCTATTTTCGGTGTGGCCTGGAACCACGGGACGAATTTTACAGTCCGAACTCCCTGATCCACACTCCACCGAAAGCGACTGCCCATGGGATTGAAATCTCTTTGCCGGCGTGCCGCCCTGGCTGCCACTGTCCTTGTCTGCTACGCCGGTTTTGCCGTTCCCACTGCGGGGATTGCCGCCGAATCCAGGCGGCCCATCACCGAAAAAGATTTGCTCAAATTCAGCTGGGTCGCCGACCCGCGCCTTTCGCCCGACGGTGCGCGCGTCGCCTATGTGCGGGTGAGCGTCGATGAGAAAAAAGATACTTACACCACTTCCCTCTGGCAAGTTTCGACCGCCACCGGTGAAGCGCGCCCGCTCAGCACCGGTCCGCGCGACAGCAGCCCGCGCTGGTCGCCGGACGGCAAGACCCTGGCCTTTTTGCGCTCAGCAGAAAAAGACGGCAAACCCGAGCCGCCCCAGATTTATCTGTTGTCCCTCGAGGGGGGTGAAGCGCGGGCTTTGACCGATCTGCCCAAGGGAGCCGGGGGAATCTCCTGGTCCCCCGATAGCCGCCGTATCGCCTTTACTTCCTCCACCAAAGACGAGGACATCAAAAAAAGCGGTGAAGGCGACAAGCCCAAAAAAAGCGACGTCCGCGTGATCAAGCGGGCCGTCTACCGCTTGAACGGCGCCGGCTACCTGGAGACGGACCGGCCCGACCACATCTGGATGGTCGAGGTGCCCACCGATGCGGCAGCACCCCCCCCGGCGGCCAAACAGATCACCCAAGGCGAATTTGAGGAGGAATCTCCTGTCTGGTCCCCGGACAGCTCGCAGTTGTACTTTATCTCCGACCGGGCACGCGAAGCATACTACCAGCCCGCTGACGGCGACATCTATGCCGTTTCCGCAAACGGTGGGCCGATCCGCCGGGTCGTGGATATCGACGGACCGATCTTTGGTGCTTTCGCCCTCAGCCCCGACGGCAGACGGATCGCCTGTGTCGGGTTCGTCAACGGTAAGCCCGAGTACTCGCATACCCAACCGGACCTGTTCGTAGCCGATCTCAGCTCGGGGGCAGCTCCCCGAAATTTGACCGCCGATTATGACTTTGACATCGGGGATGGTATCGGGGGGGATCAGCGCGCTCCTCGGGCCACCTCCGGCTACCGGCCCGTCTGGAGTGCCGACAGCCGCTCGATTATGATTGCGTCCGCCGAGCGGGGTCGCGCCAACCTCAAGCGCTTCGACGCCGCGAGCGGCCAGGCGAGCGACGTGACCACCGGCGATCACGAGATCGCCGAATATACCGCCACCCCCGACGGCAGCCGCTTCGCCGCGGTGATCTCCCAGCCGAGCGAAGTGGGTGAGCTTTACCTCCTTGCCCAGGGAGCGCCGCCGCGACGGCTCACCCGTGGGAATAGCGAATTGTTCGACACGCTACAGATCAGCGCACCGGAGGAGATCAACTACCCCAGCTTCGACGGCCAGAAAATTCAAGGCTGGGTGTTCAAGCCGCCCGGATTCGAGGCGGGCAAAAAGTATCCGTTGATACTTAACATCCACGGCGGTCCCCACATTGCCTGGGGGTATACATTCTTCCACGAAGTGCAGTGGATGGCCGCCAAAGGCTATGTGGTGCTCTACACCAACCCGCGCGGCTCCACCAGCTACGGTCAAAAGTTCGGCAATAGCATCCAGTTCAACTATCCCGGCGACGATGCCAAAGATCTGTTGGCCGGGGTGGACTATCTACTGGGGCGCGGTTACGTCGATGCGAACCGGTTGGGGGTGACCGGCGGCAGCGGCGGCGGGGTGCTCACCAACTGGCTGGTGGGCCAGACCGACCGCTTCAAAGCGGCGGTATCCCAGCGCTCGATCGCCGACTGGGCGAGTTGGTGGTACACCGCCGATTTTACCCTCTTTACGCCGACTTGGTTTCGAGGAGCCCCCTGGCGGGAGGAGGCCGATTTTAAGGCCCGCTCGCCCCTGACTTACGTCGAAAAAATCAAGACACCCCTGATGCTCATCGAAGGGGAGGCGGACCTGCGCACCCCGCCCGGGGCCGGGGGTGAGCAGCTGTTTCGGGCGCTCAAGTACCTGAAGCGGCCGGTGGTGATGGTGCAATTTCCCGGCGAGAACCACGATCTGTCGCGCACGGGCAAGCCGTCGCACCGCATCGAGCGGCTGCAGCACATCGTGGGCTGGTTCGACAAATATTTGCAGGGCGTCCCCAAACCCGAGTACGACCTGCCCCCGGCCGGAGCGGTGCGGCAGGAGGCGCCGTAGGATAGGCAGGCCCTGGCGGTTGCTCACCGCCGCCAGGGCCACTTCGTAAACATCTCGGTCCGCGCCGAGGCAACCAGATAGAGCACCAGTCCGGCTATGCAGGCCAGGAACACCAGCCATTCGCGGTTCATTGCACTGCCGGTTGGACCTTAGTTGGGGAGATTCAGTTTTTGCTGCACGCAGGCGCGCACGGCCTCCGGACCCTGCTGTTGGTTTTGGGTGCGGCACTGCTGGATGGTTTCGCGCCGGGCAGCGCGCTGCTCTTCGCTCAGGTTGGACGGACCTTCGCTGCCGTAGCCCTGGGCGCGGCCGCGCGTGTAACCCTGCATCTGCTCGGGGGTGAGGACCCCGTCCAGGCGCTGCTGCACGCAGGCGCGCACGGCCGGCGGCTTCTCGTTTTGCTTGCGGCATTCGCCAATCGCCTGGCGCAAAGCTGTCTGCTGCTCGGGGGAAAGCTCCGTCCCCCGCCCCGGCGCATCGGGCACCTGCGCCGACACCGGGACGGCGGCGGCAATGAGCAGGCATATACCCAGAACGCTAGGAAAAAAATGTTTGCTCGGCATGCTGAAATGCTCCTGTAGCGATGGGGGCGAGGTCAGTATCTCCGGCTTCCCGGTAGTCCGGCAGCTTTACCCACTGCTGTTGGGGAGAGGCGCCGCCGCGATGAACGGCTGCAAACTACTCGGAGGAAACTATACCATTTCTCGCATTTTGAAGCATTTAATGCTTTCTTTACTTTAGCGGGGTAGTATCAAGTTTAGCTTTGGGTTAATGGGGGAGTGAACATGAAAAGCATGGTAACCGCTATATTGAGCGGCGCAGCGTTTTTGGGCATATTTGCACCGTCTGCACAGGCCCAGTTTGCAGAGGGCTTGTACATTCAGGCTGGCGGTGGGGCGTCGTTTCCCAACAGAATCGGTACCAGTCTGGGTACAGCTATCAACTTAAATACCGGCTACACTGCCTTCGGCGCGGTTGGCTACGGCATCAACAACGGTTTTCGCATCGAAGGGGAATTCGCCTACTCCAGTTTCGATGTCAGCTCGCTGGTCTTTCAAGGCAATACCTTCGCGGGGCGGGGCGACATCGACACCTACTCCGGATTGGTGAATGTCTACTATGACCTGCTCTTTCCTGAGATCACCGATATCGTCTCTCCGTATATCGGTGCCGGTGCCGGTATCTCCAGCATCTCAGCCAACAACATCACCGCCCCGGGTTTTACGACGGTCAACGGCTCCAGCACCGTCTTTGCCTACCAGTTCAAAGCCGGCCTCGGATTTCGCTTGGGTTCCAGTGCGACGATTCTGCTCGGTTATCGGTATTTTGCCACTGCCGCTCCCGGATTTACCGACAACCTCGGTACCAGTCTGACCACCGATAGCCCCAACGTCCACAATGTCGAGTTGGGCTTTAGATTCAGCTTCTAAACACCCTTCTTCTGGGCTGGGGCATACCAGTTGTGGTGGGTGCGGCGATTGCCCCCGGACGGCGCTGCATCACATCAAAGGATCTTCTCCAGCCCGTAAACCAGGCTCTTCAGACCGAGTACCTTGCGGATGGCGAGCAACACCCCGGGCATGTAGGCGGCGCGGTCGGTGGTGTCGTGGCGCAGGGTGTAGCTCTGGCCAAGCCCGCCGAAGATCACTGCCTGGTGGGCCAGTAGACCGGGCAGGCGCAGCGAATGGATGCGGATGTCGCCGGGGGTCACTCCACCCCGGGCACCGGCGACCAGTTCGCTCGCGTCCACCTCGGGGGCGTTGAAAGTCTTGCCGGTACTGCCGATCATCTGGGCGGTAGCCAGGGCCGTGCCGCTCGGGGCGTCGGCTTTGCGGTTGTGGTGCAACTCGATAATCTCGACGTGATCAAAATATTCTGCCGCCCGCAGGCAGGCCTGCTGCAGCAGGATCATGCCGATGGCGAAGTTGGGGGCGATGATGCAGCCGGTGCTCGCCTTGTCGGCAAATTCGGCCAGTTCTTCAATCTGCTCGGGGGGCAGACCGGTGGTGCCCACCACCGGCCGGATGCCGTAGGCGATGGCCGAGCGCACCCGGTCGTAGATGCCCCGGGGGTGCGTAAAATCGACCATCACGCCGGGGGCGCGCTCCTGGGCGACCATGGCGCAGGTGATCTCAAGGTTGTCGGTAACCGGCACGTCGATGGGTCCAATGCCTGCCAGTTCGCCTGCATCCTCGTCAATATGGCTGCGGTCGACCGCGCCGACGACGGCCATGTCGGGGGCGGCGTGCACCGCCTTCACCACCTCCCGGCCCATCTGGCCGGCGCATCCCACCACCACCACCGGTATCGCCATCGTTCAATGCTCCCTGGATTTCTTGCCCATTTAGTGTAAGAGCCGTCGGACCACAACCGTTGCATCCCTAATTGAACAGCAGGTTTTTACCGGCTGACTCACCTTTTCGACTATGACTGCTTTTTGTCGCTTGCTCAGTTTGCTGGTTGCCGCCTGGCTCGGCTGGATTGCCCCCCCCGCTTCAGGGGTGCCGACGGCACCGCCCAAGGCGACGATGCCGGTGGAACAGTGGCAGCAGGCCCAGACCCACCTGCGGCGGGCCGACTACGCGCGCCTGGCCGAGGAGTGCAACCGGCTGCTCCGGCAGGATGCCGCCTTTGAACCTGCCTACCGGTGGCGAGCCCAGGCAAGGTTGCGCCTGGAGGATCTCAAAGGGGGCCTGGCGGACGCCGAGCGGGCCATCCGGTTGGTGCCCGCCAATGGCGAAGCGTATTTGCTGCGCGGCGAACTGCACGCTACCGCCGGTACCGCGTCCGCGGCCCGGGCCGATTATCTGAAGGCGGTGCAGGTCAGCCCCGACGACGCCGAGGGGCTAAGAGTGCGGGCGATGGCCCAGTACGCTTTGGGCGACGGCGACGGAGCGCTGATCAACCTCGATCGCGCCGTTGCCCTCGACGCCCGCAAGGAGCGCGCCTATCTGCAGCGGGGTTTGCTGCGCGCCCAGCGCGGCGATCGCGAAGGGGCGCGCGCCGACTACTTGCGGGCGGTGGCCCTGGCCCACGACTACGTGCCCGCCCACCTGCAGCTGGCTGCTCTGGCGCAGCAGCGCGGCGAGTACGCCGCCGCCGTCGAAACCCTGGACCGGGTCATCGAGCTCAACACAAGCCACGCCCTCGCCCACGCCAAGCGGGGCCTGGCGAAGCTCAAGCTCAAAGAGTACCGGGCCGCCGCCGTCGATTTCAGCCGGGCCATTGCCCTGAACGCCCCGGCACCGGCCATGCTCCGCCTCAACCGCGCCGTCGCCCTAGCCGAATTGAAGGACTATCCGGCGGCCCTCACCGATCTGGGCGAAGCGATCCGCCTCGAGCCGAAGCTCGCCGCCGCCCACGGCAATCGGGGTCTGGTGCGCACCCGCGCGGGCGACTACAAAGGGGCACTCACCGATTTTGACCGGCAGCTCGCCCTCGATCCGATCGCTGCCGACGCCTACATCGGCCGGGCGGACACCCGCACCCGCCTGGGGGATCTTCAGGGGGCACTGAGCGATTTTGGCCGGGCTATCGACCTGTCGCCTTCAGCGTTTGCCCTGCGCAGCCGGGCCGAGCTGTACGTGCGCAGCAAAGCCTACAAGGAGGCGATCGCCGACTACGACCGGGCGATTGCCCTGGAGCCGAGACTGGCCGCCGCCTTCGTCGGCCGCGGTAATGCCCGCCTCGGTTTGCAGGACACCCAGGGGGCGCTGGCTGATTACGACCAGGCCCTCACCCTTGACCCGGCCTTCGGACGGGCCTATTACAACCGCGGCCTCGCCAACTTCCAGCTGCGCAGCTACCGTAAGGCGATCGCCGATTTTGACCGGGCGCTCGACCACAACTTTGACAGCGCCCCGATCTTTCTCAATCGTGGTCTGGCCCTCGCGGGCCTAGGCGAGCGCGGTGCGGCGCTTGCCGACTGGCGCAAGGCGGCAACCCTCTTTCGCGAGCGCAACGACCAGGTGGGTTACCGCCGCGCCCGCGAACTGATCGAGCGCCTCAGCCGCAAAAGCGACCTGTTCGCGCAAAGACAAAGTGATTTCCATAAATATATTTAGAGAAATTTTGGGAGGGCGGCCGCCGGGTTTGGCCTGCGGCAGCAGCTGTGGGAAGACTGCTGTTTCAAGAACGCAAGCCGCCGGGTACGACCCAGCGTTCGAGCAGATCAAAAGCGAACTGGACAAGCAGGGCCAACCCCGCCGCCGGGATGGCGCCTGCGAGCAGCGTGGTGTTGTCGTTGAGGGCGAGTCCTGTGGCGATGCGCTCGCCAAATCCGCCCGCGCCGATAAACGCGGCGATCGTGGCGGTGCCGACGTTGATGACGGCGGCGGTTTTGATCCCGGCTAGGATCGTGCGTGAAGCGAGGGGCAGTTCGATCAGCCGCAACCTGGCTCCTGCAGGCAGACCCAGGGCAAGCCCCGATTCGCGCAGACCGGGGGGGATGTCCATCAGCCCGGTGTAAGTGTTGCGCACGATGGGCAACAGCGAATAGAGAAACAGCGCCACCAGGGCCGGGAAAGTGCCGATCTGCTGCAGGACCGGGATGAGAAAGGCCAAAAGCGCCAGCGAGGGGATCGTCTGGATGATGCCTACGCCCGAGAGAATCACCTGGGAAAGGGCCGGTTTCGCCGCCGCCCAGATTCCCAGAGGCACGCCGATGGCCACGCCGACCACCAGCGAAGCGAACACCAGCAGCAGGTGCTCAAAAGTAAGCCGCCCGAAATCCGGACCGAATAATTGCTCCCACAAGCTGCTGCGAGTGGCGGGCTGGTCGCTCTCGCCGCGCAAAAACCGCCCGGCAATCTCAGCAAAACTCAGCCCCCGCAACTCCGCATCGGCATTCAGCTGCACCATCTGCCGCTCATCGAGCGTACCTTCCAGGGCGCCGATGGCCGCCCAGGTCCTGGGCAACCGCTTCGGCAGATCCAGCCGGTAAAGAAGCACCGCGTCGTAGGCCAGGAAGAACTTGCGATCGTCGGCGAGCACCCGCAGCCGGTAGCGGTCGATTTTCGCGTCGGTCGAGTAAATATCGATCAGATCGATCTGGCCTGCGGCGATCGCTTCGTAGGCCAGCCCGTGCTCCAGGGCGCGCGGTTGGGCGGTAAGCCCGTAGACGCGCCGCACCCCGGGCCAGCCGTCGGTGCGGTTGAGAAATTCCTGCGAGAGCCCGTAGCGCAGTTCGGGGTGGCGCTGCAAGTCTGAGAGGGTGCGGATGCCCAGTTTTTCGGCCTGCTCCGCGCCCATGGCAAGGGCGTAGGTGTCGTTGAAGCCGAGGGGGATTCCCACCCCCAGTCCGAGGGGGGCCAGTTGCCGCTGCAGGGTGGCCAGATCCGCCGGGGTGCGGTTTTTGAGCACTTCTTGGTCAATCGTGCCGGTGTACTCCGGGTAAAGGTCGATCTCAGCGCTGGTCAGGGCCGCGAACAAAATGCCCGTGTTGCCCAACCCCTGGCGATGGGTGACCTGCGCCTCGCCCGCCCGCTCAGCCGTCTGGCGCACCAGTTCTCCGAGAATGTAGGACTCGGTGAAGCGCTTGGAGCCCACCACCAGCCGTTCTTCAGCCCCAGCCGCCCAGGCTGTGCACAGCCAAAAGACCACCAGGCACAGATGCCGCATGGATCACGCCTCCGGCGGCTGCAAGTCCGGCCGCCGCTCGTGGGTGCGCGCCAGTTGCTGTTCGCGCCGCCAGCGGGCAATCTGGGCGTGGTGACCGCTGAGTAACACCTCCGGGACCTGCCAGCCTCGAAAGTTGGCTGGGCGGGTGTACTGGGGATATTCCAGCAAGTTGTCCTCGAAACTTTCCGATGCGAGGGAGGCGCGGTTGCCGACCGTGCCGGGCAGCAGGCGCACCACCCCGTCGATGAGCGCCAAAGCCGGGATCTCGCCGCCGGTGAGCACAAAATCCCCCAGCGAAATTTCGTGGGTAGCCAGATGCACGCGCACACGCTCATCCACTCCTTCGTAGTGGCCGCACAGGAGCACCAGTTGGGCGTAATCGGCCGCGAGGGAGCGCAGCAGCGGCTGCTTGAGGGATTTTCCCTGGGGGGTGAGCAGGATCACCGCCCGCGGTTCAAGCACCGGCAACGACTCGACCGCCGCGAAGAGCGGTTCGGGTTTGAGCACCATGCCCGCCCCGCCGCCGTAGGGAGTGTCGTCGACCGTCCGGTAGCGGTCGGCGGCAAAATCGCGCGGGTTGGTGATCGCAACGCTGCACACGCCGCCTGCGATTGCCCTGCCGAGCAGACTGCACTGCAGAGGCGAAGTGAAGAACTCCGGAAACAAGGTGACGATGTCGATCCGCATTGCACCTGACGGGGCCTACGATCAGATTATGCTCACCAATCGCTACGCTCTGCCGCACCCGTTGCTGGTCGACCCGCTGCTTTCCAGTTGGCTTGCCGAGGATTGGGGCCGCGCAGACCGCACCAGTGAGGCGCTGTTTGCCGAAGATAGCCCCAACGGCCACGGTGAAATTTTGCTCAAAGAAGCCGGGGTAGTGGCGGGGCTACCACTGGTAGAACGGCTCTTTGCCATCGTCGATCCGGCGGTGCGCTTTGCGCCGATGTGCGAAGAAGGAATCGCCGCTGAAGCGCGCACGGTGATTGCCGTTGTCGAAGGGCCGGTGCACTCGTTGCTGATGGGAGAACGGGTAGCTCTCAATCTGCTGCAGCGCCTCAGCGGCATCGCCGCGCTCACCCGCCGCTATGTCGAGCGGCTTGCGGGCCTTCGCACCCGGTTGGTCGACACGCGCAAGACGACACCGGGGCTGCGGCTCATCGAAAAGTACGCCGTGCGGGTGGGGGGTGCGGTCAACCACCGCTTTGGCCTCGACGACGCCGTCATGATCAAAGACAACCATATCGAGGCAGCCGGGGGCATCCGGCTGGCGGTCGAGCGCCTGCGCGGACGCATCCCGTTTTTGATGCCCATCGAAGTCGAGACCGAATCGCTCGAAGAGGTCCAGGAGGCGCTCGGGTGCGGTGTGCAGGTGATCATGCTCGACAACATGCCGATCGAGCGCATGCGCGAGGCAGTACAGCTGATCGCGGGCCGCGCCCTCACCGAGGCGTCCGGCAACATCACCCTCGATACCCTGGCCGCCGTCGCCGCGACCGGCGTCGATTACATTTCCACCAGCGCCACGATCACCCGCGCCCCCTGGCTCGACATCAGCCTCGATTTGCGGTGCGTTCCGGCAACGGATACCCTGCCGCTCGAATGAGCTTTTGCAGCCAAATTTCCGTTAGCCTGGACGGGTCTGTGGATCTTTGCCTATGTCTGCCACCACCTTCGCCGAACGCGCCGGTACCTTGCAGCGCGACACGCTCGAAACGCTGCAACTCAACCTCGGCAGATACTGCAACCTCGCTTGCACCCACTGCCACGTCGAAGCGGGTCCCAAACGCACCGAGATGATGGATTGTGCCACCGCCCGGCGCATCGCCGCCTGGCTGGGGGCCAACCGCGTGCAAAATCTGGATCTGACCGGCGGCGCGCCGGAACTGAACGCGCAATTTCGCTTTCTGGTGGAAACCGGCCGCGCCATGGGCTTGCACGTCATGGATCGCTGCAACCTGACGGTGCTCTTTGAGCCCGGCCAGTCGGATCTGGCCGAATTTCTCGCCGGCCACCGCGTCGAGGTGATCGCCTCCCTGCCCTGCTACTCGGCCGACAATGTCGATCAACAGCGGGGCAACCGCGTCTTCGAGCAGAGTATCGCAGCCCTCAGGCAGCTCAATCAATTGGGCTACGGCCAACCCGCAGGCGGCCTGCTGCTCAATCTGGTCTACAACCCCGTGGGTGCTTACCTGCCGCCCGCCCAGGCCGCCCTCGAAGCGTGCTACCGGCAGGAGCTGTCGGAGCATTACGGCATCGTCTTTAACCGCCTGTTCACCATCACCAACATGCCGATCCGCCGCTTCCGGCACTATTTGCAGAGGATAGGCCAGTTCGATATCTACAACCGCCTTTTAAGTGACAACTTCAACGCGAGCACCCTGGTCGGATTGATGTGCCGCACTCTGGTGAGCGTCGACTGGCAGGGGCGGCTCTACGACTGCGATTTCAATCAGATGCTTGACCTGGCGGCCCCGGGAACGCCCGGACGTTTTCTCTGGGAGTATGCGGCCGCCGATTTGATCGGTCGGCCCATTGCCACCGGCGAGCACTGCTTCGGCTGCACCGCAGGCTCGGGTTCCAGTTGCGGCGGTGCCCTCGCACCCTGAACGAGCTGTTGATATCCTCCAAAAATGGGACATCCTCAAGGTATATTGTGGGGGACGCAACCCACTCACCCCCGTGACCAAGCCTGCCACACCTCGTCTGCGGGTGCGCCGTCGGCCCCCTCCGGTCCCCGTCTCCTACCGCCAGCGCAATCTCACCCTCGCCGCCCTGGTGCTGCTTACCGGTATCGGAGCGAGTGTTTTCGGCTTTCAATTCGGCCAATCGGCCCTAGAGGATGTCTCCGCTCCCAAATCGGCCCTAGGCGACACCCGCAAGCCCCTGGGCAAAAGCAAGGGGCTGCTCAAGGAGGCGCAGATTCTCGGCTCACTTACGACGATGCCGGACCCTTCCGATATCCTGAGCGAAGACCAGTTGCTCGAACAGCAGGAAGATCTGGCAGCCGAGGACGCCAGCGAAGCAAAAATCAAACTCGGCACCGCCATCAGCGACGAGAACGTCACTTTCACCGTCGATTCGGTCGCCTGGCAGGGGAGCAACCTGGTTTTGCAGGTGAGCTTGCAGAACAAAAGTTTTCATCCGGCCCGCTTTATCTACAGCCCCGCCTTCGACTTGCTCGCGATCACCGACGATCAAGGCAAGCCTGTACGCACGTTCACCGAGGGTTTGCCGGGTGAGCTTCCTGCCGACCGCGAGCTGTACAAAGGCACCATCCAGATCTCCGCAAGCGATATCGACAAGGCCCAATCGCTCGGCCTCAGCCTCGCCGATTACCCGGACCGCGAACTGCAGTTTTTGATCGATACTATTCCCATTCCACCGGCCCCGCCGCGCTAGCGGCTCCAGGAATATTCGAGGAAGGTTATCACAACCGCACTTCCAGATGCCATGCCAGCCGTGGAGCAACGGCGAGGCTGAAAAGTCCTCAGGGAGCATTTATCGAGACTTTCGGCAGCCAAACAGGTGTGCTTGTGATTTCTTCCCAAGAGTTGACCCTGCGCAGCATCAGCAAACTGATTTGCCTCAGACCTCTGAGGCTGGTGGACATCATCGGTGCGGGGCTGGCCCGTATCGGAGCGGACGGCAGACTCTGCACAGGAGATCACCGTTTGGCGCAACGCTGGGCGCTGGCACTGTGGAGACACCCAGACGACATCGACGGTATCTGCTACCGCACCCGCCACGATCTTTCCCAGCTCTGCGCAGTCATTTTCGACCGTTCACGCTCGGTTCTGATGGTTACCAAACGCAGGAGTGTGCCGGCAGAAAGTTTGCTGGAACTCTCACCGAGATCCTCGACAGTTATAAATTTGGTCTACTATGACCACCCGCTTGCGCAGAAGTCTCTTCTGTGGCAAGCAATTGTCAGTGGGCCTTAAATTGTTTTTGTCTTTCAAGCTCGATGAGCCGCCAAGATGCTCGCGGCGCGCAGGGCCAGGAAGCCGTTGTTGTCGGTATCGGTGCGCAGCAGGTTGCCGATGCGCTGCAAAGTCCGCTCGCCCAGGGGAGTGTAGGTCAGCTGGGCGACTTGCGCCTGGGAAAAAGGCAGCGGTGTATTGAGCGCGTCGCGCAGTCCCACCACGTCCTTTGCCCCGGCAAGCGAGGCTAGAAAGGCCCTCCGCTCGCTCATCACCCCGGTGCGGGTGTAGGTTTCAAGATCGCTCACCGGCAGCGAAAAACCGAGCAACCCGTAATTGAAAAAAATCCGCTCCGCCGCATCCGCGGGCACAGTGCACAGCACGGCCCCAAACAGCCCGCCGCCCACGCCAGCGAGCCGGCGCCGGAGATCGCTCATTCGAGCTTGTTTCCTCATTTTTTGAACCCCCTGATGCGGTGACCGTCGCGCAGGCAAGACACAAGCATCCTACCTGCTGAGCCGTTGTTCAGGAGCGCTCCTGCGCCTTCGGGACCGCCGGACGGCCGCTGCCGCTGACCGGTGGGGTTTTGCCGCTGAAGTCGTAGGCGAAGACGCGCACCAGGGGCGCCCCTCCGCTTTTGGGCAGGTTGGCGGCGCTGATCTGCACCAATGGGTTGGTGTAGACCTTGACGGTGTCGCTTTTAAACAGCTGCAAAAACGAATCGACCCCGCCCAGTTCGCACCCTTCCTCGGCCGCCTCGGTGCGGTAATACGTCGGCACCACCATGCGCGGCTGCAACTCCTCGGTGGCCTGGTAGGCCAGTTCCGGGTCGAAGCCTTTCTCGCCCCCGCCCACCGGGACAAACAACAAGTTGGGTTTTCCGAGCAGAATTTTTTCTTCGTCGCTCAGGGGGGCGGCAATCACCCCCAGGTGGACGATGTCGAGGCCCGCCTGCCGCCAGCGCCAGGCGACGTTGACGCCGAAGCGGCGGCCCTCCTTGCGGTCGTGCAGAGTCTTGACGCCCTGGAGTTTGTCGAAGCTGTCGACGGTAAAGACCCCCGGTTGGTAAAGGACGCGGGGGTTGCCCTTGACGACGTCGAGGGCACCTTCATCGAGCAGTCGGGAACTGAGCAAGATCAAATCGACGGCCACTTCCGGGCGGCGGTAGCCCGCCGTGCAGCCGGCCGGCCGAAACGGATTGATTAGTAGGCGCCCCTCATCGGAGATGAACAAAAAGCAGGTGTGCCCCAGCCACTGCACCTGCAACCCTTTTGAACGGGCCGGCGCGGCCTGCAGCGGTTGCGTGCACGCCCACAGATAGCTGGCCAGGCCGGTCTGCAGCAATGGTCGTCTTTTCATGCGCTCGGTAGACTCTCAAGAAAATTGCGCAGCAGCGCTTTGCCTGCGGCGGTCAGGATGCTCTCGGGATGGAACTGGACCCCCTGGATGTGGCGCCAGGTGCGGTGGCACACGCCCATTACCGTGCCATCTTCGGTCCAGGCGGTAATTTC
The DNA here is from genome assembly GCA_019359725.1 of Aphanocapsa lilacina HA4352-LM1. Taxonomy (GTDB): domain Bacteria; phylum Cyanobacteriota; class Cyanobacteriia; order Gloeobacterales; family Gloeobacteraceae; genus Gloeobacter; species Gloeobacter lilacinus. Next base: position 15,024 of record JAHHGR010000010.1, on the reverse strand, counting down.
AAGGGCCGCCGGAAAGGCTTCGGCGGCAATCACCAGCGAGTGGTAGCGGGTGGCGACGAAGGGTTCGGGCAGAGCGGCAAATACCCCCTCCCCCCGGTGGTGGATGAGCGAGGTCTTGCCGTGCATCAGCTCGGGCGCCCGGACAATCTGGCCGCCGAAGACGCGGCCGATGCACTGGTGGCCCAGACAGACGCCCAGTACCGGCACCTGTGCTCCCAAATCAGCGACAATCGCCTCGGAGACCCCCGCATCCTCGGGCCTGCCCGGGCCAGGGGAAATCACCACCGCCCCGGGTGCCAGGGCGCGCACCCCGTCGACATCGATGCGGTCGTTGCGGCGCACCTCCACCTGGGCACCCAATTCCGCCAGATACTGCACGAGGTTGTAAGTAAAGCTGTCGTAGTTGTCGATCACCAGGATCATGGCTGTACCGGCGGCCCGCATCCGAATAGCCTCCCCATCATAAACAACGCTGGGCGCGAAAGCCGGAGGGACACGCCGACTTCCCCGCATCAATCGAGCCGGAAGGAGCGGGCGACCGCCGCCGCACCGGTTGCACCCGTGGGTAAAAAGTCGACGGTCCCACCACCACCAGCGTGACCAGCCGGTCGCGATCGCCTCCCACCGAGACCAGTACTCGCCCCTCGGGAGTAGAAGGAACTACCGGTACGCCTTTAAACAGCAGCGTGGCAGTGTTGAAGTTGCCGGTGCGGCCGGGTTGGGCAGCCAGCAAGCAGAGCCCAAGATCCAATCGCGGTAGGGCTGTACCGGCTGGGCGGCGGCTGCACCGGCCAAGAGTACCACAGCGACACCCAGCACCCACGCGCTTCTAGTGATCATCGAGCGGCGGTGTGGGCGGCAAACGGGTCGGGGATCGCAGCACTCGGGGCGTCAAACTGGCCCATCAGCACGTACTGCAGCCGGTGCTTCAGCCAGAGCACAAACTGGCCGTCTGTGGAAACCACCGCCGCCGCCGGGCTTGGGCAGCGCCGACGGATGTCGGCAAGCTGCGGCGCGTCGAGAAAAGCGGGCGAGCGCACCCACCAGAAGTCGATCGCTTTGCCCTGGGCCAGGTAGTGGCGCGTGCGCTCTTCGAGCACCTCCTGGGTCTGGTGCCCCTGCAGGAAGTGGTCGCTTGCCGCGAGAAAATAGTAGGTCTGTGCCATGACATGCCCCGGGCCACACGGCACCCATAGTAGCGCACCGGCTGTTGACAGCGACGGGCCTCAGTCCGGTCGGGATGACCGCTAAGGCCGCCCGTCCGCCTTTAACTCCAATCCCACAACTGTGGGAGGCTGGGAACGATGATGCGCTACAGCACCGGCGCCAGGAGGCGGGAAATGCGCACCGCGAGGCGAAACCACAGGGGTTTGCGGCGGTATTCCTGGTAATTGACCTGGCGGCAAACTTCCAAATCCGTCGTCAGCATCGCTTCGACGCTCTGCACAAAATCGGGTTCCACGATGTAGTTCATCACCTCGAAGTTGAGGGTGAACGAGCGGTTGTCGAGATTAGCGGTGCCCACCCCGGCAATTGCGCGGTCGACCAGGATCACCTTCTGGTGCATGAAACCTTTCTGGTAGCGGTAGAGCTTGATGTCGGTGCGGGCCAGTTCGTCGTAGAACGAAAAGGCGCACAGGTAGACCAGCAGGTGGTCCGGGTGCTCCGGCAGCAAAATGCGCACATCGACGCCGCGCATCGACGCCAGTTGCAGCGCAAGCAACACCGGTTCTGGGGGCACGAAGTAAGGACTGGCAAGCCACAGGCGCTCGCGGGCCTGCTGGATCAGATCCACAAAAAACAGTGTGCAGGCGGGCAGGCTGTCCGCCGGACCGGTGCGCAGCACCAGGGCCGCCGCCCCCGGTTCCTGCTCGGCGTGCACCCGCCATTCGGCCGGCGGCGATTCGCCCGTCGCCCAGTACCAATCGCGCAGGAAAATGAGCTGCAAACACTGGACGGCGGGGCCGGTGAGGCGCAAATGGGTGTCTCGCCAGGGGCGCAGTTGCGGGTTCTTGCCCTCTCCAAGATATTCATCGCCGATGTTCAATCCGCCCACGCAGGCGACCTGCCCGTCCACCACCAGGATCTTCGTATGGTTGCGAAAGTTGATCTGCAGCCGGTTCTTCCAACCCTTGGTGCTGTGAAAGGCGCTCACCTCGACGCCGTGGCGGCGCAGATCGTCGATATAGGCGCGGGGTAGGTGGTTGCTGCCGATCTCGTCGTAAAGCACATATACCCGCACTCCCGCCTGGGTCCGCTCGATGAGCGCCTGTTTGAACAACTCGCCCGAGCGGTCCGCCTCGACAATGTACGACTGCAACAACACATAGTGCTCGGCTCGGGAAATGGCCGCGAGCATTGCGTCGTACGTTTGCCGGCCGTCGATGAGCAACCGGACGGTGTTGCCGGTCAAAAACGGCAGACTGGCGAGTTGTTCGCCCAGTTGCGCCACCGGGGCAAAGCGCGCCGGAAGCTGTGCTCGATGCTCCAGTAGACCGTCGTAGGCGCTGTCGATGCGGCGGCGGTGCTGCTCGTAGGCGGTACGGATGGCCTCGGCGTAGCCCAAGAAGCGGTTGCGTCCAAAGATCCAGTACAGCGGGATGGCGAGCCACGGAAAAGTCACAAGCCCGATGCTCCAGGCGACCGCTCCCCGGGGCGAGCGCACGTGCATCACCGCGTGGGCGGCATTGGCAATCCCCAGCCCGTAGACGGCGAGGACCAGCAGGCTCAAAAGCGTCACCTCCTGGCCGAACATCTCAGGTGGGCTCCTGATTCCAGGCCAGTTCAGTGAGAATCGGCCGGTGGTCGGAGCAGGTGGTGCGCCGCAGCACCCGCGTGGCGTTCGCCTTCTCGCTGAGGCCCCGAAAGAAAATATTGTCGAGGGGGGCGGAGAGCAAAAAGCGTTTGACCAGCCAGCGATCGGCGGGGGCAAAGGTGACGGGCTTCAGCCCCAACCGGCGGGCCGTCTCCTCCAGAAGCTCGACGCGCGGAGCGTTCCAGGTGTTGAAGTCTCCCGCCAACACCATCGGCCCCCGGTGGCGGCCGACAATCGCTTCGAGTTGCCCCAGCTGCGCACCGAAGGACGGCAGATCCACGAAGTTGATGAGATGGCTGTTGATGGCAAGCAACTTCCGGAAGTGCCCAGGCAGCGGGTACTCGGTGATCAGCGAGGCTTTGGGGGTGCCGGCCAATGGCTCCGTATCGTCGGTGAGCACGACGCGCCTGCTGGTGGGAGCGGGCCGTGCGGCGGTGAGCAACCCGGAATAGGCGTTCAGATGGGTGTCTTTGTAGTTGGGCGCCACGCTCCAGTGCATGCCCGCCAGATCCACCGCCCGCATGGTCTCGGCATCGACGCGCACCTCCTGCAAAAACACAATATCCGGCTGCTCGCGTTCGAGAATGCCCAGAAATTCCCGGGTGAAGCGGCGGTCGTGGTTGCTCTTGGCGACATTCCAGCTCAAGATTTTGAGCGCTTCGCTATCGAAGTGGGCAGGCTTGTCGTGGCTGCCGTCAAAGATGGTTTCCGGGGCACGCTCGAAGCGCCGCGACGGCAGCCACTGGGTCAGCAAGCGCCGGGTCGGATCTTCGTCCATGCCAAACGGCCGCCCGCTTCTAGCGTTCGTCAAATTCCACCAGCCACAGATCCGCGATTGCCAGTTCCCAACCAGGCAGCAACTCGTTGAGCGACAGGACGTCGCCGCCCTCGAGAATCACCGGCTCCCGCTCCGGTCGGTAAATGCTCACCCGCTGCAGGTCGGGATCGACAAGGATACCCACCCGCGCTCCCAATTCAAGATAACGGAGCAGCTTGTCTACCAGCGGCCGGAGACGGTCGGTGCTCGATTTGACCTCCACCACCAGATCCGGTACTACCGGCGCGTAGGTGCGGGGCACGCGTCTGAGCCGCTCCCGCAAGACAAACGACACATCCGGGGCAGTCAGATCGCCGTTGGGTAAACGAAAACCGGAACTCGCATCGAAGATAAAGCCCAGTTTGCGGGGCCGCACCCAGTTGCGCAACTGGGACAAAAATTCCCCGCCGATAAGCCCCGAGGTAACGTCCGAAGGGCTCATGATCGTAATTGCCCCGTCGCGCAATTCAATTTTGTGGTCCGGGTAAAGGCTTTGGAGCTTTTCGACATCTGCGACAGTCATCGTCATCGGCCTGCCTCCTGCAAAGATTAGCCCACCACCAGATTGATCAGCCGTCCCGGCACGACGATCACCTTTTTAATCGCCTTGCCGTCGGTGTGGCGGCGCACCGCTTCGCTCGCCAGGGCAAATTCCTGCAGCTCGCCCTCGCTGGCGGCGGCGGGTACCTGAATATCGTCGCGCTTCTTACCGTTGACCTGGATAACCAGGGTGATCGTCTCTTCCACCAGGGCGGATTCGTCGAGGGCGGGCCAGTCCGAAGTGTGAATATCCCCCGCTTCACCCAGAGCCTGCCACAGCTCGGCGCCGATGTGGGGCGCAAAAGGAGCCAGCAGCTTCACGATCGCGTAGACGCCTTCTTTGTAGGCGGGCGATTGGCCGCTCGGATAGTCGGCCATGGCGTTGTTGAGCTTCATCAACGCGGCGATGGCGGTGTTGAACTTGTACTGTTCAATGTCGCCTCCCACCTGCTGAATAGCCCGGTGCACCTCCCGGCGCAAATCGCGCTCCTGGGCTTCGCTGACGGTTCTATCCGGCTTCTCGCCGCTCACAAACTCGTACACCGTCCGCCACACCCGGCCCAAAAAACTGTACTGGCCGCGCACATCGGCGTCGGACCACTCCAGTTCCTTTTCCGGCGGCGCCTTGAAAAGCACGAACAGGCGGGCGGTGTCGGCCCCGTACTCGGAGAGCACCGTGAGCGGGTCGATGCCGTTGTACTTGGACTTGGACATCTTTTCCATCGCGCATACCAGGGGCGTGCCATCCGGACGGGCAAAAAATTCGCCGTCGCGCTCTTCCACCTGATCGGGCGGATAGTACTTTTTGGTGGCAGGGTCCACGAAGGCATTGCTCAGCACCATGCCCTGGGTGAGCAGGCGCTTGAACGGTTCGTCGAAACCGAGTAACCCCCGATCGCGCAGGACCTTGGTGAAAAATCGCGAATAGAGCAGGTGCAAAATGGCGTGCTCGATGCCGCCCACGTACTGGTCCACCGGCAGCCAGTAGTCCACCGCCTCGCGCGAAAAGGGCTCAGCCCCGTTGCGGGCGTCGGCAAAGCGCAAAAAATACCACGATGAATCGATGAACGTGTCCATCGTGTCGGTCTCGCGCCGCGCCGGGGCGCCGCACTGGGGGCAATCGACACGGATCCAGTCTTCGAGCTTGGCCAGGGGCGAGGGGCCGCGACCACTAAATTCGACATCCCCGGGTAATGCGACCGGCAATTGCTCGTCAGGGACCGGCACCACACCGCACTCGGGGCAGTAGACCATCGGAATCGGGCAGCCCCAGTAGCGCTGGCGCGAGATGAGCCAGTCGCGCAGCCGGTACTGCACGCGGCCTTTGCCCCAGCCCTGCTGCTCGGCATATTCAACGATCTTGAGCTTGCCTGTGGGTGAATCGAGACCGTCGAAGGGACCGGAATTCACCAGTACGCCCACCTCCGTGTAAGCCGCCCGCAGCGGTTCTGCGAGCGAGCCGTCCAGGGCCTGCACGACCAGACGAATCGGCAAACCGTACCGGCTTGCAAAGACAAAGTCGCGCTCGTCGTGGCCGGGTACCCCCATCACCGCACCGGTGCCGTACTCAAAGAGCACATAATCGGCGATCCAGACCGGCACCGCCTCGCCGGTAAACGGGTTGAGGGCCACAGCTCCAGTGGGCACCCCCTGCTTGGGCCGATCCTCGCTCACCCGCTCAATCTCACTCTCGCTCCGGACCCGGGCCACGAAGGCCTGCACCGCCTCGCGCCGCTCGGGTGTCGTGATGCGCTCCACCAGCGGGTGCTCCGGGGCGAGCACCAGATAGGTGACGCCGTAAACCGTGTCCGGCCGAGTGGTGAACACGCGAATCCCCTCGGGCTCCCCGGCAATCGGAAAACTCAGTTCCGCCCCCACCGACTTGCCGATCCAGTTTTCCTGCATGACCCGCACCCGCTCGGGCCACTCTCCTAGCGTGCCCAGCGCCTGGAGCAACTCCTCGGCGTAGTCGGTAATCTTCAGATACCACTGCTCCAACGGCCGCTTCTCCACCAGTGCCCCCGAGCGCCAGGAGCGGCCTTCCGCATCGACCTGCTCGTTGGCAAGCACCGTCTGGTCGACCGGATCCCAGTTGACGATGCCCGCTTTGCGGTAGGCGAGCCCCGCCTTCCAAAATTCAAGAAACAATTTCTGGGTCCAGCGGTGGTACACAGGTGAACAGGTGGCCACTTCCCGTTCCCAGGCGTAGGCAAAGCCCAGGCGCTTGAGTTGATCGCGCATCTGGGCGATGTTTTGCTCGGTCCACCGGGCCGGGTGGATGCCCCGGTCGATGGCGGCATTTTCGGCGGGCAGCCCAAAGGCGTCCCAACCGATCGGGTGCAGCACGTTGAAGCCGCGCATGCGCTTGTAGCGGCTGATCACATCGGTGATCGAGTAGTTGCGCACATGGCCCATGTGCAGCGCGCCGGAGGGATACGGAAACATCGAGAGCGCATAAAATTTGGGCCGCCCATCCATTGCAAGGTGCGGCGCCTCCTCCCACTGCTTTTGTCGGCGCGGTTCGATTGCGTGGGGGTTGTAGCGCGTCTCCATAGGTGCTTTGTGCCTCGATGCCGCCATTTTTCCCATTATCCTCCTCCAGAGCGCCCAGCTACCCCGGCAGATGCACTTGCCGCAAAAGCCGCTGAAGTGCCGCAGCGGCTTGACTCGCCAATCTAGATCAGCGTAACGTTCGAAACAAGGACGGTTGAAAATCAAGAAGCCGGCACGGCGGAGCCATACGCCTGCCAGGAGCTTCCGACCTGCAGATTCTGCGCACTCTTGCCGTCACAGGATCCCGAACTGCTTGACTTTGGCAAACCGTTCAGCGCTTCGGCCATCTGGTGGTCATCGATTTTGCGAGCAACGCTCCATTGCATCAAGCGCGGACTAGCTTGTGCAATGTGCACTGGGTGCGTTCATCCCTTGCGGATAGACTGTAACGAGTAAAAAGCCTCCAGTTATTCAGATTACTTGCCTCGATACTTATGAAACCGTCGCAACCCTATCAGCCGCTGCTCCTGCGCATCCTGCACGCATCGACCGGCTTCTTCGTCGTGGGAGCAATCCTGACTGCTTTCTGGACCTACGACACCTACGACGGCCGGTGGGGGAGGGTACCGCTGCCCAGGTTCGAGGAGATAGAAGGCATTCATGGCACCTTTGGACTGATGGCCCTGCTCATCTTCCCGGCCTTTGCCCTCTACGCATTCCACCAGGGCCGGAAGCGACTGGTCCAACCGGATACGCTCGCAAAACTGGGCCGGGTGGGGCGCCCGGCGTGGTGGTACAGCCTGGGCCAGGTGTTAAATACGGCCACGCTGCTCGCCCTCACCCTCTCGCTGTTTAGCGGCAAGATGATGGACGAGAAGTGGTTGCCCAAAGGAGAACTCGACCATGCCTGGTACTACGTGCACCTGAGCGGCTGGCTGGTGGTCGTTGTCTGCCTCGCGCTCCACGTACTCATCCACGCGAAGGTGGGCGGAGTGCCGTTGTTGCTGTCGATGGTGAACTGGCGCTACCGTGCCGAGGACAGCCCCGACCTGTGGCCTGCCCGGGTGAGGACCTGGTGGTCCGGCCTGCGCTTGGGACTACCCGGCCCATTGCCCGCATCCACGCTCGTCGCCCTCGAGGTGATTGTGCTGGGGAGTATCGCCGCCGCCTGGGTGATCTCGCTATTGAAAGAGACGGGAGACTAAGACTGGGATCTTCCCGTGGGGGCTAGTGTATGAATGATGATCCAAGGCGGGGGACAACGGCCGGCACAGCAATCGCTCGTCTGATACCAAATCTGTACAGATAAACCTGGGATGGCCCGGCGACATTGCAAGCCCTCTTGCCGCAGTCGACACGCAAAGCGTGCACGCACTGGAAGAATAAACCGATCCCACCCACACAGCCTCGTTCTAACCGTGCCCCTAAGTCCGGGGGGTGTCGGGGGGCTGGCAGCCCCGCGAGGCGGGGAGGGGGAGAGCGCGAGAGGGGAAGCGCGAAGGGGGTTCCACCTCTCGCCCCACAGACTGTCGTGCCAAACCAATTGCCAGGTGTCATGTTAAAAACCGTTAACCATCAAGATTTCTCATCGGCCTGCCACTGTGAGGGCAACTTTAAATCGCTCCAACTCAGGACTCCTGCCAGACAGCGGTTTCAGATATTTCGCCAAGCTTGAGCGTCAGGTGGGTCTTGAGGTCGTTGATGCGGTGGTACTCGGCGTTGCGCTGCTCGACGAAGTAGTCGGCTTCCTCCCAGGCGCCGCGCCGCTCCGCTTCGTCGCACAGCTGGTTGAGGTAGTTATAGCGCCGCTCGCAGCGGTCGAGCTGCAGCGTGGCCAGCCCCGCCCGAATCACCATGCGCGGCCGCATCAGGGCGATGCGGTTGTGTTCGTTGAGCCAGAGCAGTTGCCCGAGGCGCTGATTGAGTTCAGGATCGCCCGCGTACATCGTGCGCAAGGCCACCACCACGTCGTCGTCCTCGCCAATCTCCTCGCGCAACTGCAAGATCTTCTGCCACAGCTGGCGGTGGTGCAGCACCGAAAATTCGAGATCGTGCTCATCGAGGCCGCGGTGAATGTCCTCGCGGTACTCCGCAAAGTGCAAATAGATCTGGATGAGCTGCACCTCGGCCTGAAAACAGGCGGGCGGAAACGGTTCGCGCTTTTTTTTGGACTTGCCGTCCCCACCGCTCCAGCGATAGGTGCGGATGCGCCGCCGCAGTTCATCTTCGAGTTGGGAAGCGAGCCGGCCGTTGCCCTGGGAAAGCTGTCCGGCGATGAGGTGAATATAGTGCGCCCGGGTCATCGAACTGAGCAGACCCGACAGCAGTTCCACCAATCCCTGGCTCACCTGCTGAAAATCGGCCGCAAGGCTCAGATCCCGCCCGGCAAACAGCCGCTCGATCTGCCAGTCGATCCACAAGGGCGCCCCGGCGGCCAGCTTCAGATATTCCTGGGGCGGGTGGGAGCGCAAAAATTCGTCCGGATCCTTGCCCGCCGGCAGCGCCACGATCCGCAGCTGCACTCCGGATTTGACTACCAGGGGCCGCAGCTCGCCAATCGCCCGCTCGGCGGCCTGCACCCCCGCCGCGTCGGCGTCGAAATTGAGCACGACGCGCTTCGATTCGGTGTAGCGCAACAATTGCTTGATCTGCTCGCTCCTCAGCGAAGTGCCGAGGGTGGCCACCACGTGGCTGATCCCCGACTGGTGCAGGGCAATCGCATCGAAGTACCCTTCGACGACGATCGCCGCGTCGGTGCGACCCACCGACTCGCGCGCCTGATCGAGGGCGTAGAGCGTCTGGCCCTTGTTAAAGAGTTCCGTCTCGGGCGAATTGAGGTACTTGGGCTGCTCGTCGCCCATCGCCCGCCCCCCGAAAGCGATCACCTTGCCCTTGAGGTCGCAAATCGGAATGACGAGCCGGTGGCGAAAGCGGTCGTAATAACCCTGGCCGCTACTTCTGGGAATGATCAGCCCGGCCTCTTCCACCAGCGAAGCCGGAAAGCGCTTCTGATCGACCAGGTAGGTATAGAGCGACTGCCAGCCCTCGGGGGCGAAGCCCAGGCGAAACTGACGAATCGTCTTTTCGCTAAGCGCCCGCGCCTCCAGCAGATACTGCCGCGCCGCCGCCCCGCGCTCGCCCCAGAGGGCGTAACTATAAAACTGGGCCGCCAGTTCGAGAATTTCGCCCAGTTGCTGCTGTTTGGAGAGCTTGCGGGTGTACTCGGCTTTTTGCTCGGGCCCCATGGTCTGCACCGGCACGCCGTAGCGGCGTGCCAACTCCAGCACCACCTCGCCAAAGGCGGACTTGTCCAGTTCCATGACGAACTTGAACACGTCGCCCGAGGCGCCACAGGCAAAGCACTTATAGATCTGTTTGCCCGGCGAGACATAAAAACTGGGGCTGCGGTCCTCGTGAAAAGGGCACAGTCCCTTGAAGTCGCGCCCCGCCTTGCGCAGGACCACCCGCTCGGAGACGACATCGACCAGATCCGCCTTAGCGCGGACCTCGTCGATGGTGCGTGGGTGTAACTGCGGGGCGCTCACAGAGATCGTGCCGGTGGAGGGAAATTATTGTAGCGTGAAAACTCCGATCAAAAGGGTTGAACCACACCATATCTGGGGCTGGGCTCCGACCGGTTTTATGATATGGACAATCATACACTGTTCGAGCGTGGTAGGATGACCCGCAAAGCAACCGGGGGGCTCAGCGGTGGTCAACGCGGACATTTTGGCGGAGGCGGCCGTCTGGGCAGCGTTGGCGCTGATCGCCTGGAACTTTCGGGGATTGGTGTCCCGGTTTCCTGCATTTTTCCTGGGGGTGCAAGATGCGGGCATTGCCCTGCCCACGCTCTACGCGCGCATTTTGATCGCGGCTCTGGCCTGCTGGGAGGTGCTCATCAACGCGGGCAAGGGCAATGTCCTGCCGCCGGTGTTCTTGATGGCGCTCACGGGCTACTTGCTTTTTGTCGGTTGGCGGGCGCAGGGAGAAGCGCACCTGCGCTGGTTGGGGCTGTACGCCGCCACGGTAGCGGTGGTGCTCTGCTGGCAGAGCTTGCCGCAGATCTGACCCTGGTAGAGTATTCGCGAAGTGCAACGCACCTGGAGGCAACCGTTTACACCGGTGTCAGCCGCCACCAGCCGAAGGGGTTAAACAGCAAATCTCCTTCTGCAAAGACCGTGCACGGTTCGGCCTCCAGCCGGTAGGTGGGATACTCCGGACCGGGGCTGAAGGTGCCGCCGCTTTCGAGCTTCGGATCTTCCAACAACAGATACTGCGCGAATCCCTGCAAGGCCACCGCCGCTTCGTCCGGGGGCAGCGAGCCCGGCACCGAGGCGTCGCGCGCGCCCAAGTTGTGCATGCCGCAGGAGTAGAACAGGTCGTCGCCGCGCACCAGGGTGACGTAGCCCTCAAACAGGGCGAGCACTCCCTTTTTGCCGATCAGTTCCCGCCAGCCCTCGGCGCTGTGGGAGAGGCCCGACGACTCGACTTTGACGGCAAGACCGCCCGCTTTGCAGACTTCGCCGGCGACGTCCATCATTTTCTGGGCGGCATCCACCGAACCGCCCGGGCCGACCAGATAGAGCGTGAAAGTGTGGGCCTCGATGGCTCCCAGCAACGCCTCGCTGTGGCAGCTATTGGCCGACAGCTCAAAAGCCCGCCTGAGGTCCGGGTCGTGCTCGACCACTTCTAGTTCGACGATCAGATCGCTCTGGGTGTCGATGAGCACCGCCCCGGCAAAAAACAGTCGCTCGCTGCTGCCGATGATCGCCCGGCCGATCTGATCGGTATCCGGCCACGGCCCTGGAATGCCCAGGACGATCTCGACGGGATTGCCGGTGGTGGCGGGTGCTTCCATGGGATGGGAAAATCCGTAAATTTACGTAACGTCTCGCAGTTTATCACCCATGGGCGTTTCTTTCTGAAAATGGCAGCTTCCGATACGGATCTGGAGGCTCGCTTAGACTAAAAAGTGATGCCCAGACCCGCAAGCGTAGCGAGACACCCGCGATGAATTTGACCAATAAAATCTTGCAAACCCACCTGATGAGCGGCGAATTGCGGCCCGGCTGCGAAATCGGCATCCGCATCGACCAGACACTGACCCAGGATGCCACCGGCACGATGGCCTATCTACAATTCGAAGCGATGGGATTGCCGCGGGTGCGCACGAAGCTGTCGGTTTCCTACATCGATCACAACATGTTGCAGACGGGCTTCGAGAACGCCGACGATCATCGCTACTTGCAGTCGGTGGGCCAGAAGTACGGCATCGTCTTCTCGCGCCCGGGCAACGGCATTTGCCACCAGGTGCACCGCGAGCGCTTCGCTGTGCCCGGTCAGACGCTGCTGGGTTCCGATTCGCACACGCCCACCTGCGGCGGCCTCGGCATGCTCGCCATCGGCGCGGGCGGGCTCGACGTGGCGGTGGCGATGGCGGGCGAGCCTTACTTTATTCCGATGCCGAAGGTGCTGGGGGTGAGACTGACCGGCACCCTGCAGCCCTGGTGCTCGGGCAAGGACGTCATCTTGGAGATGCTCCGGCGGCTCACCGTCAAGGGCGGCACCGGCCGCATTGTCGAATATACCGGTCCGGGGGTCGCCTCGCTGAGCGCCTCCCATCGCTTCACAATCACCAACATGGGTGCCGAACTCGGGGCGACTACCAGTGTCTTCCCGTCCGACGAAGTCACCCGCCGCTTCCTGGCCGCCCAGGGCCGCGAAGCCGACTGGGTGCCCCTCGCCGCCGATCCGGACGCCACCTACGACGAAACGGTCGAAATCGACCTCGACACCCTGGAGCCGCTGACCGCCTGTCCCTCCAGTCCCGACAACGTCGTGGGCGTGCGCGCGGTGGCGGGGACACCCGTGGTGCAGGTGTGCATCGGCTCGTGCACCAACTCCAGTTACGAAGATCTGGCCACCGCCGCGCTGTTGCTGCGCGGCAGGCGCGTGCACCCGAACGTCTCGATGACGGTCACCCCCGGTTCCAAGCAGGTCTTCGAGATGATCGTCCGCGACGGCTATTTCGCCGATTTGATTGCCGCCGGTTGCCGCATTCTCGAATCGGCCTGCGGGCCGTGCATCGGCATGGGTCAGGCTCCTCCCACCGGCGGTGTCTCGGTGCGCAGCTTCAACCGCAACTTCAAGGGCCGCTCCGGCACCGCCGACGATCTGGTCTATCTGGCGAGCCCCGAAGTCTGCGTCGCCTGTGCCCTCACCGGTGAGATCACCGACCCGCGCACGCTGGGCATCGAGCCGATTGCCATGGCCACCCCCGGGCAGTTTCTGATCAACGACAACATGCTCGTCTTCCCGCCCGCCGACGGCAAAGCCGTCGAAGTGCTGCGCGGTCCCAACATCAAGCCGGTGCCGCTGGGCGAACCGCCCGCCGCTGCGTTGGAGGCACCCGTTTTATTGAAACTGGGGGACAATATTTCCACCGACCACATCATGCCGGCGGGGGCCAAGGTTTTGCCTTTGCGCTCCAATATCCCGGCCATCGCCGAGTTCGTCTTTATGCGCGTCGATCCGACTTTTCCTGAGCGCGCCCGGGCCGTCGGCCATTCGCTGGTTGTGGGCGGGAGCAACTACGGCCAGGGTTCCTCGCGCGAACACGCCGCCCTCGCCCCGATGTACCTGGGCGTGCGGGCGGTGATCGTCAAGTCCTTCGCCCGCATCCACCGCGCCAACTTGATCAATTTCGGCATCCTGCCTCTCACCTTCGCGGACGAGGCCGACCACGACGGGGTCGATCAAGGCGACCAGTTGCGCCTCGAAGGGATTGCCGAGGGTCTGACGACCGGCCACTTCACCGTCGCCAACCTCACCAAGGGCACGAACTTCCGGGCCGACGCCCAGCTCACCGAGCGCGAGCGCGAGGTGATCCTGGCGGGCGGTCTGCTCAACAAGATCAAAAGCGAACAGACCGAGACGGCGGCGGTATAACAGCTCCAGGTTCAAAAGTCGCGCGCTTTTTCAGCGCGCACTTTCTCCGCGCACCTGGCCGGCGCCGGCGCTGTCGGCGTGGAATTTCGCAATCGTCTGCTGGGTTTGCCAGTGGCGGCTCATATTACCCTGGATTTTGTACAGGGTGGCTGCTTTGTGCAGATCGAGCAATCCTGTGCCTACCGCCTGCATCTTGCAGTGGGCCAGCCCCCGGTTGCTGTAAGCTTCTGCGTAATCCGGCTGCAAATGAATGGCTCGGGAGTATCCCTCGATCGCTTCTTGCTTGTGGCCCAGCCGGTAGTGGGCGTTGCCCCAGTTGAAATGGGCTTTGGCGTCGCGCGGGCTCAGGTGCACCACCCGAGTAAAATCTTCGAGCGCCCCCTGGCTGTTTCCCAGTTGGGAGCGGGCTGTACCCCGATTGAAATACGCTTCGCTGAACTCCGGCTTGAGGGTGATGGCGTGGGTGTAATCCTCGAGGGCCCGGATTTTGTTGTTGAGACGGTAGTAGGCGTTACCTCGGCCGCAGTACGCCTCGGGGCAGTTTGATTGCAGTAGAATGGCCTGGGTATAGTCGGAGATGGCTCCGTCATAATTGCCAGCTTGAGCCTTTTTCATCCCCCGCTTGATCCAATCAGCAGCACTCATCCGACTACACACGCAGCGAAACTATCTCCACGCTAACTAGAAAAAATCAGAAACCCGCCGAATTCTGGTTTATCTTTACTTGTGGACCAGGTGTCCACCTCCAAGGCGGTGCCCCATCATCCAGGGGAAACGATGGTCCGCTACAAAATTGCTGCCTTCGAGCCGCGCTGTCACGAAGCCTGGGTGTGGTGGGACGCTTCGCGGCGCGGTTTTCGCGGCGAAATTCATTGCAAAGGCACCGACGCCGATCCCCAGGACTCTTATGTTCTGCACGTTGGCGCCGATGCTTCCATTGCCACCGTTCAAGCCCTTGTCGAGGCGATCGGCAGCTACGCGAGCCTGGATATCGAACAAAAAGTGCAGTTGCTTCAGGATAAAGCGGCGACCCCCTTGCCCCTGTCGCAGCGTGTCGATGCCTGGGTGCGGCGGTTCAAAAGCGTGGTGCGGATTTTGTGGCGAATGCGGCCGTGATCTTGTTCCCTAGCGACAAAGGTCGATATTGAACCAGGAGCGGCCATGAGTAACCACGACCCCATCGATCCCGAACTGGAACTGTTCGAGGAGTCGGTACAGATGGACGAACAAGGCGACGGCGATACGGTCGGAGGAGGGATGTACGCCGATAGCGACATGTTTTTGGCCAGAAGTGTTGAATCAGTGAACGCTTGCACACAGTTCGAGGGGCCAGACCCTGCGCCTCCAGCTGCCCAGCAATTTTCCCAGCCAATGCACATAACTGACTTCCTGACACATACAACATTGCAAG
>JAHHGR010000009.1 GCA_019359725.1 Aphanocapsa lilacina HA4352-LM1 | reverse complement strand
TGAGCAGGTGCAAAGGGCAATGGACATGATCAATGACCGCCCGCGAAAAGTGCTTGGTTATCGGACACCACGGGAGGTATTCTTAGCTCAGTCAGGTGCTGTTGCACTTCAAACTTGAATGGGCCCCGCATACCGGAGGCAAGCGCCGATGAATATCAAAGCCGACGGCCCCGGAGCAGGCAAAAACCAGCGTCGAAAAAAGCATCAGAAACGGCAGGAATTTCGCGAACATCCCGGTGGGGATATGCAGCAGCAGCAAGGCACCAAGCCAGCCGCCCAGAACACCGATCCCCCCGAACCACCAGAGTAGACGCCGTTGGGTCTGTAACTCCTTGCGGTAGGCGGCAATGCCGGCGATGTGGCCTGGCCAGGAAGCGCAGGTAGCCGTGGCATTCGCCTGTATAGGCGGCAAGCCCACAAACAGCAACGCCGGAAAGACGATGAGCCCGCCCCCGCCGGCCACCGTGTTGAGCACGCCGCCCACCCAGGCCGCTGCGAACAAAAAAAACATCCCTCCAACCCACTCATCGCGCAGGTTCGCAGAACACCGGGCGGCAGGAAGCATTCACCGGTTCGCGCCAGTCGTGGGTAGCGAGCGTCGCGGCCGTCCAGGCGCCCGGCCCACCCAACTCTCGCTCAAAAGCGGGCAAAACCCCAGTGCTCAAGTGGTCTCCCTCCCGGAGGCAGGAACGGTTCTGCCGCTTTTGAGGGGCGCTTCGGTGCCGCTCATCACCCGCTCAAGAATCTCCCCGACCAGGGCGGCAAAGTGCGGGCTGCTGCGCACGCGGGGCCGGGGCAGATTCACCGGCATATCCAGCGACGGCCGTCCCTGCTCGATGAGCACCACCCGATCGCACAGGGCCACCGCTTCCTGCACGTCGTGGGTGACCAGCAAAGCCGTAAAGCCGTTTACCTGCCAGAGTTGTTCGATCAGCCGCTGCATCTCCAGGCGGGTCAGGGCGTCGAGGGCGCCGAGCGGTTCGTCGAGCAACAATAGCCGCGGCTGGTTGACCAGGGCGCGGGCGAGGGCCACGCGCTGGCGCTGACCGCCGGAGAGCATCCGGGGCCAGTCCCCGGCGCGTTCCGCAAGACCCACCTGGGCGAGCACCCGCTGCGCCCGCTCGCGGTCTTTGCCCCCCAGACCCAGGGCGACATTGTCGAGCACCCGCTTCCACATCAAGAGGCGCTCATCTTGAAACATGACTTTGACGGTCGGATCGAGCCCTCGACTGAGCCGCCCATCGAGGTAGATCCGACCCATGGTAGGCTGCTCCAACCCGGCTACCAGCCTGAGCAGCGTGCTCTTGCCACAGCCGCTGCGGCCGATCACCGCTACAAATTCGCCCGCCTCCACCTTCAGATTCACTCCGCCCAGCACCATGCGGCTGCCGAAGCGCTTGCCCAGATCCGTGATTTCTAAGCGCACTCCCGCCGCCGTCATGCGCCCTCCCGGCCGTGCGCGTAATTTGGGTGCCACTGCAGCCATCGCCGCTCCGCAAGCCTCGCCGTCGCATCCGCCAGCTTGCCCAACAGCGCATACAGCAGGACGCTGAAGACGACCACGTCGGTCTGCATAAATTCGCGGGCGTTCATCGCCATATAGCCGATGCCCGCATCCGAGGCGATCGTCTCAGCGACGATGAGCGTCAACCACATCACCCCC
This sequence comes from Aphanocapsa lilacina HA4352-LM1, assembly GCA_019359725.1. Taxonomy (GTDB): domain Bacteria; phylum Cyanobacteriota; class Cyanobacteriia; order Gloeobacterales; family Gloeobacteraceae; genus Gloeobacter; species Gloeobacter lilacinus. Next base: position 82,067 of record JAHHGR010000009.1, on the reverse strand, counting down.
AGTGCAAAGCGCACGCCGATCAAAATCGAAGGCAGCGCCCCAGGAAGCAAAATCTGCCAGAAAAGGGCGGCCGGCCCGAGGCCGTAGACTCTGCCCATCTCGATCACGCCCGGATCGACGGTGCGCATGCCGTGATAGGTATTGATGTAAATCGGGAAGAACACCCCAAGGGCTACCAGAAAAACCTTAGCTTCCTCGCCGATACCAAACCAGAGAATCACCAGGGGAATCAGCGCCAGGTGCGGAATGTTGCGGATCATCTGCACGGTCGTATCCAGCAGCGTCTCGGAGGTGCGCGAGACGCCGTTGAGCAACCCGAGGGCAAAGGCGATGCCGCCGCCCACCAAAAACCCGCAGACCGCGCGAGCGAAACTCACCCCGATATGCTGGAGCAATTCGCCTTTGCGGGCGAGGTCGAAGGCGGCTTCGATGACCGCGAGGGGAGCCGGCAGGATGCGGCTGGCCAAAAAGCCGCTTTGGGCTGTCCACTGCCAGAGAACGAGCAGCGCCACGGGCACCAGCCAGGCCATTCCGGGCCACCTGCGCCAGTCATTTGCCAGTTTGATCACGGACTTTACCCCCTCGATAGACACCGCCTGCCGGTCGAACAGCACCCTGGCGCTACGCCACCCAATATGTGCCGACGATAAGTATGAAACCGACCCACAACCCATGCGAAGTACGAAGGTCGGAGCTGATCCACGCGTAACCCATCGGCCGCTAAGTCTCATTAATCTACCAATTTGCCGGAGTATGTCAAGGTAGGTTCATCGGCCGGCCCGGGTAGACGTAGAATACTTACGCATGCGCGTCCGCATCCACCCTGTTTTTTCAGGAGACATTGCTGTAGCTCGTATCCTGGCTATTTCCGGCAGCCCCTCGCACCCTTTGCGGACCTATTCTTTAGATCGAGCACGCCATCAGGTTTCTACCGTCGGGTATCGAGGCGGATGTGATTGCCGTGCGCGATCTGCCGCCCGAGGTGCTGGTCTTTGCCCGCTTCGACAGTCCTGCTCTTGATGGGCCGAAGGCGCTGCTTGAGCAGGCGGACGGGCTGATTGTCGCGACTCCCATCTACAAGGCGGCCTACACCGGATTGCTCAAGAGTTTTTTGGACCTACTGCCGCAAAAAGCCCTCTTGGGCAAAGCCGTGCTGCCCATCGCCACCGGCGGTACGCTCGCCCATCTGCTCGCCATCGACTACGCCCTCGAACCAGTGCTGTCTGAACTGGGAGCGGGACATTGGCTGAAGGGAGTGTATGCGGTGGATAAGCAGATCCAACGCCAGGCCGACGGCAGCACCGTGCTCGATGAAGAGATCGATCAGCGCCTACAGCAATCGGTCAGCGATCTGCTCAAGGCGGTCGGCGCTTAGCGTCCCGGCACCTCGAATAGATAGGCACTGTCGAGCAGGCGGCTGCCGTCCCCGTCGCTCACTGCGTAGCGGCTGCGTTTGGGCTTACTGCCGTAGGTGCCCCACAGCGAGGCGGCCCCGTGGGCACCGCTTTTAGCCAGAGCATAAAAGTGCAGGTTGAACTGGGCGAGTTTGCGCCGATCGCCGCTGTAGTGGGCCGCCACCCGCTTGAGCGCCTCCAGGCAGGCGTCGGTGGGGGAGAGCCCCCGGCGCATCCCTTCGACGATCGTGTGGGCGCCGTTAATCTTGATGCACTCCTCGCCCCGGCCGGTGGAGCCCGCCGCCCCCACAGCGTTGTCGACGAACAGCCCGCAACCGATGAGAGGCGAATCGCCGACCCTTCCTGGGATCTTAAAAGCTAGGCCGCTGGTGGTGGTCACCCCCGAAATGTCTCCACGCCCATCCACCGCCAGGCAGTTGATCGTGCCGGTGAGCCGGTCGGCGATGATCCAGTCGGCCATCGCCGCCTGGGCGGCCTCACCCGGGTCGGCGAGTCCCGGTCCCCAGTCGTCCTTGTCGCTCATCGTTTCTTTCCAGCGCAGCCAGACGGTGCGGGCCTTTTCAGTGAGCAGATCCTGTTTGGCAAAACCGTGGGCCACAGCAAAGCGCAAAGCACCTTCGCCCACCAGCAGCACATGGTCCGTGCGTTCCATAACCAGCTTCGCCACTTTGGACGGATTTTTGATCTGCTTGAGTGAGGCGACCGCCCCGGCCCGACTGGTAGGACCGTGCATTACACTCGCGTCCAGTTCCACCTCGCCCTCCTCGTTGGGCAAGCCGCCATAACCGACAGTCATATCCTCCGGGTCGTCCTCGACCAGGTTCACCCCCGCCACGACGGCATCCAGCGTGTCGGCCCCGGCCTTCAGCCGTGCTATTGCTGTTTCGGTGGCGGCAAGGCCGTTGGCACTGGCGACGACTACGGGCCTACCGACTGCCTGAGCAAGGGCAGGGAAGGCCCCCAGACCGCTTGCCAGAGCACCGCCCAACACTACTGCTCGACGTTTCATCTGCATGGGCACAAAATACCGCATTTTCACGGGTGCCTAGAAGTACAAACCTAAGAGCGCCAGGCATGGCGGCCTGTCAACCGACAACACGCCGGAATCTCCCACGCGAACAGCCCAATCATTGGGGTCGATTCAGTGGTTCTAGAAAGCGGACGGGCGGAAATTGCGTGCAACTGCCTAGGTGGTTCGCTCGATTCACAATTTTGTATTTTCATGTCAGGCTCGAAGGTGGCTCTACATTCAGTAAACCAGGTTGGCGAGTAGGTCGTTTTCTCCATGAATTCCTATAAGATAAACCCCTCAAAAACTGGAAGATTCTGCAGGGAAGGCACTGGCTATTCAAGGCTGGGTTGTTACATCAAGACTTCGATCCGCATCTGGGTTTTTGTCGCGCTGCTTGCCAGAAGTGGCTTCGGAGCGCCTGCGCTTGCACAGGTTCTACCGGGAAATCCGGCAAAAGTTATGCCCTTGGGAGATTCGATTACCGAGGGTTATACCGTTTCGGGAGGCTACCGCACCAACCTGTGGGACAGTCTGGTTTCTGAGGGTAGCGATGTCGATTTTATCGGTTCTCAAACGAGCGGTCCATCTAGCCTGAGCGACAAAAACCACGAGGGCCATCCCGGCTACTTTATCGATCAAATTGCGGAGAATATCAGCACCTGGCTGCCTGCGTACAAACCGGAGACGGTGCTCTTGCTCATCGGCACCAACGACATCGAAAAAAACAACGAGCCGGGCGGTGCACCGACGCGGCTGAGCGGTCTGATGGATCAGATTGTCGCACTGCGTCCCACCGCCCGGCTCTACGTCGCTTCGATCCCGCCCGCCGACGACAGTGCAATCAACCAGCGGGTGCTCGATTACAACGCTGCTATTCCCGGCCTCGTGAACGGCAAGGTCCTCCAGGGCAAAAAAGTCGTCTACGTGGACATCTACAGCGCCCTGACCACCGACGATCTGGCGGACGTGGTGCACCCCGACGCCGAGGGCTACGCCAAGATTGCCGAGCGCTGGTTCGAGGCGCTGCGGGTTGCAAGCCTCGCAGGCAACCCCAAAAGCGATTTCAGCGACGACGGCCAATGGGACATTCTCTGGCGCAACGGTGCCAACGGCAGGAATACCGTCTGGCTGATGAACGGTTCAGCCCGCTCCGCAGTCGTGGAACTACCCGCCGTTTCAGATCCCAACTGGCGGTCGGTCGGGACGGCCGATTTCGATTTCGACGGCAAGCCCGACATTCTCTGGCGCAACACCAAAACCGGCGCCAACTCCGTCTGGTTTATGGACGGCACGAAGTACCGCGCGGCTATTTCCCTGCCCACGGTGGGCGATCCGAAGTGGCAGATTGCCGGGGCGGCGGACTTCAACTTCGACGGCAAACCCGATATCCTCTGGCGCAATCAAGCCACTGGTGCCAATTCCGTCTGGTTGATGGACGGAGCGGTCTACCGAGCGGCCGTCACTTTACAGGCGGTCGCCGATCTGGGCTGGCAAATCGGTGGCACGGGCGACTTCGATGCCAACGGCACCCCGGACATCCTCTGGCGCAACACGGCCACTGGTGCCAATGCCATCTGGAAGATGAACGGCCTTGCTTTTTTGAGCAGCGTTTCTGTACCGTCGGTGGGCGATCTGGGCTGGCAAAGCGCCGGGGCGGGAGACTTCAGTGGCGACGGCAAACCCGACATCCTCTGGCGCAACACGGCCACCGGCAGCAATGCCCTGTGGCAGATGGACGGCACCGCTTTCGTTCAATCCGTACCCATCGAAGCGGTGGCCGATCTTGCCTGGCAGATTGGGGGGCCACGCTGAGAAGACTTTTTTGCCTACCTGCCATCCTTAAACCGGGCGGTGGTGCGTGACTGCACAACGTCTCTGGCAAAGTACTCAAGGGCTCCTACTGCGTGCAGCACAACAACCCAACCAGCGAACCCCATGCCGCTATCCAGATCGTCCATGCCTATCTGGTCGAACGTGGCTGGATCGTCGCTCCTCGGCAAGTCGACCAAAAAAGTAACGAGATCAAAGCGTTGCCCGAATAGAGCAGCTGGCACTGAAGGGCGTCGTGTTCACATTTGACGCTATCAATACTCAAAAAAAACTGCGAACTCATCTTATCCAAAGGACGTGACGTTTGGTGAGGACCGCAGTCGGATCCGGACGTTGCCCTTGGTACAAGTGTGGACGGTGGCGCGAAGCTTTGCATTGAAGTAGATGTAACAATGGTCCCAAAACGCAAGCAGACCGGCTGACTTCTAGTCAGCCGGTCTGCTCCTTTACGTACGTCAGTACGCTAGAGCCCCAACGCGGGGGTACCTTCGCCGGGCCGCTCTTCGTCGGCGCTGTGCATGACCCGCGCCACCTGCTGGTCGCGCAGGTAGTACTCCTCGCCGGTCTTGACGAGCGCATCAAGCGACACCAGCACGTCGTGACCGCCGCCGAACAGACTGAAGAAGCCGCCGGGCTGGGCATCGCCGCCGTAGCGGATTTTTAGCAGCTTCGGCTCGCCGGTGGACAGGTCGCAGTAGACCTCTTCAATGGTGCCGAACTGTTCGTTGTTGCCCGGTTCGTACAGACGATGGCCCTTGAGGTCCGTGATCTTGACCTGGTGCGCATCGACGGTGTTGCTGGTCACCCGGCGCCCGCCGTAGTCGCCCACGTTGCCGGCGAAATTGCCGCCCGGCAGACCGGTGCCGCCGCCAATCGCTTCTTTGATACCCGTGCTCGGACCCTCGGCGTAGCCGTAGGGAGGAGCAAGGATGCCTTCGAGGAAGGCCTGGCCGTCGCCGGGGACGAGGCGGCCCTGCATCTTCGTCTCGTCTTTGGGCATGTCCAGAAAGAAGCGGCCGTCGCTGCGAGCGGTCAATTTGCCCACGGGCACCAGAAATTCTTTGCTGCCCAATCCGAGAAAGCCGCCGCCGAGGTTGGCTTCCAGGTAGATATCGTTGGCATCGTTGACGTTCACGAAGACTTTGTCGACACTGCCGAGCTTCTCGTCGTCGGCGTTGATCAGGCTTTGGTTGTCGAAACGCTCGGCGACGGCCGAATCGCCGTATGCACTATCATCGGCTCTAATGAAAAGCATCGCTTGTCCCCTTGGTTTTCTAAGTCAGGTCGTCGGACGCGAATCGCTGGATGTCGGTGCCGACTTGACTTGAGAATAGCTGGGAAAATTCTCTTTGAGCTTCCCTCCCAGGGCAGACTTCGGGAGTTGTTAGACTGGAGCCCGAAAAGCTTCTGTGGGGGTCATTTGGTTGGGACTGCCGCAAAACCGGGCCGAATCTCGACGTTCTGGTACATCGCCCGCACCGTACTCGGTCTATTGTTCAGCCGACCGCTGGTCGGTGTGCGCGCCATTCCCCGATTGCCCGACGGGCGGTTGGTGCTGGTCAAGCAGCACCGGGGCGGTTGGGTTTTGCCTGGGGGACTGATCGACACCAACGAAAAAGTGCAGACGGCGCTTGTGCGCGAGGTGCTCGAAGAGTGCGGCCTTCGGGTACTCGGCTTTGGACGTCTTACGGGGGTCTACTCCGACCCGAGGCGCGACCCGCGCTTTCATAGTCTGTGTATCGTCATGGAGGTGTTCGTCGAAGGCGAGATGCGTCCGCGCGACGTAATGGAAATCGAGAGGGCGGCGGCTTTTGCCCTCGAAGCGCTGCCCGAAGGGTTGACCGGCGACTGCCGCGAGCAAATCGAACATTATCTGGCCGGTGCCGTCGTGGTGGATTAATGTGCCAATGTTTCGCCTCTTTTTGACCACCGCCGCCGTGTTTGGGGGGTTGGCCGTCGCCCTCGGGTCCTTTGGCGCCCATGCCCTGCGCGAAAGGCTCGATGCGCGGGCCATCGAAATTTTCGAGACCGCCGCGCGCTACCAGATCCTCCACGCCCTGGCCCTCGGGCTGGTGGCGGTCCTGGCGGAGCGGTTCAACCCGCCCCCGCCGCTGCTGTTGGCGAGTGGTACGGCGTTTATCGCCGGGATCTTGATCTTCTCCGGCAGCCTGTATGCTCTGAGCATCAGCGGCATCCGCATCCTGGGGGCCATCACCCCCTTCGGCGGTGCCGCTTTAATTGCCGGCTGGATCTGCCTGGCCCTGTTCAGTGCCAATTTGAAGTGACCGCGCTGAATGACTGACACCTGAACCTGACACCTGAAAGCTATGTGCCGCCTACTTGCCTACCAGGGACCACCGGTCGCCCTTGCCGAACTCATCGAAAAACCCGAACATTCGCTTTGCGTGCAGAGCTACCAGCCCAGGGAAATGACCTCCGGCCTGCTCAACGCCGACGGCTTCGGCTTCGGCTGGTACGACCCGGCGCGCGACGGTTTGCCTTTTCGTTTTCGCAGCATCCAGCCTATCTGGACTGACGCCAATCTCGGATCCCTTGGCCGCTACGTTCGTTCAGGCTGCATCCTGGCCAACGTCCGCAGCGCTACCCCTGGACTTGCCGTGGATCTGAGCAACTGTCAGCCGTTTGCCTTCGAGCGCATCCTGGGGCTGCACAACGGCTTTATCCAGAACTTTCGCCAGACTCTGTACCGTTCAATCCGCGACAGCCTGGACGACCCGTACTACAAAGCGATCGACGGGAGCACCGACTCGGAGCACATCTTCGCCTTCGTACTCAACACCTGGGAACGCCTGGGCGGCAGCCTCGAAGACGCCCTGGCCGAATCGATCCGCACCCTGGCGCTATGGGCTGTCAAAGCATCCGTCTCGGTGTCTTTGAACTTGATCTTCGCCGACGGCGAGCGGCTGGTGGCCTCGCGCTACGCCAATCGGCCGGAGGTACCCACTTTGTACTGGCTCGCGGACGCTCCCACTTTTGCTGGAGCGACAATCGTCGTGTCTGAGCCGCTGTTTGCTTCTGAAGGCTGGCAGAGCGTACCGCCTGGAAGCGTTCTTACTCTCGAGCCTGACTGTACAGTGCGAGTGGTAGACATCAGCACCTTTTAGGGCTGAGGCGGCGCAGTTTCGAGGCTCAAGTTACCGACGAAGAAGCGGGCTCAACAGTCCCAATCTCGCCGATATCGGTTCTGCTGCCGGTCTTGTGTGTCAAAAGCCCGATCACCCTGAAATCCTGCAGGAAGAGAGCGCCTCAACGATCCTCCTGGTGCTCAATCGCCTACAGCCCGACCCGAACACCTAAAGAAGCCAAATTCACCTATCCCCGCCGCCCCCTGAAAAAAGCGGCACAACCTTCCGGATAGACTCTGACTTGCTTGGCAGCCCGGGTGCGTCGAGTGTCGGGGCTGTCTGCGCCCAAATTGCCGTGGTCTGCGGACAGGATGGGTTAGCGGGTACACAGCCAGGCATGGAAGATCGCAGCCTCGCGCTGCTTGCCGATCCAGCGCGCCCGATTCTGGCCGGTCAGGGCAATGACCATCGCCTGGTGCTGCCCGGCGCGGTCACCGATCTCTTCGAAGTGCCGGTAGAGCGCATCGATCTTGGCCACCGAAGCGCGGGCCGCTTCGAGATCTTTAAAAGACAGCACACCCCGGAAGTAGGGCGAGTAGGCGTTCTGGTCCTTGGCGGTAGTGGTGTACAGGTCGAAGTAACCCTCCAGCAATCCCGCCTGGGCGAGCACCTGGGCTACGTAGGAAGGACGGGCCTCGGTGTGGGCGGCGATTTCGACAGGATCGCGCAGGCCGGAGTCGAACAATTCCAGGATCCGGGCTTTTTTGGTGCGCGCAGGAAGTTTTTGCGATCTGTCCCTCGCTTCGCTTGTCGATCCCGTTGGGAATTCCAGGATTTCTTCCTTTGCCATTTGAAAATACCTGTCCAGAAAAATGTGTGTGGGCTTACGGGTTTGTTTACGGCGAGAAGACGAAATCAAGAGGCTGCTGAAATGCAAGAAACTACCGTATGCCTCTTCCTTTATTTATTATCGCAAATCAACTGCCCATCAAACAGGGGCAATTGGACTTGAGAGTATCTATACAAAATATTGCTGTTTTCACGATAGACTTTAGCTTTGGCAGCCGTCCTCTGCACCGCGGCAGAATCCGGATGATCCCGGCGAGGCAACTGCAGGCAAGATGTAGACATGGCAAAAAACAAGCGAACTTCCCAGACTCCGGGTCAGATCCCCCTGAGCCTGCCGCCTGTCGGACCCAACCAGGTGGTCCGCCTCGAGCCCCAGGCGGTGCTCGAAGCCGGTAACCGCGTGCGCATCGTCGACTGCCGCAGTGCCTCCGAGCGGCGGCTGATGGCGATTGCGGGCGCAGTCCCCTTCGATGCGCGCAACTTCGAAATCAACAATCCCAACAAGCGTATACCGGTGGTGTGCGTGAGTTGGCTCGGAGGGCGCAGTTTGGTGGCTGCTTACCGGTTGGCCAAACAGGGCTACACGGCCTACGACCTCAAAGGCGGTATGGCGGCCTGGAAAACAGCCGGTTACCCGACAATTCGCGCTTTGTGACGGCGGCTGCCTGGTTCTGGGGCGTAGGCCCATGGAATCTTGGGCTGAACATCATTGCGGCTGGGCGAGCTTCAAGACAATCTTGTAAGCTTCGCGGATCTCCGTGGCCACATCCACCAGTTCCTTGGCGCATTCAGCGCGAGCGGTCTCCTGCCCGGCTGTGAACCAGCCGGCCGAACGCTCCCGCAGCGCGTCGAGCTTGCGGATTTGGGCATGCAGGATGCGGGCGGCGTCGCGGTGCGGCTCCGGCAGCGACGGCAAAAACGTTTCTTCGAAGTGGCGCGTCAGGTCGGCATGGATTGGCATGGCGAATTTTGTGAGCGTTTCATCACTAATGGCAAAGTCCTCCGGCAAGTACAGTAGCAACGAATACGGACTACCTGCCGCCGGGGGTGGGTCAATGGCGCCACACGCCCCGCCCCGCCAAGGAGGATGCCTACATGCGCAGGATTGTCGTCGTCGCTTTGCTCTGGATGGGCTTGGCCATCCCGGCCTTTGCCGCTCCGCTCAAAATCGGCTACAGCGCTTGGCCGGGTTGGTTCCCCTGGAAGGTGGCCGAAGCAAAGGGCCTGTTTAAGAAAAACGACGTCGAGGTGCAGATGGTCTGGTTCGAGGGGTACGCCGACTCGATTACCGCCCTGGTGGCGGGCAAGCTGGACGCCAACTGCCAGACGCTCAACGACACGATCGCCCCCGCCGCCGCCGGGGCGAAACTCAAAGTCGTCCTCACCAACGACAACTCCGCAGGCAACGATCAGATCATCGTCAAAAAAGAGATTGCCTTCATCAAAGATCTCAAAGGCAAAAAGCTCGGCGCCGAACTGGGCACGGTGGACCACTATCTGTTGCTATTGGGTTTACAAAAAGAAGGACTCACCCAAAAGGACATTCAATTTACGCCCATCGAAACCGGTGCCGCCGCCGCCGCCTTCGCCGCCGGTCGCCTCGACGGGGTAGGGGTATTTGCCCCCTTTACCACCAAGGCCCTGAGCACCGGCAGAGGAAAAGTACTCTTCAGCTCTAAAGAATTTCCCGGCGCCATCTCCGATCACCTGGTGCTGCGCGAGGAGGTGGTCAAAGCCCGCCCGGCCGACATCCAGAAAGTTGTCAAGACTTGGTTTGACACCCTCGACTACATCAAGAAGAACCCCGAAGAATCGCTGCAGATCATGGCCAAGCAGGCGGGTACGAGCGTGGCGGACTACCAGTCCTACGACAGCGGCACGCGCATCTTCAACCTGGAGCAGAACCTTGCCACTTTCGCTCCCGAGACCAAAGACCCGGTCAACTTGCGCTATCAGTCGAAGATCATCGCCGACTTTTTGGTCAAATCGGGTCTTGCTAAAACCAAACCGGACACCGCCCTGCTCTTTGAGGACAAGTTCGTCAGGGCGCTCAAACCCTAGCTGATCTGTCATATTGAGACTTTTCAACGAAGGCAGGGCGTTTCAGCCCACGAGACATTAACGTTTCACCCATGTCTGACAGATCAGGGCTAGACAGCGCTCTTGCGTTCGATCCCCAAAACGTGGATGCACTATACAACCGAGCGGTCTTCCGTTTTCGGGCTGGAAACGTGCAGGGCGCCCTTGAAGATCTAGAACGTGCTCAAGTTCTCGCTCCCGACTATGCCCTCGTTCATTAGACTAAGTTTAGTTTAGCTTGCGGCCGAGATTGCTTTCTGGGGAGGCGTCGCCGCTCAGGCACCCCGGATTTCGAATTTGAAGGTGGTATCCGGGGGGCGGCCGGCGACAGTGGCTTCCCAGCCGATGGCCGTCAAAAAGGCTTGTGCCGCGTCGGTCTCGACGACATCGACGCCCCAGTCGCCCGGCCGCAGGCTGTAGGGGGCGTTGCCCAGGGCCGGTGTGGTCTTCAGACCCCCCAGTATCAAGGTGTCCGGTAGGTAGCCTTCGCCTTTGCGCTCGCCTGCGCGGCTTTTGGCGAGGGTGCGCCCGCACAGTTCGCCCACCTGGCGGGGGGTAAAAGCAATCGGAAAATAAATTTCCACCAACCAGTGGGGGCTATCCTCCAGGAACCGGCACTGCAAATCCGGGTAGGCGGCGAGCCCTTCGGTGAATACCTGGGCAAATTGCGCCGGGCTGAGCGCTCCCACCGCCGCAGTGGACGTGTCGAAGTTGTGGGACAGCAGCATCCGGGCTCTGAGGGGCTCCGTCATTGCAATACCTCCTGTTGTTCGCCATGAACATTCACCCTTCAGAATGCCACGAAGTCCCAGCAAAAAACCCCCCCATGAATCGGCACCCTGAGGAGAGAATGCTGCCGTGGGAGGGCTCTTTCAGGCTAAGGGCAAAATTTTGCCGCGGGGCGACTTTTAAAGCTTCTCAACAGAAATTGAGATCACTCCTCATCGTCGGCGGCGGTGTCGTCGTCGTCGTAGAGTTGCTCGTCGTCGTCGACGAGATCGTCGAAATCTTCGTCCTCGGCGAGGGCTTCTTCATCGACCACGTTGCGCGACTGCAGCTTGCCGCTGCGCCGCAGCCATTCGAGGATGCTCTCACGCTGGGTGGAGGGAAGGACAGCGGCCTTCTGGTGGCGGGGTTCTTCGCGTAACTGAGGGTGACGCATGGGACGGTCCGGCAATTGGGCTTTTTGATGTTAGCGCATCGGACTTAAAGTCCCAACCGCTCCAGCACCGGCCGGGTCGAAACGATGTGCCGCCCGAGGCCGAGCTGCTCAGGGGAGAGGCCCAGGGCAAGACCCACCAGCTGCGACAGGTGCAGCACGGGCAAACCCAGCTTGCGGCCCACCTGGCGCTCGACTTCGGGTTGGCGGGCGTCCAGGTTGAGGTGGCAGAGCGGACAGGGGGTGACCAGGCAGTCGGCCCCGCAGTCGATGGCGTCCTGCAGGCGAACGGCCGCCATCGAAAAAGACGTCGGAGCGTCGTAACTGGATAGCGGAAAGCCGCAGCACTTGGTGCGGCCCTCGAAGTAGACGGGGGTAGCCCCCAGCGCTTCGAAGAGCTTCTCCAGCGACTGGGGATTGAAGGCGTCGTCCACGCGCCGATGCGCCTGGGCGCGCAGTAGATAGCAGCCGTAGAAGCTGCCGCAGCGCAGACCCGTGAGCGGACGGCGCACCCGGGCGCGCAAGTTGTCAAGCCCCACGTCCGCCAGCAAGATCCACAGCAGGTGGCGCACGTCCACCGAGCCGTCGTAGTGGTGGCCGCCCCGGGCCAGCAGGGCGTTGATCTCGTCGCGGTAGGCGGAGCCGCGCTCGGCGCGCAGCTTGTCGTTCACCGCCCCCAGCACCCCCTGGCAGGTGCTGCACTGGGTGAGCATGGTCAGCCCCTGCTCCTCGGCCAGAGCGATGTTGCGGGCGTTGACCGCGTCTTGCAATCGCTGCGAATCTTCTTTGAGCGTGCCCGCGCCGCAGCAGGAGGCACTTTTGAGTTCCACCAGCTCGATGCCCAGGGCTGCGGTGATCAAGGCGGTGGAAGTGTACAGTTCCCGACAGGCGCCGCGGGCGACACAGCCGGGATAGTAGGCATATTTGAGGGGAGGGGCGATCATGATTTGGTGTCTTCTTTCTGGATTGCCTCGACCAGGTCGCGCACTTGCGCACAATTCTCGATGGGCCGGTGGCGCAGGGGCATCTTGCCCTTGGCGGCCATGCGCACGCCCAGGGGCACCAGGCTCCACAGCCCCTTGAAGTCGCGGCCGACCACCTGCAGGGCGAAGCGGGCTTCATCCAGCCAGCCGGATTCTTTGATCTGGCGCACCATCACCCGGCGGTGGCGCATGGCGGTGTTGGGCTCGGTTGCCTTGTCGGTGAGCAGTTCGTGGCGGATCTTCTGGATCTGATCGAGGGGCTGGACGCCCATCGGGCAGACCTCGTTGCAGTAGAAGCAGCGGGTGCAGCCCCAGGCAAACTCCGGTTGGTTGTACAGCGCGTGGCGCTGGGCGGTCTGGTCGTCGCGGTTGTCGGCCATCACCCGCTGGGCCTTGGCCAGGGCGTGGGGACCGACAAAATTGGGGTTGACCTCGCGGGAGTTGCACTCGGAGTAGCAGGCACCGCAGAGAATGCAGTTGCCCGCCTGCTCGACGGCGGCGCGCTGCTCGGGCGTCTGCAGAAATTCTTTTTCGGGCGTGCGGCGAGCGGCCGTGCTCACGTAGGGATCCACCTGGTCGAGGTGCTTCCAGAAACTGGTCATATCGACCACCAGATCTTTAATCACCGGCATGTTGCCCATCGGTTGAATCAATATCTCGCCGCGGGCGTCCGCCACATCGCGGATGCGGCTTGCGCAGGCGAGGGCCGAGCGGCCGTTGATGCGCATCGCGCAACTGCCGCAAATCGCATTGCGGCAATTTTTGCGAAAGGCGAGGGTGCCGTCGATCTCGCCCTTGATGCGCATCAGGGCGTCGAGCACCGTGGTGCCGGGATCAACATCGAGGGCATAACTTTTGTAATCGGGCGAACCCGATTCGGCCTGGCGGCGGATGCGAATAGTAATTTCCATCTAAAAGTACCGGCAGTGTGGCTGGACGTAGCCACCAACACTACCATATCCGCTCGCCGGAACGCTTGGGGCGAATTTTAGTTCAGAGTGAACAGTTTGTAATGGCGGCCCGGGATCAAAGTTGCCGGTGCTGCAACACTGGCAACTGGCGGCGCACCGCCTCCAGACGCATGGGGTTGATTTCGCCGATGGCGATGCCGGTGGTGTCCCCGGCGTCGGAGAGCACGTTGCCCCATGGATCGACGATCATCGCGTGGCCGTAGGTTTGCCGGCGCGCATAGTGCTCGCCGGTCTGGGCGGCGGCGATCACGTAGCAGGTATTTTCGATGGCCCGCGCCTGCAGGAGCACCCGCCAGTGGTCCTTGCCGGTGAAGGCGGTAAAGGCCGAGGGCACCAGCAGGACTTCCGCCCCCGCCGCCGAGAGTGCCCGGTAGAGTTCCGGAAAGCGCAGGTCGTAGCAGACCGATAGACCCAGATTGCCGAGGGTGTCGCTGCTCACCACCACCAGGTCTTTGCCGGGCACGATCGAGTCGGACTCGTGGTAGGTGTTGCCGTCGGGCAGGTTGACGTCGAACAGGTGCAATTTGCGGTAGCGGCCCAACTCCTGACCCTCAGGACCCACCAGCAGGGCTGTATTATAGCACTTGGCCGTCTGCTCGGCCATCACCGGGTAGCCGCCGCCCAGCAGCGTCACCGCCCAGTCGCGCGCGGCGGAAACAAGAAATTTTTCGCTCATCTCGGCGATGCGCGGGGCGAGGGCGAGTTTCTCAGCCTCCAGTCCCAGAAAGGCAAAATTCTCGGGCAGGCTGACCAGGCGGGCGCCGCGGCGCACCGCGATGCCAATCAGCGCGTAGGCCTGGTCGAGGTTGGCCTCGATGTCGGCGGTGCTGGTCATCTGGATGGCGGCGGCCAGGTAGCTTTCTATCACTTAAAAATCCTCGTCCATGCTCGGTGCCTCGCCGGTGCTGTCGCGCTTGGAGCCGAGCAATTCCAGGCGGTCGACTTTGATAATCGGGCGCTCTTTAGCTTCTTTGGTGACTTTATCCTGCCAGCGGCTGAAGGTGAGGGCGCCGGACACGCCGATGAGCGAGCCTTTGCGCACGTACTCGGCGGCGATCTCGGCGGTCTTGCCCCACACTTCGAGGTCGAACCAGTCGGGTTTGTCCTCTTCCCCCTTGCGCCGCAGGCGGTTGACTGCGAGGGTGAGGGTGCATTTGACATTGCCCGATTCGAAATAGCGCACTTCTGGATCCCGTCCGGCCCGACCGACCAGGGTCACCATGTTCAAACTCATCGCTGCTCTCCCGCGTTTGCCAGTAAAGCATAACAAAACTGCCATCTCCAACGCCCGGCGATGTAGGTGCCGTACGGGTGCCGCACATGCTAGAAACGCGATTCGAACTGCACCGAGAGGCTGACATCATCGAGGGTCTCGTTGCCGCTGACGCGGGTGACGATGTTGTCGTTGATGCGGTAGCGCAGGCCGAAGATCACCGGCTGGATGTTGTCGGTGATGTTTTTAAAGAGCGAGACCGACACCGCCGGGGTGAGGTCTTTGATGGCCTCGACACCGATGCCGATGGCGATGTTTTCGGGACTGGCGTTCGCTACCCGGCTGGCAAATTCGACGCGCAGTTCGTCTAGACCCAGTAGCGAAGCGAGTTCCTGCTCGACCGGCCGGATGAGCGTCGTGCCCACCGCCGGAATCAGCCCGGTCAGAAGCGAACCGGCATTGCCGCCGCCGCCAATCAGCGCGATGATCTCGGTCTCGTCGCGGTAGGGGCTGGAAGTCAGTTCGACGTCCGGCTTGGAGGCGGTGCCGGTGACGGTCGCTTCGACGTCGATCTTCGAGGCGCGGCCGAGGTTGGCCTGGTCGGACGGAAGACTGGGGTTGATGAGCCCGCCGCTGTCGAGGCGTGCCACCCCGCTGGTGAAAGATTCGCTGACGCGCGCTTCGGCCACCAGGTCCAGGGCCGGATCGAGGCTGCCGCCAAAGTAGAGGGCGTTGCGACGGCTGCTGTCGAGGCGGAAGCGGGCCACCCCGATGGTGACCGAACCCTGCGGGACATTGATATAGCCTTCGACGGCCAGTTTGCCCAGCGGGCCGCTCAAGGCCAATAACCCATCGAGCCGGGCGCTCAGGGCCGTAATGTTGACGCGAAACTGCGGGCCTACCCGGATGCGCAACTCGTCGAATTCGACCGGCAGCGCCGGAGCGCCGTTGCTGTTCGCCGTGCGCAATCCTGCGCCGGAGAGATTTTGAATATCCTGCAGCGACAGCAGCAGATCCCCCGGGCTCACCGTCAGGTTGCCGCCGATGCGCGGTCCAAGCAGCGCCCCGCCCACGCTCAGTTGGCCGTCGATGCCACCTCTGTAGAGCCCCGGTAGGTTGATATTGCCGTCGATAAACAGAGCCAAGTCCCCACCCGCCCCGTTGTTCGGCAACAGCGCCAGTTTCCCTTCACCCGTCACGGGCGCACCGCCCAAATTGGCCGCGAGCCGGTCGACCAACAGCCGCCGCCGGTTGAAGCGCGCCGCGAACTGGTCGATGGCGAGGGTCGTCTGCAGCCGGGGAATCTGCACCTGGGTGTTGCGCAATTCGACGTTGCCGTCGATGAGCGGCGCTCCGTAGGTGCCCTGCACGGCGAGGGTCGCTTCCCCTTCGGCGCTCTGCCAGACAAGTTGATCGCTCAAGATGTTCAGTAGCGGCAGGTTCTCACCCGTCAGTTGCGCCCGGATATCGATCTGGTCGTTGTCGGGGTTGAGAAACGGGATGGGCAGACTGCCGACCAACTGGACACCACGTCTGCCGACGCCGATCGCGGTGTTGGCCAGGGACAGCCGCCCGGAGCGCAGGGTCAGCTCCGTGCGCACCGGATCTACCTGGCGGCCATTGAACTCCAGCGCCGCCGCCGCGACATTCGCTTGAAAGGCCGGCGATGCGAGGGTACCTGTGAGGACCGCCTCGGTATTGATGTCGCCTTCGATCTGGGTGCCCGTGGGCAGCAGCGGTTCGACCAGTTCGAGCGGCAAACGGTCGATGACCAGCCGCGCGTTCTGCTCGCCCGCCAGCGACAGGCGCCCCGAGAGGCTGCCGCTGCGCTCGGCGTAGCGGGCCTGGGCCTGGGTGAGCTCTAGGTTGCCGTCGCGGTAATCGCCCGCAGCCTCGACCGTGTCGAGACGGTACTGATCCCACTGCCAGTTGCGCCCGGCCAGCACAAAGCCCACCACCGGGGCGTTGCGGCTGCCGCCCAATCGGGCGCTCAGGTCGTAGCGCCCGCGCAACCGCCGCAGATCGTCGGGGATAAAGGCACGGGCGGTGGTGTCGATGCGCGCCAGGGTCACCTCCGAAGCGCGCTGGTAAACGGCAAGCAACTGCTGCAGCGGCAGGGCCGTCCCCCCGAGGGCAAGGGGGCCCAGATCCACCGCACAGCAGACAGGGTCGCTCTGGTCGGAAAACAGGGTGGTGAGCGAATAAAGTCCCAGAAGCTGCACCGCCTGCTCCAGGCGGCCCCGCTCGACGCGCAGCTCGAAGGCAATCGGGTCGTCCGCACCCAGACCCGCCTGGCCGCCCAGGGTGTAGCGGCTGTTGCCGAGGGTGATGAGCGTCGGCTCGACTGTGAGGCGGTTATTGGCCAGGCTCGCCCGCAGTCGGGTGGAGCCGAGGGTAAATGCGTTGAGGCGGCCCCCGCTGAGGGTGGCATCGACGCGGCCTTCGTAGCCGCGGGCGGTGCGCGCGAGGTCAACCTCGGCGTCGAGGCTGCCTTCGACGGTGCGCAGCGGTCCTACCGGGTCGAGCTGCAACCTTTCTAGATCAAAGTTTTTGACCTGGGCGGCCAGTGTGGTCAGCCCCTGCTCGAAGTCGAAGTAGCCGCGGCTTGCGGCGAGGCGCGTGCGGTCGCTCAGCACGTCGAAAGCGATCAGGCGCACCCCCTGCGGCTCCAAGCGCGCCTCGGCGAAGACGCGCTGGTTGTCGCCCGTCAGGCGCGCAGACAGGGTATCGCCCCGCCAGCGCACCGGGCCGCTCAGCACCGGGGCGCGGTAGCGGCCCACCCCGGCACCGCGCACGCGCAAGTCGAGGGTCAGGTCCGGCTGCTCCAAATTGCCGGTAAAGCTGCCCGTCCCGTAAAGCTGCCCGTCGACGCGCACCGGCAGCGGCAGGGCCGTCAAATCGAATCGATCGAGGGCAATGCGCAGATTGGCAGAGCGCAAAAGCGGGCCGGGAGCGCCGCTCAGATTGGGCTGCAGCGTACCGTCGACCGTCAGGCCGTTGAAGGTGAAGCGGTCGAGCCGCACGAGTTGCTCGCGCAGGCGAAAGGCGGTTGCGACGGGCGGCAGCAGCCGGTTATTGACGAGCGGCCGGGGGACGGTGAAGGTACCAGTTCCCTCTAGCGATGCGAGCGACTGCAAACTGCCGTTCACTGCAACTTGGCCCTCGGCCGTACCGCCCAGAGCCGGGCTCACCAGCGACAGCGGCACTGCGGCGACGCTCAGCTGCGCACCGAACAGGCGCCGGCCGACCAGGTTCGCCTGACCGCTTGCCAGCAGCTGCGCCGCGGTGCCGTCCAGTTGTACGCGGGTATTTTCGACAAACAGTTCGCTGCCTGCGAGTACGACGGTGCCGGTGCTCGAAAAGGCTTTTCCCTGCAGTCGGCCGTCGCGCTGGTTAAAGTCGGCCCGCGCCAGCAGCCGGTTGGCAGGCCCGGCGATGCGCGCCTGAAAATCGAGACGGCCCACCCGCTCCACCGGCAGCTGGGCGTCGTAGCGCGCCAGAATCTCCTCCGGCACCACCGCTTGGCCATCGGCCGCGATATTGACCTGCGCCTGCACCCCGGGAGCAAAGTTCAGATCCGTGCGGCCCGTCACCTGCCCACGGGCGATCTCGAAGCGAAAGGGGCCACTCAGCCGCAAATTCGCGAGACGCTGCTCGGTCTGTAAGTTATTCACCAACAATCGATCGACCTGCACAGGGGTCTGGGCGCGCACCCGGGCGGTGGCTGTGAGCCTGTCGGGTCTTGCCAGCGGAATGCGCGCCTGCAGCGCGGTGCGCGTCACTCCGCGCACTGGCACCGGCGGTGAGGTCAAGGCCGGCACCAGTTGCTCCAGCGGACCGGCGACAATGAGATCGAGGCCCAGCTCTTCGGGGAGGTTGAACGCCCCGGTGCCGCTCACGCGCGATCCGGCGAGCCGCCCCTCGATGCGCTCCAGGTTGAGCTTCGGCCAGGCGAGCTTTGCTGCGACATCGAGGTTGGTGAGGGGCGCGCGATAGGGCCTCAACAGCAGTTCGCCTCCGGTGAGCCTGAGCGGTCCGCTCGCGGCGAAGACTCCGTTTTTGAGCTGCAGTTGCACCGACCCTTCGGCGGTTCCCCGGCGCACCGACAGATCGCCCAGGTTGAGCGGCACCGCCGCCGTCGCCACCGGGATATTGCGCAGCCGGGCGTCGATCGTGGTGTCGAAGTCGTCGAGATCGCTATTGCCCTCGGCTTGCACCTCGCCGCGCCCAAAGGGCGCATTGAGCGTGTAGGCGGCTCCTGTGGGGCCAATATCGGCCAGCACGTCGATGCCTGTGAGCGTGAGGCTCTTGCCCCCCAGCACCCGGTCGTCGTAGACGAACGTCGCATCGTCGATTTCCACCCGGCTCAGCAGCTTGTCGATGGTGCCGCCGCTCTGGTTCTCGCTTGCGGCAAAGGGGGGCAGGTTGAAGCGGCCCTGCGCGTCGCGCCTGAGCCGCAGCACCGGCTTCTCGAAGCGGATGCGCGCATCGAGACCCTGGCCGAAGGCAAAGCGCAATAAATTGAACCCGACGCTGGCGCTCGGCGCTTCGAGCAAGTCCGGCTGCTTGGATGAGGCGACGCTCACCGGACCCACGGCGATCCGCCAGGGCAAAAGCGTCTGCAATCGACCCAGGCGCACCGGAGTCTGCAGGGTGCGGCTGAGCTGTACTTCCGCCTGGGCAAGGGCCGCGGGCCCCAGCCAGAGGGTTCCCAGCCACCCCAAGACGACCACAAGCAGCAGCAGAGCACTGCCCACGAACAACAGCCGCCGGAATTTCACCAGCCCAACCCAAAGAAAAGTTAAGCTTCAGTCTAAGGGAAGGGCCGCAATTGTTCACCTCCATTCGGAGGGAACCGCGGTCTCAGCCGATGCGTTTAATCAGGTGTTCGGCGATTCGATCCGCCGCTCCGGGAGTGCCCATGCGCTCGATGCCGTTGCGGCGGATGCGCTCGCACAGCCTGGCGTCGCCCATGACCTGCCCGATGCGCCGGGCGAGCGGCTCGGGGCCACCGCTCACCAGCTGTACCGATTCGCCCAGAAGCCGCGTTTGCGCCTCGGCAAAGCGATAGGTAAACTGCGGCCCCTCGCCGGGCATCGTGAAGACAGGTTTGCCGAGCCCCACGCACTGCTCGGTGGCTGTCCCGGCCATGGCGACGGCCAGATGGGCGCGGTGCAGGCACTCGGCGAAGCGCCCGCGCTCCAGGTGCACCGCCAGATCCGCCCGGCGCAACAACGCTCCTTCCATCTGCCAGCCCGCCGGCAGATGGACGCCGATGCCCGCATCCTCCAGGCTGCCAGCCCGGGCGCACAGCACATGCATGGGTCGATCCAGCCTCTCCCCCAGCCGTTCGACCACTTCGAGCATGCGCGCCAGGTTGCGATAGGCCTCCGGCGGGCGCGATCCCGGCAACAGCAGTACCACAAGTGCTCCTTCGGGTACCGCCAGGGTGGTAGTCGGCTCCAGCCGGTCCATCATCGGATTGCCCAGATAGGTCGCCCGCGGCACCCAGCGGGCGAGGTTCTCAGCGGTGAGCCGGTCGCGCACGTAGGAGGCCAGACAGGTGCGTCGGGTCATCAGCCAGCGCTCCAGCGGCGTGTAGTCGCTCGGCCACCCCAGCAGGTAGTAGTCGGACTTGGCGGTGCCCACGAAGGCGTAGGGCGCTCCCGTGAGATAGGCCAGGGCCAGGACGACGATGTCGCCCACCGCCAGGACCAGATCGCAGCCGGGGGCCAGTCTGCGCAACGTCCGCCACTGTTCGAGGGTGAGCCTGCCGAGACCGCCGCGCAGATCCTTCCAGAACTCGCGCACATCCATGTAGATGAACCCCCCCGAGGGCATCGTGCGCGTCGGACCGACAATCTCGATATCTAGAGCGCGGTAGGCCTGCCCTTCGCCGACGATGGGCAGGGCGAGCACCTCGACGTCGTAGACGAGTAGAGCCTCGGCGATCCGGGTGGCGATCAGATCTTCACCGTGACCGTTGCTCAAGCACAACAACCGCTTCTTCGACACGTGTATTTCCGATGCCTCGGCAGGTCCGACGCCGCTACTGGTGCATATTGTAGCCGCCTGTCGGTCGCCGCTGGCGCCGCGCTAAACTGGACAAGCCGAGCGAGAACGTTGAACTTGTACATTCCCAGCATCGAGGTGCGCCTGCTGCGCGAAGGCCTCATCGAATCCGTCCACTACTGCGAAGCGGTCGTCGCCGATCACCGCGGCCGCACCCTCGCCCACGGCGGCAACGCCCAGCTGCCCACCACCTTCATCCGCTCGGCGCTCAAACCCTTTCAGGCTCTACCCGTCCTGCGCAGCGGCGCCCACCAGGCCTTCGCCATGGACGACGCCGACTTGGCGCTGCTGTGCTCCTCCCACAGCGGCGAACTCGTCCACGCCCGGCGCGCCTTCAACGTGCTGTGGCGCATGGGACTCGACCCTGCGCTACTTGTCTGCCCGGTGCCCCCGGGCCGCACCAGCCCGCTTGAGTACAACTGTTCGGGCAAGCACGCCGGCATGCTGGCCGTTTGCCTGCGGCGCGCCTGGACCACCGAGCGCTACGCGGATAGGCGTCACCCGGTGCAGTTGCTCATCGCCAAGACCCTGTGCGAATTGCTCGCGATGCCGCTCGACGAACTGGTCCAGGCGCGCGACGACTGCGGTGTGCCCACCTACCAGTTCTCCCTGGCCCAGATGGCCTGGCTTTACGCCCAACTGTCCTCGGGCGAATCGGCAGAACTCGAATGCCTGGCGCGCGCGATGATCCGCGAGCCGGCGATGGTGGCGGGCGAGGGCCGCTTCGACACGGTCTTGATGCAGTTGAGCGGCGGCGAGCTGGTCAGCAAAGCCGGTGCTGAGGGGGTGCAGTGCATCGGCCGCATGGGCCAGGGCATGGGACTGGCCATCAAGGTCTACGACGGCTCCGATCGTGCCAAATACCCGGTGGTCATTCATCTGTTGCGCCAGTTGGGCTGGATCGATCCGGCGGTAGCCGACGCCCTGGGCGACCGCTTCGCCGTGCTGGGCGAACACCAGCGCCTCGAGGTGGTGGGCGAACTGGAGATGGCTTGAGCCGAAGGGTTTTGAGAACAAAGTGCCTTACCCGCTGCGCCACCGTTCGACTAGTCATCGCCGCCGCGCCGGAGGATGGAGCCGATCGGTCCGGGTTCTGTGGCTTTGTCGGTTTCTTCGAGAATCTTGAGCTTGTACTCGGCGCTGAAGTGACGGCGTTCGGGTTTGGGTCGGACTTCCGTGCTGGGCTTGCCAAAACCGTTGGCGGTCGGAGAATCTGAAGAAGGCATAGGCATCGTTCGGACTCCTGGAGTGAGTGATTAGTTTCAGGAGTCATCTCTTTCTATATGGGCACCCAGGGGGAGATCAGAGGCCGGTTCGACCCGGCCAATGCGTTTCACCTCAACCTCAACATCGAACCTTAGTGCGACGGTTGAGGCTGAGATTTTTGGTACAACGACAGCAGAGAGTCACCGTGAGCGCAGCACATCACCTGCTTCACGACCGTCATGCAAACTCGCAACCTTGGTTAGCTAACCAGTTTACAGAGGAAGTGGCAAGCGTGGATCTGACGATGACGGAAGTCGCTGCCGCGTTCAGGCGCGTTATGGGAAAACAGGTCGCATACCAACAAATTCCTTTTGAAGCGTTCGAGCAGCAAGCCGGTGAGGCAATGACCACGATGTATCGCTGGTTTGAGAAGGTCGGCTACGGAGCGGATTTGGTGAAGTTGAAACGCGATTTTCCTGAACCAACCGACTTGGAAGCCTATTTGCGCGACCACGATTGGGCAAAGCCAAGCGAAAGTGCATCCGCTTAATCCTACCCTCGACAATACCTGATCACAGGCTCGACGTGACGGATGCGGCAATCGATCCAGGCCGCCCTCGCAGCAAGCATGGCACGGTTCGGCAGGAGCGCGGCGTTGCAAAATATTTCGCCAACAGTATCGCACCTCGGCCGTACCCCTAAGGAGTGATAAGGTGTCGGGTGCCAGTACGCTCTGACACCTGATACCCGCTCCATGCCTCTGCTTGTCGTCGAGAACCTCACCAAGCGCTTCGGCGGTTTGGTGGCCGTTAGCAACGTTTCTTTCAGCGTCGAGCCTGCCGAAATTTTGAGTGTGATCGGACCGAACGGCGCGGGCAAGACGACACTCTTCAACATGCTCACGGGCATCTACCAGGCGAGCGAGGGCAATGCAAGCCTCGCAGGCAGGCCAATCACCGGTCTCAAGCCCCACCAGATTGCCGAGGTCGGTCTGGCGCGCACATTTCAAAACATCCGCCTTTTTGGCAGCATGACGGCGCTCGAAAATGTGATGATCGGCCGCCACAGTCGCACCCGCGGCGGCTTCTGGTCCGCCCTCCTCCCGGGCAAAGCAGGAGTCGAAGAAGAGCGGCAAATTGCCGAGCGCGCCTACGCAGAACTTGCTTTCGTGGGTCTTACCGCCTGCGCCTCCCAGAGCGCCGATCGCCTGCCCTACGGCGATCAGCGCCGGTTGGAGGTAGCCCGCGCCCTGGCCACCGATCCGCGAATGGTGCTGCTGGACGAACCCGCCGCCGGCATGAATCCCCGGGAGACCGGTGCGCTGGTAGGCCTTATCCGCAAAATTCAGAGCCGCGGTGTCACGGTGGTACTCATCGAACACGATATGAACCTGGTGATGAGCCTGTCCAACCGCATCGTCGTCATGAACTTCGGCCAGAAAATTGCCGACGGCAAGCCCGCCCAGGTGCGCTCGGATCCGCAGGTGATCGCCGCCTACCTGGGCGGCACGGTTTGATACCCCGGCAGGGCACAATAGAGAAAGTGTGTAACTTTCCGTAAAGGATTTTCATGGCGGATCAACTGGTACGGGCGACGGCGGCAGAGGGCAGGATCCGGGCCGTGGGCGTGCTCTCGACGCGCCTGACGGAGGAAGCGCGCGGCCGGCACAAGCTCTCGTATGTGGCGACGGCGGCTTTGGGGCGAACGATGGCGGCCGGTTTGCTGATTGCCTCCAACCTCAAACAGACCGAGGCGCGGGTGAACCTGCGCCTCCAGGGAGATGGACCCTTGGGCGGCATTCTGGTGGACGCCGGGGCCGACGGCACCGTGCGCGGCTACGTCAAAAACCCCCAGGTGGAACTGCCCCCTTCCCCCAAGGGCAAGCTCGACGTCGGCCGGGCGGTGGGAGCGAACGGTTTTCTCTATGTGGTCAAAGATCTGGGCTATGGCTACCCGTTTTCGGGCACGACCGAACTGGTAACGGGCGAAATCGGCGACGATGTCACCCATTACCTGGTCACCTCCGAGCAGGTGGCCTCGGCCCTGATGCTCGGGGTGTTCGTGGGCGCCGACGGGGTGGACGCGGCCGGCGGGCTGCTGTTGCAGGTGATGCCCAGTGCCGATGGCCAAGAGGACGAGGAACTGGCCGCTACGCTTGAGCGGCGACTGGCGAGTGTAGAAGGTTTTACGCCCTTGGTGCGTTCGGGCAAGCGCATCCCCCAGATTCTCGAAGAACTGCTGGGAGATATGAGCCTCGAAATTTTTCCGGAGGTGCAGTTGGTGCGCTTCCACTGTCACTGCTCGCCGCAGCGGGTTCTGGGGGCACTCAAAATGATGGGCGAAGCCGAACTGCTCGATATGATCGAAAAAGACGGCGGGGCTGAGGCCACCTGCCACTTCTGCAACCAGGTCTACCAGGTCAAAGCGAGCGAGCTTGAGACCCTGGTTGAGCAACTGCGCTCCGAGCGCGAGGTCAGTTCGCAAGAATAAAAAAAGGGAGGCCGTCTGCCTCCCCTATCGTTCAACGTTTCGGACGTTTTACGAACGGCCGGTCATCTGCTGCTGCCGGATGTCCTGGTAACGGCTTTTGGCCATCTGGAACTGTTTGCCCATCTCGCGCAGCTGCTCATCGCTGAAGTGCTGGCGCAGCTTGGCAAAAAGCTCGGCCTCCTCGTAGTTGACGTGGCTGGTCACCTTCTGCTGCAACTGGGCCAGGCGCGAGTCAAATTCGGCGGAACCGATGCCGCTGGTTTTGACTTGTTCGAGAAGGGCCACCAGTTCGTCTTGATCTTTGTAGGCGAACTCAGCTTTGTCGATGCTGTCGTCGAAGCGCTTGAGGTCGGCGTACCAGGTCTGGTCTTCGGCCTCGGCGTGGGCGCTTAGATCGCCGTAGAGCTGTTTAAAAAATTCCAACTTCTTGGCCGGATCGTTCGTGCCCTGGATCTGGCCGAACAGTATATGGACCTTCTGGTGGTCCATGCGCACAATGTCGGTCACTTTCATGTCCGCACCGCCCTCGCCGTGGGAGATGACCGAGCCGAAGACGCCGGAAAGGGCCGCCAGCGAATCTTGCACCCGTGCCCACAGCCCCTGGTCGGCTTCTTTGCCGGTCAGTTCGCGCGTGCCGATTACCTCCAGAATGCCCTTGAGCTGTTCCTGGTGGGCGCGGTTCTCGAAGTTGACCGTGTTGAGCGGGGCGATGGCCGCATCGATGTCGGCGCCGACCAGCTGGGCCGCTTTGTGGACCAGGATGCCGGCCATCGCCGCCTGGTGCTTGAGCAGTTCAAGTTGGCTGAACTTGTCATAGAGGCTCAGCTTGCTGCTTTGCATCAGGTCGTTCAGCTTGTCGGTCATCTCGACGACGGTGTCGCGCGGTTCGCCCTTGACGCCGTACTGGATGATCGTGTTGTCGATGATGGTGAGATTTTTCTGGTCGTCTGCGAGCATGTCCCCCAGCCGCTTGCGGATGTCCGGGTCTTCGGACAGAGTAACCAGGCGCTGCTCGATGGTGACCAGCAACTCCTGAAGGGCCTTGATGTCGGCCAGTTTGACGGCAATCGCCAGGCGTTTGTCGTCGGCAATGGTAGGTACCATACGGGTGTCCTCTCGTCTCGTCCTATACGCAACGATCGTCGCCGCTCGGCCGCGGACCCGGGAGTGCCGCGAGGACGAAATGCTGGCAGTTCGTCCTCCGTCTGAAGTATGATGGAAAACCTGTCGGGCGCCTTTGGCGTCCCTGCTGTCCTGTGTCCGACTTTCGCTATGCTGACGCCCTGCCTGAGGTACGCATGAGCAACGCTTTGACCACGCCCAATTATTTGCTGCCCGACCTTGTCGAGATCCAGCGGGAAAGCTTTCGCTGGTTCCTCGAAGAGGGTCTCATCGAGGAGTTGTTGAGTTTTTCGCCCATCACCGACTACACCGGCAAGATGGAGTTGCATTTTCTGCAGGACTACAAACTCAAAGAACCCAAGTACTCCGTCGAAGAGGCAAAGCGGCGCGACTCGACCTATTCGGTCCAGATGTACGTCTCCACCCGCCTCGTCAACAAAGAGACCGGTGAAATCAAAGAGCAGCAGGTCTTCATCGGCGAGTTGCCTTTGATGACCGACCGGGGCACATTTATCATCAATGGTGCCGAGCGGGTCATCGTCAACCAGATCGTCCGTTCTCCCGGAGTCTACTACAAGCAAGAACTCGACACCAACGGCCGCAAGACCTTCAACGCTTCGCTCATCCCCAACCGCGGCGCCTGGCTAAAGTTCGAGACCGACGCCAACGACTTGGTGTGGGTGCGCATCGACAAGACCCGCAAACTCTCGGCGGTGGTGCTGCTCAAGGCCCTAGGCCTGTCGGACAACGAAATTCTGGACGCTTTTCGCCATCCGGAGTACTTCCAGAAAACGATTGAAAAAGAAGGCAACTACTCCGAAGAAGAGGCGTTGCTCGAACTCTACCGCAAGCTGCGCCCCGGCGAGCCTCCGACCGTCTCCGGCGGCCAGCAGCTTCTAGAGACCCGCTTCTTTGATCCCAAGCGCTACGACCTGGGCCGGGTGGGCCGCTACAAGCTCAACAAAAAGCTGCGGCTGAGCGTCCCCGAGACGACCCGCATCCTCACTCCCCAGGACATCCTCGCTTCGATCGACTACCTGATTAATCTCGAATTCGACATCGGCTCCCCCGACGACATCGACCACCTCGGCAACCGCCGGGTGCGCTCGGTGGGCGAGCTGTTGCAAAACCAGGTGCGCGTCGGCCTCAATCGCCTGGAGCGCATCATCCGCGAGCGGATGACCGTGAGTGAAGCCGAGACGCTCACCCCAGCCTCGCTGGTCAACCCCAAACCGCTGGTGGCCGCCATCAAGGAGTTCTTCGGCTCCTCGCAGCTCTCGCAGTTCATGGACCAGACCAATCCGCTCGCCGAGCTGACCCACAAGCGCCGTCTTTCAGCCCTCGGTCCCGGCGGTCTGACGCGCGAGCGGGCCGGCTTCGCGGTGCGCGACATCCACCCGTCGCACTACGGCCGCATCTGCCCGATCGAGACGCCCGAAGGCCCCAACGCGGGACTGATCGGTTCGCTTGCCACCCACGCCCGGGTCAACTCCTACGGCTTCATCGAGACGCCCTACAAGGTGGTCAAAGACGGCTGGCTCAGCGGCGAAATCAAATACCTCACCGCCGATGAGGAGGACGAATTTCGGGTGGCGGCGGGGGACGTGGCCGTCGATGAGGGGGGCAACATCCTTGCCAACCCGGTCACCATCCGCTATCGCCAGGAGTTCGGACTCGCCTCCCCGGCCGAGGTCGACTACGTAGCCGTCTCGCCCATTCAGATCGTCTCGGTGGCCACTTCGCTGATTCCGTTTCTTGAGCACGACGACGCCAACCGGGCGCTGATGGGCGCCAACATGCAGCGTCAGGCAGTGCCGCTGTTGCGCCCCGAACGGCCCCTGGTGGGCACGGGCCTCGAAGGGCAGGCGGCCCGCGACTCGGGCATGGTGATCGTCTCCGACATCGACGGGGCGATCACCTACGTCTCGGGTGAGCAGATCCGGGTGCGCGGCGAGAACGGCCAGGAATTTGCCTATCCGCTGCAAAAGTACCAGCGCTCCAACCAGGACACCTGCCTCAGCCAGCGCCCGATCGTCAACGTCGGCGACCAGGTGCGCAACGGCCAGATCCTGGCGGACGGTTCGGCCACCGAGGGGGGTGAACTGGCCCTCGGTCAAAATATCCTGGTGGCCTTCATGCCCTGGGAAGGGTACAACTACGAGGACGCCATCCTCATCTCCGAACGGCTCGTCTACGACGACGTGTTCACCTCGATCCACGTCGAAAAATTCGAGATCGAAGCGCGCCAGACCAAACTCGGCCCCGAAGAGATCACCCGCGAAATTCCGAACGTCGGCGAAGATTCGCTGCGCAACCTCGACGAGCGCGGCATCGTGCGCATCGGCGCCTGGATGGAAGCGGGCGACATCCTGGTGGGCAAAGTCACCCCCAAGGGCGAATCGGATCAACCGCCTGAAGAGAAGCTGCTGCGGGCCATCTTCGGTGAGAAGGCGCGCGACGTGCGCGACAACTCGCTGCGGGTGCCCAACGGCGAAAAAGGCCGCGTCGTGGACGTGCGCGTCTTCACCCGCGAGCAGGGCGACGAGTTGCCGCCGGGGGCGAACATGGTCGTGCGCGTGTACCTGGCGCAAAAGCGCAAGGTGCAGGTGGGCGACAAGGTGGCCGGCCGCCACGGCAACAAAGGCATCATCTCCAAAATTCTGCCCAAGGAGGACATGCCCTACTTGCCCGACGGCCGCCCGGTCGACATCGTCCTCAATCCGCTGGGCGTCCCTTCGCGCATGAACGTCGGCCAGGTCTTCGAGACGCTGCTCGGTTGGGCCGGTGCCTGTCTCAACGTGCGCTTCAAGGTCACTCCCTTTGATGAGATGTACATCAAAGAAGCGTCGCGCTACCTGGTCCACGAGAAGCTGATGGAGGCGCGCGAGGTGACGGGGGATCCGTGGGTCTACACCGACACCGGCAAGCACATCGGCAAGATCCAGGTCTACGACGGACGCACGGGCGAGGCGTTCGATCGGCCAGTGACCGTGGGTCAGATCTACATGATGAAGCTG
The DNA here is from genome assembly GCA_019359725.1 of Aphanocapsa lilacina HA4352-LM1. Taxonomy (GTDB): domain Bacteria; phylum Cyanobacteriota; class Cyanobacteriia; order Gloeobacterales; family Gloeobacteraceae; genus Gloeobacter; species Gloeobacter lilacinus. Next base: position 53,563 of record JAHHGR010000009.1, on the reverse strand, counting down.
GTGCACCTGGTGGATGACAAGATCCACGCCCGCTCCACCGGCCCCTACTCCCTGGTCACCCAGCAGCCCCTGGGCGGCAAGGCCCAGCAGGGCGGCCAGCGCTTCGGCGAAATGGAGGTCTGGGCGCTCGAAGCCTTCGGCGCCGCCTACACCTTGCAGGAGTTGCTCACGGTCAAGTCCGACGATATGACCGGCCGCAACGAGGCGCTCAACGCCATCGTCAAGGGCAAGGCGATCCCGCGCCCGGGCATTCCCGAATCCTTCAAGGTGCTCGTGCGCGAACTGCAGTCGCTGGGTCTCGACGTGTCGGTCCACAAGATCGAGACGCAGCACGACGGCTCCTCGCGCGACGTCGAAGTCGACTTGATGGCCGACGTCGGCGGACGGCGCACCCCGAACCGGCCCACCTACGAAAACATCGGCGGCCCCCGCGAGATGGAATTCTCCGAGGACTAACCCGGTAAATCCGCAGTCTCAATCCAACCCCGTTCTGGCTTCCAGGGCGGGGTTATTTTTATGATGCAGTCAGAAACTGGTGTTCACCAACTTGATGAAGTTGCCCTTGGCTTTGTAGGTTTTGCGCAGGTGTGCAAGCCAATCCTCGAACTGTTCGTGTCGGCCGAGCCGGTCCATCAGCGGGTCTGTAAAGTCAATTGTGTAAGTGGTCTCAGCAAAGAAAATACCATACTCTCTCAGACAGGAGGAGCTGATGACTATCCGCAAAGAGATCCTCGACGAACTGCTCAAAGACTACGACGGCACCGAGCCGCAGACCATTCTCGGGGATTATTAGACCTCTTGCATGAACTGGATCACGGAACGAGTTTCCAATGGTTTGAGCTGTTTATCTTGGCATTCGCGCAAGAGGTCTAGTGAAAGCACGTCACGGTCAATCAGGGACGATGGCCAAAGAATCGGTGACCTTCAGAGTGGAGGCTGGATTGCTCGCCTCGGTGGACGAACTGGCGCGGCTATTTGAGCGCGACCGCTCCTGGGTGCTCAAAGAGGCCATCCGCGGCTACATCTGCGAGCAACAAGCCCAAGGCGCACCTCAGATGCGGGCACTTTCGGTACGCACCACACCGGTTGGGCTGCGCCGCCTGAGTTGGCCGCAGGCCGCTGCTTCCTCTAGACCGCGGGTTTGCCGTACGCTCGCGGCTATTTTGTGGCGGATAAGTTCGCGCTCAAAAGCACGCACCCGTTCCTCGCCCGGCCGCTCGTACTCGGCCCCTTCGATCGGATTGTAAGGAATCAAATTGACATGGGACTGGAAGCCACGCAAAATCGCCGCCAGTTCCCGGGCGTGACGGGGCTCGTCGTTGACATTGGCCAGTAGCGTGTACTCGAAGCTGACCCGGCGGTGGGTCGTCTCGACATAGTCGCGGCAGTCTTCCAGCAGCTCTTCGATCGGATAGTGCTGGGCAGTCGGGATGAGTTTGAAACGCAAAGCCTGATTGGGGGCGTGCAGGCTCACCGCCAGGGTGATCTGCAGTTTGTGGGTCGCAAGCCGCCGGATCTGACCCGGTACTCCCACCGTTGAGACGGTGATCTGCCGCTGGCCGATGCCAATGTCGCCATTGAGCACCCGGAGGGCCTGCACGACCGCCCCCAGGTTCGACAGCGGCTCACCCATGCCCATGAAGACGACGTGGCTTACCCGGCGACCAAAACCCTCCTGCACCGTGAGCACCTGATCGACGATCTCGTGCACACCCAGGTTGCGGGCAAAACCGGATTGGCCGGTGGCGCAGAAGCGGCAGGCCATGGGACAGCCCACCTGCGACGAAACGCAGACCGTCAGCCGCTCGGCGGACGGAATACCCACGGTCTCGACGGTTTCGCCGTCGGCCCCGGCCAGCAGGTACTTGATCGTGCCGTCGGGGGCAGAGCTTTCGCGCACGACCTGCGAGCGGCCCACCGGCACCGAGTGCACCTGTTCACGCCACGCCTTAGGCCAGTCGGTAATCTCCATCAACGAGCGCACCCCCCGCTGGTAGAGCCAGCGGTGCAACTGTTGGGCGCGGTAGGCTGGCTGGCCCTGGGATTCAACCCAGATGCGCAGTTCCTCGGCGCTCTGGCCAAGCAAAGGGGTGGTCATGACCGCTCAAAAACACTCCTTCGATCATAGTGCGCCCGATAACTCCCTGTCCGTATTGCGCAGTCCTTCAGCAGGGAGTATTCTTTGTAACGGTTTGCAGAAGGAGTGCCATGTAGGCCGATGAAAAAACAGATGGTAATACTTGCTTTGTGCTTGATGGGTGCCGTAGGTGCACCACCTTTAGCTGCCCAACTCAGCGAACAGTCCGCGCCGCCGCAGCCGACCCGCGAAGAAATCCAGAAAAACCGGCAACAAATTGTCCTGGCCAACGTTGAATTGAACGATACGGAGAAAAAAGCCTTTCTACCAGTCTACGAAAAGTATCAAACGGGTGTGTATTCCCTCGAAGAAAGGCTTGAAAAAACGATCGAAGAGTACGCAAAGTTCTACAACAGCGACAGCCTCACCGATAAGAAAGCCGGGGAACTGCTCGACACCAGTTTGAGTATCAGGAAGGCGAAATTGGAGCTGCTCAACAGCTATGTCGCCCAGCTCAAGAAGATCTTGCCCCTCAAGAAAGTCGCCAGGATCACACAGGTCGAAAACAAAATGGATGCCATCGTCAATTATTATTTGGCTGCGGTGATCCCGCTTGCCAAATAAATCTGCGAAGGCGAAACGGAGAGACATGATGCAGATGCAAAAATGGGCATCCCTGTCGGCGGCCCTCGGGTTGGTTTTTGTCCTGGGCAGTTCTGTAGCTGCCCAGATGAAGGCGGATCTCGCTTTGACCCGTTCGCTGCTGAGGACGGACCGCCAGCAAGTGGTCATCAAAGCGATGCAGCTCAGCGCGAAAGACAATGAAGTTTTCTGGCCGTTGTATCGGGAATACCAGGTGGAGGTACTCAAACTCAACGACCGCTTTATTCCCATCCTCGACACCGTCTCCGAAAACAAAAACCTCAGCGAGCAACAAGCCCAACAGTTGATCGACGAAGTTCTGCAAATTCGCGAAGACGAACTCAAGCTCAAAAAGACCTACGTCCAGAAGTTCCGGGCAGCGCTGCCCGCCCCTGTCGTCGCCCGCTACTTTCAGCTGGAGGACCAATTGGATGCGATCAACCGCTTCGATTTAACTGGCACGATTCCGCTCGTCAAATAATCGCTGCTCCCGCTAAAGAGACTCGGTGCCCAGGATGGGGTCGGCCCCCCATCCTGGGCACCGGCAGGGTCTAGCCGGTGGTCTCCTCGCCGCTGTAGAAGACATCGTCGATCAATTCGTCGGCCACCGACGCAGCGTAGTGGCCGACGACGGTCCCGGCGGCAGCACCGCCCGGCCCGCCGAGAGCAGCCCCGGCGGCGGCAAAGCCTCCCTTCATCCCCCAGCCGGCAATATCGTCCCAGGAGTATCCGTCATCATCGGTGTCGGTGTACTCGCCAGCCGTATCCACCGCGTCGTCCCCGAGCGCACCGGCCGTCTCCAGAGCCGCATTGGTAGCCACACCGGCCTGGTCGTAGCGCTGATCGGTCCACTCGCCGACCGCGTCAAGGCCCATGTCGGCCAACTCGCCACCCCGGTCGTATCGGTTGTCGGCCCATTCGCCCACCTGGTCGAAGCCGGCTTCGAGCGATTGGCCGGCACCCGTCATATCCTCGCCGAACGCACCGAGGCCCTCCGAACCGAACAGATCGCCCGCCTCCGACACCAGTTCGCCACCGGCCTCCAGGGTACCGCCGTAGACATCGCCGCCCAATTGCGCCAGACCTTCGACGCGATCTCCGGTCCAGTCGGAGACTTGCTCGACGGCATCCCCGGCAACGTCGGCGACCTCCTCGGCAGCATCGCCCATCCAGTCGGTGGCATCCTCAGCTCGATCGCCGAGCCAGCCACCGACGGACTCCAAGAACCCTTGCTCTTCTTCCATGGCTTGGTCTCCCCGAATCGAGGCGACCGGTCAGCGGCGCAGGCAACCCACAAGTGTTCTGAGCATTGGTTTATTGGTCGTTGCATGGACCGCAAAGCCGGGGCGCACTCGATTTCAGAACGTCCTCTCTCAGTAGGGAAATTGGTTGCCGTCGTGAATGCGCCTACAGCCATTTTTCAAATCGGGCGCGGCGGAAGCACATGGGCGTCCTGTGGGCCGAAGTGCAGATGGACAGGCGTGCCTGGCGGCAAAGGATGCGCGTCCGCCTGATAGGCCTGCCAGATGTCGCCCGTGGGCAGCTTGAGGGTGTAGCCGTACTCGCGACCCAAAAAAGTGGCCGCCACGATCACCGCTGCGCCGTCCGCTGCCGGTTCGCAGCGCACCGCCTCCGGGTATACGGCGATCTCCACCTCGGCCGCACCAGCCTCCGGTTCGAAGGGTAACATCCCCAGTTCGCTCCGCCAGCCTGCGGGGGTGCGCCGGGCTGCCAGCACATTGGCGCGCCCGACGAAGCGGGCGACAAAGCGCGAGCGCGGGGCGCGGTAGAGGCGCTCGGGGGTGTCCCACTGCTCCAGGGCGCCGCCGTTGAGCACGGCGATGCGGTCCCCGAGGCTCAACGCCTCCGAGCAGTCGTGGGTAACAAAAATCGCGGCGGTGCGGGTCTTCTGGAGGATGGCGCGCACTTCCTCGCGCAGGGCGACGCGCACGCTGTAGTCAAGGTTGCTGAACGGTTCGTCGAGCAACACCAGGCGCGGCTCGGGGGCGAGGGCGCGGGCAAGGGCGACGCGCTGCTGTTGGCCGCCCGAGATCTGGTGGGGATAGCGCTCGCGCTCACCCGACAAACCCACCAGATCGAGCAACTCGGCGATGCGCTTGGGGGCAGGGTTTTTGAGGCCGAAGCCGATATTTTGAGCGACACTCAGATGCGGAAAGAGCGCAAAATCTTGAAAGACCATGCCGAGGCCGCGCCGCTCAGGGTTCAGGCAATACCCCGCAGCAGCAATTGTCTGCCCCGCAAAGCGAATCGAACCGGCGTCGGGCACCTCGAAACCCGCCACCAGCCTGAGCAAGGTCGTCTTGCCGCAGCCGCTCGGCCCCAGCACCGCCAGAATTTCGCCCGCTTCGAGCGCCAAAGACACCCCCGCGAGGGCGCTCTGGCCCCGGGTATAGCCTTTGGTGAGATGGTCGAGCACCAGCAACGGTTCGCTCACCGGGGCATCTCCGTCCGGGCGCGCACGAACAAAAAGGCGAGCGGGATGAGCGAGCAGAGCACCAGCAACAGGGCCGCCGGGGCGGCGTGGGTATAGACCGATTCGCTGGCCGGAATCCAGATGCGGATGGGCAGCGTGTCAAAACCGGCCGGGCGCAGCAGCAGCGTGGCGGGCAATTCCCGCAGACTCGACAGAAACACCAGCGCCCAGGCGGCGACGAGACTCGGCCACAACAGCGGAAAGCTCACCCGCACCAGGGTCGCCATCGGGGAGCAGCCCAGGGAGCGGCTGGCCTCTTCGAGCGTGGGCGAAAGCTGGGCGAGGGCCGTGCGCAACCCCTGCAGCGCCTCGGGCAAAAAGCGGACCACATAGGCCACCAGCACCATCGCGACGGTGCCGTAGAGCCAGGGGGCAAACTGGGTGCCCACGAACACCAGGCTGAGGGCGACCACCAATCCCGGCAGGGCATAACCGAGTTGGGAGAGGCGATAGAACACGCCGGCCGGCCGCGACGGATAGCGCACCCACAGCAGGGCCACCGGAAAGGCGGCGACCGTGGCGATGGTGGCGGCGGCGGCGGCACTGGCGAGCGAGTGGGCCAGGGCCTGCCAGACGTTGTTATAAGCGGAAGTCCAGACCGCCGCCAGGGCGCTTCGGTCGGTGAGGCTCTGCACGGTCCAGGCGGCCAACAGCGCAAAGGGCAGCACCAGCGCCAGACCCACCACCGTGCCCACCGCCAGCAGAGCCGGTAGGCGCCAGGGACCGAGCAGCACGGGTGCCGGGGGCCGCCAGCCGCTTTTCATCTGGGCCACCCGCCCACTGCCCTGGGCACGCTGCTCCGCCCAGAGCACCCCGAGGGCAATCACCACCAGCACCGCGCTCAGCACCGCCGCCCCGGCCCGGTCAAAGCGGGTGGTCAGTTGCAGATAAATCGCGGCAGTAAAGGTTTCGACCCGCAGCAAGCTCACCACCCCAAAGTCGGAGATGGCATAGAGGGCCACCAGCAGGCTGCCCGCCCCGAGGGCAGGGGCCAAAAGCGGCAGGGTGACGCGGCGAAAGGTCTGCCACGGCCCCTGGCCACAGGCGTGCGCCGCCTCGATCAGCCCGCGGTCGGTGCTGCGCAGTTGCGCCCCGGCGAGCAGATAGACGAACGGATAGGTCGTCAGTACCAAGACCAGCGCTCCGGCCGGAAAGCCGATGAGCCGCACCTGCGGCACCGACGCCACCCCGAGCCGGGCTGCAAGCCACTGCTCGATGAGTCCCTGCGGTCCTGCCAGGGTCAAATAGCAAAAAGCACCCACGTAGGGAGGGATCACCAGCGGCATGGCACAGAGCACCCGCCACAGCGAGCGCGCCGGCAAATCGGTGCGCTCGACCAAAAAGGCCAGCCCCGTGCCCACACCGGCAGCCAGGACGGTGACTGCGAGGGCCAACGCGAGCGTCGTGGCCAAGAGCGGCCCCAATTGCGTCGCAAGCAGGCTGCTCCAGGTGGCCCCATCGACCTCAACGCTGCGCACCAATAGATACACCAGCGGCACAGCCAGGGCGCACGCCACCGTCCCCGCAAGCCAGAGAAGCGGAGCCGGGGCGCGGCGAAGGGCGGGTTCACCCGCTTGCAGATTGCGCATCGATGCTTACGGCATACCGGCACCGTTGGCCAGCTTCAATGAACCGTCCACCTCTTTGGCCAGGGCCGACAGGGGCACCTGGGTGACTTTAAAATCGCCTAGCGAGCGCACCCCTGCCTGGGCTTGCACCCCCGGCAGCAGCGGAAATTCGTAATTGGCCTGGGCAAAGATTTCCTGGGCCGGGGCGGTGGCCAGAAAATCCACGAAGCGCTGGGCGGCGGCGGTGTGCTTCGCCCCTTTGACGATGCCCACGCCGCTGACGTTGATCATCGTCCCCATCTGTCCTGCACCCTGGTCGGGGTAGATGACGCCCACGGGCGAACCTTCCGCCCGTTGCAGGTGGTAGTAGTAGTGATTGACGATGCCCAAAGGAAACTCGCCGCGACCGACCGCCTTGCGCACATCGGTGTGACCCTTGAGAAAGATCGTCTGGTTGGCCACCAGGCTCCTGACGAACTCGCGGGTCTTCTCGTCGCCCATCACCTGGCGCATCTCGCTCAGTTGGCCCAGCATCGATTCGTTGGCGGTGCCGGCGGCGGCGATTTTGCCCTTGTATTTGGGATCGCTCAGATCCAGCAGCGACTTGGGCAAGTCGGCTTCTTTGATCAACGATTTGTTGTACATGATCACGCGGGCACGGCCGGTGACTCCCACCCAGCCCGCACCCCGATAGCGCGCCGGGATCTTCTCGATCGAAGCGGATAGGTAGGGCTGTAACACCCCGAGATTGCCCAGCCGACCCAGCACCCCGGCGTCGTTGGCGACAAACACGTCCGCCTGCGGGTTCTTCTGCTCCTCGAGCAGCTGGTTGGCCAGGGCGCTCGCATCCCCGCTTTTGAGCACCACCCGAACACCCGTCTCCTTCTGGAACCGCTCGAGCACCGGCTGGATGAGCGGTTCCTTGCGCCCGGAATAGACGACCAACTCCTCACCCCCCTGGGCAAGACCGACCGACGGTACCGCGGTAAACAGGCCACCGACGGCGAGCACTCCCAACACTTGTCGACGTGTGAACACAGCAACCTCCAGGACATTCGCACGAAGACACCTCCCGCAACCGCCGCGACTACGGGCGTTGCAAGGGGCGTTCCTGTAGCCTGTGAAACTATAATCTTGCTGCAATTAATTGTCAATTGTGCTGCTCAGGGGCGCTTTTGGCGGTTGCTGCGGCGCTGTCGGCGGTTGGGTCGGGCGGGGTTGGATGGGGTGCGCACGCCGAAGGGGGGATCCACCCGGCCGCCGCTGCGCTCGGTGCGCAAGTTGCGGTAGCTGATGGCGGCGGACCCCCAGTAGGTGAGGCTCCAAAGTGCAAGTACCAATCCCAGCCAGTGAAGCCAGCCGTCCGGATAGGCCACAAAAAAAGTAAGACCGACTGCCCCAAAGGCGATTGCCGAGGCGACGCCGTCCTTGATGAGCGCCGCCCAATTGCCCATCAGATTTTTCTCGGTGAGCTTGAAGTAGAAGTAGAGCACCCCGGCTGGAACGAGCACCAGCAGCGGCCACCAGGTAGAGTCCATGACCCAAATGTTAGCGCACGTCCAACCGTCCGGCGACGCCGAGGGATTCGGGAGCGGTTCCAGTTTGTGAAGCCAAGCCTGACGGACCAACCGGCGGGCATTTGTTGCGCCCGCCGATGCGGCGGGCGCATACTGTTAACACGCGGGTTTCACAGAACTGGCCTTCCCGCAATCTTGGGTTGCAACCTGTCAAGCACCGCATCTGCCTTTTGGTAGATGGACCAAGCGTAGGACGAGAGAGGACCGGGTGATTGCGAAATTCAAATCCCAACGAAAAGGCTCAATCGCCAGGCGGCTGTTGCTGACTCTGGGTTCGCTGCTGCTCGTATTTTTGCTGGTCTTTGGATTTAATTACTGGCTGGTATTTCATCAGGTCGAAAACCTCCGGCAGTCCTATCGGCTCAGCCGCGAACTCAATATGAACGTCTACCGGATGCAAGAAGGCATGACCGATCAGGAGACGGGCGTGCGCGGATTTTTGCTGGCCCGCCAGGAGGAGTTTCTCGCCCCTTTCTATCAGGGACGGGTCCAGTACCTGAGCTCCCTCGAAGAAGCCCGGCGGGTCGTGCAACTGATCACCGTCCGCATCGAAGACCCGCAGATGCGTAGTCAGATGCTCAGCGCCCTCGACGCCGCAGGACAAGCGGCTGAGCGCTGGTACGAATTTGTGCGCGCCGGCGAAATCGAATCGCTCCGGCGCGGCGATGTGGCTGCGGCTCTGGACCTTGGCCGCAGCCGCCAGGGTAAAGAACGCTTCGACCGGTTTCGCCGGGCGGCAGCGGAGGTGCGCAGGCGCAATGACCTGCTCTTTGCGCAGCTCGAAGCGCGGATCAGCGAGCGGCAGAACCAGAGCGAAATTTTGAGTATCGGGCTTCTGGCGATGGCCGGGTTGCTGGCTGGGGTAATTTCCCTGGGATTGGTGCGCAGTCTAAGGCGGCCTTTTGCGGCGCTGGAGGGGGCGGCGGTAGCCCTTGGCGAAGGAAATTTTCAGACGCGGGTACCTGCTGAAGTTATCGAAAACGACGACGAGCTGGCGGTGCTCGCCCGCTCCTTCAATCAGACGGCCGAGCGGCTGGGCCGCCAGAACCTCGAATTGCGCGAGCGCGACATTCTGGGCAGCCTGCGCGCCCTCGATGCGGCAATCGTCGAAGAAATCGACCTCGACCGCCTGTGCGGGCGGCTGCTTGAGAGCCTGGGGGAACTGACCGGGTCGCAGTTGGGGGCGCTCTATCTGCTCGAAGGTGGGCGGCTGCTGTTGCAGAGCAGCCTGGGTCTGAGCGCCCCGGCGCCTGCCATTCGCCTGGGCGAAGGCATGGTCGGTCTGGCGGCATCCCGGTGCGCCCCGGTAGTGCTGCAGAGCCCCCCCGCGGGGGAGCCGCTCTCCCTTGAGACTCCCGCGGGCGCGCTGCAGCCGCGCAGCCTCTCCGCCTGGCCGCTTTTGAGCAAACAGCAACTGGTGGGCGTGCTCTTTGTTGCGGGTCTGGAGCCCCTGGCTCCCATAGCGCGCAACCTGCTCGAAAGTGTTTCAAGTCAGCTGGCCATCGCCCTGCTCAACAGCCGCAGCGTGCGCGCCATCGAAGAAGCGCGGGCGCGCCTGGAAGCCACGTTCGAGCAGATGTCCGACGGTGTGTCGATTGCCGATGCCCAGGGCAATCCGCAACTGATCAACCCGGCGGGACTGCGCATTCTGGGTCTGCCTGCCGATCAAGATCTCACCGACAGCGACTGGCAGCATCGCTTCGAGGTGTTCACCCTGGAGGGCGAGCCTTTAGAAGCGCAGGAAGTGCCGGTTCGCCGCGCCGTGCGCTTCGGCACCACGGTGCGCGCCGACCTGCAAATTCGGATCCGCCAGGGACGCTCGGTACTATTGTCGGTTAGTGCTTCGCCGCTCAAAGACGGCCGTGGCAACATCTATGGGGTGGTGGCCGTTTTTCGCGATGTGACGGTCGAGCGCGAGCGCGAGCGGCGCCTGGCGCAGCAGGCCCACGAACTGGAGGCTCTGAATACCGAACTGGAGGCCACCAACGCAGAACTCGAAGCCCAGCAGAGCGAACTGGAGGCCATCAACGCAGAACTCGAGCAGCAGCGGCTGCAGATCGAAAGCCAGAATCAGGAACTCGTCGAAGCCGACCGCCAGAAGAACAACTTTTTGGCCTCGATGAGCCACGAGTTGCGCACACCTCTCAACGCGATTATCGGCTTCTCGCAGCTGCTGTTGCGCAACAAAAACCTGCAGGAGCAACCGCAGGTACTGCTGCAACTCGACCGCGTCTATCAGAACGGCAAGATCCAGCTGCGGCTGGTCAACGACATTCTTGATCTCGCCAAGATCAAAGCGGGCAAAGTTGAGTTGCGCTACCAGCCGGTCGCCCTCGAACCGTTCGTGCGCGAGGTCTACGCCGCCCTCGAAAGCCTCGCGCTCCAAAAAAATCTGTCGGTGCGCATCGCCGTCGACCCGTCCATAGGGGCCGTCGAGACCGATCCGCAGCAACTGCGCACGATCTTGATCAACTTGCTCAGCAACGCCTTCAAGTACACCGAGCGGGGTGAAGTCGAAGTGCGCGTCCGACGCCCGGCGGCCGACCGCTTCGAGTTGGAGGTGCGCGATACCGGCGTCGGCATCGATCCGGACCAACAACAAAAAGTCTTCGACGAATTTAGCCGCCTGGAAGGGGCCGCGACGCGCCAGGCCAGCGGCACCGGATTGGGGCTGGCTATCTGCAAACGGTTGGTGACGCTGATGGGAGGCGAGATTTCGTTGGTGAGCACCCCGGGCGTGGGCAGCACTTTTACCGTCCGTCTGCCCTGCGGGCCTGCTGTTATCCCTGCCGGGCGCTCGGCGGGTGAGCCGCCGAAGGTGCTGTTTATCGAGCACGACCTGCAGGTGCAGCAACTGGTGGCCACCCGGCTTGCCGAGCGCTCCTACCGGTTGCTGTTTGCCCCCGACAGCATCGAGGGCATCCAGATTGCCAAAGCCGAACGCCCCAATGCGATCGTGCTCGATCCGACCCTGCCGCGCACCGATCTGTGGGGGGTGCTCTTCGAGTTGCGGACCGACCCCACTACCGCCGGTATTCCGATCTTGTTGCAGAGCGTCGCAGGCGAGCGGGGCCTGGCGATCCCACTTGGACTGGCGGATTTTCTGATCCGCCCCGTGGGCCAGGAAAGTTTGCTCGCGGTGCTCAAGCGCCGCCGGGTCGCCCCCGAGGGCGATGCGATCTTGATCGTCGACGACAGCGCCGACAACCGCGAGTACCTGGCCGCCTGCCTGCGCGACGAAGGCTACCGTGTGCAACCAGCCGCCTCCGGCCCCGAGGCCCTCGCCTACCTCGAAAGCCACCGACCGCAACTGGTCATCCTCGATCTGATGATGCCGCAGATGGATGGCTTCGAAGTGCTCAGGCGCCTGCGCCGGATGCCGGGGGGCAGGCAGTTGCCGGTGCTCATTTTGAGTGCGATGGATTTGACCGAACAGCAGCGCCAAACCTTGCTTGCCGAGCAGACCGAACAGATCCTCAAAAAAGGCGATCAGAGCATCGACGAGCTGCTGAGCTTGCTCGACGACACCCTGCGCCGACAGCTTGAGACCGCCTGAGCGGCCGGAGCAGAGAGGCTGACACCGGATACCCGAAGCCTGTAGAATGGGCGTATAAGTAAGCGAAGGTAATTAAACGTTAGATCGCTGGAGGCAGAGAAGTACGCTAGGGAAGGCTTTCAGCCTTCGCAAGCAACGTTTTCTAGGCTCTGGCTACTTAGTTGTGCAACAAAACATTAAAATCCAAAATTTATCCCCCACTCTTTTGACCAAACGCACCACTGACCAACCCGTTAAGGAGGCCGATTGACAAACGCATACCGTGTCGCTGTTCTGGGAGCCACCGGAGCAGTGGGCACCGAGATGGTCAAGTTATTACAAGAGCGCCACTTTCCCCTCTCCAGTCTCAAGCTGCTTGCCTCGGAGCGTTCTGCGGGCAAGTTGCTTGATTTTGCCGGTGAATTTCTGCCCGTCGAGGTGCTGAGGCCCGAGGCTCTCAAAGGCCAGGACATTGTTCTGGGTGCCACCGAGGCAGATGTGGCCCGGCAGTATGCCGGGGTGATCGTCGAGGCAGGAGGAGTGTTTGTCGATAACTCCAGCGCCTTTCGCCAGGATCCGGCGGTGCCGCTGGTGGTGCCGGAGGTCAACCTGGCGGATCTGACTGCCCACCGCGGAATTGTCGCCAACCCCAACTGCTCTACAATCCTGCTGGTGGTGGCCGTCTGGCCCCTACACCGGCGCCGGCCCCTGAAGCGCTTGGTCGTCTCCACCTACCAGGCGGCTTCCGGGGCGGGGGCGGCGGGCATGGTGGAGCTTGAACGCCAGACGCGCCAGGTGCTGGCGGGCGAAGTGCCCACAGCCGAGGTTTTTCCTCACCCGATCGCCTTCAATCTTTTCCCGCACAATTCGGCTATTGGACCGGACCGCTACTGCGAGGAAGAGCGCAAGATGCGCCGCGAGACGCGGCGCATCTTTCACAGCGAGGCCCTGCCCATTGCCGTCACCTGCGTGCGCGTGCCGGTCCTGCGCGCCCACAGCGAGGCGGTCAACCTCGAATTTGAAGAGCCCTTCCCGGTGGCGGAGGCACTGGCGCTGTTGCGCGAAGCCCCGGGATTGCAGGTGGTCGAAGATTGGGAGCGCAACCACTTCCCGATGCCCGTCGAGGCGAGCGGCCGGGACGCGGTGCTGGTGGGGCGGGTGCGCGAGGATCTCTCCTGTCCGGGGGCTCTAGATCTGTGGCTTTCGGGCGATCAGATCCGCAAGGGAGCGGCCCTCAACGCCGTCCAGATTGCCGAACAGTTGGCGGGAGGGAGGCGGTGAGCTTCGGTCGGGTGCTCACGGCGATGATCACGCCCTTCGACGGCGAGGGCAATGTCCACTACGCCGAGGCCGAAAAATTGGCCGGCTATCTGGCGGCCCACGGCAGCGATACTCTGGTCGTCTGCGGCACCACCGGCGAATCGCCGACCTTGAGTTGGGAAGAAGAGTACGCGTTGTTCGATGTGGTGCGCCGGGCGGTGGCCGGCCGCGCCAAGGTGGTGGCGGGCACCGGCTCCAACGCCACCCGCGAAGCGGTCGCCGCCACCCGCAAAGCCGCAGCTCTGGGTCTCGACGGCACGCTGCAGGTGTGCCCCTACTACAACAAACCTACCCAGGACGGGCTTTTTGAGCACTTTCGCGCCGTCGCCCAGGCGGGGGATCTGCCGGTGATCCTCTACAATGTGCCGGGACGCACCGGCGTGCACCTCGCCCCTGAGACTGTCGCCCGCCTTGCCGAGGTACCGGGAATCGTCGCCATCAAAGAAGCGAGTGGTTCCCTAGACCAGGTGAGTGCCATCCGGGCGCTTACCGGCGAGGATTTTGTGATCTACTGCGGCGACGACTCGCTGACCTTGCCGATGCTTGCCGTCGGGGCGACCGGTGTGGTCAGCATCGCCTCCCACCTGGTGGGAGAGCCCATCCAGCAGATGATCCGGGCCTTTGAGGACGGCCACAACGACCAAGCCCGCCGAATTCATCTGCACCTGTTCCCGCTTTTTCGAGGGCTTTTCTGGGAGACCAATCCGATTCCCGTCAAGCTGGCCCTCGCCCTGCAGGGCTGGGATGTCAATCACCTGCGCCTGCCGCTCGTCGCCGGGGGCAAGGAACTCGGCACCCGGCTTGAAAAGCTTTTGCACCAGCTTGAACTGCTGGTCTGAGCGGTCGAATGGACCGCATCTTTACCACGAAAACACCGCACACAAGGAACCTTATATGGCTGAAAGCCCGAACCAGACTGTTTCGCCCTTACGCATCACTCCCCTCGGTGGGCTGGGAGAAATCGGCAAGAATACCTGGATCTTTCAGGTCAACGACGAGATTATGCTCCTGGATGGGGGGTTGTCGTTTCCGACCGAGGAGATGCACGGCGTCAACCTGGTGCTGCCCAATATCGATTGGCTGATCGAAAACCAGGAAAAAATCGTCGGCATGGTGGTCACCCACGGTCACGAGGACCACATCGGCGGCATTCCCTACCACCTGCAGCGGCTGCGCATCCCGGTCATCCACGGACCGCGCCTGGCGCTGGCTTTACTTGAAGACAAACTGCGGGAGGCGGAGCTGTTGGGCCGCACCCAACTGCAGACGGTCGGGCCGCGCGGCACCGTGCGCGTGGGCAAGTACTTTGTAGTCGAGTACCTGCAAAACACCCACTCGATGGCCGATTCCTACACCCTGGCTATCCACACCCCCACGGGGTTGGTGATCCACACCGGTGATTTTAAGTTCGACCATACGCCCGTAGACGGCCGCAAGTTCGACTACCAGCGGCTTGCCGAGCACGGCGAGAAAGGCGTACTTTGCCTGATCAGCGATTCGACTAATGCCGAGGTACCGGGCTTCACACCCTCCGAGCGCTCGGTCTACCCCAACCTCGAGCGCTACATCAAAGAAGCTCCCGGCCGGGTGATTGTGACGACCTTTGCTTCTTCGGTCCACCGCATCCACATGTTGCTCGACATCGCCCAGAAGACGGGCCGCTCGGTGTGCGTCGTGGGCCGCTCGATGCTCAACATGATCGCCAAGGCCAAGGCGTTGGGATTTATTCCCAACTTTTCAGACTCGCTCCTCCAGCCGGTTCAGGCCGCCAATAGCCTGCCTGCCGAGCGGGTGCTGGTGCTCACCACCGGTTCGCAGGGCGAGCCGATGTCGGCCCTTACCCGCATCGCGGGTGGCGATCACCGCCAGGTCAAAATCCAGACGGGCGACACGGTGATCTTCTCGTCCAATCCGATCCCCGGCAACACGATCTCGGTGGTGCGCGTCATCGACAAACTAATGCAACTGGGGGCCAACGTCATCTACGGTCGCGAGCGCGGCATCCATGTGAGCGGCCACGGGGCCATCGAAGATCAAAAGCTGATGCTTGCCCTCACCAAACCCAAGTTCTTCTTTCCCTGCCACGGCGAGTACCGGATGATCCGCCGCCACGCCCAGACCGCCCAGGAGATGGGCGTACCGGCCGAAAATATGTTGCTCACCGAAAATGGCGACGTGGTCGAACTCACTGCCGAGTCGATGCGCGTCGTCGATCGCATCCCGGCCGGGGTGGACCTGGTAGATGCGAGCCGCTCGACGATGGTCAACAGCAACGTCCTGCGCGAGCGCCAGCGCCTCGCCGAGGACGGCTTTGTGACCGTCGCGGTCGCCCTCACTGCCCAGGGAACTTTTGCCGCCCGGCCCCAGATCTCGATCAAAGCGGTCGCCCGCTCCGCCGAGACGCGCAACCTCGAAGACATGCTGCGCACCGCCCTCGAACGCACCCAGAGCCGCTTCGGCGAATTTCGCCAGCCGCTCGAAGCTGGCGCCTTGGGCTATCAGTACGACTGGATGGGGATCAAGCAGCTATTGGAGCGCACCGTCAAGCAGGTGACCCGCGAGATGCTCCAGAGCCACCCGCTCATTCAGGTGCTCCTGCAGACGCCGCTGGAGGCTCCGGTGGCCAGTCTGCCGCTCGCAGTAGCGACCTCGGCCTAGGGACCGGTCCAAGGTGCAGAGTCAGGGAGTTTGCGGGTCCGTTGTGGGCTTGGGAAGCTCCCAGATTTTGCGCCAGGGATTCCAGAACATCACCAGATCCGCACAGGCGGGACACTTGAGAAAGTAGCCCCGCTTGACTTTTTTGGAGGGCACCTTCGAGAGCAACCGGCGGCAACGGGGACAGGGGGTGCGCGAAGTCTGTAGCGCTTGGGCTATGCGTGGAGCGGCCGAACGCTTTGGAAATTCCGCCGTAATCGTTGCGCGGGCGCGCGCCACCGCCGGCACCAGATACTCCGCGTTCCAGCCGATCAAATATTTCTCCCAGGGCTCGCGGCTGGCGGCAATCGCGTCGAGGCCCGCCTCCATGCGGGCGGTAAAGGCGCTGTCCACCAGTTCCGGCAGCGTGCGCCCGAGCAGCGCGTCGGTGGCCAGCCCCAGCTCGGTGGGCACCAGCGCGCGGCCCTGCAGTTCGACGTAGGCGCGCTCTTTGAGGGTTTTGACGGTCGAAGCGTAGGTCGAAGGCCGCCCGATCCCTTTGTGCTCCATCAGCTGCACCAGCTTCGGCTCGCTGTAGCGCGGCGGCGGTTGGGTGCGCTTTTTTTCGTGGGCCGAGCGCAGCAGTTCCAGCCGCTGCCCGGCTTCGAGGGCGGGTAGGGCCAGGGCCGCCTCCAGATCGTTCCAGTAGCGGGTGTAGCCCGCGAAGGCGACGGTCATGCCCAGAGCCTGCCAGTGCACCGGGCCGGAGCGGGTCAAGATTTTTGTCTTGGCCAAGCGGGCCGGGGCGCACTGCGAAGCCACCGCCCGCCGCCAGACGATATCGTAGAGCCGCAGTTGCTCCTCGCTCAGGTGCGCCCGGATCGTGCGCGGCGTCAGGCTGACATCGGTGGGGCGGATCGCCTCGTGGGCCTGCTGGGCGCCTGCGCGGGAGCGGTGAGCAGTGCTGCGGGCGGGCAGGTTAGCCGGATCGTTGGTCTGCAGGTAGGTGCGCGCCTGCTGGACAAACTCAGGAGCCACTTCGACGCTGTCGGTGCGCATATAGGTGATCAGCCCCATGCGGCCGGTGGGCAGGTCGATGCCTTCGTAGAGCTGCTGGGCGATACCCATCGTGCGCTCGGGGTTGTAGCCGAGCAGTGCCCCGGCCGCCTGTTGGAGGGTGCTGGTGGTGAAGGGCGCGGGCGGATTCTTGGTGACGGTGCGCCGCTCGACGCCCTCGACGGCGTGGGGGTGGCTGCGCGCCAGGGCGACCAACCGGTCGGCCTCCGCCTCGCTCAGGACCCGGGTCGATTCGGCGGGGGGCGCTTCTTGGTTCGATTTGGCGTCGTCGGTCGCCTCGGTCGGATCGGGCGTCTCCGGCACGTCCCCTTGGTAGTAAGCCCGCCAGCCGGGGGCGTACTCGACCCACACCGACCAGTAATCGACGGGCACAAAGGCGACAATCTCCCGTTCGCGCTCGCACACAAAGTGCAGCGTTGCACTCTGTACCCGGCCTGCGCTCTTGCCGCCGGTCGCATTCCACAGCAAAGGCGAAACTTTGTAGCCCACCAGCTTGTCGAGGCACTGCCGGGCGCGCTGGGCGCTCACCAGGTCCATATCCAGGCGGCCGGGTGCTTGCAGGGCTGTGCGCACGGCTCCCTCGGTAATCTGGGTGCAGCGGATGCGCCGGGGGGATTTGAGGCGCAACTCCCGCGCCAGGTGCCAGGCGATCGCTTCGCCTTCGCGGTCGGGGTCGGTGGCCAGATAGACTTCCTGGGCCTTGGCCGCCGCCGCGCGCAATTTCTTGAGGGTCGCCGACCCCCGCTCGCCCCTGGGCACGTAGCGGCAGGTGACCGCCTCGGAACCGACGTCGAAACCGAGGTGATCGGCGCCGTCGTTGGCCAACTCCATGACATGACCCAAGGAAGCCTGCACGTCCCAGCCCGCGCCGAGGATGCCCTTGAAGGTCTTGATCTTGCCCGGACTCTCGCAAATCAGCAGCCGCATCACTTTCGGTGAACACCCGGCCTCAAGTCTAAGCCGCCGGGGGCCCACCGGTCCAGAGAGGCTACTTTTTCACCCGCGAGAAGCTCTCAAACCAGCCCCGTTTCCAAAAATAGATGACCAGACCCACGGCTACCGACAACATCAGCACCAGGCTGTAGGGATAGCCCCAGTACCATTCCAGCTCGGGCATGTTCCAGGGGGATTTTTCGGGATCGAAGTTCATGCCGTAAACCCCGGCAATAAAGGTCAGGGGAATAAAAATAGCCGAGATCACCGTGAGGGTCTTCATCACCTCGTTCATGCGGTTGCTCACCGAGGACATGTAGATGTCCGTCAGGCTCGAAGCCAGTTCCCGGTAAGTCTCCACCATGTCGATGATCTGGATGGCGTGGTCGTAGCAGTCGCGCAGGTGGAGGCGCACCTCCTCGCCGATGAGCGGGTTGGCATCGCGGATGAGGGCGTTGATCACATCGCGCTGGGGCCAGATGGCGCGCCGCAGCATCAGCAGTTCGCGCCGGAGCATATAGATTCTCTCGAGGGTAGCGCGGGTGGGGTTTTCCACCACCTCCGCTTCGAGTGCCTCAATGCGTTCGCCGAAGTCTTCGAGCACCGGGTAAAAGCCGTCGATGATCGCATCGAGCAGCGTGTAGGCCAGGTAGTCGGCGCGCTGATTGCAGATGATGCCCTTGGCGGTGCGGATGCGCTCGCGCACGGGGCCGAAGACGTCGAATTTGGCTTCTTCTTGGACTGTGAGCAAATAGTTTTTACCCAGGATCAAACTCACCTGCTCGCTGAAAAATTCTTCTGCCGTTTCGGAGGTGGGACAGACCATCCTGGCGATAATCAGCAAGTAGTCCTTGTATTCTTCCACCTTGGGGCGCTGGGGCACATTCACGATGTCTTCGAGCACCAGCGGATGCAGCCCGAACACCTTGCCCAGGCGGCGCAGGATGTCCTCGCTGCCGAAACCGCGCACGTCGACCCACGAGATCGAGTGGTTGTCCAGATAAGGCGTCAGTTCCTCAGGATGTTCCACCCTCCGGCCGGTGGATTGTTCGGCATCGTAATCGATGAGGTGGATTTCGGGCGGTGGGGCGTTTTTTTCGATGCTGAGCGTTCCCGGCATAGTACCGGGGTCGTCGTAATGGTAATCGACGTAGGACTCATCCTCCTCAGGATCCATCGCTTCGCCGGCTTCCGGCTTCCGGTCTCGCATGGCAGCCGCACCGTAAAGGACACCACCCAATTCTAGAGGCATGGGCTGGTCGGCACCCTGGCTAGGGGGCAAGGCCGGCTGCAAACGGCACCGGCTGATCGCTGGGCGGGGTGTGCCGCCGGTCAGCCGGTGGCCCGCTCAGTGGTGCCCACCGGCAGCGCCCAGCGCTCGATGGCGGCGGTCAACTGCTCGCGGCGCACCGGTTTAATTAAACAGTCGTCCATGCCCGCCGCCAGACACAGCTCGTAGACCCCGGCGCTGGCGTTGGCGGTGATGCCCACGATGGGCGTGCGCCGGGCCGGGTCTTCGCGCCTGCGGATCTCGGCGGTAGCCTGGAAGCCGTCCATGACCGGCATCTGGCAATCCATCAACACCAGTGTGAAGGAGCGGCTCGCCAGCACCGTGAGGGCCTCCGCCCCGGTCTCCGCCACCGCCGCCTCGCAGCCGAGCCGCTCCAGGTGCCGCAGCAATACCTTCTGATTGACGGTGTTATCTTCGACGATCAAAATCGGCCCGTACTGGGGCAGACGCACCACCACGGGTGCGCTCGGCGGCGGTGGTTCGGCCGGGGCTGAAACTTTAAGCGGCAACACGAACCAGAACGTCGAACCTTCCTCCAGGCGGCTCTCGACGCCGATCTGCCCACCCATCAACTCGACAAGTTGCCTGGAGATGGCAAGTCCCAGCCCCGTGCCGCCGTACTTGCGGGTGGTGGAAGTGTCGGCTTGAAAAAACGACTGGAACAGGCGGCTGGTCGTCTCGGCGCTCATGCCGATCCCGGTGTCGACGACTTCAAAGCGCAGACGCATCTCGTTTTCTTGCTCCGCCACTGGATGCACCCGGATAGCTATCTGGCCGCGAGAGGTAAATTTCAGAGAGTTGCCCACCAGGTTAGTCAGCACCTGCGCCAAGCGCACCGGATCGCCTTCGAGTTGCCCCGGTACTCTGGAGTCGATGAGCACCTGCAATTGCAGCTCTTTGCCGCGCAGCTGCTCGGCAAACATGGCCACCACCGAGTCGATCAACCGGGGCAACTCGAAGGGCACAACGTCGAGTTCCATGCGTCCCGCCTCGATTTTCGAAAAATCAAGAATGTTGTTGATCAAACTCAGCATCGTCTCGCCGCAGTAACTGATGATGGCGGTCAGTTCCCGCTGTTCAGCGCTCAGCTCGCTTTCCAGCAGCAGATCGGTCATGCTGATGATCCCATGCATCGGCGTGCGCAACTCATGGCTTGCGGCGGCAAGAAAGTCGCTTTTGGCCCTGGCGGCGGCCTCCGCCCGCGCCTGGGCCGCCTGCAACTCGACTTCGATGCGCTGCCGCTCGCCAATTTCCGCCCGCAGTTTCTGGTTGAGCAACTTGTAGCGAACGGTCCTTTCCCTGACGCGCTCCTCCAGTTCAGCATTCAACCTGGCGAGTTCCTCCTGGGTAACCCGGTGGGCCGCCACCTCGCGCATCAACTGCTCCCCCATGCCCGCCCAGTCCTCCAGTTTGAAGGGCATCTCGAGGGCGGCGCGATCGTAGGTGATGTTCAGCACGGCCACTACCTCGCCTCGACAGTTGAACTGGGGCACCGCCAGACTGTAGCAGTAAAGCATATAGCCTTCAGCACCCGCAGTATGCGCATAACTGGTGCTGCCTGGCTCTCCCGTCTCGAACACCTTACGGACCATTTGCTCCCAATCGGACATCTGAGCAAGGATCGATTCAGGTATGCCCATCTCCCAAAGATTTTTGCCCAATACCCATTCCTTAGGCAGCCCAGAAAAGCGAGAAGTGGCTGCATTGACCATGATCGAACGCAGTTCGGGGTCTAGAAGCCCAATTTGATCTGGCGCCATATCAATATACTTTTCGTACATCAAGTTGCGCTGTTGGCTTTCATCAAAACGCTCCTCTGCCTCCAGGCGCTCGCTCACCAGCGAGGCGGCGTGTTCCAGGAGCAAACTATGGGCTCTATCGAGGGAGCGCGGCTGCCTATCGGCGATCCAGAGATTACCCGCCAGCGCACTGTTAGAGAAAATGGGAGCCGCCGCCACAAAGCGCCACGGCGAGTGGCTGAAACAGGCATCAAGGTCAGCGTCGCACAGCGAGCCAGTTGTCCCAAGGGGTGCCTGACTTCTGAACCAGGGATCAACAGTAAAGTCCTGGTAACCGGTGAGACAAATTTGAACAACGGATACGCCTAGGGCTGAGCGCACCAGTGACGTTATTTTTTCCACGAATTCTACGGGCAGCAAAGCTTCGAACCCAAAAATAGAAGTTTAGTATGGTAGAAATTTTCTACAAAAGCAGCATACCGTTAAATCGCCATACCACACCTCTAACCGTTGCTTAGGAGTCAAAATGTCGGGTTCGCTTTTGGTTGTAGGCACAGGTATTCGAGCCGGGCACCTTTCCCAGGAGGCCATTGCCGCCATTCGGACTGCAGGCGCTGTTGCCTACTGCATCGCCGAGCCGCTCAGTCGTTCGTTCGTCGACGAGCTTCGCGAAGAAGCTGGTAAACTCCCTGCTGAGGACCTGCACCGCTTTTACGCAAATGATAAGCCCAGGATGCAGACTTACACTCAGATGGTCGAGCGCATCCTTGAACTGGTGCGGACCGACCTTCAGGTGGCTGCAGTCTTCTACGGGCATCCTGGCATTTTTGCCTATCCCTCCCACGAATCGATCCGCCAAGCCCGCGCAGAGGGCTACCCAGCCGAGATGCTTGCAGGGATTTCGGCAGCCGATTGTTTATTCGCGGATCTCGGGGTAGACCCCGCCACTGCAGGGTGCCAGATGCTGGAGGCTTCCGATTTTCTTTTGCGCCGCCGTCGCCTTGACCCGACCTGTGGCGTGGTGCTGTGGCAAATCGGTTGTGTGGGTCACGGCGATTACCAGGGCAGCGGCTACGATCTGCGCTATATGCCAATGCTTGTGGAGGCGTTGTCGGCATTCTATCCACCCGAACACGAAGTGGTTGTCTACCAAGCGGCACACTTTGCCCTGTGTGATCCCGTCGTCGAGCGCGTACCTCTAGCGGGCCTACCTACAGCCCGCATTAATGCCGTTTCGACGTTATACATTCCTCCGCTTTTCTCGCAGGCAATCGACGAGCAAGTGCTGGCAAAGTTCAAAATTAAGACGTTTCACGGAACCGGAGCCTGAAGGAACCGTCCCTCCAATGTAATGATGTAGCTAAACAGTGAGTAGCCACCTATGAACCACAAAGCCAAGTCATTTCTTATCCGGCTTACACAGGATCCTTTCCTGGCGCAGCGCTTTCGGCAAGATCCTGAACAGCGTCGGACGATATTAGAGGAAACAGGCCTTGATGCAGCGACGCGTGAAGCGCTCGAAAGCCGCGACGAAGGTCGAATTGCCAGTCTCCTGGGCGCTAGCGGGCTGCCCGCTTTTCTGATCGTCGCCGTCATCGTTCCCAACGGTCCTTTCTAGCGCATCGAAGCCAGACTGAGCAGTGGACCTCGATACCCTCAAGCAAACGGCGGCCCGTCGTGCCGTCGAATATGTCGAAGATGGCATGGTGGTCGGGCTGGGCACCGGCTCGACCGCTGCTTTCGCCGTGAGCGCCCTCGCCGAGCGGGTACGTCTGGGGCTGCGGGTGGTGGGGATTGCCACCTCGGAGCGCACCGCCCGCCAAGCCGAGGCGGAGGGTATCGTTCTGGGGACACTGGCGGAGCAATCCAGGGTCGATCTCACCATCGATGGCGCAGACGAGGTGGCCCTAGGGGATCTGGCCCTCATCAAGGGCTTGGGCGGCGCTTTGCTGCGCGAAAAGATCGTCGCTGCCGCGAGCGATAGGCTGATTATCGTCGTCGATGCCACCAAGCTGGTCGAACGGCTGGGTAGCCACGGCCCGCTGCCGGTGGAGGTGGCCCCCTTTGGCTGGCAGGCAACCGCCCGCGCCCTGGAGCGGCTCGGTGCCGAGGTGAATCTGCGAGCCCAGCAAGGACAAGCGTTTCTCACCGACGGCGGCCACTACATCCTTGATTGTCGTTTCGGGCCGATCGCCGATCCGGCCGGGCTCGAAGCGGCCATCGACCGCATCCCGGGGGTGGTGGAAAGCGGTCTGTTTGTCGATATGGCCAGCGCGGTGATCGTGGCTGACGAGGGAGGGGTCGAAGTGCTCAGGCGCGCTCCAGCGCCTTGAGCACCGCGAGCACCTCGTCGGTCGAGGCGTTGCTGTCGATAAACGAGAACAGGTGGCGGTAGACGATCTTGCCGGTTACATCGACGATGTACTGGGCCGGCAGCGGGGCGCCGAGGGCCTGACCCGCGCCGTAGATCCGGAAGATCCCGCAGTCGGGATCAAACAAAAACGGATAGGGCAACGCCAGAGCCGCAACCACCTGGGCACTCTGCACCGGGTCGGTGCTCGAGACCATCAACAATTCCGCCCCGGCTTCGCGGACTTCGCCGTAACGATTTTTGAGTTCCTGGATGTGCGGATAGCACAACGGGCAAAAAAGTTTGTCAGTAAAAATGCGCGTAAAGGCGATCACCACCGCCGTCCGCCCCCGATAATTCGCCAGGCGCACCGGTTCGCCCCCGACGCGCGGCAGGACAAAATCGGGAGCGCTCTGTCCGACTTCGGGAACGCTGAAGCCGGGTAGGGGTACGAAATTTTTTGCAAAGCGCTGGTTCAATAGCCCGGTATTGGCGGTCATTGCGTTTTATGAAGTTTGTGACTTCCAGGATAACTCACCCGGCGGCTCGAGGGTCTCCGCCACCGCCTTGAGCCTGTGCAACTGGGCTTGCATGTCGGCACGGGTGAGCGCCTGGGCAAAAATTGCAAATCCAAAGCGCACCAACGGGTTGGGAATGTCGAAACAAAAGCGGTTGACCAGGAGCAGATCGCCGTCGGACCCCGTGACTTCCCAACGGTCGGTGCCTTCAAAAAATCCCGTAAATTGCCACTGCACCAACCCGAGGGCGCGCTCGACCACTTCGCACTCCAGATGGGGATGCACCGGCGGCAGGCGCAGATAAAAGCGAAAGCGGCTGCCCACCGCCGTCGACCACTCCCCGACGCTGCGGCATTCAAGCAGGGGATTGAGCCAGCGGCGCATCAAGCCGGGCTCGCTCAAGCAGCGCTCAGCGGCACCCAGTGAGGCTGCGATGCGAATCTGCTGCTCAAAAATTTCCACCACCCGCCTGCCAAACCAGCAACACCGCGATTGTAGGTCGCGGCCGCA
Organism: Aphanocapsa lilacina HA4352-LM1; assembly: GCA_019359725.1. GTDB lineage: Bacteria > Cyanobacteriota > Cyanobacteriia > Gloeobacterales > Gloeobacteraceae > Gloeobacter > Gloeobacter lilacinus. Next base: position 29,298 of record JAHHGR010000009.1, on the reverse strand, counting down.
ATTCACAAAAATTTATCGAGAATTTATATCGACTGCTCTTTCGCATGCGATAAGCTGTCTCCACCTGTAAACCGGCTTTTTGGAGTTGGCAATCGGGTTTCGGCTTCGGGGGTGATTGCGGGGAAAGTCTTGCTCCGCCGGGGTTTTGGTGTATACGACGGTTCGATATGTCGCACTGCGGTGCGCGGAGCATTGTGCTGCGAACGCTGCGGCTTTTGTCTTACTTTGAAGGGGAGTTGCGCCGTGTTGAACAACTTCTGGTATGGCCTGGCCCACAGCCCGGCCATCACATCGATACCCCGGCAGGTGGTGGTGATGGGCCGCCCACTGGTCCTGTACCGCACGAGCGGGGGGCGGGTCGTCGCCCTGGAGGACCGCTGTGCCCACCGGGATACCGCCCTTTCCGGCGGCTGGGTGGAGGGCAATTGCCTGCGCTGTCCGTACCACGGCTGGCGCTACGCGCCCGACGGCGGGTGCACGGAAATTCCGGCCAACCAACCGGGGGTGGCCATCTCGCGCCTTGCCAAAGTGGAGACATTCCCGGTGCAGGAGCGCCATGGCCTGGTGTGGGTGTTTTTGGGAGAGCTGCCCGCGGCCCAGCGCCCGGAACTGCCGCCGCTGCCGGAGTACGCGGACCCCGGCTGGCGGGCGGTGCGCGGCGAATTCACCTGGAGTGGGCACTACACGCGCGTCATCGCCAACACCGTGGATATGTCCCACGCCCCTTTTGTGCACGCCGCCGCCTTCGGCCGCAAAGAGGCGCCCCGCATCCAGACCTACCATATCGAGTCGGAGCGCTGGCGCGGCAGTGCCTCCATCCAGTTCAAAACCAAACCGGCCTACTTCTTGAAGTTGGTGCTCGGCAAGACGCCCCCCGACGGCAGCATCACCTCCACCTTCCACCTGCCCAACGTCACCCAAGTCCACCACCGCTTCGGCCGCATCCAGTTCATTCTGTTTTTGGTCCATGTGCCGGTGGACGACCGCACCACCCACACCTGCTGGCTGCACCTGCGCAACTTCGTCACCCACGCCTGGGCGGACCCGTTTATGCACCGCGACGTCGTGCGCACCTTCCGCCAGGACGACAGTGTCGTGCGCCTGCAACCGCCCGGCCCGGTGCCTGAGCAGTTGAACGCAGAGGTCCACGCCCCCTCCGACGGCCTGGAGGTAGCCTACCGCCGCCTGCGCAGGCTGTGCGGGCGGCTGGAGTGGGCTTCCCCAACCCAGAACCCACGCATCACCGAAGGAGCTTCGCCATGAGCGCACCCGTCCTGACTACGGCCACCGCCATCGAGGAGCGCGCCGCACTGGGGGCCGACGACGGCATCGACTGGGCCGGCCTGGGCGCCCCCTATACGCGCCTGGAAAGAAGCTTCGTCGCGCGCTCGATCGGTGGAATGGCAGTGCAGGTCCAGGTGGCGGGGCACAAAGCCCCGCCTCTGGTGCTCGAAAGCTGCCCCGCCAACCACACCAACTTCGTCCTGGGTGAGATGGTGCTCTTCACGGGTCTGGAGCAAAACCCCGGCCCGATTGTCCTGGTGCTCTCAGAACCCGTCTGGGGGGCTGGGGCGCAGATCCAGCCGGACTATCCGGGCGCCTTTACCGGGGTGCTCGAAGCTTTCGACGACCAGGACCGCCCAGTGGCCTCGGTGCGCCGCGCGGGACTGAGCACTACCGCCTGTGACGGCTCGGCCATTTTCGTCGGCTTTCACTGTTTACAGGTGCCGGTGGTGCGGCTGGTGTTCGCCGTCGAGGCCGCGGGCGGCCCCTACGCGCTGGCCATCAACCGCCTCGACCTGCGGCACACTCGGGCGTAAAGCCGTCCGGCGGTGTGCGGCACTCCAGATTTAGCGTGCCGACAGGTACCATAAGCTAAGTCTGGATCGAGAGCATGGAAACTTTCCTGCCGGGTCCCCTGCTGCGGCCCGCGGCCTGGGTGCAGGTGCTCGTCGACGCACCGGCCCGGGAGCGCACCTACACCTACCGACTGGCCGACGGCATGACCGCCGCCGGGGGCGATGTGGTGTGCGTACCCTTCGGCAGCCAGTTGGTTGGAGGGATCGTCCTCGGTTGTCTCGACCAATTGCCGACGGGCCTCGATCCTGGGCGGCTCAAAACCGTCGAGTCGGTCGTGGGGACGGGGCTTTTTGCGCCAGGCTTCTGGCCGCTGCTGGTGCGGGTGGCCGACTATTATCTGGTGCCGCTGGCGCGGGTGATCGAGACGGCTTTGCCGCCGGGCATCTTGAGCCGTGCCCGGCGGCGGGTGCGTCTTGTGGCCGATGCCGCTCCGATGGCCCAGTGGGGGCTCAGTGCGGCAGCCAAAAGCGCGTTCGATTTTTTGCGCTCTCAGGCCCACGCGGATTTCAGCTGGCGCTTTTGTGTGCAGCGGCTGAGTGGGGGAGCGTCCTCCCTGAGAGAACTGCAGGCGCGCCGGTTGATCGAGAGTTACTACGTCTTCGGTGAGACGGCCCGGCCGCGCACGCAGCAATTTGTCGTCCTTGCAGGGGCAAATGCAGATCTCTGCGGCCGTTCGGCGGCGGTGGTGCAGTGTTTGCGGCGGCTCGGGGGGGAGGTGAGCGTCGCGCAACTGCTCGCCGAAGCGCGCACGACCCGCGCGCTGCTGCAGAAGTTGCACGCCGGGGGCCACGTGCGCATCTACGAGCGCCAGATTTTGCGGCTTGCCGCCCCAACGGCGACCGCCGATAGGCCCAAGCCGCTCACCGACGCCCAGAAGCGGGTGCTGGACCGCTTGCAGGGAGCGGCTCCCAGTCCGGTGCTGCTCGAAGGGGTGACCGGTTCCGGCAAAACCGAGGTCTACCTGCAGGCGATTGCCCCGGTGCTGGACCGCGGCGAGTCGGCCCTGGTGCTGGTGCCTGAAATTGGCCTCACCCCGCAGTTGACCGACCGCTTCGCCGCCCGCTTCGGGGCAAGGGTGCGGGTCTACCACTCGGCCCTTTCGGAGGGCGAGCGCTTCGACTGCTGGCGGCAGATGCTCACAGGCGAAGCGCAGGTCGTCATCGGCACCCGCTCGGCGGTTTTTGCACCCCTGCCCAAATTGGGGCTGATTGTGCTTGATGAGGAGCACGACGGCTCCTACAAGCAGGACCGCCCCGCCCCCTGCTACCACGCCCGGACCGTGGCGCTGTGGCGGGGCGAACTGGCCGGTTGCCCGGTGCTGTTGGGTTCGGCCACCCCGGATCTCGAAAGTTTCGATTGCGCCACCGCAGGCCGCTACCTGCACCTGGAGATGCCCGAGCGGGTGGCCGGGCGGCCTTTGCCCGCCGTCGAGGTGGTCGACATGCGCGAGGAACTGAACCGGGGCAACTTCTCTCCCTTTAGCGCCACGCTGCAGCGGGCGGTGGCCGAGATGCATGGGGCGGGCCGCCAGGGCATCTTGTTCATCAACCGCCGCGGCTACAGTACCTTTGTGCTGTGCCGCAACTGCGGCGAGGCGCTGCGCTGTCCCCACTGCGCCGTCTCGCTCACCTACCACCGCCTCGAAGCGGGCGACTACCTGCGCTGCCACTACTGCAACCACGGAGCCCCCCAGCCGCGCGCCTGTCCCCACTGCACCTCCCCCAACCTGCGCTACTTTGGGGCCGGCACCCAGCGCATCGCAGCCCAACTGGGCGAGCAATTTCCCACCCTGCGGGTGCTGCGCTTCGACCGCGACACCACCGCCCGCAAGGACGCCCACCGCCAGATTCTTGAGCAGTTCGGCCGCGGAGAGGCCGATGTCTTAGTAGGCACCCAGATGCTCACCAAGGGCCTCGATCTGCCCCAGGTGACCCTGGTGGGGATCCTGGCCGCCGATGGGCTGCTCAATTTGCCGGATTTTCGAGCCGGTGAGCGGGCTTTTCAGCTGCTCACCCAGGTGGCCGGGCGCGCCGGGCGCGGCAGCGAACCCGGCCGGGTGATCCTCCAGACCTACGCCCCCGAGCATCCAGTGGTCGAAGCTGCCAGCATCCACGATTTTCGCCGCTACGCCGCCGCCGAACTCACCCAGCGCCAGGCCCTGGGCTATCCGCCTTTTGTCCAGCTAGTCGCCCTGCAACTGAGCGCAGCGGAGCAAGAGAGCGTCGTCGAGGCGGCCGAAGCCCTCGCTCGCCGCCTCGACGGCTCGGCGGATTTTGAAGGTCGGCTTTTGGGTCCGGCCCCCTGCACCGTCGAGCGGGTCGCAGGCCGCTACCGCTGGCAGCTGCTCATCAAAAATCCGAACGGTGAGGCAGGCCGCGCCAGCCTGCGGGCCTTGCTCGCCCAGTTTGTGCCCTGCGCGGGCGTGACGGTGGCGGTGGACGTCGATCCGCTGCGGTTGCTCTAAGGACAAAAAAAGTGAGGCCGACCGCCAGGGATAGCCTCACCCGCTCCTTTCAGCACCGGAAGCCCGGCTTGCCGTCTGCCGGGACAAGCTTGTACATAGGCTTCAGGTTCCAGGGAGCGCATCTCTCCCCGAAACCTGAAGTGGCGCTTGGAAACGATCCATACCGGCCGCGGGGTGGGATAAACCCACACCCCCCGCGGCACGTAGGCTTTAGCGGCAGGCTGCGCCGGAGACCACCGCAGGGGTACCGGCGTAGGGCGTGGAGTCGGAGTAGGGCTCAGAGGCGCGCGGGCCGCTCTCGTCGTTGTCCGGGTTGAAGCGCGGGTTGTCGATGCAGGGCTGCTGCTTACCGGGCGAGAAGATGATGCTGCCGCTGGTGGCCAGTTCGTCGAGCTCGGCGGTTCTGGTGTCCTGCTTGGGCTGGGCGGCCTGGGCAACCGGCTCGGCGGCGGGCGGTGATCAATCTGGCCCAAAACGCCGTGCAGCACACTGGCCCGGGCGATTGCATCGCCATTGGTTCGGCCCTGCGGGGGGCATGGGTGTATCTGTGGGTGAGCGACTGCGGGCCGGGCATTGCGCCGGACGATCAGCGGCGCATCTTCGAGCGCTTCGAGCGCGGCAGCCATAGCCGCTACGAGGGCAGCGGTCTGGGACTTGCCATCGTACAGGCGATCGCCACTACCCACGGCGGCAGCATCCAACTGACGAGCGCACCGGGTGCCGGTGCGACCTTTACGCTGGGGCTGCCCCCTCGACCCGCCCCAGGAACTGCAATTGCACAATCAACTCACAGGTCAGAGCTGCTCGACGGTGCTCTCGGTCTATTCGCACTGAACTCCCTCAAATTTGGAGAACCGCCATGAACCGGATTTTGATTGCCGAGGACGAGACGCGCATTGCCGCATTTCTAGAAAAAGGCCTGCGCGCCAACGGCTACACCACCATCGTCGTGCGCAACGGCGTCGAAGCGGTTCAGATGGCCTCCTGCGACGACTTTGACCTGATGATTCTTGATCTGGGGCTACCGGGCAAAGAAGGGCTCGTGGTGCTCGAGGAGATGCGTGGCCGCGGCGAGCGGCTGCCGGTGATTATCCTGACCGCCCGCGATGACATTGCCGATAAAGTGGCGGGACTCGAATCGGGGGCGGACGATTATGTGACCAAACCCTTTCGCTTCGAAGAATTGCTCGCCCGCCGGCGCGCCCGCCGGCGCGACACCGGTAACGGCCGCACCCAGGAGCAACTGGTCCTGCGCTCGGGAGAAATCAGCCTCGATCTGCGCACGCGCAAGGCGAGCGCCGGCGGGCGCACCGTCGAGTTGTCGGCGCGCGAATTTACGCTGGCGGAGACGTTTTTGCGCCACCCGGGCCAGGTGATGAGCCGCGAGCATCTGTTGAGCCGTGTCTGGAGCTACGACTACGATCCGGGCTCCAACATCGTCGATGTCTACGTGGGTTATTTGCGCCGCAAGCTCAACACCGACCGCATCGAGACGGTGCGCGGCATGGGCTACCGCCTGCGCGCCTGAGGGGCGGGCGGATGTGAGCTTTCTCATGGTTCGCTCATCGCTGCTTTACAAACGATTTTTGAAGATCGATCTCAGGAGAACCTCTCAGCCCTGGAGACCGCCCGATGTCCTTGCTCAAGACGCTGCCGCTCATCGTTTCGCCCACCCAGGGTCCCTCTTCGGAGTTTTTGCACGAGGAGACTGAGAACAACCTCAGTCCTTACGGCAAGTTGGTCAGGCTGTTGCGCGAGGACTGGCGGGATCTGGTGGCGCTGGGCGCCTACACGGTCATGGTCGGGCTGTTGTCGCTGGTGGTGCCGCCTGCGGCCTCCGCCCTGGTCAACACCATCGCCACCGGCGTCTACATGCAGCCGCTGGTCATCCTGACGCTGCTGGTACTCGGGTGTCTGACCTTCGCCGGGGTGCTGAAGCTGATGCAGTTGGTGCTCGCTGAGCGCCTGCAGCAGCGCATTTTTGCGCGCATCGCCCTCAGGCTGGCTGTGCGTTTGCCGTTTATCCGCCAGTCGGCGTTGCTCAACGAGTACGCGCCGCAGCTGGTCAACCGCTTCTTCGACGTCGTCACCGGCCAGCTCTAAGGCCATCAAAATAATCTACGGCAAACCCACCAATTTTTTGTTGTATTCTCGGCACCCAGTTGCTAGGATTTGTGCAGTCCCAGTCTCCCTGCGCTTGCGATGAGCTTGTACGACTACGACCCTGGCGACGACGAACCGACGTTTTTGTACTTTGCCTACGGCTCGTGCATGTGCCCGGTCGATCTTAAACGTTCTCTAGCTGAGGATGTGCATGGCCGCGTTGTCGGGGCGGCGCGCCTGTCGGGATACCGGCTCGGTTTTTTTCATTATTTGGAGCGGCGCAACTGCGGTGCCCTCGACATCGTGCCCGACCCGCACGGCGAGGTCGAAGGGGTACTCTACCGGCTGCCGTGGCGCCTGGGGGGCCTGCTCGATGCGCGCGAGGGAGTTGGCCAGGGTGACTACCGCCATGCCTTTGTCGAAGTCAGTTGCCGGGGACGGGTGTACCGGGGGGTGCGCACTTATACCGTCGTTGACAAACTGAGCGAGGAGATGGCTCCCAACGAATGGTACGGCAGCGTCGTTTTGCGCGGAGCGTTCACCTGCGGCCTTTCTGAGTCCTATTGTTGGAGGCTGTTCGAGCGGATGTGCTGGCTTGAGGCGCGCCGGCAGCCCGCCGACGCAAAATGCCCGCCCCACCGGCGGCGGCAGGGCGGGCGGATCGCCGTCTAGACGCTTAGGGCGTCACGATCGTCAGCTGCACATTGTTGAAGCCGAAGTAGGTGCGGCGGGTGCCGGACTCTTTGTAGGAGAAGGTGACGGTGTACTGGCCTTCTCCCAGGGTGCGAATGGCGGAGGTGATGTCGAAGACCCGCGTCAGCGAGGTTCTCGACATCGTCGGGTCAAGGTCGCCGATCACCTTGGTACCGCCGGTGGTGACGTTGGTGATGATCACATCGATGCTCGAACCGCTGGAGACAAAGTTTACCCCGAGGGTCACAAATTTAAAGCTCGAAATGAGCGTCGCATCCAGAAACGGACCGGCGCCGCTGGTGGCACTGGCGGTAAACGAACCGATGTAATCGATGAAGGTACTGCCGGAGTCGGCGGCGCCGAGTAGACCATAGTCGGCCTGAAAGACATTGCCGAAGACGTTGAAGTCGCCGGGGCCGTTGTTGAGGGCAACACCGCTTGCGATCCCGCCGATGCTGTCGACGTAGGTAAAGCCGTTGGTCGGATCGGCGTCCGAAACAGGAATGGCAATTTCAAGCACACCGGCGTGGCTGGGAGCCGCAATCATCAAGGCCGCAAGTGCAGCCGCAAACATGGAAGCGTATCGCATAATGATTCCTCACAGAAGGAGACGGACCCAAGCGAACGGCGCTCGAAGTCCTACGACAAAGGAGGATATCAGAGTATGCATGTTTTTATTGGTACTCGACCCAACATTTCTCAGAAGATCTTTAGTCAAGCTAAAATGCCTACCACAAAAGCTTTTTGTTATCCAATTAGTTATCAATAAAGTAAAAAGGGTCATATGACCACCAAAGTCTGTATTGATTTCACCAACCGATTTGGCGCTTCATGGGCGCAGGAGTTGGCAGATGCTGCGCTGCATAAGCATCCAATTGTTGCAATATATTTTTTTGCAATTTCATCACCGAATCTGCTGGGCACACTTCAGGGCACGCAGCTGGGATTGAGATTGCTAAAATCGGCGCCCGATTAGCGGATGGCCACGAAGCCCGCCTGTTCGACGAGGCGCTGCCCTTGACCCGACAGCAGCAAATTGGTGTAGGCGGTCCCGGCTTGCTCGTCGAGACCGTCGTCGCGGCGCACCAGAATAAACAGCCGGCGGGTAATCGGGTAGGTGCCGCTGCGGAAGGCCTCCGCGTCGACGGTGCCAAGATCGCTAAATGGTTTGACGTACTGTCGGCCGCCGCCCTTGGCGAGGGGCAGGGTGCGCACGGTGCGCTGGCTGATCACTTCTGGGGCACTCGCGTAGCCGATGCCGCCGGGGGTGGCAGCGACGTTGCGCAGCGCTTCGGTGGTGTCGCGAATCGCGCGCACCCGCGGGCCGAATCCGCGGCTGCGCAGCACGTTCTCGTTGAAAAAGTCGACGGTCCCCCCGTCGCGCAGGTTGCGACTAAAAGGCACGATGGGCAGATCCGCTCCACCCACCTGCCGCCAGTTGGTGATCTTGCCGGTGAAGATGTCGCGCAACTGCGCAATATTGAGGCCCTCCACCGCCACTTCGGGGTGGACAAACACGGCGATGCCGTCGATGGCGATGGGCAGCTGTTCGAGCTTGAAGCCGCGGGCGGCGGCCCGGACAAATTCCGAATCTTTGAGCGGCCGGGAAGACTGGCTGAAGCTCAACTCTCCGCGCAACAGCATCGCAATCCCTGCACCCGATCCAGGATCGCTGTCGATCGGGTCGATGTAGCGCAGCCCAAAGCCCGGGTGAGCAGCGGCGAGCGCACTGAGGATGACCCGGCTGCGCAAAGGCGCAAGCGTCGTCGAGCCGCCGTAGTTAAATAGACCTGACGGCACATCCGGTACCTCGGCCATGGTGCGGTAGAGTTTGATGCGCTCGAAGCGGCTCGGGTAGCGATCGATCTGGGCCGCCAGGGGCGTGCTGGCGTTTACCCCTTCATCGAGGCCCGTGCGCAGGGCAAAGAGGATACCTCCGCCCGCAAGCAATCCCGCCACCGCTATCAACCAGACCCGCAGTGGTACACCGGCCTTCTCCCGCAACGGTTTGCCGCACACCAGACAGGCGGCAGCAGTACCAGGATTGTTGTTGTAGCCGCATTTGGAGCAACGAACGGCCGCTTTCTGGGTGTTCATGGTGGTGCTTTGATGAAGGTATCCCACGCGCGGTCGAAGCTTGTCCCCTGGCTGCTGCCGGCAGTAGGCGACAAACCTCGAACGCCCTACAGTCTCGGGATAAAACAGCTACAAATTTACACAATTTGGGGTAAGCTGTGCGCTACCGAACAATCGTTGCGGCAGCGACGGCCAGCCACGCCTGCGCCTTCTGGGCGGCAAGCAAGATACCGGCGATGCCAAGCAAAACGATCACAATGTCGATCAATAGAGACTTCTTCATACTGGATACCGCCAATGGTCGCAAGCTGCAGACGAACGCCGACCCGCTCGACGGACGGCGTTCGTCGCCGGTCGCCCGCTGCTCCCACTATTGGCCTAGTTACCGACGGCGGCGGTTATGCAATCGGGCGCAACAGCTATGGTTATCGGCTGTTGCTTGCGCTGCTCAGGCTGAAGGCATCAGAAACTGGCGGTTTTGAGGAGCACCTCGCGGATACTCAGCCCCAGGTAGGCCCGACCGCCGTACACCGTACCGCGCTTACCGCGATGGAAGTGGTTGCTCGCGATGTGATAGCCCTCCGCCGGCAAAGGCACATAGCCCACCGAGGCGGCCAGTTTCTCGCCGTTTTCGAGGTAAAAGTCCACGAACTCTCGCACTTCAGCTTTTTTTTGCGCTGAGACGATGTTGACGTAGATAAACAGCGGCCGCGAGAGCGGGGCGTAGGTGCCCTTTTCGACATTCTTGTCGGTGGGGACCACGGGGCCTTTGCTATTGTCGACGGCGAGTGCCTTCAGTTTGTCTTTGTTCGCTTCGTAGTAGGCGTAGCCAAAATAACCCAGCGCGTTGGGATCTTCGCTGACCCCTTTGACCAGTACGTCGTCGTCCTCGCTGTCGACATAGTCGCTGCGGGTGTCGGTGTTGGCGGAGCCCAGAATGGCTTCAGCAAAGTAATCGTAGGTGCCCGAGTCGCGCCCGGGTCCGTAGAGCTTGAGCGGCCGGTCGGGAAAGCTGGGGCGCACCTGATTCCAGCGGGTCACTTTGCCCTGGGCGGAGCGCTCCCAGATTTTTTTGAGTTCGGCGACGGTGAGGTCGCTTGCCCAGGTGTTCTTGGGGTGGGCGACGACCGTGAGCGCGTCGAAGGCTACCGGCAGTTCCATAAAGGCGATGTTGTTGCTGCGGCAGGTGTCGATTTCTTTTTGCAAGATGGGTCGCGAGGCGTCGGAGATATCGATCTCGCCGCTGCAGAATTTCTTGAAGCCGCCGCCAGTGCCGGAGAAGGCGACGGCAATCGTCCCCTGGTACTGCTTATTTTGCTCTTCAAAGGCTTTGACGGCAGCCCGGCTGATCGGGTAGACCGTGCTTGATCCATCAATTTTTACTTTTACTTGTTCACCAGAAGTGTTCTGGGCCAGTGCCGCACCCACCACGAGCGCTGTGAGCGCAGTTGCGACCACCAGGTTTTTTACCGGATTCATGGGTCTGCCTCTTGCTGTAGCCGAACTGAAAATGCAGGTTCAAGTTTACTTGATATGTCCCTGAATATGTGCTTGCTGTCCTCCGACTTTCTCCCGGACTCAATACTGAGGTGTGCGGGCAAGCAGGTCTTGGAGCTTCGAGCCCACCTCCGCTTTCCCACCGAAGACAGTGCCGATGCGATTCTGTTGAAAGTGGCCCAAGGAAACGGTATAGGCTGCTGCCGGAAGCGGTACGTACTTCACCTGCCTGGCAAGCGTCGGTGCGTTCTTGAGGTAGTACTCGACGAACTGGCGCAGCTCGGGTTTCTCGGCCGCCGCCGCGGCATTGACATAGATAAAGATTGGGCGCGAGAGGGGGTTGTAGGTGCCGTCCTCGACCGTCTTGTCCGAGGGGAGCACAGGTCCTTTGCCGCCGTCGATACCCACCGCTTTGAGCTTGTTCTTATTTTCGGCGTAGTAGGCGTAGCCGAAGTAGCCCAAGGCATTTTTGTCGTTGGCGATGCCCTGCACCAGGACGTTGTCGTCTTCAGAAGCGGTAAAGTCGCCGCGGCTGGCTTTGGCTTTGCCGACCACCGCTTCGGTGAAGTAGTCGAAGGTGCCGGAGTCGGCACCGGGGCCGTAGAGTTTCAGAGGCGCGTTCGGAAAAGACGAGCGCACCTGATTCCAGTTGGTGATCTTGATCTGTGCCGCCGGTTCCCAGATTTTTTTGAGTTCCGCCACCGTCAGATCACCGGCCCAGGTATTAGTGGGATGCACCATGACCGTCAGCGCGTCGTAGGCCACCGGCAGTTCGATGTAATGGATGCCCGCTTTTTTGCAGGCATCCATTTCTTTTTGGAGAATCGGTCGCGAGGCGTTGGAGATATCGGTCTCACCGCGGCAGAATTTCTTGAAGCCGCCGCCGGTGCCCGAGACCTCGACGCTCACCCTTACCGCCCCCTGGGTGCTTTTCTGGAATTCCTCAGCCACCGCCTCGGTAACCGGAAAGACCGTGCTGGAACCGTCGACTTTGATGACTGCCTGTGCAGCGGCACCGGCGGCGGCAATGGTACCCAGCAAAGCCGCCGCAATCAGGACAAACCCTGCCTTGTTGCAAACCGACACCATGATGCCCTCTGATTTTGATCGAACCGGAAGTGGACAGACAGGCTGACAGCCAGCATCCTACCAACCATTCTTTGCGGCAAGGTTAAAGCCAGATTAATTGAGGCGGATCGGTGCAAAGGGCTAGAAACTGGCGGTTTTGAGGAGCACCTCGCGGATACTCAGCCCCAGGTAGGCCCGACCGCCGTACACCGTACCGCGCTTACCGCGATGGAAGTGGTTGCTCGCGATGTGATAGCCCTCCGCCGGCAAAGGCACATAGCCCACCGAGGCGGCCAGTTTCTCGCCGTTTTCGAGGTAAAAGTCCACGAACTCTCGCACTTCAGCTTTTTTTTGCGCTGAGACGATGTTGACGTAGATAAACAGCGGCCGCGAGAGCGGGGCGTAGGTGCCCTTTTCGACATTCTTGTCGGTGGGGACCACGGGGCCTTTGCTATTGTCGACGGCGAGTGCCTTCAGTTTGTCTTTGTTCGCTTCGTAGTAGGCGTAGCCAAAATAACCCAGCGCGTTGGGATCTTCGCTGACCCCTTTGACCAGTACGTCGTCGTCCTCGCTGTCGACATAGTCGCTGCGGGTGTCGGTGTTGGCGGAGCCCAGAATGGCTTCAGCAAAGTAATCGTAGGTGCCCGAGTCGCGCCCGGGTCCGTAGAGCTTGAGCGGCCGGTCGGGAAAGCTGGGGCGCACCTGATTCCAGCGGGTCACTTTGCCCTGGGCGGAGCGCTCCCAGATTTTTTTGAGTTCGGCGACGGTGAGGTCGCTTGCCCAGGTGTTCTTGGGGTGGGCGACGACCGTGAGCGCGTCGAAGGCTACCGGCAGTTCCATAAAGGCGATGTTGTTGCTGCGGCAGGTGTCGATTTCTTTTTGCAAGATGGGTCGCGAGGCGTCGGAGATATCGATCTCGCCGCTGCAGAATTTCTTGAAGCCGCCGCCGGTGCCCGAGACCTCGACGCTCACCCTGACTGCACCCTTTTTGCTTTCTGGAATTCCTCAGCCACCGCCTCGGTAACCGGGAAGACCGTGCTGGAACCGTCGACCTTGATGGTCTGTTGGGACTGGGCCTGCGCCTGGTGCGCGGGCATGCTCAAGAACGTGCTAATCAAACCAGCCGCCGCCACACCGGCCGCCGCTGCTTTTGCGCGTACCGATAACATGGGTGTCCTCTTCTATCAAAATTGATGGACCTTGTAATCCGGTACCTACATTCTATGTCCCTGCTCTGCAGGTCATTGCACAGAAGCCCACACATCAGAGCGATGGGACACTCTGCTGAGACCCGGACACGCCCCATCGTATCAAGATAGTTTGTTTTGTCAATATCAATAAAGCTTGATTTTACTTGGGGCTGTCTTCGCAGGAGCGCGCCGGAAGCAGCGGGCTGAAGCGCCGGTAATCGGCCAGGTACTGCTCAACGACGACCAGGCCGGGCAAGTTGACACTGTAGTAGACCCAGCGCTTCTCCTGGCGCGTGCGCACCAGACCAGCTTCTTTAAGCGTTTTGAGATGAAATGAAAGCTTAGACTGGGCCACCCCCAGCTTCTCGCCCAGTTCGCAGACGCACAATTCCTGGGCGCGCAGCACCTCGAGCACCTGCAGGCGCAGCGGTTCAGAGAGCGCGTGAAACTGGGCGGCGAACTGCTCGGCGCTTAGACAGTCGCTATGAATCAATTTCGGTTGGAGCAAGGGTCTACCTCAGCTAGACAGCAAGTGCGCTTTACTCACTGTAACCGGAGTAGGAACAAGACTTGTCGTATCGGATGCACAATCGTTTGAGGCCGAGTCACGGCCGGGCAAAATTCCGCAGAAACTCGATTTGCGCTTCCCGCAGTTCGACGTCGGGATTGGCGGTCTGGACAATTTGCAGTGCTTCCTCGCTCGAATGGCCCGCAGCGATCAAATAGGCCGCAAGGAAAGTGCCAGTGCGCCGTCTGCCGCTGGTGCAGTGCACAGCGACGCTCGCACCGCGGGCATTTTGCTCGGCGACAAAATTTTGCAACTGGGCAATCTGCTCGCGGGTGGGGGCCGTTCCGCCCTTGACCGGCAGCCAGCGGTACGCCACTCCCGCCTGCTCATAGAGATCGAGGTTGCCAGGATCGTCCATCACCGAGACGATCCCGCCGATACCCGCCGCCTGCAACTCGGCTATCTCAACTGCGGTCGGCTTGCGGACGCCCGCGAGCTTGCCGGGGATAACCCACCACAAATTTTCTGATATTGACTGTTCCATGGGGTTGCTCGAATTGAGATCACGGCGCTTGAATGCGCACGGCCTGGGCGGTTTTTTCTTTGCGCTCGCTGTAGCGGTCCGTCAGGTAGGCGGTGTGGGGACGCAGCAGGATGGTGAATTTGTACAGTTCTTCCATGACGTCAATCACCCGGTCCCGGTCGGGCGAGTCCTTCATAGTGCCGTCCTTGTGAAATTCGTTATAGGCCTTGGCCACCGACGACTGGTTGGGGATGGTAAACATGCGCATCCAGCGGCCGAGCAGGCGCATGGTGTTGACGGCGTTGAACGACTGGGAGCCGCCGCTCACCTGCATGACGGCGAGGGTGCGCCCCTGGGTGGGCCGCACTGACCCGAGCGTGAGTGGGATCCAGTCGATCTGATTTTTGAGGATGCCGGTAATTTGCCCGTGCATCTCAGGACTCGACCACACCTGCCCCTCCGACCAGAGGCTCAAATCGCGCAATTCCTGCACTTTAGGGTGCTCAGGTTCGACGCTCGCGTAGACAGGTAAAGTGCGCGGGTCGTAAAAGCGCACCTCCGCTTCCATATCGGCGATGATGCGGCCAGCCTCTTCAGCGAGCAGGCGACTATAGGAGCGCTCGCGCAGCGAACCGTACAAAAACAAAATCCGGGGAGGGTGGTTGAAGTCGGACATCGTCATCATGTAAATGCAGGCGAGCAGGTGGGACGGGTGGATTTTCCGAGCATCCGCTCAAGCCCGAGCCGCGGGTTGCTGCTGCAGCGAATCGACCAGATTCTGCACGCACTCTTTGATTTCATCGCGCACCCGGTGAAAGATCTCGATGGGCTGACCGTCCGGATCCTCGACGCGCCAGTCTTCAAAGACATCGCGCGTCAGCCACGCCTCCGGCAAATTCACCCCACAGCCGCACAGCGAAATGACCACGTCAAAATCTTCCGAACCAAAATTACTCAGGGGCTTGGAAGTTTGGCTCGTAATATCAACACCCGCCTCGGCCATCACCTGGACAGCCGTGGGATGGACGCGGCTCGATTCCAGCCCCGAGCTGACCACCTCGATCACCCCGGCTCCCAGGGTGCGGGCGTAGCCTTCGGCCATCTGTGAGCGGCAGGAATTGCGCTTGCACACAAACATGACTTTCTTCACGACGATCTAGCCTCCATCGAGTCTTGAGGATGTCTCTTCGAGCGGGTCGCGCATCTGATGCCACACCCAGCCGGCTAGCAGTGCCCCGGCGATGGGTGCCAACCAGTAGACCCAGTGTGCCTCCCAGGCTCCCGCCACCAGCGCTGGGCCAAAGGAGCGGGCCGGGTTCATGCTCGCCCCGGAGATCGGTCCGCCGAAGCCCGCCTCCAGCCCGACGGTGAGGCCGATGGCAAGCCCTGCGAATCCCCGGGGAGCGCGCGTATCAAGGGCCGAGCCGCAGATGACCAGCATCAAAATAAACGTCAGCAACAGCTCGACTGCGAACGCCTGCGCCCAGTTGCCCGCCAAAGGCAACGTCGCCCCGAGCTTCGAGTGGTTGCCGAAACAGGCGAGCACCGCCACACTCGCCGCCGCCGCTCCCGCCAGTTGTACCAGCATATAGGGCAAAACGCGCCGGGCCGGAAAGCGACCGAGCGCCCACACGGACGGCTCACGGCTGCCTCGCTTGGCTGGGGTGAGATAGGTTCATCGCTCCTCTTCTCGGCGAGCACAGGGGGCATGATAGGGCATCGTCGATTAACGATGGGTTTGCCAGAGCACAAAGCGCCTCTACAGCGACCCGGCCAGGCCTTTGAAGCGCCCGAGGGTGGCCGGGTCGATGCAATAGCAGACGCGCGGTCCGTCCACCTCCCCCTGCACCAGACCCGCCTGCTTGAGGATGCGCAGGTGCTCGGAGACGGTCGACTGCGACACCGGCAACATCTCGACCAGGTCGCCGCAGATGCAGGTGGCGCGGGTGGCAAGAATCTTGAGAATGCGCACCCGGATCGGGTGGCCGAGCGCTTTGCAAAGGGCGGCGAACTGGCGCTCTTCTTCCTCGTCTTGCGGTGTGAAGAGGGGCGCTTCGGCGGGCAAACAGGGAGCACAACTGTGAAGGCTCATCGACAGGTCACATCCGGTATTAGCAGTATACCGACCGGCGTCAACGCGCCCACCAGGCTGGTAGGCGCTCTAAGCACGGCAGGTTTGCGCTGCAGCTGCCGGGGGGCAGCCAGTTTGCTCCTGGGGCCGACTCTCGCCGTGCATGGCCGGCGCTTCATCGATGCGCACCCAAAATTCCCAGTCGTTGCCGTCCGGGTCGGTGAGCCAGAATTTGTCCCCCACCGCGTAGCAGCAAGTGACGGCGTTCTCGGTGCGCATCGGCAAACCGGCGGCTTTGGCCCGCGACTGCCAGAGCGCCAGTTGCCCGGCATCGAACATTTCGATGCCGAAGTGCTCGTCGCCGCCGCGCGAGCGCACATGCCCCGGCTGAACCACCAGGGCCAGATGCAAGGCCGGCTCCTCCAGGCGAAAGTTGGCGTAATCGGCGTAATGTTTGGTGGGCTCGGCGGCGAAGACGGCACGGTAAAAGTGCACCGACGCTTCAAGGTCGGCCACGTTCAAGCTGATGTGAGGTCGAAATTCCATAGGAGCCTCCCGCAATCATTAAATTGCCAATCGACGATTAACGATTTAAATTTAGCCTTGCCCGGCTGTCCGCGTCAATGTTTCAACCCCACTGCAGTGCAACGAGTGCTCCGAATAGGGCAGCAAGTGTCACCGGCAGGCTTGTCAGCGCATAGGTCTGCCAGCTGATTACCAGGCCCCGCTCGCGCAGCAGCGCAAGCCACAAGAGGGTCGAGAGCGAACCGGTGGGAGTGAGTTTGCAGCCGATGTTGGTGCCCAGGATCTGGGCGTAGACGGCCGCGTGGGTGGAGACCGGATCCAGCGGCATCGATTGCAAGCTCAGGATCCCAAACAGGGCGGCGGGCAAATTGTTGAGCAAGGCGCTCAAGGCGCCCACCACAGCCCCTACCCCCACCAGGTTGCCTGTGCGGGCAAGATCTACCAGCAGCGCCTGCACCCCGGCGAGGGTTCCACTCGTGAACAGACCGAGGACAACCACGAACAAGCCGACGGCAAAAAACAGAATGCCCCAGGGAGCCGTCCTGAGTACGTGTCCGAGCGCGAGGAGCTTGAGGGCACGGGCGTGGGCCAGCAGCAGCAGGCTCAAAGGCAGGACGATGACCGTCACCGGAACCGCCGCAAAGGAAGCAAAGGCGCAGCCCACCGAAAGGGCCCCCAGGGCAAGCCAGCCCACCACAAAGGCCGGGTAGCTGCGGATAGCCGAGGCGGAAGGTGGGGTGTCGTGCGGCTGGTAACGGATGCCGAGCGGGCGCCGAAAGAGCACCAGCAGTGCGGCGATAGCGGCGGCGAGCCCGCCCAGGGTCGGCAAAGCCATCGTCCGGGCAAACTCGACGAAGCCTAGGCCGAAGGTGTCAGCAAACAGGATGTTGGTGAGGTTGCTGATGGCAAGCGGCGTGCTTGCCGCGTCGCACAAAAACCCGACGGCAAAAAGATAGGCCCAGCGGCTCGCCGGGCGCAATTGCAATTGCTCGCTCAGTTGCCAGACCAACGGCGTAAGGATGAGCACCGCCCCGTCGTTGGCGAGCACCGCCGCGACCAGAGCGGTGAGCACTGCGAGCCAGCCAAGCAAGGCCCGTCCGTCTCCACCGGCCAGCCGCACGACGTGCAATGCCGCCCAGCGAAAAAAGCCGTTCGCCTCCAGGGCCGCCGAAAAGAGCACCAGGCCCACGAGGGTGAACACTGCGTTCCAGGTCAGCGCCAGCACTTGGACGACATCGGAGAAATCCGCGAGGCCCAGCGCCACCGCGAGCACCGCTCCTGCCACCGCCGGCACGGCGATGGGCAACCCCCAGGGCGGCCGGAGCACCGGAACCATCACACCCACGAACAGCAGGGCCGCCAGAACCGATTGCATGTAGCTTAAAGAAAATTTGCGAAGCGCTTATCTATTCTGCTCTGCGCCGAGAGGGCCCGGCTTGGAAAGCGGCTCAAAAAAAGACCGGCCCTCGCCGGTCCGCTGCATGTCCAATGTGAGATTGATTCTGATTCTTGACTATTGTAGCGCCAAAAAACGGCCGGGAGTAAAAACTCCCGGCCTTCGAGATTCAATCGCTTCGGATTACCGTCGCGCTACGGCTTTCTGCGGATGCCTACCACCGAGGGGCGGGGCGGTCCGAACTGGAGGCCGCTGCCGCCGTCGGCCGTGGGCACATTGCTCGGGAAGCTGCTGCCGCGCGGGATGGTGCGCGTCTGGTTGAAAAGGCCGCCTTTGAGATCGAGAATTTCGATGTCGCGGGTGACCAGGGAGGCTTCGGCACCGCCAGCATTGGGATCGCCGTTGATGGGCGAATCTTCGCCGGGGTGCTGGACTGCGGCGATGAATGTGTCGCCCACGAAGGTGGGGCCGGTCACTTCGCAGCGGGGCGGGCCGTAGCCGAAGGGCACGAGCTTGCCGGCGTCGGGGCCACTCAGTGGGATGTAGAAGATCCAGTTGCAGCCGAACACGCCGGTCAGGGCACTGGAGGTGCCGGTGTGGTCGATGGTATTGAAGCTGGGTTGCAGCGGCTGGCCGGTGGCGCCGGTGGCATAGCTCAGCCCCAGACCATTGTGGTTGCTGGTGGACATGTCGGTCACACCCCAGACGTTGCCGTCTTGATCGAAGGCGAGGTTGTCGAGGGCCGCGAAGCCCGCACCGCCCTCAGCACCGGCCTCGCCCGACTGCTTGAAGACTTCCCAGCGGAAGGTGACGCCGGTGCTGTCGGCGCTATTTTCGATGATCTTGTACAGACCGCCGAAGCCCTGGGTGTCGTTGATGTCGGAGGTGTACTTGCCGATGACGAAGATGCGCGAATCGGGGTAGCCGTCGGAGCCGGCGGCACCGTCGGTGTAGGCGACAAACACCTCGCGGGGGTTGCGGGGGCTGATCTCGATGTCCTCGGGGCGGGCGGTGGGGGTAGCACCCGCCAGGTTGGCCGCCGCGTAGGCGTCGCACAGCACCGCGCCCTGGCTGGTGTAGTAGTCCTTCAGGCGGGCGCGGGCGACGGTGCCGCCCTTGGTGATGTAGCTTTCGAGGTCCGCGGCTTCGGTGGCCGGGGTGACATCGTAGAAGCCGCCGTCCACCGTGCCCCCGGCGATGCCGGCGCGGCTCGGTAGACGCAACTTCGAGGCGACTTCCGCCGGGGTGATCCCTTTACCGGCCGCTTCGCCCTCGCCCAGCACCGTGGGGGCAATCGGGTTCACTGGCGCGGCCAATACCAGCGGGATCCAGCGGCCGGTGCCGTTCGGGTTGAAGCG
The DNA here is from genome assembly GCA_019359725.1 of Aphanocapsa lilacina HA4352-LM1. Classification (GTDB taxonomy): domain Bacteria; phylum Cyanobacteriota; class Cyanobacteriia; order Gloeobacterales; family Gloeobacteraceae; genus Gloeobacter; species Gloeobacter lilacinus. The sequence continues at coordinate 9,966 of JAHHGR010000009.1, read as the reverse complement.
CGCCACGTAGAGCGTGCCCTCTTCGAGGAGCTGGCTGTTGGCGTCGCGGTCGGCTAGATCCGCGATGCGGCCTTTGCTCACGTACTTCCAGGTATTGCCGCCGCGGCGATCGTCGCCCATGTAGGCGACGAGTTTCTTGCCCACCTCGGCGCGGAAGGCGATGTTTTCGTGGCGGAATCGGCCCAGCCAGGTGTGCTTGCGCGCCCGGAAGCTCGGGTCGGCCGGGTCGAGTTCGACCATCCAGCCGTACTTCTCGCCCACCAGCCCAAACAGGGTGCCGGTGGTGTAGTTCAAGTACTCCTGGCCGGTAAGCAAGTCGGTGTACGTGGCCGGATCGCCCACCAGATACCCAAGCTGGGTGCCGTCCGGTTGGACCGCTTCGTTGACGCCCACGAAGAAGGCACCCACGCCGGCCTGGAAGTTTTCCTCCGCCGAGAGGACGGTCCCCCAGGGGGTGACGCCGCCGGAGCAGTTGTGGCCGGTGCCGATGATCTTCGCCCCCAGGCCGTCGGTGCTCAGGTTAAAGACCTGGGTGGCCGCCGGGCCGGTGCCGATGAGATATTGATCGTCGCCGTCCTGGCCGATATCGCCGGTCTTCCAGGAGGTGACGGCGCTGTAGGGGGTGCTGTCGGCACGCAGATCGCTGCGGCCGGCGTTGAGGGCTAGGCCCGACAGCAGGTGGTAGCGGCGGTTCTTGGTATCCGCCACCGGAGCAAAGCGGCCGTTGCCGGCTTTTTTGATGCGCACAACCGAGAGCCCGTGGTTGTACAGCTGCTCACCCCAGCGCGTGATCTGCGGAATCGAAGCGTCGTCGAGCGAGACACCCTGGGCGGCGGGCGTCCCAGTGATCACTTGCGGGTAAGAAGTTGAGACCCGGGGGTTGGAATTGAGCAGGGCCTCGGGGGTCTCCGGCACGCCGAGGGCCATCGGGAAGTTGGCGTACTCGTGGTTGACTGTGAGGTAACCTTCGCTGGTGTTGCCTGGGCCAATGGGCCGGAAAGCGGTGAAATCACAGTTGAAGCCAAAGTAATCGGCGCTGTTGGGGAAGACCCGGTCGCCCCAGCCGATAATGACGTAGCGCTCAAATTCCGGGGCGACCACCAGGTCGTCGAGCACCGTGTAGCTGGTCAAAGGCTGGCCGTAGTAGGCGGTTTTGCCGGCGGCGGGCAGATAGCTTTTTTGCGTGGCGTAAATCGGCAGCGCGTGCGGCAGGCGCACCGGGGTGAGCGGGCCGCTCCCCAAAAAGGAGCCGGGGCGGGCAATCGCCTGGCCGGGGAGCATCGAGCCCAGCAGGGCCGCACCACCGGTGACGCCCAGAAACTTCAGCAGTTCTCTGCGGGAATATTCGGACATTGTCATCCTCAAGAAGTACAAACGGTGTAGCTAGACAGAAGAGGCAAGAATCGGCGAACAAAGGCAGCGGCCGGGCGGTCGCCAGATCAAAGCCCGCAAAGCAGCTGCGCAGCCTTGCAGGCAAAATCGAAAGCACACTGCCGCCGATTTGGTAACAAAAGATGCAGCGCTACTCTAAAGCGGCAAGATTAAGGCTGAAGCGCGTATAGGATTAACGCAAGATTAACAGCGGTGATAACGGCTATCTTTACTTAAAGGTTTGTCTTACCGATCCGCATAGCCATGGACGAACTACGTAGCCTCGAGCAGATCGAATTTGACAATCCCGGCTTTGGCCTGTCGCGGCGCTACGACCGCGAAGGAGTCGAGTACGCGATTTTTTACCGCGACGCGGCCGGCAGAAGTTGCCATGTTCATTGCCGCGACAAAAATCAAATCCAATCCATCATCGACCGGCTGCGCACCGCACGGGATCGCCAAAGCTAGAACGGTTTCCATCCCGACAGCTGAGAATTGCTCTCAAAGCGTAGCGCGGCCCTCTTTGATGGCCAGCCAGAAGATAATCGGCGTAGCAATCCCGCTCAGTGTGAGGATGATCGCCGTAGTCGCCGTGCCAAAGCGCGGCACGCCGGAGGCCAGTTCGAACACCGAGCCGACGGCGGCGATCGCCGTTACACAGGAGATGCCGAGCAGGGCGTAGGCTTTGATGGGCATGGAGGGTGCCGGGCTTCAGGATTGTCTCCTAATGTATCAAAAGTTTGCGGCACTTTTCGATTCGGTGGCCGACGATGGATTCCTTAACCTGGCGTTGGTCCAATTTTCATATTGTTCTGGTTCACTTACCCTGGGGGCGCCGTGGGCGAAGGCTTCCAGCTGCACGGCTTCCGGCACTTTTGACGCGAGGAAAATGTGGTGAGAGTTTATCGCTTAATTTGCGTGGGTCTGCTTGCGGCCGTGGCGCTCGGTGCCGCTGCGCCGCTCCCCGCCGCGCGCGCGGCCGATACTTTTGAATTGACGCTTCTGCACAACAACGACGGCGAATCAGCGCTTTTATCCTCGCCGGTGGAAATCGAAGAAGGCGGCGAGACCGTCGAGGTGGGCGGCGTCGCCCGCTTCGCGCGGGTGGTGCGCAAATTGCGCCGTGCAGGTTCCGCCTGCCCGGCCAAAGGGGTGTTGCTGATTTCCTCCGGCGACAACTTTCTGGCTGGACCGCAGTTTAATGCCAGCCTCGAAAAGGGCATTCCGTTCTACGACACCCTTGCTCTGGATCTGCTGCGCTACGACGCCAGCGCCATCGGCAACCACGAATTTGACTTCGGGCCGGATACGCTGGCGGATTTCATCCGCGGCTTCAAAAATCCGCCCGCCTTTGTGACGGCGAATCTTGACTTTAGCGCCGAGCCGAAGCTCAACGCTCTAGTCAAGCGCGGGCGCATCTCCAAAAGCAGCGTCGTGAGTGTCTGTGGGCAACGCTTTGGGATTGTGGGGGCCACGACGCCCTTTCTAGGCTCGATCTCCAGCCCCCGCGAGGTAAAGATCGATCCGGATGTGGTGGGTACGGTGCAGACGGAAATCGATGCGCTGCTGGCCCAAGGCATCAACAAGATCATCTTCACCAGCCACCTGCAGAGCGTCGAGGAAGATCTCGCCCTGATTCCGCAGCTTAAGGGCATCGATATCGCCATCGCCGGGGGCGGCGACGAGCTCCTGGCCAATCCCGACACGCCGCTGTTGCCGGGCGACGCAGAACTGGTGGCCGGCTCCTATCCGCTCACTGCCGCCGACAAAGAGGGCAAGTCGGTACCGATTGTCACTACCACCGGCAGCTACCGCTACGTAGGCAAACTGGTCGCCTGGTTCGATGCGGCGGGCAACGTCGTCAGCCTCGATGCCGACCGGAGCGGCCCGGTGCGCGTCCTCGCCAAAAGCCGCAGCTTCCCTGACGGTGTGGTACCCGACCCGCTGGTGCAGGAACTGGTGACCAAACCGGTACAGGCGGCGGTGGACGACCTGGCCGCCAACATTATCGGACGGACCGAAGTGGCCCTCGATGGCCTACGCACCAACGTGCGCACGATCGAAACCAACGAAGGCAACCTGGTGGGCGATGCGCTGTTGTGGCAGGCCAATCAGCTCGCGGCCAGTTTTGGTGCCCCGACGGCGGATGTCGCGCTGCAAAACGGCGGCGGCATGCGCGACGACGAGGTGATCCCCCCCGGCAACATCACCGAATTGAAGACCTTCGACATCCTGCCTTTTTCGAACTTTGTGTGCATCGTGCCGCAGATTTCGGCAAGCCAGTTCAAAACAATCCTCGAAAACGCCGTCTCGCGCGTCGCAGAGATCGACGGGCGCTTCGCGCAGATCGCGGGCTTCCGCTACACCTGGGATGCCACCGGCACCGCCCAGGTGATCGACGAAACGACCGGCCAGATCACCACCCCCGGCACCCGGGTCAAAGAAGTGGTGCTGGCGAGCGGCACGGTGCTCGTCCAGAACGGCCAGGTAGTGGCGGGCGCCCCGGCCGTCAACATCGCCACGATCGACTTTCTGGCCAGAAACGGCGATCAGTATCCCTTCAACGGCGCTCCCTTCACCAACCTGGCCGTCTCCTACCAACAGGCGCTACTGAGCTACATCACCACCAACCTGAGCGGTGTAGTGACCAGCAGCCAGTACCCCGAAGGCGGCAGCGGCCGGATCACCCGCCTCAACTAGAGCGGGCAGCCCACAACTTAGTGAGATTGCAGGCCGTCTCCAGGCGGCCTGTTTTTGTTATCTGATCAGCACCTCGGCGTGGTGGCGCAGGTGATCGTCGATGAAGCTGGCGATGAAGTAGTAGCTGTGGTCGTAGCCTTCCTGGCGGCGCAACAGCAGCGACTGACCAGCAGCGGCGCAGGCCTGCTCGAAGGTGTCGATGCGCAGCTGCTCCTCCAGGTACGGGTCGGCTGTGCCCTGATCGATGAGGATCGTAGATGCGATGGTGCCCATGGCCACCAATGCGCTCGCGTCATAGCTTCTCCAGATCTTTTCGTCCGCGCCGAGATAGCGCGAGAAGGCTTTTTGGCCCCAGGGCGCGTGTGTCGGGGCGGCAATGGGAGCAAAGGCGGAGACCGAGCGGTAGCGCGTCGGGTTTTTAAAGGCACACACCAGGGCGCCGTGGCCCCCCATCGAGTGGCCGCTAATACCGGTGCGCTCAAGATCCGCCGGAAAGTGGGCGGCAACGACCAAGGGCAACTCCCCGACCACGTAGCTGTACGTGCGGTAGTGGCGGCTCCAGGGCGCCTCGGTGGCATCGACGTAGAAGCCCGCCCCGCTGCCGAAGTCCCATTCGTCGTCCTCACCCGGGATCCCTGTTTTGCGGGGGCTGGTGTCGGGGGCGACGAGCATTAGCCCGTGCTGTGCAGCACCGCGCTGTGCCCCGGCTTTGACCATGAAATTTTCCTCGGTGCAGGTGAGGCCCGCCAGAAAGTACAGCACTGGCACCGGACCGGCCGCTGCCTGGGGTGGGGTGAACACCGAAAAGCGCATCGGAGCGGCGCACGTTTCGGAGTGGTGCCGGTAGAAGCCTACCGTCCCGCCGAAAGAGCGGTGGGAAGACAGCAGTTCGGGTGCGTCGCGCATCTTAAAAAGTCACCACGGTGCGGATGGATTTGCCTGCGTGCATCAGGTCGAACGCCTGGTTGATCTCACTGAGCGGCAGGACATGGGTGATCAGATCGTCGATGTTGATCTTGCCTTCCATGTACCAGTCGACAATCTTAGGCACGTCGGTGCGCCCGCGCGCTCCCCCAAAGGCGGAGCCCTTCCAGACTCTGCCGGTCACCAGCTGGAACGGCCGGGTGCGGATCTCCTGACCGGCTCCCGCCACGCCGATAATCACGCTCACCCCCCAGCCTTTGTGGCAGCACTCAAGGGCCTGGCGCATCACGTTGACGTTGCCGACGCATTCAAAACTGTAATCGGCTCCGCCTTTGGTCAGTTCCACCAGGTAGGGCACCAGGTCGCCTTCGACTTCTTTGGGATTGACGAAGTGGGTCATGCCGAATTTCTCAGCCAATACTTTTTTAGCTGGATTAGTATCAACTCCTATGATCTTATCGGCTCCCACCATCCGGCAGCCCTGGATGACGTTGAGGCCGATGCCGCCCAGGCCGAAGACCACCACGTTCGCCCCCGGCTCGACTTTGGCGGTGTGAATGACGGCACCGACGCCGGTGGTCACCCCGCAGCCGATGTAGCAGACTTTGTCGAAGGGGGCATCCTTGCGGATCTTTGCTACTGCAATTTCCGGCAGCACCGTGAAGTGCGCAAAGGTCGAGGTGCCCATGTAGTGGTAGAGCGGCTCACCACCGAGCGAGAAGCGGCTGGTGCCGTCGGGCATCACCCCCCGGCCCTGGGTGGTGCGGATGGCCTGGCAGAGGTTGGTCTTGCGGCTCAGACAGTACTCGCACTGCCGGCACTCGGGGGTATACAGCGGAATGACGTGCTCGCCCGGTTTGACACTCGTCACCCCGGGTCCGACTTCCACCACCACCCCGGCCCCCTCGTGGCCCAGGATCGCCGGAAAGAGCCCCTCCGGATCCGCGCCTGAGAGTGTGAAGGCGTCGGTGTGGCAGATGCCGGTCGCCTTGATTTCGACGAGGACTTCACCGGCTTTGGGGCCTTCCAGTTCGACGCTTTCTATCCGCAAAGGCTTGCCGGCTTCCATAGCCACGGCCGCTTTTACCTGCATGCGCTGCTCCTTGCCTGTCCGTTTTGGCCACAGACAAGGCTAACGCACCGGGCGCAACGGTTCACCGGGCCGTTTATCAATCTGTACACGGGCCGGTCGCGGGTGGCTAAACGTAGACGCCCCGCGAGGCTTTGAGCATGTGGTAGGTAATCAGCAACTGCGAGATGGCGAGTGGATGGCTCTGGAGCGTCTCGCCGGTGGTGCCGGTCACCTTGCCCAGATCGGCCGGGATGTTGCACAGCTGCGAGCCGTTGGCCATCTCCTCGCAGAGCACTTCCTGCAGTTCTTTGACCTGCTCGTCGGTGGCGTGGCCGTCCACTTCGAGCACATCGACGGGTTTACCCATGTCGCGATCGAGTTCGATGCGCACCGCCGAACGGGTGTGGGCACCGCTGCGCTCGATGACATCCACGAAGTCCGGGTGGGGAATGGTCGGTCTGAGCACCAGCCGCACGTTGAGCTGGGTATCGGGGCCGTTCTGGCCCGGGTAGAAGCTCACCACCAGGTCCGCTGTGCTGCGCTGGGGCCGGATGAACTGCTCCGAGTCGGGTTCGCGCTTGGCCATTTCGTTGAGCACCTGCTCCTCGGAGTACCCGCGCTTGGCGGTGTCGCGCCTGATTTTCCAGCGGGTACGCAGCGACTCCGGGGGAGCGAGGTAGGCTTTGACGTCGTAGCAATCGCGCATCCCCCGCGTCGAGAAACCCAATAGCCCCTCGACCACCACAAAATTGCGCGGCTTGATGTACTCGGGCGGATCGAAGGTGCCGGTTTTGTGGTTGTAAATGGGCTTTAAGATCGGCTGGCCGGTGCGCAGTAAAGCGAGGTGCTGCTGGATGATGTCGAGGTGGTTGCAGTCGGGGTGCAGGGCGGTGATCCCCAGTTCGGCGCGCTGCTTGCGGTCGTAGCGATGGTAGTCGTCGGTGCAGATGATCGTGACGTTCTCGGGGCCGAGGATCTGGGCGATCCCGCGGGTCAGGGTGGTCTTGCCCGCCGCGCTGTCGCCGACGATGCCGAGAATGATGGGACGCTGAGCCATGGGGCCTCCGCTGCTAAGGATAAGTAGTTTTGATTTTAGAACCCCGGTCCCATATTTTTCCGTTGTAGGACGACGGACTTTTTGTCAGCCCGCCCCGGCAGCGGCTTGTAGACTGGTCTGAGAAATCCTGTCTAACGCCATGCTCCCAATCCGACGCCTACTCGCCTGCACCGCGCTCATCTGCGCCACCGCCCTCGGTCCGGCCGCTTCTGCCCAGACGGACAACGCCGCCGGGCCGGGCAAGGACTGGTGGTCCCACGTCCGGTTTTTAGCCGACGACCGCCTTGAAGGCCGCAACACCGGCAGCGAGAGCTATCTGCAGGCGGCGCGCTACGTCGCGGAGCAATTCAAGCGGGCGGGGGCGTTGCCCGCCGGGAGCGAAGGTTATCTGCAGCCGGTCAAGTTTCAAAGCCGTGTGCTCGATGAGGGCCGCTCCAGCCTGACGCTGGTGCGCGGGGGCACATTCGAAGCGCTGGCCATTGGCGACGACGCGGTGCTCGGCGTGCGCAACGGTATCGCGCCCAGTCTTGAAGCGCCCCTGCTCTTCGCAGGCTACGGCCTCACGGTGCCCGAAAACAATTACGACGACCTGGCGGGGCTGGACCTTCAAGGCAAGATTGCCGTTGTCCTCAGCGGCGGCCCGGCGGCGATCCCCGGTGCGTTGCGCTCGCACTACGGTTCGGTGGCCGAGCGCTGGAAATTTCTGAAGAAGGCCGGAGCGGTGGGGCTGATCACGGTGCAGAACCCCAGGATCATGGACATCCCCTGGGAGCGCTCGAAGCTGTTGCGCTTTTTTCCGTCGATGGTGCTCGCCGAATCCGCCCTCCAGGACGCGCCCGATCTGGCTTTGACCGTCGGGATGAACCCGGCCAGCATGGACAAGCTGCTTGCCGGTTCGGGCATCACCTTTGCCCAGATCCTGGCTGCCGCCGACACCGAAAAACCGCTGCCCAAATTTGCGATCCCCGCCGTGCTCAAGGCAAAAGTGATCGTCAAAAGCGACACGCTCACCTCGGCGAACGTCGCCGCGATGCTGCCTGGAAGCGATCCGAAGCTCAAAGACGAATACATCGTGCTTTCGGCTCACCTCGACCACCTGGGCATCGGCGAACCGATCGGCGGCGACCGCATCTACAACGGGGCGATGGACAACGCCGCCGGGGTGGCGACGCTCATCGACGTGGCTGCGAGCATGCGCGCCCAGAACCTCAAGCTCAAGCGCTCGGTCGTGTTTCTGGCCGTCTGCGGCGAGGAAAAGGGGCTGCTCGGCTCGAAGTTCTTTGCCAACCGCCCGACGATGAGGCCGCTTGTGGCCAACTTCAACATGGACATGTTCCTGCCCATCCACCCGCTCACGCGCCTGACGGCGCTGGGCCTCGAAGAATCGAACCTGGCGCAGCCTTTGCGCGAGTCGGCCGGGCAAGTCGGCGTGAGCGTGATCAGCGACCCGGAGCCCAACCGCAACAGCTTCGTGCGCTCCGATCAGTACAGTTTCATCCGCACCGGCGTGCCGGCTCTAGCGTTCAAATTCGGCTACGAAAAGGGTTCCGCCGAGGAGAAACTTCAAAAAACGTGGCTGACGACCCGCTACCACGCCCCGTCGGACGATATGAACCAGCCGGTGGACCTCGAAGCGGCGGCCAAATTCAACCGGATTATCGAAGGACTATTGGTGCGGGTCGCCAACCAGCCGGAGCGTCCCGAGTGGAACGCCACGAGCTTTTTTAGGCGCTTCGCCCTCACTGCTCCCGGCGGTACCCCAAATCCCGCAGCGTCGAATCGGACTGGCGCCAACGCTCCTTGACCTTCACAAATAGCTGCAAGTAAATCTGGTGGCCCACCAGTTTCTGCATTTGGTGGCGCGCACCGGTGCCGATCGCCTTGAGCATCTGACCGGCCTTGCCAATCAGAATAATCTTCTGGGAATCCCGCTCCACCAGGATCGTGGCGAGCACGCGGGTGAGGCTTTCGCCCTCTTCGACTTTGTCGATCACCACCGCCACCGAATGGGGTACTTCCTCGCGGGTGGCAAACAGCACCTGTTCGCGGACGAGTTCGCCCATGATGAACCGCTCGGGCTGGTCGGTAAATAGATCCGGCGGGTAGTAGTACGGCCCCTCGGGCAGGCTTGAAACGATGCTCTCCAGCAGCGACTCGATCCCAGAACCTTTGAGGGCCGAGATTTCGTAGAGCATCGGCTCCGAGTCGAACAGCCTGCGGTAGCTCTCGCGGACGGGTTCGCTTTGATTTCGGGAGCGGCGATCGACTTTGTTGAGCACCAGCCAGACGGGCGCTTTATTCCCCTTGAGGCTCTCGGCGATGAACCGATCGCCCGCCCCGGCTTCCACCGAGCCGTCCACGAGAAAAACAATCCCGTCGGCGGAGCCCGCCGCGGTGCGGGCATTGTGGACAAGCACTTCGCCCAGGCGGTGCTGAGGCTTGTGGATCCCCGGCGTGTCCACCAGGACGATCTGGGCGGTGGGTAGTGTCAGAATGCCCCGCAGGCGGTTGCGGGTCGTCTGGGCGGTGGGGGAGGTGATAGCGACTTTCTCGCCCACCAGCCGGTTGACCAGCGTCGATTTGCCGACGTTCGGACGGCCGACGATGGCAACAAAACCCGAGCGAAAGCCCGGTGGCGAGTTTGGTATCACGTCAGTAATCATGTTGAGCGGATGCCATCGAAAGTATCCCTGCAGCTTCCAGAATTTTCTTAGTTAACTCGCCGATTCAAAAATGAAGTGCAACGCTTGAGAGCCTTCCGCTGAGGGACTCATAGAGGTATCCTGACGTTTACTACGACAACCAGGAACCCCTATGAGCTACAGCCAGCTTACCCTACCAG
>JAHHGR010000008.1 GCA_019359725.1 Aphanocapsa lilacina HA4352-LM1 | reverse complement strand
CGCTCTGGTAGGGTAAGCTGGCTGAAGCTCATAGGGGTTCCTGGTTGTTGTGGTAAACGTCAGGATACCTCTATGAGTCCCTCAGCGGAAGGCTCTCAAGCGTTGCACTTCATTTTTGAATCGGCGCAGTCTGATCAATTTTGGTTACGACCACGACGCGAACTTCGTCGGTGACATGCTCGCCGCCATTCCCAAAAACGGTGTCGGCATCTTCGATAGAGGCTTTGCGGGACTGGAGCATCTCCAGAGCGCAGCAGCGTCCAAGCAATATTTTTTGATGCGCATCAAGAGCAATTACAAGTTGGTTTTTGAAGGCGATGAAGGTCTGGTGCGTGTGGGGACAGGTAAAGAATCGGGGCTGTATCGCGTGGTCAGTTTTTGCGACATCGAGAACCGAGCAGAATACCGACTGGTGACGAACTTGCCCAGCGAAGGCGAGTGGAAAATCGGCGATGAAGAGGTGATGGAACTGTACCGTCAACGCTGGCAGATAGAGCTGTTATGGAAGTTTCCGAAGATGCATTTAAAGCTGAAGCGTTCGATGACAAAAAACGAGAATGGCATCCGGATGCAGGTCTACGTAACCCTGATTGCCTACCTGCTACTGGAACTGGTAGCTGTGCCGAAGATATGGGGTAGTAAACGGTTGGATAAATTGCGTTACTTGCAATGTTGCATGTGTCAGGAAGTCAGTTATGTGCATTGGCTGGGAAAATTGCTGGGCAGCTGGAGGCGCAGGGTCTGGCCGCTCGAACTGTGTGCAAGCGTTCACTGATTCAACACTTCTGCAGTTCCGGGATGGCAGTGATCTCGTTAGACTTGTGGCGCACTTTGAGCTGTCCTAGAACCACGCCTTTTAGATGCGCTTACCCTGGTTCCAGAAGAGCTTGCGCTTGGCGTGCTCGCGAAATTCGAACGCCACCGCCCGGAAAATCAATCCGAAGATCATCAAAAAAATCGGGATGTACAGACCGTTGAGGATCGTGCCGTAGGCGAGGGGAAAAGCTCCGAACAGAGCACCTCCCATGATTACCAGCCAGGTTTCGTTGGCATCCCAAACATTGCTGAGACTGGTCATCAGGATGCCCCGGCGCTCCTCATTGGAGGAAGTAAGCGAAAGAATGCCAACTCCCAGATCGAAGCCGTCGAGCATGACGTAGAGAAACAAAAACAGCGCCAGGATAAAAAACCAGACCTGCGGTAGGAACTGTGCCAGCGGATCCATGCATTTTCCTCGCTTACTATTGGGCTTCTTGCTGGGCTTCGGCCGGGCGGCTGTCGGGGATGTGTTCGGCAGGCTCCACTTCGACGGGTAGCTGGCCCTCAAAATCCGGAACCGCCATCAGGCCCGCAAAGAAAAAGCCGATGCCCACCATGATGCGAAACGAATAAAAAATCAGCCACACCAGCGGGGGTCGGTCCTCGGGCTTGTAGGCTTTGAGGCCGTAGACCGGTTCAGACAGTTCCGGCTTGAATTCGAGGATATAGCCCAGGCCGCCCGGGACGGCGATGTCTCAGTCGTTTTTTTCGCCCTTCTCGTCGGGCCAGGCGGCGATCGACCAGGGAGCGGCCTGGCCGGCCGGGATCGTCTCCCACTGCGACTCCATGGCGGCCAGTTTGGTGGGCTGGTAGCGGCGCACCTGCTCGCCGCTGACGTGGCCCACCCAGATCTCCGCCGCCGCCAGGGCGATCTTGAGCGATTTCGAGAAGAACTCCTGCTTGTGGCCCTTGAGGATGTACCAGGCGCTGATGCCGCCAATTACGAACAGCGAAGTCTCCAAAGTGGCAAAGAACATGTGCAGGATGCTGTGACCGCTAAAGGGGTTGAGCAGCGCCTGAAAATAATCTTGAACCACGAATTTGCCGTTGATAAATTCGCCGCCCGCCGGGGTCTGCATCCAGGAATTGGCAATCAAAATCCAGACGGTCGAGAGATGCGCCCCAAAGGCGACCATGATCGTCGCAAAGTAGTGGATATTAAAGTAGTGGATATTAAGGATGCACCCGCTGCCAGCCAAACAGCATGATCCCCAAAAAACCGGCTTCGAGCATGAAGGCCATCGACGCTTCAAAACCGAGGATTGAAATCCGACCGGCCCAAATCTTTGCGGATTTTTTTAGCTTTGTCAGCCGAGGTCCGTACCCGCCCGGGTGGCGGGTGCTGCCCGAGACACTCCCTGGGTGCTGAACTTGGTTAGACTCGTGCGCGCAGTCTTCGCGAAATCCCAGTTTTTATGGCGTTTGATCGGACTTCATTGATGCGATTGTTCGCCGCCGCCACAGGCCGCAGGCGGTTTCTGGCCGCTGTGGGTGCCTTCGGGGGGGCGGCCCTGGTGCAGCGGGTCCATGCTGCTGAGGCCGGAATTTTCAGCCTCGGGGTAGCCTCCGGCGATCCACTCGCCGACGGTGTTGTGCTCTGGACGCGCCTGGCACCGAAACCGCTTGGTGGAGGCGGCATGGGCACGCGGCCGGTACCGGTGCAGTGGCAGGTGGCCAGGGATGCGAATATGCGCCGGGTGCTCCAGCGCGGCGCGGTGTTGGCCCTGCCGGAGATGGCCCACTCGGTGCATGTCGAAGTGCACGGCCTGGAGCCTGCCCGCTCTTACTGGTACCAATTCAAAGCCGGTTCCGAGGTGAGCCCTGTGGGCCGTACCCGCACCGCACCTGCTCCGGGCGCGCGGGTGGAGCGCCTGCGCTTTGCCTTCGCCTCCTGCCAGCACTACGAACATGCCTACTTCAGCGCTTACCGGGACATGGCCGCGGTGGAGGATCTCGATTTTGTCGTCCACCTGGGCGATTACATCTACGAGCGGGGACCGACGGCTAACCAACCGCGCAAGCACGACGGGCCGGAGATCACCACCCTGGAGCAGTACCGCAACCGCTACGCGCTCTACAAGCTCGATCCGCACTTGCAAGCGGCCCACGCCGCCGCCCCCTGGATCGTCACCTGGGACGATCACGAGGTGGACAACAACTACGCAACCCTCATCCCCGAGGACGACCAGACCCCGCAGGCCTTCGCCGCCCGCCGCGCCGCCGCGTACCAGGCCTACTACGAGCACATGCCCCTGCGCCTTGCCTCGTTGCCCAAGGGCCCCGATTTGCAACTCTTTCGCCGCTTCACCATGGGCGATCTGGCCGAATTGCACGTGCTCGACACCCGCCAGTACCGAAGCGACCAGCCCTGCGGCGATCGGCTGAAGCCCCGCTGCCCGGAAGCGCTTGCCGAGGCCGCTTCGATGATGGGGGACCGGCAGGAGCGCTGGCTGCTTGCAGGGCTGAACCTCTCGCGGGCGCGCTGGAATGTGATTGCCCAGCAGACGGTGATGGCCCAGTTCGATGTCGATCCGCGCCCGGGCTCAGAACTGTTCAACCTCGATCAGTGGGACGGCTACGTGGTGGCCCGCGAGCGGCTGCTGCGCTACCTTGCCGCCCGCCGCCCCGCCAATCCGGTCGTGATCACCGGCGACATCCATTCCAACTGGGTCTTCGATCTCAAGTCCGACTTCGCCAATCCCGACTCGGCCACCGTCGCCACCGAATTTGCCGGGACCTCGATCAGCTCCAACTTCTCAAAGGAATTCACCGCCCAGCTTATGGCTGCGATGCCAGCCAACCCCCACACCAAATTCTTTAACGGCGACCAGCGGGGTTACACCCTGTGCACGCTCACCCCCAAACAATGGCAGACCGACCTGCGCGTAGTCGCCAACCCAGTCGATCCCAATAGTACCGTGAGCACCCTTGCCTCCTTTGTGGTCGAGGACGGCCGACCAGGGGTTCAAAAGGTTTAGCGAGTTTGATGTTTACGGTGCCCGCGCGCGCGCTCCCCCTCCCCGCCTTGCGGGCGTGCCCCCCCGACACCCCCCGGACTTACCGGCGCGATGGGCGGGAGACTCGGTGGGTGGGCTGGGCAGACAATTTAGGGCCGGCACGCTTTGCGTGGCGACTGCGGCAAGAAGTGTGGCTGAAAATCTGAGCAGGCAACAGTTTCCATCCTGACACCTGCTCTAAAGGGCATCGTAAACGTCTGTCTCCGGACGGTCCAGTCTTCAGCAAAGCTGCACAGACGGAGCGCAGATCTGCCGCCTGCTGTTCATCTATGCCGTGAGATGACAGATCGACTCGCTGCGAGTTGGGAAAAAATGTGACGAGTACCCGCGTGCCATTGATGACATCAGGTGTTTCCAGCAACTCGACTTTGCCGTCTCGAAAGATTCCCTTTACTGATTAGTGCCTGAGAATGCCTGTCGTGGTGCAGGCACGTACAGCACGCCTACTCGTACCGCAAAGCCACCATCGGATCGACGCGGGTGGCGCGGCGGGCGGGCAGGAAGCAGGCCAAAAACGCCACTCCCAACAGCACTGCCGCCACACCGAGGAAGGTGGGCGGATCGATGGCACTGACGCCGAATAAGAGGCTTGAAAGGAGTCGCCCCAGAGCCGCGGCAGCGACCAGACCGATCGCCACCCCTGCTATGGCCGGCGCCATTCCCTGGCCGACGACGAGCCGGACGATGCTGCCCCGCTCGGCGCCCAGGGCGAGGCGGATGCCGATCTCGTGGGTGCGCTGGGTGACCGAGTAGGCTATCACCCCGTAGAGGCCCACGCCAGAGAGCACCAGGGCGACCGCCGCAAACAGGACCAACAGCAGCGCGTTGAAGCGCTCCTGTTCGATCGATTCAGCAATCACCGCTTCCATGGTCTGGACTTCGCCTAGCGCCTGATCGGAATCCATCGCCTTCACCTGCTCTCGCAAAGCGTTGCCCAAGGCGGCCGGGTCGCCGGTCCCGGTGCGGATGACCAGAGTGAGAAAGGGCCAGGCCAACTGGGAGTACGGAAAGTACATCTCTGGGCGCACCGGCTTGTTGAGCGCCAGCGTGCGCGCGTCCTTGGCGATGCCCACGATCTCAATCCAACTCTCGGGAGCCGGTCTGGGGGTATCGATGCTGAGGCGTCTGCCTACCGGGTCCTCGCCGGGCCAGAATTTCTGGGCCATCGTCTCGTTGATGAGAGCCACCTTGGGGGAGGTGGCACGGTCGCGCTCGTCAAAGGCGCGGCCCCGCAACAAGGGAATGCCCATCGTCTGCAAATAATCGGGGCCGACAATCAAGTAACCCGCACTCGGCTCCTGGCCGGGTCCCACCGGGGGACGGCCTTCGATGATAAATGTGCCGTCGGAACTGCTGCCGCTTAGGGGCAGTGTGAAGATGCCGCTGGCCGAACTTACCCCCGGCAGGGCGCGGATGCGGGCCAGCAAGCGGTCGAAAAAGTCCACTATCTGCCGCTCATCGCGATACTTGGCCACCGGCAGGTAGATACCGGCTGTGAGTACGTTTTTGGGGTTCAAGCCCGGTTCGACACTTTGCAAGCGCCACAAACTTTGCCCCAGCAATCCGGCTTCCACCAGCAGCATCAGGGCAAGCGACACCTCCACCACCACCAGCAAGTTGCGCAGGCGATTGCGCGACCGGCCGCCCGTAGCTGTGCGTCCACCGTCCTTGAGCGCCTCGTTGCAATCGATGCGGGTGGCCTGCAAAGCCGGCGCCAATCCGAACAAAAAGGCTGTGGCGAACGCTACCGCAACCGTGAAGGCGAGCACCGTTCCATCTACAGCAATCTCCTGCGCCCGAGGCAGATCCGCCGGGCTCAATGCCACCAACAGCCGGACGCCAAAGTACGCGAGCACCAGACCGCATGCCCCCCCAAACAGCGACAGCAAGGTGCTCTCGGTCAACAGTTGCCGGACAAGCCGCGAGCGGCTCGCCCCGAGCGCCACGCGCAAGGCAAATTCCTTCCGGCGGACGACGGCGCGAGCAAGCAGCAAGTTAGCTACGTTTGCGCAGCCAATCAGCAGCACGGCCGCCACCGCGCCGGTGAGTACCAATAGCGCCGGACGGACATCCCCCACCAGTTCTTCGTACAGCGGCACAAGCGCCACTCCCCGGCCGGTGTTGGTATCCGGGTACTGCCGCGCGAGGTCGAGGGCAACGATGTTGATTTGCTCGGAAGCCTGCGCCAGATTCACCCCCGACTTGAGGCGGGCGACAGCCCGGTGGGAGTGGCTGCCCCGTTTTTGGTCGGTGTCGAAGGCAAAGGGCACCCAGATGTCCCGCTCGCCCTGGGGAAATTGAAAGCCTGGCGGCATCACCCCCACGATTGTGTAGGGTCGCGAGTCGATGGTGACGGTTTTGCCCAGTACCGCCGCGCTCGCCTCGAAACGTCGCTGCCACAGGCCATAGCTGATCACCGCCACCCGGCTGTCGGCAGTTTTTTCTTCCTGCGGCTGAAACCCCCGCCCCAGGAGCGGCGCGGTGCCGAAGGTCTCAAAGAAATTGGCCGAGACGATCGCCCCTACGAGCCGTTCGGTCCGGCCATTGCTGCTGAGGTTGAAGGCTGCCTGGCCGTAGAGGGCAATCCGTTCAAACACGCGGTTCTGTTCGCGCCAGTCGAGGTAATTGGGGACGGAGATCGAGCTTTCCATCTGATCCCGTCGGGGTACGGTCTCCCAGACCTGCACGAGCCTCTCCGGCTCGGCGTAAGGCAGCGAGCGCAACAGCACCGCACTGACGACGCTGAATATCGCTGTATTGGCACCGATGACAACCGCCAGCGTCAAGACCGCCACCACCGTAAAGCCGGGGCTTCCCGCCAGCATCCGCAAACCATAGCGCCCATCCTGCAACAACATCTGCATCTGTTCTTTCACGGCGGTCACTCCTAGATCCCATGCGGTCGACATCCACCAGCGCACAAGCAACGCCCCCTCACCCCGCCGGGACAGTTCGCGGCGCTGTTCGCGAAATACCTGGACCATCTCCTCGCCGTACTCCTGCTGAAATTCGCTCGGATACAGTTTCAGCAGCCCCGCAAAAATCTGCTCCGGCCAATCTTTCATCCCTGTACCTCCGGGGCGGCCAAAAGCTTTTTTGCGCGCGCGTCGGCCACCAATTCCACCAGGCGCTCGGCCTCGGCCACCGCCGCCCGCCTGCCCAGTTCGCTCAGGCGGTAGTACCGCCGTCGCTCATCGTCAAGCGCCGGGTCCAAACGCCACTGGGACTGTTCGACCAAACCCTCGGCCAGTAAGCGCTTGATCGTGCTGTAGAGCGTGCCCAGCCCCAGGTGTGCTCTACCCTCCGAGCGCTGCTCGACTTCGCGCACGATCCCGTAGCCGTGGCGCTCGCCGTCGGCCAGGGTCAGCAAAATCTGAAACACCGCCGGAGTCAGAGGCAAAAAACGCTTGGGGTCCATAGATCCAAACTCGATGCAATGCAAGTGGATATAATCACTGCGGATACATTAGGGCAAGCCGGATCGTGTTGTCAAGCACCCCTACAGCACGCCCACAGCCCGTTTGATCGAGGCGACGGCGCGGTTGAAGTCGATGAGCGCGGTGAGGCGGTTGACCCGCGCCTGGGTCAGATCCCGATCGGCGGTGAGCACGTCGGTCTGGGTACCCACACCGGCTTGAAAGCGCAGCCGGGCCAGGCGCAGCGATTCCTCGGCGCTGGTGACGGAGGTGCCGGTGGCGTCGATGCGCAGCATCGCCGTGAGCATGTCGGCGTAGGCGCTCTCGACGCCGTAGCGCACGGTATTGAGCGTGTCGATGTAGTTGAGCCGGGCGGATTTGGCGTCGGCGGCCGCCTGGGCAGCCCGGGCGGCGGCGGCACCGCCGTCGAAGGCGCTCCACTGGATCTGGACGCCAGCGCTATAGCCGGTGAAAACCCCGGTGACCCGGTCGATGGCGTTGTCGTAGGCCTGGCCGGTGAGCAAGACGCTCACCTGGGGGGCAACCGAGGCGTAGTACGCCTCTTCCTGGGATTTGGCCGCCTGCTCCAAAGCGAGATAGCGGGGCAGTTCCACCCGGTTGCGGTAGGCTTCGAAGATCGTGTCTTCGAGCGGGAGTTTCCAGCTTTCTCCTTGCTCGATCGCCTCGGCGGCGGTCACATCGGTGGGCCGGGCAAAGTTGAGTCGGCGGGCCAGGTCGCGCTGGGCGACAACGCGCCGGTTCCGGTACTCCAGCAGCTCGACGCGGGCGTTGGCCAGCTGCACCTCCGCCTGCAGCGAGGCGAAGCGGGTACCGGTGCCGGCGCGCTCCTGGGCGCGGGCATCTTTGTAACTCGCTTCGGCGCTTTTGACCGACGCTTCGCCGATGGCGACGTTGCCGTCGGCGTTTTGCAGGTCGTAGTAGGCGGTGATGACAGAATCGATCAGATCCTGGCGGGTGCGCGCGTAGTCGAGGCGGGCAGCACTCAGGTTCTGGGCGGCGGCGCGGATGTTGCTGCCGACCAGGCCGCTGGAAAAGATCGTCCAGTTGATTTCGACCTGGCCGTTGAGGGGGGCGCTCTCGACGACGGCCAGGGCGGAGCTGAGGGAGGAGGTGGCGCTCTGGGCAAGCAGCGCGGCGCTGATTTTGCTGGTGGCCGACTGGACGTAGCTGTAGCTAAGGCTGGTTTGGACGGTCGGGTAAAGCCCGGCGCTCTGCTCACGCACCGAACCTTCCGCTTTTTCGACCGCCACGAGCGCAAGCTGCAACTGGGGGCTGCGCGCCAGGGCGATGTCGACGGCATCCTGCAGCTTCAGCGGCTGGATGGTCTCGACTTTGAGTTCCACTGCCCGGGTCGGCAGTGACGGCAGAGTCGGGGTCAAAGGTTCGACACCGAGCGCGTTTGCCTGGGTATTCGGTGTGTCGGCTGCTTGGGCCAAAAAAAAGGGTCCACAAAAATACAGACTCATCGCGAACAAAACCATAGCCGAGCGACGTTGCATCGGTGTGTCTCCACAGGTATTTGACATCAGCAGTTGGAGTCCAATCTTTCGAGACTTACTGGTTGCGCAACCCATGCTCGTTGCACCGTCAGTCAGTTGTTCTTATCCTAAAATTGCAGGTGCGGTAAATCGCGTACCGAAGGTCAAGAATTGCTCCTGTACTTTAGTCGAGCGTCCAGCCTGACGGAAGTTGAGATCTAACTGGGAAGGCCGCAAATAAAGTCGTAAGCGAGCACAAATGGGCGTATCCACACTGCCACTTTTGCCCGTATCCTTGCGCCCGAGCCTTTGCAGTTGATGAGCGATCTATAAATCATAGGAGCGCTAAATGTCCAGGTCGGCCATCTGCAGTCGTGGACCGTAGGTCTCGATAAATTCCCGTCGCGGTTCGACGCGGTCGCCCATCAGGATGTTGAAGACGCGGTCGGCCTCGGCGGCGTCCTCGATGGCCACTTGCCTGAGGGTGCGCGTCTCGGGGTTCATCGTCGTCTCCCAGAGCTGATCCGCCTGCATCTCGCCCAGACCCTTGAAGCGCTGGATCTCATACTTCTGATTTTCGCGCAGACCGCGGAGGATCGCCTCTTTTTCCTGTTCGGAGTAACAGTAGCGCACGTCGATGTTGCGGCCGCCGCCGATTGAAATCTTGTAAAACGGCGGCTGGGCGATGTAAATGTAGCCCTGCTCTACCAAGTCGCGTTTGTAACGGTAGAAGAACGTGAGTAGCAACGTGCGGATGTGGGCGCCGTCGACGTCTGCGTCGGTCATGATAATGATGCGATGGTATCGCAGCCGACCCACATCAAACTCTTCGGTCTTGAGGCCGAGGCCGAGGCCCGTGATCATCGCCTGGATTTCGTTGTTGCCGTAAATCTTTCTGTCGTCCGCTCTTTCGATATTGAGGATTTTGCCCCGAAGCGGCAAAATCGCCTGGAATCGCCGATCTCGGCCTTGCTTGGCGCTCCCGCCGGCGGAATCTCCTTCGACTAGAAAGACTTCTGATTCTGCGGGGTCGCGGCTCTGGCAGTCGGCCAATTTGCCGGGGAGGGTGGACGATTCGAGGGCTGATTTGCGGCGGACCAGATCGCGCGCTTTGCGGGCGGCTTCCTCGGCCTGCATCGACTGCAGCGCCTTTTCGAGGATGGAAGCTACCACATCCGGGTGAAATTCGAGGTATTCGGTGAGTTTTTCAGAAATCACGCCGTCGACGATGCCGCGCACCTCGGGGTTGCCGAGTTTGGTCTTGGTCTGGCCTTCAAATTCGGGGTTGGGGACTTTGACGCTCAGCACGGCGGTGAGCCCCTCGCGCACGTGCTCGCCGGTGAGGTTCTTGTCACCGTCTTTGAGCTTGTTGGCCTTGCGGGCGAAGCTGTTGAAGGTGCGGGTGAGGACGGCTTTGAAACCTTCGAGGTGGGTACCGCCGTCGATGGTGCGGATGTTGTTGGCAAAACCGAGCACGTTGTCGTTGTAGACGTCGGTGCTCCACTGCAGGGCGCACTCGACACTCACCCCGTCGCGCTCCTGGTTGATAAAGATGATGTCGGGGTGCAGAGCAGCCTTCTCGCGGGTCATGTACTTGACGTACTCGCGGATGCCGCCTTCGTAGAGGTAAGTTTCAGTGCGCTCGGTCTCGCCGCGCAAATCGCTGAAGCGAAATTCGACCCCTGCATTCAAAAAGGCCAGTTCGCGAAAGCGACTCAAGAGCGTGTCGAAATCAAAATCGACGCCGGTGGTAAAAATTTCGGGATCGGGCAAGAACGAAATCATCGTGCCGCGGCGCTTCTGGGAGTCGGGACTCACCGCAAGACCGCCCTCGGGAATGCCGCGGCGAAAGCGCTGAATGTACTGCTTGCCCTCGCGCCAAATGGTCGCGGTGAGGATGGTTGACAGGGCATTGACCACCGCCGCGCCGACGCCGTGCAGACCACCGGAGACTTTGTAGCCGCCGCCGCCGAACTTGCCGCCGGCACCGAGCACCGTGAGTACCGTCTCGATGGTGGATTTGCCCGTGCGCGGGTGGGTGTCGGTCGGAATGCCGCGCCCATCGTCGGTGATCGTGGCGGAACCGTCGGCGCCCAGGCTGATGGCGATGTGCCTGCAGTGACCGGCCAAAGCCTCGTCGACGGAGTTGTCGACGATTTCGTAGACTAAGTGATGCAGACCGCGCGGTCCGGTGGAGCCGATGTACATGCCCGGGCGCTTGCGGACATGCTCCAGGCCTTCGAGAACCTGAATTTGCTCTGCCCCATAGGTTTCGGTCATTCGTCTTTGCGCTCCTTCGCGCCAGCTATCATGTCGCCCGCAGTCGTTGCTGCCGCTGTGCCCAAAGGCGCGTCAAAACGAGGCGAGGTCAGATCACGAGTCAATTGTAGCACAAAGCGCTTGCAGCGGCTTCTGGTCGTTTCTGAAGCCGCATTTGCAGAGCAGTTGGGATCCCTGCAAAATGGACTCCTGTCCACGGGAAGCCGCTCTCGGCCCGCGGGCGCAAATCGCCGGAGCGGAGTTGTCGGACAGCTTGCTTGGGGCAGCGTGCGGGTCGCCATGGTTCCCTTAGGGGTTGCTGGCGGGGGACGCGATGCGCTTCTGGCTGGAGCGGCGATTTTGCTGTGATAGATTCGACCAGAATCAGCAAGCAGCGCAGATCATGGCAGGGCATAGCAAGTGGGCGCAGATCAAGCGTCAGAAAGCCAAGAACGACGTGGCTAAAGGGGCGATGTTCGCCCGGCTCTCCCGCGAAATCATTGTCGCCACGCGCCTGGGCGGCCCCGACCCGGCAGGAAATTTTCGGTTGCGCCTGGCCATCGAGCAGGCCAAGGCGGCGAGTTTGCCGGGGGAGAACATCCAGCGGGCCGTCGACAAAGGGAGTGGCGCCCTCGAAGGCGACAACTTTGAAGAGATCCGCTACGAGGGCTACGGTCCGGCGGGGGTAGCAATCTTAATCGAGGCGCAGACCGACAACCGCAACCGGACGGCGGCAGATCTGCGGGCAGTCTTCAGCCGCAACGGCGGTAATCTCGGTGAAACCGGCTGCGTGGGCTGGATGTTCCAGCAGCGGGGCGTGGCAGTCCTCGAAGGGCCGGTGCGCGAGGAAGATCTGATCGAAGCGGCCCTTGAAGGGGGGGCGGCGGGTTACGAAATCGACCCCGAGGGGCAGGGGGCGGAAGTGACCTGCAAAGCTGCGGATCTCGAAGCGCTCACCGATACCCTTAAGGGGGCCGGGTTTCGGCTGGCGGCGGCCGAGGTGCGTTGGGTACCCGACAATACCATCGAGATCGCTGATCCGGATATCGCTCGCCAGGTGCTCACCCTGCTTGAGAAGCTCGAAAACCTGGACGATGTGCAGCGGGTGAGCGCCAATCATCTGGTCGAAGATGCGGTGCTGGAGTCAATCTACGCCTGATGGGGCCGATGGGCGGGTCGGTCCGTTTACACTGGTAGAACGTGCGGACGTGGTGGAATGGTAGACACGCCGGTCTTAGGAACCTGTGGGGCAACCCGTGGGAGTTCGAATCTCCCCGTCCGCATTCAGACCCAATTCCAGACCCTGAGAGGCTTTTGGCGTTTGTGTTGAAGTTGCCTGCCAAGAGCCGACAGGGCCCGTTTTGGAGCATCCCAATCAGTTGTGGAGTCTGGATTTTGTCGAGGACGCTCTGGCGGATGGACGCCAACTGCGGACGCTGACGGTCGTGGGGGCCGTTGACCCAACGGCCCTGGATGTCTACAGCCGGGAGTGTCCGCAGATAGAAGTGGATACCTCCCTGCCCTCCGCTCGCGTGGTGCGGGTGTTGGAGAGTTTGGCCGCCCAACGGCAGTTACCCGAACGATTGCTGGTGGACAACGGGCCGCAGTTCGTCTGTCGGACCCTGGCCGAGTGGGCCGAGAGGCGTGGGGTGCAGATTGCCTTCACCCGCCCAGGTAAACCGACCGACAAGCCGCACATCGAGAGCTTCAATGGGAAATTTCGGGATGAATGTCTCAATGCCCACTACTTCTTGAGCGTGCCGGATGCCAGACGGCTCATTGAGGCATGGCGGCTGGATTACAACCACCACCGTCCGCACAGTGCCCTGGGAGGAGCAACGCCGATGGAGTTTTTGCAACAGGTCACTGCCGTTCAGGCGACAGCGGAGCCTGAACGGCAGTGACCTGTACGATGATGAAAGCCAGGCTGGAAACTCACTTTTTCAGCGGCTCACTATTCGGGGCCAGGTCACTTCGACGTTGGCAAGGAAGGGTGTGTCTGCGCCCTTCCCCGCGACGATGGTCAGTAAGATTCTCGAAGACTTTCAGAATTGGGAAGTCGCGCACTCGAACACCTGCTACGCCCGTTCTCCAGCTATTCTTTCCCATAGAACGAAATAGACCTGTACTCTATTGCCCATGGACTCCATCGGAAGTTGAGCCGTTCCAGGACGGCATTGTGTGATTTGCGGCTGCACCAGCTCGGATGATCCGACCTGTGCTTTGAGGGCGACGGCCCTGGCCTTTCTACGTTCCAACTGCTCCGAGCGCGCTTAGGGTGGCCCTCTGGGCCTCAGTGAGGCCGACGGCGCCCGCGATGTTCATGCCTTCGTAGAGCCTTTCGGCCTGCAGGATCTTCAGGCATTCGCCGGTGGCCGGGTTCCACAATCGGATGGTCTTATCCTGGCTGCCGCTTGCTAGGGTCTCGCCGCGCGGGCCGTAGGCCACAGACCAGACTTGATCGCTGTGGCCGCGCAGGGTGGCGGTGAGCGCACCGTTCCCGGCAGCCCAGAAGCGGACGGTTCGGTCGTGACTGCAGCTTGCCAGATGCAATCCATCCGGGGAAAAAGCCACCGACCAGACCGGACCGCCGTGCCCGGCGAGGGTCGCTGCGCACGCGCCGGTGGCCAGGTCCCACAGTTTGACGAGGTGATCCTCGGCGGCAGTGGCAATCAGGCGGCCGTCGGGGCTGAAGGCGACGGCGCAAATCTGGCCGCTGTGCCCGTTTAAAGTCGCTGTGCACTCGCCGGTGACGGCATCCCAGATTTTGGCGGTGCGGTCCAGGCTGCCGCTGGCGAGCCGTCGCCCGTCGGGGCCAAACGCCACCGAGCGCACCCAGCCGGTGTGCCCGGTGAGGGCGGCGGTGCACTCCCCGGTGGACCACTCCCACAACCGGATGGTCTGATCGACGCCGGCGCTGGCAAGTCGCCTGCCGTCCGGGGCAAAGGCGACGGCCCGAATCCAGTTGGTGTGGCCTGCGAGCGATTGGATACAGCGCCCAGTATCCACCTCCCACAGTTTGACGGTCTGATCGAAACTGCCGCTGGCAAGCACCGTTCCGCCCGGATGAAAGGCCAGCGACCAGACCCAGCAGCCGTGACCGGCGAGGGTCTTGAGGCACTGACCGCTGCGGGTGTCCCAGAGCCTTACCAGCCGGTCCATGCTGCCGCTCGCGAGCAGGTGCCTGCCGGGGTGAAAGGCCACCGACCAGATCCAGCCGGAATTGCCCTGAAAAGTCTTGAGCGAGCGGCCCGAATCGACCTCCCAGAGCCGGACGGTCTGGTCCATGCTGCCGCTGGCCAGGGTGCGCCCGTTTGGGTGAAACGCGAGCGACCAGACCTGGCCGGTGTGCCCCGGCAGTACCCGCAGGCACCGCCCGGAACGCACCTCCCAGAACCTGACTGTCTGGTCGTGGCCGCCGCTGGCGAGCAGGTGCCCCTCGGGGCTGAAGGCCACCGTGCGTACCCGGCTGGTGTGGCCCTCCAGCACCATCAGGCACGCGCCGAGCGGCACATCCCAGAGCCTGACGGTGCCGTCGACACCGGCGCTTGCCAGGGTCCGGCCGTCGGGGCTGAAGGCCACCGAGCGCACCTGAGCGGTGTGGCCTTCAAGGCTCAGCGCGCACGCGCCGCTGCTGACCTGCCAGAGCTTGATCGCGTGGCCGTGGCCCGCGGTGGCGAGGGTCTGGCCGTCCGGGGCAAAAGCCACCGA
Organism: Aphanocapsa lilacina HA4352-LM1; assembly: GCA_019359725.1. Lineage (GTDB taxonomy): Bacteria > Cyanobacteriota > Cyanobacteriia > Gloeobacterales > Gloeobacteraceae > Gloeobacter > Gloeobacter lilacinus. Next base: position 69,698 of record JAHHGR010000008.1, on the reverse strand, counting down.
CCAGAACTGCCCCCCCGGGTCGTACAGGATCTGCAGGCAGAGTCCCGTGCCCACGTCCCAGAGCCTGACGGTGCCATCGACGCTGCCGCTGGCAAGGGTGCGGCCATCCGGGGCGAAGGCGACCGCGTAGACCCAGCCGGTGTGCCCGGTGAGGGTGCCCAGGCACTGACCGGAGCCCGCCGCCCACAGCTTGACGCTCAGATCTTCGCTGCCGCTGGCGAGCAGAGTACCTTCCGGATGAAAGGCCATCGCGCACAGCGCGTCGGTGTGGCCGGTGCACCGGGCCTGCTGCTGGCCGTCGGCGGCGCGCAACAGGCGAATCTCGCCGCTGTCGTCGCCAATGGCGAGCACCGTGCCTTCCGGATTGAAGGCGACTAACAAGATGCCTGCAAACGTTTGCGCGAAGACGCTTGCGCGCAAGTCGGCGCGGGCAAAACTAGTGCGCCGCAGCGGCGCGCGTTGCAAGTCCGCCTGCCAGACGCACAGGCCCGAAAAGTCCCAATCGCTGAGATCCGTCCCCAGGGCGCCCAGCAAATTGATGAGATTGCCGCCCACGTACCCCGGCTCCAGGGGCGCCTGCTCGCGCTGGTCGGCGAGCAGGCAGCCGATCCGGGTTTCGGTGTGCTGTTTACTTTTGAGATGATTCAGCAACTGATCAATCAGCGGTCTGACAATGAGCCGGGTTTGGGTCTCTTTGATATAGTCTTTGCTCTGGGCCTTGAGCAGGGCATGGCTTTTGAGCAAAACCGCCTCCTGCTGCACAATCTCCCGGCAGACTTGTTGGATAATCCGTTCGCTCGTATATTCCATCACCACCGGTTGCTGGGTAAAGCCGGTGGCGCCGCGTTCAATCAGCGAGCGCCTGAGCAGCGATTCGAGCGTCTCCAAAAGGCGCGGCATAGTGACCGAAGGGACGATGTCCGCCTGCAGCTGTGCCGCACTGACCACTTCCCGGTCGATGGCAAGCCAGTACATCACCAGCTTTTCAAAGGCGCTCAACCGTTCGAACTGCTGATCGAGCAAGCCGCGCAGTCCGTCGAAGACCACCGCCTCCTGGGCCAAAAAGGCGCCGATGTCGCCGTCGAACCATTCCTGGATCGCCGTGGCCATGATCTTGAGCGCCAGGGGATTGCCGCGATACAGCTCCACCAACCGCCGCCGCTCCCCGTCGGTACTCCCCAGTCCCCTCGCTTCCAGGATCCTTTCTCCTTGGCCCTCCTGCAATCCCCCAAGCCGCATCGAGCGCACCGGCAGCATCTCCCCTTCGAGTACCGCCACCTCCTCGGGCTTCTCGCGGCTGGTAATGAGTAAACAGCTGCGGTGCTCCGATTCACCCACCCGCCGGAACAGTTCGCCGTACCCTTCGTAACCTTTCAGATAGGTGCCCGGCCGCTCGCCGCCGCGCAGGAGCGACTCGGCATTGTCGAGCACCAGCAGACAACGGGAGTGTCGCAGTTGCTCCAACAGCTGCGAGAGGCGGCCTTCGACCGTGGCCGACAGAGAGGTTTGCGGACGGCCTGAGACAAATTCGATCAGTTCCGCCAACAAATCCGGCAGAGGCGGCGCATTGCGCAGCGAGCGCCACAGCACACCCTCGAAGTGGATCTGCACCCGGCGGGCCAGTTGAATCGAAAGCGCCGTCTTGCCGACCCCGCCGATACCGACAACGGCGATCAAGCGACAGCGTTCGTGGGCCAGCCACCGCTCCAGTGTCGCCAACTCGTCGGTACGACCGTAGAAAACGGCCGCGTCTGCCACTTCGAGCGCGTCTTCAAAATGCATGAAGCCAGGAGGCCGGCTGCGACGCCCTCAGTCTATCTGAACTTCCCATTGCTTTATCTAACGTTCAAGGCCGCCGAAAATTCCCTATGGAACATCGGTACTCTCGCGCGGGGGACAGCATTACCCATGGCCGACGTCTCGCTTGAACAACTCGACCGTTTACTTAAAATTGACCGGCTCGTCCGCCTCGGGCAGGCGCGCAGCACCGCCCAACTCGCCCGCGCCCTCGGGGTGAGCACCGGCACGGTGCAGCGGGCCTTGCTGACTTTGCGCGACGAGTACGGTGCGCCGCTGGTGGTCGATCGGGTGCGCGGTTACGTCTACCGCGAAACCACCTGGCAACTGCCGCCCTTGCCCCTCACCCAGGGCGAACTGTTCGTACTGATGGCCGGCAACCGTCTACTCGCAGCCGCCGAAGGCACCCTCTACGAACAGCAAATCCAGTCGGCCATCGCCCAACTGGTGCACCATCTGCCCAAACTGGGCTGGGTGGACCTCGAGACGGTGCGCGACTACCTGCACACCAGCGCCGAACTGCCCGCCACTTTCAACGATTTCGAAGTCTGGCAACAACTGGGCGACGCCTTCGAATCGGGCCTGCAGACCTTGATTGGCTACGCTGCCCCTGGAGAAGTGCCCATCACCCGCCAGGTCAACCCTTATTTGCTCTATGTCTGGCGCGGCTACGAGCCGTACCTGATTGGCTACGACCTGGGCACCAAACAATTCGAAGCCTTTCAAGTCGACCGCATTCAGGTGGTACAGACGCTGGGAGACAAGTTCACCCGCGACCCGGCCTTTGACCCGCGGCCGCTCATCGACAAGATTAATCAACTGCAGCTGGGCACCGCCGTCACCCCGGTGAGCGTGCGCCTCACCCCCAGAGCGGCCCGCGCCTTGCGCGGCCGGTTGCTCCACCCGACCCAGGTGAACACCACCCTCGCGGACGGCTCGCTCAGGCTGCAGATGCACGTCTCGGAACTCGAAGCTCTCAAGCGCTGGGTGCTCAGTTTCGGGGCCGAGGCCGTCGTCGAAGAACCCCGGGCGCTCGTCGAGCAGATCCGTGCCGAACTGGGCAAACTCGCAGCGCTCTACGGCACGCCGGTGGCGCGCTAATTGCCTGCGCATCCTCTGGCTGCTGAGCACCGTTTCGCTGGTGGCCGAAGCAGTGGGGAAAAGCACGTGCGCACCCTGATCAGCCGGAGTTTGTGACATATCCTGGGGCATCTCATCTCAGTTGGCCGTACAGTCAGATCTGGGTCCATCCTGCCGCGGATACGGCACGACGTAATGTAGCTACCTGCTCGCAGATATCCGCCGCTCGCTCTACTCCACCTGCTGCGGCAATAGCCGCCTGCAGGCGTCCGGCGGCGGTACGGAAACTAGGTCCACCCAGCACCCGCTCGATTGCGGAGGGCAGTGCCCTGGCAGTCACGGTGCCGGCGGCCACGCTCCGGTCAACCAAAAGGGCATCGATCCCTAACCGTTCGGCCGCCGGGGGAACGTCGCGGCAGACGAACTCCACTCCACGGCGATACATCTGGATAGTAAGCTGCATGCTTTTCAGACCATCGGTGCGCCCGAGCAGATCGAACTCCCGAGACCAGGTTCCCGCAGGATACTCCTGCACCCCGATCGGTTGAAAATCTGCTCCGCACGAGCGTACTGCATTTTGCCAATCAATGATTTGAAAGAAAGTACATCGGTGACCGCGTTGCATCAGTTCGGCTGTGAGTGCGACCATGGGGTTGAAGTGCCCTTGGGCCGCAGGACAGATGACACCGAAATGCGTCATGGCTTCTCAGAATCCTTCACTGCTTACATACTTCTTCGCTGGCAAGCAAAAGCTCATCGAAGGATTCAGGAAACTCACCGTTTTCAATCATGCGCCTGAAAGCCTTGTAACAGTCGTTCTTGTCACCTTCCTTGCGGGGGTAGCCGAGCCAGAGCACAAAGATTGCTTTGCTCTGTTCGGTTTCGATCGCTCTAAAGAACAACCGGTAGCGGCTCGGCAAGCCCATTTTCTTCACGCGGCCGTACTTCTTGAGCGGACCCTGTAGCGCAAAGTGACCGGCGAAGGGATCTTCGGGAATCCTCTCCTTGATAGCGCTCATCATCGCCGTGTAGAGCTTAACCGTCGCGTGCATTCGGTACTTTTCGAGAGGCAGGGTTTGCTTCAATTGCTTAACTACCGCCTGCATGTCGCGACGTTGTTTGCCGAATTGGCGTCTAACAAAGTAGATTTCCCAGCCTTTACGGATCAGTGTCAATGATGATCCCTGCCATCAATTCGTCGTCCTCAGCAGCCATAGCTTCCGTGTAAGCTTCCAATTCACGCCCAGGATCAGCGAGCGCCCGCTTCATCACAAAATCTAGATACAAGCTGAGCATGATTTCGTCCTCACGCTGCTCGTCTTCAGCGGAGGATAAGCAGACAAGCAGCTTGCCATTGCCGAGCACTTCTACCGAACCCTCAGCGCCTGCATACTGGGGAAAGTCCCTGAAAAAGTTGGCACTGAGCCGGAAGCCCGCACTGTTGCCGATCTTCGCCCACCCAACCTTGTAGCGCTTTGCGACCATTGTGATCACGGATGTTATTACGTTTTTCCATCATGGCATAGCGGAGCAAGTCCGGCCTATTCATGTGGGGACATGGCAAACACAAGCAAGATCTGGCCGGCAGCTTCCCGGCCATCGTCCCACAGCAGTCAAGTGATCTCTAGCAAGGACCGTTAGCACTTGGGCCAAGAGAGTGCTAACGTGATGAATGGAAATTTGGTCTCCAAGGAGAGAGTGCTGTGGCAACTATTACCGTAGCGGCATCTTCCCTGAAGCCCCTCGGCGATCGGGTGCTGGTGAAGGTTCTGGCCCAAGAAGAGAAGACGGCGGGCGGCATTTTGCTGCCGGACACGGCCAAGGAGAAGCCCCAGGTGGGCGAGGTGACGGCGGTGGGTGAAGGTCGGGTCACCGACAAAGGCGAGCGGTTGCCCCTTGAAGTCAAAGTGGGTGACAAGGTGCTCTACGCCAAGTACGCCGGGACCGAACTGAAGGTGGCGGGCGAGGAGTACATTTTGCTCGCTGAGAAGGATATCCTCGCCATCACCCAGTAATACGGGCGGCGCGATTCAACTATTGGGAGAGTGTGCAATGGCAAAAATGATCGTGTTTGACGAGACGGCCCGCCGGGCGCTCGAGCGGGGTGTCAACGCCCTGGCCGACGCGGTGCGGGTGACCCTCGGACCCAAGGGTCGCAACGTCGTGCTTGAGAAAAAATTTGGTGCGCCCCAGATTGTCAACGACGGGGTCACCATCGCCAAAGAAATCGAACTGGAAGATCCGCTGGAAAATACCGGCGCCCAGCTCATCCGCGAGGTGGCCTCCAAGACCAACGATGTCGCCGGCGACGGCACCACCACCGCCACGGTGCTCGCCCAGGCACTGATTCGCGAGGGCCTGCGCAACGTTGCTGCCGGGGCCAACCCGATGAGCCTCAAGCGCGGCATGGAGAAGAGCGTGGCAAAGCTGGTGCATGAGATTGCCGCCATGGCCAAGCCGGTCGAAGACAACAAGACGATCGCCGAGGTGGCGACCATTTCTTCGGGCAACGACGAAGAAATCGGCCAGATGATCGCCGAGGCGATGGACAAAGTCGGCAAAGAAGGCGTGATCACCGTCGAAGAATCGAAGTCGCTGGTCACCGAACTGGACGTGGTCGAGGGCATGCAGTTCGACAAGGGCTACGTCTCGCCCTACTTTGTCACCGACACCGAGCGGATGATTACCGATCTTGACGAGCCGTTCATTCTGCTCACCGACAAAAAAATCTCGATTATTCAAGATCTCATCCCGGTGCTGGAGAAGGTCGCCCGCGCCGGTCGGCCCCTGCTCATCATCGCCGAGGACCTCGAAGGCGAAGCGCTCGCGACGCTGGTAGTCAACAAACTGCGCGGCGTGCTCAACTGCGTGGCGGTCAAAGCCCCCGGCTTCGGCGACCGGCGCAAGGCGATGCTGCAGGACATTGCGGTGCTCACCGGCGGCGATGTGATCTCCGAGGACATCGGCCTCAAGCTCGAGAACGTCACCATCGACATGCTGGGCAAGGCCCGCAAGGTGACGATCACCAAGGACAAGACCACGATCGTCGCCGGTACCGACAACAAAGCCGCCGTCGAAAAGCGCATCGCCCAGATCCACACGCAGATGGAGGACACCGACTCCGACTTTGACCGCGAGAAGCTCCAGGAGCGCCTCGCCAAGCTCGCGGGTGGTGTGGCGGTGATCAAAGTCGGTGCGGCAACCGAGACCGAACTCAAAGACCGCAAGCTGCGCATTGAAGATGCCCTCAACGCCACCAAAGCGGCGGTCGAAGAAGGCATCGTGCCGGGCGGCGGCACGACCCTGCTGCACCTGACCAAGAAGATCGACGCCATCAAGGCGGGACTGGCCGACGACGAGAAGACCGGTGCGGACTTGATCGCCCGCGCCCTGGAGGCGCCTTTGCGCCAGATTGCCGATAATGCCGGCATCGAAGGGTCGGTGATCGCCCAGAAGGTGCGCGAGCTGGACCTCAACATCGGCTACGACGCCATGAAGGGCGAATTTGTCGACATGCTTGCCGCAGGCGTGGCCGACCCGGCCAAGGTGGTCCGCTCGGCGCTGCAGAACGCCACGTCGATCGCCGCGATGGTGCTTACTACCGAGGTGCTGATCGTCGACAAGCCCGAGAAGAAAAAAGCGGGCGCCGGTGCCCCCGACATGGGCGGCATGGGCGGCATGGGCGGCATGGGCGGCATGGGCGGCATGATGTAGTCCGGCCGAATTGCGCCCGCGAAGCCTGCACCAGTAATGGTGCAGGCTTTGCCTTTGGTGGGGCAATCAGCCAAAGGCTGTGCGCCGTGTATTAATAGGCAGAGAGCAAACGAGCGACAGCATGGGTACAGGTCTGGAAGTGCGGGGGTTGACGGCGGGCTACGGGCAAATTGAAGTGCTGCACCAGGTGAACCTGCACGTAGGAGCGGGGGAATTGGTGACGGTGATTGGCCCCAACGGCGCCGGCAAATCGACCTTGCTGCGCACCATCTCGGGTCTGATTCGGCCCACCGCCGGGGAGGTGCTCTTGGACAACCGTCGCCTCGACCGGCTCTCAGCCGACTTGATTGTCCGCACCGGGCTGATGCACGTTCCGGAGGGGCGGCGCATCTTCTCGCGCCTCACGGTGCTCGAAAACCTGGAGATGGGCGCTTACACCCGCAACGACCGCATCGAGGCGGACCTCGAAGAGATCTTTCATCTCTTTCCGATTCTCAAAGAGCGCCGCTACCAGCGCGCCGGTACGCTTTCCGGGGGCGAGCAGCAGATGCTCGCCATCGGCCGGGCGTTGCTTGGCAAGCCGCGCCTGCTGGTGCTCGACGAACCGAGCATGGGCCTCGCCCCGCTGATTGTGCAGAGCATTTTTCAGATCATCGAGCGCATCCGCTCCCAGGGGGTGATGGTGCTCCTGGTTGAACAGAACGCTCTGCAAGCATTGAAACTGGCCGACCGGGGCTACGTGCTCGAAAACGGCCGCATCGCCCTCGAAGGGCCGGCAGATGAACTACTGATCTGCGAAGAGGTGCGCCGGAGCTATCTGGGCGAGTCGATGGTCAGCTGAGGATATTCCCTTACTTAATCAAAGTCCGGTAAGTCAGGGGCATCACAACCCCGCCAGCACGCCCAACAACTCCTCGTCCTCGCGCTTGAAAAACGGGAGCGCTTCCACATGCTTGTAGCGCAGCACGCCTTGCTTGTCGACGATGAAGTAGGCGCGGGCGACTCCCAGAAATCCCGAGACGTCGTAAAGGCCCGCCACGCGCTTCTCGCCGTCGCTGAGCAGGGGAAACTGGGCTCCCAGCGATTGGGCAAACTTGCTCTTCGAGTCGACCGAGCCGCTGCTGATGCCCAGAATCACCGTGTCCTTGCCCTGGAACTTCGACCAGTCCTCGACAAAGCAGGTCAGTTCCTTAGTGCACACGGGCGTAAAATCGCCGGGGTAGAAGGCGAGCAAAACGTTGTTTTTGCCCCGGTACTGCGAGAGGGTGACCGGTCCCTGGGAACCGTCGAGGGTAAAATCGGGTGCCTGCTGGCCGACGTCGATTGCCATGATGACCTCCAGTGCTGCTTCACCCACCATAACCGCCGCCCTCTAGACTGGTAGAAGCGTTTCGGTGCTCTGGGTGTTCTACTCGCTGCTGACCTTTTTTCTGGCTGTCTCGATCGGGCTGATGTTGCCGGTGGCTCCGATGACGATGGTCTACCACGGGGCGAGCTGGCAGATGATCGCGGCCGTCGTCGGGTCGATGGTCTTCTTTGCGCTGCCCTTTCGCGCCTTCCAGACGGGCAAATTCAGCCCGTCGCTGACCACACTCGGCTTCATCTGCCTGGGACTGGCCCTCAACGGCTGGGTATTCGTCGCTAACGGCGCGAAGTAAATCGCCTAAAGCGTCGGAGGCTCGGGATTGCTCTGCGCTTCGAGGTTGAAGAGCGTCTGCAGGGTCTGCAGGGCACGGCGGCGCGCTTCGATGTCGCGCTGGGCTCTCAGTTGTACCATCGGGTCGTGCAGGATTTTGTTGACGATGGCGCGGGTGAGCGAATCGATGATGCCCTGGTGCTTCTCGGCGAATTCGGTTCCCAGGCGCGAGAGGGCTTTTTCGAGTTCCTGCTCGCGGATGGTTTCGACTTTTTGGCGCAATTGGTTGATCGTGGGTACCGCCTCCAGGCCGCGCCACCAATCGAGAAATTCGTCGAGCTGCTCCAGCAGGATCTCCTCGCACTGGGTGACCATCAACTGCCGGTAGGCACGATTCTCCTCGACCACCTGCTTGAGGTGATCGACGTTGAATAGTTGCACGTTCGGCAACTCATCCACTTCGGTCGCGACGTTGCGCGGCACGGCGATGTCGAAGATCATCAGCGACTGGTCGCGGCGCAGGGCGCTCATCTTCTCCAGCGTCAGCAGCGGTTCGGTAGCGCCTGTGCAGGTGAAGATCAAATCGGAGCAGGGCACGTAGTTGGTCAATTCGTCGACCGTGGCCACCGGCAGCATCAGCCCGAACTGCTCGACCATCTGGGCCGCCTTTTCGAGGGAGCGGTTGAGCACGATGATCTGGCGCGCTCCCTTGGCGAGCAGATGGCGCACCAACAGTTCGCCCATCTTGCCCGCCCCCACCACCAGACAGCGCTGGTGGTGCAGGGGACCTTTTTTGCGCAGGGCCATCTCGACCGCCGCTGAGGAGACCGAGACCGCGCCGGTGCCGATGTTGGTGTCGCTGCGCACCCGCTTACCGGCGGTGATCGCCGTCTTGAACAGCTGGTTGAGGACGCGGTCCACGCCCTTGCCCTGCTGGGCGAGGCTCTGGGTCATCTTCACCTGGGCAAGAATCTGCCCTTCGCCCAGGACGATCGAATCGAGCCCGGCCGCCACGCGCATCAGATGCATCACCGCATCCTGGTGCAACAGCACGAACAGGTGGCGCTGGAGCGTCGGCAGCAGCACCCCTTTGCTCTCGGCCAAAAAGCGGGTCACCTCCCGCAGACCGTGCTCGCTGTCGCGCAGGACTGTATAAATTTCTAGACGATTACAGGTGCTCAAAATCGCGCATTCGGCAACTTGTGAGCAGCTTCGCAACCGAGACACGTATTCGGGAACCTGCCCCTCGGCAATGCTGACCCGTTCGCGAATTTCGACTGGTGCAGTTCGGTGACTCAATCCGATGACCGCGATCTGCATCCACGCTCTCCCACTGCGCGTTCGTAGCGCCTCATACTGTAGCACATTGCACTTTGCGCACAACCGCGCAGAGTGTTAGATGGTAGGCTATGCAATCTTCCGTAACACAGTGGTCCTGGCGCGGTTACCCGGTGGCCTACCGCAGCGCCGGGGAAGCCAACAGCGACCGGCCGCCGATGGTGCTCATTCACGGCTTCGGCGCCTCGCTGGGCCACTGGCGCCGCAACCTGCCGGTCCTGGCGCAGGAGCATCCTGTTTTTGCGCTCGATCTGGTGGGCTTTGGGGCGAGTGCCAAACCGAGCCCTGCCGAACTGGCCTACACCTTCGAGACCTGGGGTCGGCAGGTCGGCGATTTTGTGCGCGAAGTGGTGGGCCGGCCGGCCATCCTGGTCGGCAACTCGATCGGCGCCATCGTGGCGCTGCAGGCGGCGGTGGGTGCGCCCGAGCGGACCGACAGCGTTGTACTGATCAACTGTTCGTTGCGACTCCTGCACGAGCGCAAGCGCCGGACGCTCCCCTGGCTGCGCCGCGCCGGGACGCCGCTATTGCAGCGGCTGCTCTCGGTACCGGCGGTGGGGTGCTTCTTTTTTAACCGGCTGCGCCGCCCCGAGAGCGTGCGCAAGATCCTCCAGCAAGCCTACGTGCGCCGCGAGGCGGTTACCGACGAACTGGTGGAAATGCTCACCCGCCCGGCTGCCGATCAAGGGGCAGCGGCGGTGTTTCTGGCTTTTATCAACTACGCGAGCGGGCCTCTCGCCGAGGATTTGCTGCCCAGGGTGCGCTCGCCGGTGCTTATCCTCTGGGGTAAAGACGACCCCTGGGAGCCCTTTACCCTGGGCTGCGCTCTCGCGGACTACCCGTGCGTCGAGAAATTTGTGCCGATCGAGCGGGCGGGCCACTGCCCGCAGGACGAAGCACCCGAAGAAGTCAACGCCCACCTGCTCGCCTGGGGCGCCCGGTAGTCTTCGGCGCTGAGCCAGTAGCGCACCGCCGCGGCCCGGGAAGAGGCGGGCCTGCGCCAGGCCAATCTAGAGCGGGCGAATCTGGCCGGGGCGGATTTGAGCGGAGCGGACCTGCGCTGGAGCCGGTTGGTGGGGCGCGAATTTGACCGGGGCCGAGCTGGAGTACGCTAATGCCGGTCCAGCCAATTTCCAGCAAGCCGACCTCGCCCGCGCCAACTGCTTTAGCGCCGAACTCGGCCGGGCCGATTTGCGCTTTGCGATTCTCGACGGCGCCAACCTCGGCCACGCCAATTTGTAAGGGGCCGCCTACGACGGTTGCCGCCGCCTCAACACCCAGATTCGCCAGACGGTGTTGCCCGATAGGGTGCGCTACAGCCAGAAACAACCGAGCTGGTGGTAGCGATAAAGACAGACATAGCGTCTCGCGGCCGACCGGCCCCCGTCCGCCTGCGTGATACGATGTGCCCACGCTTCGAGTATCCGCATGGGCAACGGAACCGGCGAGCGGCCGAGCCGGCTGGAGAGTCTCACTCCCGACCAGGAAGCCTTGATCTCGGTGTACTGCGAAAAGTGGCGGCGCATAGCGCTCCGTTGCGAGCCGCTGGACCGGCAGACAGCCTGCGAAGCTGTCCGGGCCATCTACGCACTTGCGGATTTGGGCGAACCGGAGATTGTCTTTTGTCCGAGCCCCTACGCGGCCACCCAGAGCGAGATTTTTCAAAGCGGCAGCGAAGTTCCCCAGGCAGGCACCCTCTGGCACCGCCTCAGCTGGGCGCTGGGAGACGAGCTAGCCCGGCGGATGCGCCGTGGCTATATCGAGCGGCTGCGCAAACAGCTCGAAGACAACCTCAAAAAGCACCTGGCAGGCCAGGTGTGGCGCAGCCTCGAAAACCAGTTGGTGGCCACCCTGGACGCTCGGGTGTGGGGGCTCTCGGCCAACAGCATCTCACCGGAAGGTTGGACGGCCCTGTGCTGCTACTTTGATTACTGCCACACCGTGCTCGGTTGTCCCCACGACCGCAGCCAGTGGCAAACGTTTTGTGCGGTGGTCCAAAGCTGTGGCTGGCTCTTTCCGTACCGTCGGGTGTGTCTGGTCAGCGAGCGACCGGTATCGTTGCACCTCGACCGGCGCGAGCGACTGCACGCCGAGGGGACACCGGCCCTGCGCTTTGCCGACGGTTTTGCCATCTACTCCTGGCACGGGGTGACGCTGCCTGAAAGCTACGGCCGGGTGCCCCCCGCCGAGTGGCGGCCCCATTGGATTCTCGAAGAAAACGACGCCGAATTGCGCCGGGTCTTGATCGAGGGTATCGGTTACGAACGCATCTGTCGGCAGTTGCAGGCCCGTCCCCTCGACCGCTGGCGCGAGTACAGCCTGCTCAAAGTCGAGCACATCGATGTGGAGCCGGTCCACCTGCTGCAGACGAGCTGTCCCGGCACCGGGATCGTCCAGGTTCTCAGGGTGCCGCCGGAATTCACCACCGCCCGCACCGCCGCCCAGTGGGCCAACCGGGGCACCGATCCGGAAGAATTTCTGGTGCAAACTTAGCCCGGCGGGCGGTGGGGCAGACCTATGCGCCTGCAGGTGTCCCCGGCCTTCAACTGCTGAGCGGTTCGACACCGTCGGTTTTGCCCGCGACCCGTCTGGTCAAGTTCACCACGGCGGCGGCCAGCCGCACCGGCTGCACCGGCTTGCTTATGTGCACCTGGAAACCCGCTGCCAAGATCCGCTCGGAATCTTCAGCCCTGGCGAGGGCGGTGAGGGCGACCGCCGGGATAGCGCTTTGGTAGGAATCGCGCAGTTTGCGGATCAAAGTGCACCCGTCGGTGTCGGGCAGCGCGAGGTCGGCAATCAGGATATGGGGGGCGGTGCTCCGGAGGGCAGCGAGGGCCTCGGAGGCGGAGGCGGCCGTCGTCACCTGTGCTCCATGCTCCTCCAGAATGCTGCGCACCAGAGTGCAAATACCCGGCTCGGCGTCGACCACCAGCACCGACAGATCTTTGAGCAGCATCGGCCGCTCGGCCGCAGCCGCGCCGACGACGCGGTGGGAGCCTTGCCGGGCGGTGTCGATCAAAGGCAGCGTCAGGGTAAAGGTCGTCCCCTGCCCTACCCCGTCGCTGGCGGCGCGGATCTCACCGCCGTGCATCTCCACCAGTTTGCGGGTGATAGCCAGCCCCAATCCCAAGCCGCCGTGGCGCTTCGAGGTGCCTGCGTCGACCTGCCAGAAAGGCTCGAACAGTCGGGGCAGCGCTTCGGCGGCGATGCCTTGGCCGGTGTCGCTTACCGAAAGTTCGACATGGCCGTCGGTGCGGACCAGGCGGACCTCGACGCGCCCGCCCTGGGGGGTGAATTTGATCGCATTGGAGAGCAGGTTCCAGACCACCTGCTGGATGCGCGTGGCATCGGCGAGCACCGGACCGGCGGCCGGGTCGAGCATGCGCAACAGCCGGATGGACTTGGCCTGGGCTGAGGGCTGCACGACATCCACGGCCGCCTCAACCACCGGCAGCAGGTCGCTCGGGCAGGCGTCGAGGCGCAACTTGCCGGAGACGATGCGCGAGACATCGAGCAAATCTTCGATGAGCTTATCTTGCAGCTTGGCGTTGCGCTCGATAATCTCGAGCGCGCGTTCGGTGGTGGCTCGATCCGCGCTGCGTCTGCGCAGCACCTGCACCCAACCCAGCATGGCGCTGAGCGGATTGCGCAGTTCGTGGGAGACGGTGGCCAGAAACACGTCCTTGGCGCGGTTGGCCGCCTCCGCCTCCAAACGGGCCTGCCTTTCGCGCTCCAGCAATTCGAGCCGCTCCTGCTGGATGCGCTGCAAATCCACCAGGGCTTGCCTGCGCGAATTGCTGAACAAAGTAACGAGCCCCGCCGCCAAACCGAACACCCCGAGGCGGGCAATGACCGCCGGATCGTGGACGAGCAGAGAATGCGCTGGCACCGCAAAGAAATAGGCCATCAGCAATATCGTGAGGGCGATCGTAAGCAACCCCGGTCCCAACCCGCCGTACCAGGCACTGACGAGCACGGCCGAGAAAAATATGATGAACGGGCCGCCCTCCAGGATCGGCCATATCAGTGATGTCACCAGCAAGGCCAGCAAAGTGGCGCCTACGGCGATGAGATAGCCGGTCACTGATAAGGACGGAGGCATGGGTAACTCCGGTGACTCTATAGACGGACGCTACCTGGACAGACAGCCGGGGAAGGCGAAGGCCGGATTGGGAAAATTATAAACGGCAGGCTACATCGCTTTTGCATCCACCGCCGACCGCGATCTGCTCACTTCTGTCATACACAGTCACGACTAACCTTTTTCTCTATGCCAATAATTGCAAACATAGTCTACAAAAATTGAACTGTCATTCTCTCGATGGGCAGAAGACAATCCAAAAATGCGTAACGGCGCGGAACTGGTGAGATATGGTTGTCTTTGGCTGGAGGCTCCCTCCCCAAGAAAAAGAGATGGAGCTGTCGCTCTACTGAGGTTGGACGGACCTTCTGGATCAATGCTTGCAGTCTGGAGTCGCATTGAGCAATAAAAATCAATTTGTCACTACCTTTGTTCTGCTCGATCGCGTTCGGGTGCTGCTCGCCGAAGATTCGGAAGACCTTCGCGAATTGCTGGTGCTGGTTTTCGAATCCTCCGGGGCGGAGGTGCGGGCGGTGGCTTCCGGCAGCGAGGCGTATTCGCTGTTTCGGTGCTGGCGGCCGGATGTGCTCATCAGCAACATCGCGATGCCCGGCGAGGACGGCTACGTGCTGATCGCCAAGGTGCGCGCTCTGCCTCCCGAGCAGGGCGGGCGGGTGCCGGCGGTGGCGGTCACCGCCTTTACCCAGCCGGGGGATGCGGCGCGCTCGCGCTCGGCCGGTTTCCAGGCGCACCTGACCAAGCCCGTGGATTTGGAACAACTGGTGGAGTTGGCAGCCCACCTGGCCGGTCGCGAAACTGGGTGACAACATGTCGCTTCGAACCGAACTACTAGTCGTGTGTGCCAGTTGGCAGCATGATAGTGCCAGTCGTCCCAAGCAGGATCCGCTCATGAGAAACGCCCCAGGACATTCGCGTCCGGTATCGGGCAACGCCGCGGAGCCGGGCGCAGTATCTTTGCAGCAAGCGGCGGCGGTCGACAGCTACCGGGCCATCAAAGCCTTGTCCACCCGATTCTCGCTCAGTAGAAAACAGATCTAGAGAGGGGCAGCGCAGCGGGTTGCAGGGGGCATCTGCTCAGCGCCGCCGCTGCTGGAGCGCCCGATAAACATCGAGGATATCGACATCGGCGTGGGCCAACAGCACCAGGGTGTGGTACCAGAGGTCGGCCACTTCTTCGGCCACCCGCTCGCCGTCTTTGGCGGCCATCACCACCTCGGTCGCCTCCTCGCCGATTTTCTTGAGGATCTGGTTGGATCCGGCTTCGAGCAGGCGGCTGGTATAAGAATCGGGATTGGGATGGGCTTTGCGCTCCTCCACGACCCGGAAGACCTGGGAGAGGGTGTCGGCCGGGGGCGGCTCGTAGTCGCCCGCCGCGTCGCGGTGAAAGCAACTGCGCTCCCCCAGGTGGCAGGCGATGTCGCCCTGCTGCTCGACGGTGAGCAGCAGCACATCGCTGTCGCAGTCGTAGCGCAGCGCTTTGATTTTTTGCCGGTGGCCGGAGGTGGCGCCTTTGTGCCAGAGTTCCTGGCGCGAGCGGCTCCAGAACCAGCTCTCGCCGGTTTCGAGCGTGCGTTCGAGCGCCTCGCGGTTCATCCAGGCCACCATCAGCACCGTGCCATCCAGCATATCCTGCACAACGGCGGGGATAAGCCCGTCGCGGTCGAAGCGGGCAGCTTCCCGTACGTGGACCAAAGTGGGTGCTCCCTTACTCTTGAACTGGTGGGGCGCCATTACCGCGGCGGCGGCGGGCATGGAATTGGCCAATGGGGCTGTCTTCGTAGCGGCGGTCGAGTTCAGCTTCTATCAATGCCAGTTCGGCATTGAGTGCACGCAGACCTTCGGTAGCTTGCCGCAGATTCTCCAGATGCCGCTCGTGGGTCTTGTCATCGACAAGCAGTTTGATCGGTTCCTGGCTCATGGCAGTCCCCAGTCGGTTTTGATCTCTCGAACGCTGCGAGACAGAGCGTCTAGTCGCTCGCGAGTCCGCAGATGCGCCTGCTCCAACAACCTCATATTATCTGCTGCCTGCTGTGCGGAGTCGCGGGCAATTCTGGCCATCAGACCCCACAGGCGTCGGTAAGTATCCTGGGCTTCTTCGACGATATTGTCCAGAGCGGCGAGATCGGCAATGGTTTGGGTGTTCTCCCCGTGCTCACCGAACAGGGTTCTGCCGCAAGCGGCACTGTCGTCAATGAGTCTCAACAAACGGTCGAGCTGCTCGAAAATGTCCCTGCGCAGCGGTTCGGGAATCAGCATTCGTAAATTTCAAAGACTCGGGCTGTCGTCGCCGAGCAGTTCGCGCCGCACGATCTTGATGGGCGGCGAGCCGGCCTTGATGTAGCGGTCGTGGAACTCGAGCAGCGTAAATTGGTCCCCCATTTTCTGGCGGTAATCGTCGCGCAGCTTGAGAATTTGCAGCTTGCCGAGGGTATAGATAAGAAAGGTCGGGTCGGCGGTGCCGCGCTTGCTTTCGATTTCGCCGTTCACCCGCTGCTGGAAACCTTCTTTGACGAAAAAGTCGACCGCCTGATCGTAGGTCATGCCCTGGGTGTGCATCTGGATGCCCACGATGTAGCGGCAGTCGCGCAACAGCGCGTCGATGAGTTGGCCGAAGCGCAATTTCGGATCGCCGCCACCGTAGCCTTCGTCGAGCATCATCTGCTCGGTGTAGTGCGCCCAGCCCTCGGCGTTGGAGCCGGCCGCAAGCAACTTGCGCACCTTCGAGAGATCCGGGTTGTTTTTGACCCACAAAAATTGGGTGTAATGGCCGGGCCAGACCTCGTGCACCGAAACGGTGTTGAGCAGCGGATAGTTGTAGCCGCGCAGGTAGTCCTCCTGGCGCTTGGCGGGCCATTTCGGATCGGGCAGGGTGATGTTGTAGTAAGCCTCGGTCGCTTTGCTCTCGTAGGGGCCAGGGGTGTCCATCGATGCGAACGTGAGGGCGCGCAAGAATGGCGGCGTCTCGGTCACCTGGGCCTGCACGTCGCCGGGCACGGTGATGATCCGCTTATCCACCAGAAACTGGCGCAGCGCGTCGAGTTGCTTTTGGGCGGCGGGGATCAGCTCTTTGGCGGTGGGATGGTCGTCTTCGACCAGGGCGAGCACCTCGCGCACGGATTTGGCGGGATCGATGCGCCTGGCGGCCTCGACCAGTGCCTGCTGGTCCTTGCGCAGTTGGGCGTAGCCGATTTCCAGCATCCGGTCGAGGGGAATGTCGACCATCTCGTTGTAGAGCAATTTCAGGCGATAACTCTCAGCCCCGATGGCGAAGTTGCCTTTTGAGCGGGGGAGCAAATCTTTTTTGAGAAACAGTTCGTAGCGGCGCAAGGCGGCGATCGTGCGGGCATTGGCGCGCTTGAAGCGCGCAAGCAGGGCCGGGTCTTTGACCTGGGCAAAAGCCTCCGGCACGGTGGTCTTGAAAAATTCGACATTCCCCGGCAGTTGCTGCAGAGCAATTTCGGTGTAGATGCGCGGCGGGTTGACCAGCAACGCGCGGGCCGCTTCCAGGGCGGCGGGAATCTGATCTTCACGGGCGATCACCGAGCGCAGCCGCTCCTCGGGAGGGGCGAAGTTGCGTTTGACCAGGTTGAAGATGCTGCCGGTGACGGAGCTCGGGTACAGGTCCGGGTTGCGCTTCCACATCTGGATGCGCTCCAGTTCGAGCAAATTCGAGCGGATCGACGCAAGGACGATCTCGCGGTCGTTGCGCTCGGCCGGATTGAGGCTCGCCGGGTCGATGGCCTCAAAAGCTTGCATCAATGCCTTGAGCTTGGCGATCCAGGCGGTGCGGGCGGCCGGTGCAAAATTTTCCAGCCGGCTGTCGTACTCGTGGAAGCCCGCGGAGGTGCCGAAACTGGGGTTGACCTCGAAGGTGGCCTTGAAGTACGCATCTACAAGCTGGGGGTAGGCTGCGGGGGCGGCGGGAGCCGGCCCTCCCACAGCAAAAGTTGCCGCCGCTGCCCACCCGCTCGCCCTTGCCCACCGGCTTGCCTTGCTGCTCTGCATTGCCTGCTCCTGACAGATGCAGACGAAGATAGCAGGTTTTGGGTGCCGGGTTTGCAGGCGGCGCGCTCCAGGCCAAACGGCTGCCGCCGCACCGGCGACTGCGGTGCACTCTCGGCGGCAGGGGAGCATCAGTCCTTTCGCCGGGGTAAGGGTTGGACAACAGAACAGGCTTGAGGGTTAGTGCGGGTCCGCGGTCGGGGCGAGACCTTCGGCGGGAGTGGACTTGGGCGGTTGCGCCGCCGGAGCTGGGCTGTCGGATGGGGAGCGGATATAGTCGAGGGAAGCTTTGGGGGTGACGAGCATCACTTTTTCGATCTGGGTGTCGGTGGGTTCTTGCAGTGATTCCAGAATGCCTTCGAGATCGAGCACTTCCACGGTGACAGGGGCGCTCGGGTTGGTTTGCTGGCGGCGGTATCGGTCGACAAAGGCCGTCACGTCCTGTTTGGTGAAGTACACCGGTACGACGGTGCGGTTGTTTTGCTGGAGGGTCAGGTACTGTTTCTTGACGGCATTGACCGTGGCGGCAAACAGCGGCGCCCCCTGCAAATCTTCGGGTTTGCGCCCGGCGGCTTGCAATAGCGACAGCGCCCACTCAACTTCGGTGCGGTTTGCGAAGAAGGCGAGGGTGACTTCGTCCTCGGTGCCGCGGCTTTCGAGGCGCAGCCGGTAGAGGTTGCCAAGCGAAACCGGCTGTACGCGCAACTGGGCGCCGCGGGCGGCGTCTTTTTTCTTGAACGCGGCGACAAATGCCTCGGCGTCCTGGGGAGAGAAATAGACCCCAGCCACCAGCGGCCCTTTGGAGCCGTCCGGCGGCAGCGACAACAGCGGTTTGCCGTCGGCGGTGGCGATAGTAAAGAGCACCACCGGCTTGAGCTTTTCCATGATCTGTTCCTGGGTGAGCGCCGAAGCTCCTGGACTCCAGACGGTTGAACTCACCAGGACGGCCGCCGCCAATCCCTGCACCCAGCGCTTCATGGGCTTCTCCGCTTTTGATCAGACTCTACTGTGCGCTTTTGCCTCGCCACCGTCAACCGCCTCGATCCGGTATCGTGTGGAATGTTTGTAACTAGGAAGTACGGATGTTTCGGATAGCGACCGACGGGGCCTGCACCGGTAACCCCGGCCCCGGGGGATGGGCGGCCCTGGTGGTGGGGGAGGGCACCTACGAGGAAGTGTTCGGTTTTGAGCCGCACACCACCAACAACCGCATGGAAATGCGCGCCGTCATCGAAGGTCTGGCGCGCGTACCCGCAGACGCCAGGGTCAAGGTGCTCACCGACAGCCAGTACGTGATTAAAGGCATGAGCGAGTGGCTGCCCGGCTGGAAGCGGCGCGGTTGGATCACCGCCGCCGGCAAACCCGTCGAGAACCAGGATCTATGGGAAGCGCTGGAGCGGGCGGCAGGAAGGCGCGTGCTCTGGGAGCACGTGCGCGGCCACACCGGCCACCCCGAGAACGAGCGGGCCAACACCCTCGCCCAGACGGCAGCCCGCGGCGGTGCTCCGCGGGCTGCGCCCGCAAACGGAACGACCTATCTGAGCCTGGTGGATGGGCATCTCAGCCGCTCGGCCAGCTGGAGCGCCTGCCAGGCGTTGGTGCAGGGCGTATCGGGGGCGCGCTACAAAAAGTGCCGCAACCGGGCGGAGGAATTGGACGCAGTTGTGGCTTGGGGACTGCCGCCCGCGGCACTCGTACAGCTGGAAGGTTAAGATCTGCGGCATCCCGGAATTTTTGCATGCCCGACAGCCTGACCATCCACCTGCCCGATATCCCAAGTACGCTCAACCTGGCCGGTCCCGCCGAAGAAAATTTGCGTCTACTGGAGGCAAAAACGGGAGCCCAACTGGTGTTGCGCGGTCAGGATCTAGTCATTGCCGGAACGGACGAGCAGATCCAGCGCTCGCAGCAGATTATCCAGAATCTCGAAAATCTTTGGCAGCGCGGCAGGCGCATCGGCAACATCGATCTTGCCAATGCGGAGCGGGCGGTGAGCACCGGTCGCACCGAGGAACTCCAGCGTCTGCAGCGCACCGTGGTGGCCGTCAACCGCCGCGGCGAGCCCCTCTATACCCGCACCTTCGGCCAGTGGCACTACGTGCAGGCCATTGCCCGCAACGATCTCACCTTCGGCATCGGTCCGGCGGGCACCGGCAAGACCTATCTGGCGGCGGTGCAGGCGGTGCTCGCCCTGCAGGAGCGGCGCGTCGAGCGCATCATCCTCACCCGCCCGGCGGTGGAGGCGGGCGAACGGCTGGGGTTTTTGCCGGGGGATCTGCAGGCAAAGGTCAGTCCCTACCTGCGCCCCCTCTACGACGCGCTCTACGACTTTATGGAACCCGAGCGGCTGATGCAGCTGATGGAAAAAGGCACCATCGAGGTCGCTCCCCTCGCCTACATGCGCGGCCGGACACTGAGTAATGCCTTTGTGATTCTCGATGAAGCCCAGAACACGACCGCCGAGCAGATGAAGATGATGCTCACCCGGCTCGGCAACGCCTCGAAGATGGTCGTCACCGGCGATCTGACCCAGACGGATCTGCCCGCGGGCAGCCGCTCGGGGCTCGCCCTCGCCCGGCGCATCCTCTCGGGGGTGCGGGGGATCGCCTTTTGTGAGTTCGGCCGCGAAGATGTCGTGCGCCACCCGCTTGTGCAGCGCATCGTCGAAGCTTACGAACAATTCGAAGCGATCCGGTCAAGCAAATCGTGACGCTTATTCACAAAAAATATTCAAGGCGCTTTCGGCCTTCAGGGCGGCTACGCCCGCGTCGGGGTAACCTCAACTTTTTTGCCCTCGGTGATGTCGTCGCCCGGATTGACCACCAGCCGCTCGTTGCCGGTAAGGCCCGAAACGACCTCTATCGTCTCACCGAGATCGCGCCCGAGACCCACCCGGCGAAAGCGCACGACATGGTCGGCGCCCACCACCGCTACCTGCGTACTGCCGGTGCGCACCAGCAGCGTATTGGCCGGGACGGTGAGCGGTGGGCTGACCTGCCGGCCTGCGATCTCCACCTGGGCGTACATGCCCGGCAGCAGCCGTCCGTCGCGGTTGTCGAGTTGCACCTCGGTGCGCAGCGTGCGTGCTGCCGGGTCGAGAGCACCCGCCGCGCGCGTCACCCGACCTTCGAAGGGGCGCGGGTACTCCTGGACAAAGATCCGGGCGCTCTGGCCGGGACGGATGGCTGGAGCGAAGGTCTGGGGCACATCGATAAAGATGCGCAACCGCTCGGTCTTGGCGACCCGAAACAAGCCATTCTGGCTGCTGCCCGCGGCAATGAGCGCCCCGGTATCGACGTTGCGGGCGGTGACGATGCCCGAAAAAGGGGAGCGCACCTGCTTGAAGTTTTGTAGGGCCACCTGCCGGTCGAGATCCGCCTGGCGGGCGCGCAGGTTGGCGCGCCGGGCTTCGACCGTCGCCATCTGCGCCCGGTAGGCCGATTCGCGCTCATCGACATCCTGTTGGGAGACGGCCCGCTCCTCGCGCAGAGTGCGCCAGCGCTCGAAGGTGATGCGCGCCAGGGACAAATTGGCCTGCTGCTGCTGGAGATCGGCGCGGGCCTGGGCGACGGTCGAGCGCAGTTCACTGACTTGCTGATCGAGTTCGGGGGTGTCGATCTCGGCCAGCAGTTGGCCCGAGCGCACCCGATCGCCGATATCGACCAGGCGGCGGCGCAGGTAGCCTTCGGAGCGGGCGTTGATCACCGTTTCCTGCAGCGCCTGGATGTTGCCGGGGAGGCGCAGAGGAGCCGGGGCGGTCGCGCGGGTCGGTTGGGCCAGCGTTACGGTGCTGGTCTCGCTTGCCGCTTCGTTTGCGGCAGCCAGCAACTCCTGCTGTCGGGTGAGGCGGGGAAGCAGGCCCAGGGCAAACAGCCCCCCAATCAGCAGACCGCCTGCGACGAGACCGGCAATAACCTTGGGCGCTGTCGAAGAAGGCATAGCGGGCTACTCCTGCTGTTGCTGCGGTAGGGCTGAGTAGGCGGGACGCATCGGGGACTCGGCAGCTTCGCTGTCCTCGGCCTCCGGGTCGTGGGGCGGCTTGCGCCGCAGGACGCTGTAGACCACCGGCACAAAAAAGAGGGTCGCGAAAGTCGCCACCAGCAGGCCGCCAATCACCGCCCGGCCCAGGGGTGCGTTCTGCTCGCCCCCTTCGCCGAAGCCGAGCGCCATCGGCAGCATGCCCAGGATCATCGCCAGCGCCGTCATCAATACCGGCCTCAGGCGGGTGTAACCGGCGGCGAGGGCGGCGGCGGTGGCGTCGTCGCCCTCATGGCGCCGGTCATTGGCGAAGGTGACCAGCAAAATGCTGTTGGCGGTGGCCACGCCGATGGCCATAATCGCCCCCATCAGGGCGGGTACGCTTACGGTGGTCTGGGTGACGAAGAGCATCCAGCAGATGCCCGCGAGCGCCCCGGGCAGGGCGGCGATAATCACCAGCGGATCGACCCAGGACTGAAAGTTCACCACCATCAGGCAGTAGACCAGCACGATGGCAAACACCAGACCCAGGGCGAGGCTGGTAAAGGCCGTATTCATGCTCTCCACCTGGCCGCGCACGGCGATGCGGCTGCCCCTGGGCAGTTCTTTTTCGGCCCGGGCGACGACGGCGCCGATTTCAGAGGCGACCCCCCCCAGGTCGCGGTTCTGGACGTTCGCGTAGACGTTGAAGGTGGGCTGGACGTTGTAGTGGTTGATCACCTGCATCTGGTTGCGCCGCTCCAGTGAAGCCAGGTTGCTCAGCAGCTGGGGGGAACTCAGCCCGGCGGCGGTGATGGGTGTGTTTTCGAGGGCCGCCGCCGAATTGACCCGGGACTGAGGGGTTTGGACGGCCACCAGATAGTTGACGCCGTTTTTGGGATTAAGCCAGTAGTTGGGTGCCGATTGGCCGCTGGAGGCGAGCGAATAGAGCAAAGTGTTCGCGACGTCGCGCTGGCTGAGGCCCATTTGGGCCGCCCGGGTGCGATCGACGTTGACGCGCAGGGCCGGAGAATCGACTATCTGGTGCAGGTGCACGTCCGCTGCGCCGGGGATGCGGGCGATTTCGCGCTCGAGCTTTCTGGCGATGCGATAGTTTTCGGCCTGATTGCGCGGTGGGCCGCTCACCTGCACATCGATGGGGGCGGGCAGGCCGAAGTTGAGAATCTGGGTGACGATGTCGCTGGGCTGGAAGAAAAAGGTCAATTCCGGAAATTCGGTTTTGAGCGTCCGGCGCAGGCGCTCGACGTACCGGTGGGTGGGGCTGTGCCCCTCTTCGAGGGAGACGAGAATTTCGCCGTCGGCCGCGCCGATCGTGGCGCTGTCGCTAAAGGCGAGGTTGACCCCGCCCACGGGTAAACCAATATTGTCGATGATCAGCGCCAGTTCGCGCTCGGGCACCGTCCGCCGGATCGCCGCCTCTACCCTGGCAAAGTACACTTCGGTTTGTTCGATGCGCGTCCCCGCTGGGGCGCGCACGTGCAGGCGAAACTGGCCGCCGTCCACCCTCGGAAAGAAGTCCTGGCCCAATAGCGGATAAAGCAGTGCCGAAAGCCCAAAAAAGCCGCCAAACAGCGCAAAGACGGCGCCCCGACGGCCGAGCGCCCAGGCAAGGACTCCCCGATACCCGCCGCGAAAACGCTCGAAGCCCCGGTCGAAGCCCTGATGGATTCGCCAGATCCAGCCGCCCTGGGCCTGCTCGGGGGTGACGTAAAGCTCGACTTCAGGCTTGAGCAAGTAGCGCACCAGTACCGGCACCAGCGTGCGCGAGAGCAGGTACGAAGCGAGCATCGCAAAGACCACCGCCATCCCCAGGGGCACGAACAGCGAGCGGGCCGCTCCGCTTAAAAAGAATACCGGCACAAAGACGATGCAGATGCACAGGGTCGAGACGAACGCGGGGGTGGCAATCTGCTGCGCTCCATCGAGGATCGCTTGCTGAAGCGGTTTACCCTGGCCCAGGTTGCGGTGGATGTTTTCGATTTCAACCGTCGCGTCGTCCACCAGGATGCCCACCGCCAGGGCCAACCCGCCCAGGGTCATGACGTTGAGGGTCTGGCCGAGGGCGCTCAAGGCGACGATCGAGCCGAGAATCGACAGCGGAATCGAAATGGTGATGATGAGGGTACTGCGCCAGGAGCCCAAAAACAACAAGATCATCGTGCCGGTGAGCAGGGCGGCGATGAGCGCTTCTTTGACGACGCCATCGACAGCCGCACGCACGAAAACCGATTGATCGAACAGCAGCTTGACTTCCAGTTCCGGCGGCAAGGTGGCCTGGATGCGCGGCAGGGCCGCCTGGATGCGCTCGACCACATCGAGCGTCGAAGCGCCGCCGTTTTTGATCACCGTGAGCAGGCTGGAGCGCCGCCCGTCCTGGCGCACGACGTTGGCCTGCACGGCGTAGCCGTCGCGCACCTGCGCCACGTCCCGGATGTAGACCGTGCTGCCGTTCACCTCGCGGATGGGCAGGTCCGCCAGTTGGGCCAGCACCTCGGGACTGGAATTGATCTGCACGTTGTACTCGCGGTCGCCGATCTTGGCGGTACCGGCGGGGAGGATGAGATTCTGGGCGTTGATGGCGGCGGTGACGTCGGTCGCCGAGAGCCCACGGGCAAACAGTGCCTCCGGATCGAGGTCGATCATCACCTGCCGCGGTTTGCCGCCGTAGGGAAGCGGAATCGACGCCCCCTGCACCGTGGCCAGCTGCGTGCGCACAAAGTTGAGGTTGTAGTCGTACAGTTCCTGCTCAGAAAGCGTTTTGCTGCCGATACCCACCTGTAGAACCGGTACGCTCGCGGCGCTGTAGCGAATAATCAGCGGCGGGGTGATCCCCGGCGGTAATATGCGCAGAACCGTCTGGGAGATTGACGTGAGCTGGGCGACCGCCGCCTCGACTTTCGCCCCCGGCTGGAAGAAGACCTTGATGACGCTCACCCCGTTCATCGACTGCGATTCCATGCGCTCGATGTCGTTGACCGTGGTGGTGTAGGCCCGCTCGGCGACCGTGACGATCCGCTTTTCCATGTCCTCAGGGCTCACCCCGGGATACGCCCAAATGACGCTCACCACCGGCACGTCGATTTCCGGCAGGATGTCGGTAGCCATGCGGCGGATGGTCACCACCCCCAACAGCACGACAAGCAAACTGGCGACGATAAACGTGTAGGGACGGCGCAGGGCCAACCGGACAATCCACATAGAGCCACCCACAGCAACAGCAACGAAAAGCGCAGCCGACCAAAGTCGTCCGACTGGTAACTGAAATTGGTGGAACCGAAGCGCTCACCCAGTCCATTGAAAAACCAACCGGGAGCGCTGTACGTGTGGAAATCTATGACTAGAGTACGGGAAACGGTTTGGTTAGTCAAACACTGATTTGAGCATTTGACCATCCAGGAGGGTAGTGGTACGTTAAGAAGCCATGGACGGGCAATCGGACTACGAACAGCGGGCGCGGGCCTTCATGGCCCTTTCCGACCCGACGCGGCTGCAAATCGTCGAACTGCTGGGCTCCGGCGGCGAGTCGAGCACTTCGGAGGTGGCGGAGCGGCTGGGAATCAGCCTACCTCTGGCCTGCCACCATACGAAGCTGCTCGTGGACGTGGGACTTGTCAACAAGCGCAAGGAGGGACAGAGCAAGTACGTCTCCCTCAACCAGAAACTGCTGAACGCTTTGCTTGCAAGCCTGTCCGGCCGCGCCGCCCGCTGAAGGGGTTCGGATTTTCGAAGCCGTGAGTAGAATTTAACAGCCGCGAGCGTCACCCGCTCCCCTACGGTGGTTAAAGATCTCTGTTTGCTATTTGGCGGTGGCGCCGGTTGGAGAGTGTGCTAGTCGGTCGGCAGCCTGTATCGGGAGACAATTTTTTTGGCGTAGCGCGGAATGTGCCGGTCGAACTTACCGGGATAGCGGCGGCGCACGTAGAGGGAGTTGCGGGCAAAGTGCGAATCGATCGAGAAGCGGGCATATTCCAGGCCGCGCGGACCGATCTTGTCGATCACCACGCCCATGACCTTCGCCGCCCACATCGGCAGCGTCACCGCTTTGTCGTAGGCTTCAATGCCCTGCTGCACAGCGGCGAAGCGCTTACCCGATTCGACGATGTCGGTAAATTCCAGTTCGCTTCGCACCAGCTCCAGCAGCACCCGTCCTTTGTCGTTGCGCTCGACAATCCACTGCCAGCCGAACTGGGCGCCCATATAGCCCACCACCAGATCGGCGAGGCCGTTCACGTAATCAAAGCAACTCAAGCAGGAAGGAGCAAAGACTTCTTTGAGGGCTTTGGTATCCAGACCAAAAAAGGGTACCTTCTCGATCGAGCCGTCCTCGTGTCTGAAGTGGATGCGAAAGTCCTGCATAAACTCGTAATGCACCACTGTGGCGGGCGAGCGGCTGGTGCTGTCGAGAAAGGTTTGCAGACCCTGGCGGGTGACGTTGTCCACACAAGGGGTACCCAGTACGTAGAGTGCTTCGAGGCCCAGTTTGTCCTGTACCGTGCGCAAAGCCTGAATCTGGCAGCCCACGCCGATGGCAAGCAATCGCTTGATCCCGAGCTTGGGGATCTCGTCGAGTACCGAGAGATTGGGGCTGAGGGTGGGTTTGTTGACGCGGGCGGCGAGCACTGCTTCGGGAGTGCGGGCAAGCAGCGGCCGGGGGGTAAATCGGTCGATTTTGTCGGCACCCACGCACAGCACCGCGTCCACCAGGCCACTTTCGAGGGCCTTGACACCGATGGTGCTCACGATGCCGGTCCACTGCGCCCCTTCGACGGGCTTGCGCTTACGGGCGGCGTACATCTGCCGGTGCACCCCAAAGTACAGTTCGCGCTCGTTGTCGAGGTCGCGCTCGCGGCCGTGGGCTTCGCTTTCCAGCTCGTCCATGTGCTGGGTGATAAAGGCGCAGGCCCACTTGGCGTAGCGAAGATAGCTAGTGTCGCACAGCCCGCACTCGCTGCACAGTTCCAGGGCGGGCCGGTTCTTGGGCTTCGGGTGCATCGGACTTGCCACGGTTGAGTCGCTAGCAGTGTAGCGCAGCAAAGCAGGAACACCCAGAGCCGTGTCGGGCTTGCTTGAGTTTGGACGACAACTCAACACAGTGGGTTTTCCCAACGCAGGCCGGAAAACCGGGCAAAGTCTCCAAACGAACGTGATCGTACACCAGTCAATTGATGCCCAGCAAAATCACCGAGACGCTTCTCCTGGATGCTGGCATAAGTAAATACGAAAAAGATGCCGACCAGCACCTGGCTTGAGCCGCTAACGATCGCAACAAATGCTGGCAATCACCGACAATTAGCGGACAAGTCGAAGGCGCAGACCGTTCACTTCGCACTCAAAGCAATCGAGGGCAGTCGCCTCGGCAAAACCGCGTACCATTTCCTTCACCTGGTGCAGTGCGACCGGGAAGGGCCGACGCTCGCCGGAAAGCTTGCGCGCCCGAGCTTTGAAGTAGTTAGTAGCCACCTGCGGAAACATCGCATAGGTGAGCACATCTTCCTCCGAACCGGCCCAGGGTGCACTTTCGGCCAGCGCTGGCTCCCAACCCGGTTCGAGATCGTCGGCGGGTCGGTGGGTGATCGGTTGCTGGCCTGCGGAGACGCGCTCGAACAGATACTCGGCGATCGGATGGGGCGGGCGGCCGTAGCGCCCCAAGAGATAGTCGCACGCCTCAGCCGGGATAATCTTGTAGCGCTCGCCCATCAGCACGTTGAGCACCGCCTGAGTGCCCACGATCTGGCTGGTGGGGGTGACCAGGGGCGGATAGCCAAAATCGGCGCGCACCCGCGGCAATTCGCGCAGCACCTCCTGGAGGCGATGCGAAGCGCGCTGCTGGTCGAGTTGGGCGAGCAAGTTGGTGATCATGCCGCCGGGCACCTGGTGCGAGAGTACGCGCGTGTCGATGATCGTCTGGCGAATCGGGGCGTTGCCCGCGTCGCGGAAGATGCGCTCAATAGATTCGGCCACGTCGACTAAAGCGTCGATGTCGAGGCCCGTGTCGAAGGGCGTATCGCGCAGTACCACCACCATCGTCTCGGTGGCCGGCTGGCTCGATCCTAGGGCCAGGGGCGAAATGGCCGTGTCGACGGCGTTGGCTCCCATCTGGATGGCTTCCCAGTACGCCATTGAGGCCATACCCGAGAGCGAATGGGCGTGCATCTGGATAGGCAGGGTACCCACCACCGGGCGCAGAGCGCGCACGAGGCGGCCGGCGGCGTCAGGCTTCAGCAGGCCCGCCATGTCCTTGATGCACAGCGAGTCGATACCCAAAGCCACCAGGTCACGGGCAACCGCCGTGTAATGATCAAGGTCGTGCACGGGGCTTACGGTGTAGACTAGGGTGCCCTGCACGTGGGCACCGCACTCCTTGCCCGTCTCGATCGTTTTGCGCATGTTGCGCACGTCGTTGAGGGCGTCGAAGGTGCGGAGGATATCGATGCCGTTGGCCACCGAGCGGCGAATGAAGCGCTCGACGATGTCGTCGGGATAATGGCGGTAACCGAGCAAATTCTGTCCGCGCACCAGCATTTGCAGGCGGGTGTCGGGCATCTCGCGGCGCAGAACTTTTAGGCGCTCCCACGGATCTTCGCCCAAAAACCGGATGCAGGCGTCGAAGGTGGCGCCGCCCCAGACCTCCATCGAATGAAAACCGATGCGGTTCATCCGCGACGCGACCGGCAGCATCTGGGCTGTGGTCATGCGCGTGGCCAAAAGCGACTGATGGGCGTCGCGAAAGGTGGTATCGGTGACGCCAACCCGGGCAGTGGACCCGGTCGATAGTTGCCACTCGCTGTGGGGATCAACCGCAATGGAGGTCAAAGCACACCTGCGCTATTTGATATCGATATGCTTTTCGAGGGTGGTGGCCAGCGTCGTCTTCGGAACGGCACCGACGACCATGTCCACCTTGGAGCCGGACTTAAAGACCATCAGCGTCGGAATGCTACGGATGCCGTACTGGCTTGCCACCTGGGGATTTTCGTCGGTGTTGACCTTGACCACCTTGAGCTTGCCACTGTACTGCTGGGCAATCTCGTCGACCACCGGCGCCACCATGCGGCACGGCCCGCACCAGGGAGCCCAAAAATCGACCAGCACTGGCAATTCGCTGTCGAGAACTTCGGTTTTGAAGTTCGAATCACCAACCGGCACTGCAGCTGACATATCTGAGGGTGCTCCTGATACAAGGGTTTTACCTCAGTGTACCATGGGCCTTCGGCCTGCGCTCGCAGCGGGGATCAAGGCCCCGGCACAAAGAAACCGCCCGGAGCGACCGGGCGGAACATGGTGTGAGGAGTGAACGGAAACATGCGTCTCCGCTTTCTTCATTCTATGCGATGCCCGACCTATTCAAAAATCTTCCCAAATAAAGAAGGGCTGCAGGACTGTCCGCGTTTCGTCCTGAGCCCTTCTTCCATTCACCCCTCACTAGTTCTGAAGTATACGACGAGCAGCATAGTCTGTAAACCCCACGGTAGTCTTTCTCCACATTTCAGAGGGCAGCAGGGGTCAAACGCCCAGCCTGAGCTAGTTCCAGATACACCAAAAGCGCGCTGACATCCGCCGGGCTCACCCCACCGATGCGGCTGGCCTGGCCGATGGTCTGGGGGCGCATTCGGTTTAATTTCTCGCGGGATTCTTTGGAGAGGGTGCTCAGCCGCTCGTAGTCGAGATCAGCGGGGATCGCCCGGGCGTGTTGGGCGCTCATTCGCTCAATTTGCTCGTTCTGGCGCTCGATGTAGCCACTGTACTTCACTTCAATTTCGACGCCCTCGCGCACCTGCGCATCGAGGAGGACCGCCTGGTTCAGACTCTCCAGATCGCCGTAGTGCAACCCCGGCCGACGGAGCAAGTCCGCCAGGGTGATCGATCCTGGTTTGGCGGCGAGGTGGACAGGCAGATCGCGGGCATTGAGGCGCATCGTCTCCAGGCGTTGGCGCTCGCAGGTAATCGCGGCAATTTTTTGCTGGTACAACCCCCAGCGCTCGTTGTTCACCAGGCCGATTTCGCGGCCTAGCGGGGTAAGCCGCCGGTCGGCGTTGTCGGAGCGCAGCACCAGGCGATATTCCGAGCGACTGGTGAGCATCCGGTACGGCTCGCGGATCTCCTTGGTGACCAGATCGTCGATGAGCGTGCCGATGTAGGAGCCCTCGCGGGGCAAGGTCACGAGCGCTTCGCCGCGCACAAGGCGCGCGGCGTTGATCCCCGCTACGATCCCCTGGGCGGCAGCCTCCTCGTAACCGGTGGTACCGTTGATCTGCCCGGCGCAAAAAAGCCCCTCCACCCGCTTGGTCATCAGGGTCGGATGGCACTGGGTGGCAGGCAGGTAGTCGTACTCGACCGCGTAGGCGGGCCGCAGTACGGCACACGCTTCCAGACCCGGTAGGGTGCGCAGCATAGCGATTTGGACAGCTTCCGGCAGCGAGGTCGAAAAGCCCTGGACGTAGAGTTCGGGGGTATCGCGGCCCTCCGGCTCGATAAAAATCTGGTGGCTTTCTTTGTCGGCGAAGCGGACGATCTTGTCCTCGATGCTGGGACAATAGCGCGGCCCACGTGCGTCGATGTCGCCGCTGTACAGCGGCGAGAGGTGCAGATTGTCGCGGATCACTTGGTGGGTCGCGGCGGTAGTGCGCGTCAGATAGCAATTGAGCTGCTCGCGCTCCACCCAGGCGCGCGGATCGAACGAAAACCAGCGCAACTCGGGATCGGGCGGCTGCGCCTCCATAACGCCAAAATCGACCGTGCGCCGATCGACGCGGGCGGGGGTGCCCGTCTTGAGCCGCCCGGTCTCAAAACCCAATCGCTCCAGGGTCGCAGTCAAACCCTCCGCGGCAAATTCGCCCGCCCGCCCGGCGCTCATCGACTTGCGGCCAATCCAGATGCGCCCGCCCAAAAACGTGCCGGTGGTCAAGATCACCGCCCGGCAGGCAAAATGCACATCAAAAAACGTGCTGACGCCGCAAATTTCGTCGTGAGGGCCCAGGTGAATATCGGTAATCTGCCCCTGGCGCAGGGTGAGGTTGGAGGTGGTTTCGAGCACCTGCTTCATCTCGCGGGCATACTCGCGCTTGTCAGTCTGCGCCCGAAGCGCCCAGACTGCCGGTCCGCGGGAACTATTGAGGACACGTTTTTGCAAATAGGTACGGTCGGTGATTTTGGCCATCTCGCCGCCGAGGGCATCGACCTCGTGGACCAGCTGCGACTTGGCCGGGCCGCCCACCGCCGGATTGCAGGGTTGCCAGGCGATCGTGTCGAGGTTCATGGTGACCAGGAGTGTTCGACAGCCGAGGCGAGCGGAGGCGAGGGCCGCTTCGCAGCCGCTGTGGCCGGCGCCGACGACGACGACGTCAAATTCAGCAAGATAATGCACAGTCGCAGAGCGAAATCCTAACCTCATTGTAGGATGCGAAGCGGCGACGCCGTCGGTGGCAGGTAGAAGCGAGCAGCTCCAGGGAGCAGGACAGATATAACACTGGCAATCTCAGTGCCTTGAAGCACTTTCCAACTGGGCCAGACCGCCAAGACCCAGCTCACCACCCGCATCGTCGGCGGTGATTAGCCCCCCTGCCCACCCTCGAAACGCAATACCTGCCCGGAGCGGGTGCGGCGGTAGTCGACCGCCGCCACCAACGCATCTTGAGCGTCGAACAGAGCAATCAGACCGGCGCGGTTGCCCAACTGCATCGAATCGGGCCGGGCGCGCATCACGAGGATCCGGCGGGTCTCGCCGGGGGCGATCGTCCCTGCGAGCGGCTCGGGGCGGTTCGCCCGGTCGCGCAGTTGCCAACCGGTGAGCTCGATAGGCCCGGCTGAGACGTTCTGCAGTTCCACCCACTCCTCGTCGGAATCGCCCCGGCCGGGATTGGGCAGCGCCGCCACGATCACCAGCGGCCCATCGGCTTTGCGCGCCGCGGCGCGCGGGCGGACAACCGTGCGATCCATCGGGTCTTCGCGCCCGTCCTCATCGCCCAAAAATTCGGGATAAAACGAGCGGATAAAGTCGCCACGGCTGCCCTGGGGGGTCGTACTACGGTAGAGCACCAGGTTGTAGCGCGCGCCGCTGATCGTCGTCTGACGCTTTTCCTGGCGCAGCAGACCCTGCTCACTTTCGTAGAAGGCGACCGTCCCCATGGCGATTTCACACTCCGGGCTGGTACCTACGAAAAAGCCGCCCTTTTTCTTGAATAGGCGGGCGAGGGTTTCGCCGCCCATACTCTTGAGTTCCCATGCCATCTGCAGCGTCACGACGTTCGGGTTGTCGGGGGTCTCCTCGCCCTGCAGGTCGTACTTGTAGCCCAAAAAATTCACCCGCCCGAACTTTTCATCCAGATAGAACTTGATCCAGTTGTGGTAGCCGGAAATTTCTCCCAAATTTTCAGCCCCGCCAAAGCGCGTGTCGTACTTGGCCTCGCCTACGAATACGTGCTCGAAACCGCTGCAATATTCCTGGGATTTGCCCTGGAAATAGTTGGTAAACAGCTCAAACCAGATGCGCCGCAAGGCGGCCATAAACTGCACCTCGCTCAGGTTGCGGCCTAGATCCCCGTTGATGTATTCACGCGCCAGGGCTACCGGCGCCGTCTCACGGATCACCTCCAGGTAGTTCTGGATTTCTTCTTCTTCACCCGCGTCGTAGGATTCCGCCGCCCGGGCGGTGGTCACGTAGTTGTCCAACAGCGCAATAAACGCCCCGTAGGTCGGCTTGCGCAGTTTAGCCTCCTCCACTTTTGCAAACAGCGGTCCGGCCGCCAGATCCAGACTGCGCTTGCCGCTGGCGCGCACCTGCGCGTCCAAGAACACTTCGGCCTGTGGGTCCGCCCATTCGCCCGCCCCATTGCGCTGAGTAACCGTGAATCGGTTCTCGTCGCTGTCCCAGAGCTTTTGATAGATAGTCATGGTTTGCCGCCTCCCGCACGGTGGATGTATTTCACCGCCATTGCCTCTTTCTAGCGACATTGCAGTGCGAATATGCCGGGTCGGCCATGGGTGCGCAACAATTTGGACCACCTGTCTCCCCGTTCAACGTAGCAGCCACCCGGATTTTGCCTATAGACTGAAATGCGGTTTTTTTACTGGACGACAGGCTCCATGGCGGTCATCATTGCAGCCCCGGCAAGCGGCACCGGCAAGACGACGATTACCCTCGCTCTGCTTGCCTACCTCAAGGCCCACCGCCTGCGGGTGCGCTCGTTCAAAGTCGGCCCCGACTATATCGACCCGATGTTCCACGCCGCCGTCACCGGCCAGGGCTGCGTCAACCTCGACCTGTTTTTGACCGACGAACCGTTCGTGCGCGCCACCTACCACCACCACTGCCAGGCCCAGCAGGCGGCCGTCATCGAAGGGGTGATGGGGCTATTCGACGGACGGGCGGGTCAGGGCGATTTTGCCAGCACCGCCCACGTCGCCCGCCTGTTGCGCTTGCCGGTGATCCTGGTCATCGATGGAGCGGGGGCCGGCTTTTCGGTGGCGGCCACCCTCTACGGATTTCGCCACTTCGACCCGCGCGTGCGCATCGCCGGGGTGATCCTCAACCGGGTGGGCTCCGAGCGCCACGCCCAGATCCTCGCCGAGGCGGTGCGCAGCCAGGGTCTGGAACTATTGGGAACCGTCTACAAAGACGAAACGATCGCCCTGCCGCACCGCCACCTGGGATTGTTGCCGGTGGAGGAACTGTCCGACTTTCGGCGCACCCAGCAGCAGTTGGCTGCCCTCGCCGAGCGCTCCTTCGACTGGCAGAAATTGCTGCCGCTGGTGGCTATCCAGCCTGCTGCTCCCGTCCTGCCGCGCTGGGAAGCGGAGCCACTGCCGCCGGTGCGCATCGCCGTCGCCCGCGACCGGGCCTTCAGCTTCTACTACCAGGACAATCTGGAGTTGCTCGCAGCCCTGGGGGCGCAGCTGGAGACCTTTTCGCCTTTGGCCGGCGAGTGGCCCGATTGCCGGGGCTACCTGTTGGGAGGTGGTTTTCCCGAGCTGTGCGCGGGCGAACTCAGCGAAAAAACCCGCTTCTGGGCAGGACTGCGGGGGGCGGTGGCCCGTGGGGTGCCCCTTTATGCCGAGTGCGGCGGGTTGATGGTGCTGGGCGAAGCGCTACGCACCTTTGAGGGCCGCTCCCACCCGATGGCGGGCATCCTGGAGGCCAGTTGCTGGATGGGCAAACGCACGGTACTGGGCTACCGGGTGGCCACGGCTTTGCACAGTTCCTGCGCCGTCGAAGCCGGCAGACAGTTGCGCGGCCACCTGTTTCACCGCTCGCGCATGGAACCCCAGCCGGGCGCGCCGCTGTGGCAACTCGACGACGACGGGCAAGAAGGCTGGGTGCGCGGCAATCTGCACGCTTCGTATCTGCACCTGCACTGGGGCACCCAGGCGTGGGCGGCCCGCCGCTTCGTGCGCCGCTGTCTGGCGGTCGCTTTCGAGGGAAAATCCACCCCGGCCCGCTTCTGAAGGCCACCGGTTGATAGGATAGTCGCCAAACAGTTTGCACTGAGCGGAGGCCCGGGTGCTCCTATCGATCCTGCGGGAAGTAGTCGCCGATGGCCTGCTCGCTGTGGTGCTGAGCTTTTTGTTCTGGGCGATGTGGCAGTGCCCGATCGAGCTGACCGCCCTGCTGGTAGCCACGGTGATTGGCGCACTGCGGCTGATGCGGCCGGTTTGGGCCAGGCTCGCCGGTCGGATGCATCTGCGCTTCAACCAGTGGATCGAGTGGCCCGTCTGGCGACGGGTGGCCTCGGTGCACGAGGCGGGTCACCTCATCGTCGCCCACCGCCTTGGGGTACCGGTCGCAGGCTACGCGCTTACCCCGGCGGCAAGTTACCTCCACCAGCACTGTGGCGCCACTTACTTCGAGCACCACCCCGACGCACGCAATCCAAGACAGTTGCTGCGCACCCTGACTGTACTGGTGGCCGGCAAAGTGAGCGAAGAACTGGTGCTCGGGAAGTCGGTGGGAGCCGGTCATGATTTGCGCACACTGGCGCAGTGGGCTGCGCTCATCGACGCCGGACTCGAAGCCCAGGGCCGTTCTCCCGTGGGAGCCGGGTTTTGGCAGCAGACCTGCGAGGCGGAGGCTCGCCAACTGCTCAAAGTCGACGCGCCGCTGATCGAGCAGGTAGCGGACGGCATGCGCCGCCACGTTCCGCTCGACGCGTTGCTGGCGGCGGTCGACCGCGCCCGGCAGCCGGCGACCTGCGCGTAGGTCCGGTTTCGGGGGATACTGACACCGGACACCCGACACCCGGCACCCATGTTCGAGGTCGAAAAAAAGTACCGCCTGCCCCGAGCGCAGCGAGACGCCCTGCAACACAAGCTCACTGAGTGCTACGGCCCGCCTCGGGTGCTGCGCGAGGAGGACGTGCACGGGTTTACCAGCCCCGAGAAGCATTACCTGCGACTGCGTGCAAGCGGCGACAGCCTCAAGCTCATCGCGAAAGGACCGACCCAACTGAGCGCCGACGGCATCCGCAGCCGCCGGGAAATCGAAGTTCCCCTCTCGCCGCAGGTGCTCGACGCCGCCCGCTCGCTGGTGCAACTGATCGCCACCGACGCTCTACCCGCCATGCGGCGGACCCGCTCGGTCTGGAAGCTCGGTGAGGACGCGGAAGTGGTGCTGGATGACCTCGATGCACTGCCTGAAGAACCCTTTGTAGAACTGGAAATTCTGGCCTCCGACCAGGCGGCGGCCCTCAGCCGACTGCGTACCTGGGAAGAGCGGCTGGGGCTCGACCCCACCTGGCAGGAGGTTAAAAGCTACGCCCAGATTCTTTCTGAGCTGATTTCTCCCCCTCCGGAGACAGGCTGAAACCTTCAAAAAAATGTTACGAATAGCTCAGGAAGCCGGACCTCTCAGCGATACTGAGGAGCGTACAGGGCTATCCATCCGTCCTGCATTCACGAAGGCGAAACTATGACGACCGACTACAACAAACTGATTCAACAGGAAAAGGCCGAAGCCAAGGAAATTTGCTCGATCAACGGCGACGGGTCCGCCCAGTGCGCAGCCGCCTGGGACGCTGTTGAAGAAGTGCAGGCGGCCGCCTCCCACGCGGGCGGCAAAGATAAGAAGATGAATTCTTTACAGAGCTACTGTGCCGACAATCCCGAAGCCGCCGAGTGCCGCATCTACGAAGACTAAATTTTGCACCATTCCAACAACAAAGGGCAGGAGTGATCCTGCCCTTTGTTGTTTTAAATGGCCTTTTCAGCGTTTGGCTTTGCGCCTGCGGGTCGAGGGAGACGCCTGGGGCGCTTTGGGAGCGGCTCGCCGACGCCTGTCGCGAAAATCAACCCAGGTGATATAGGCGATACCGCCGGTGATCGCCGCCAGCATCACAAACAGCAACACCACCAGAATCTGTTCAAGCATGCTTGTCTAAAAACCGTTGCGTCCCCACACCACCAGTGCGATGGAGACGACGAAAAACGCCAAAAGAGCAATCCAGCCAACGGTGGGATCCATCAAGCAATACAGAACGTTACAGACTCATCATGCCACAGTTGCAAACCGGGCAACACACGGCCGATCCCTCGACATATTTCTTTACGCCGCCGGTGGTTCGAGCGCCTGTCGCGCCCTTGCCAGCGCGATCTGGGGCGACCTATCATGGCGCAATATCCCGAGGAGAAACCACGCTATGGCGGACGTCAAGGAATTGCCTTTCGGCGGCAGCACGCCTTTGTTCGGTGGCAGCACCGGGGGGTTGCTCCGCAAAGCCCAGATCGAAGAAAAATATTTGATCGTCTGGAACAGCAAAGAGGAGCAGGTCTTCGAGATGCCGACCGGCGGGGCGGCGACGATGGTCGCCGGCACCAACGTCCTGTACCTGGCGCGCAAGGAGCAGTGCCACGCCCTGCACCGGCAGTTGGTCTCCACTTTCAAAATTCGCGATTCGAAGATTTACCGGGTCTATCCCAACGGCGAACAGGTGCTGATTTTCCCGATGGACGGCGTCCCCTCGGAGAAGTCCAATCCCGGCCGCGAGGTGGTCGGCTACGTGCCTCGCAAAATAGGCGACAATCCTAACCCGGTCGATGTCAAGTTCACCGGCAAAGAAACCTTCGACGTGTAAAAGCGGGGGGCACCCTTCGGCGTGCCCCCGTGCCCATTATTTCTGGTGGTACACCGGCAGCCGCTCCGGGTCCGTCTGGTTGAGCGGCAAGTATTTCTGATCCTTGCCCGAGAGAATGGGGGCCTCCACTGGCCAGGGAATGCCGACGTCCGGATCGTTCCAGAGCACTCCCTGCTCATCCTCGGGATGATAGAAATCGCTGCATTTGTAAAGAAATTCCGCCGATTCCGAGAGCACCGCGAAGCCGTGGGCAAAACCGGCCGGAACATAGATCTGGCACTTATTTTCGGCGGAGAGGACCACACCCGCCCACTGGCCGAAGGTGGGTGAACCTTTGCGGATATCGACGGCCACATCGAAGACTTCGCCCTCCACGACCCGGCAAAGTTTGGCCTGGGGGAAACGCAGCTGGTAATGGAGGCCGCGCAGGACGCCCCGCGCCGAGCGCGAGCAATTGTCCTGCACAAACTCGTCCGCGATCCCCAACTCGGTGAATTTGGCCCGGTGGTAGGACTCATAAAAAAAACCCCGGGCGTCGCCGAAGACCTTCGGTTCAATCACATAGACGCCCGGAAGCGCGGTTTCGATGCGTTGCACCCGACTTTCCCCTTTGTGCATTTAGGCTGGAGCCTTACCAGATATACCGTAATTTGGCGGCAAGGGAGGAGCGGGGTCGGGCGCAGCGCCCACTTCGCAGCTAGAGGTTGGGGATGCCGAGGCAGACGTGCTTGCCGTCGCCCCAGATCGAGCGCACCAGGTCGCCGCTGAGCCGCTCGCCCAGCTGCTCACTCGTCCACATCACACTGTCGACCACGACCGAGCCGGCACGAATCACGCACTCGTCGCTCACGCAGCTGTAGCCCAGCACCCGCGCCCCTTTTTCGATGGTGCAGTGGCGGCCGATGAGCGCCTGTTCGGAGATCACCGCCCCCGGTTCTACGACCGTCCCTTCGCCGATGCGCTGGACAATCTCGGGATGGGTCAACAATTCCCAATGCGTGTACAGGTACTGCGCCAGGGTACCGACATCCGACCAGTAGGCTCCCGTGCGCATCGCAAAGACCGGTGCTCCCTTGGCCACCAGCATCGGAAACAAGTCGTTGCCGAAGTCGAAGAAGGTCGCCTCGGGGATGTAATTGAACACCTCAGGCTCCAGCACATAGATGCCGGTGTTGGCCCACCGCGAGCGCTCGGTGCCCCGGGTGGGTTTTTCTTGAAAACTTTCAACTTTGCCGTGGCTGTCGCTCACCACAACCCCGAAGCGGCTCGGGTCTCCGACTTCTTTGACGGCCATGGTGGCGACGGCGCCGGATTGTTTGTGGAACTGCAGCAGGGCAGTCAGATCCAGATCGGTCATCACGTCGCCGGAGATGACCAAAAAAGGGCCGCCGGCCAAAAAGTCCGCCTGGCGGCGCACACCGCCCGCGGTGCCCAACAGTTGCTCCTCGCGGGAGTAGCCCAGCGACACCTGGTACTGGGAGCCGTTGCCGAAGTACTCGCTGATCTTTTCGCCTTTGTAGTGCAGGTTTGCAACGACCTCGTCGAGGCCGTGTTTGCGGCACAGTCCCAGGATGTGGGCCATGACGGGCTTGTTCATCACGGGCATCAGCGGCTTGGGCAGGGCGTCGGTGAAGGGGCGCAGGCGCGTACCCTTGCCGGCGGCGAGCACGAATGCTTTCATCGGTTTCCTCCAGATGTTTGACAGTAATGCAAAGCAAAAACGGTATCAATCTTGTCTTGCAGGATGGCGGGAAACAGGAAGGTTGTGGCTACTGGGTGCCGCGGGCAAACAACCGCGAGCGCGCCTGCCAGAGCAGGCGCCTACTGCCGCGGCCCTGCTTGGCCACCTCCGCAAAGCGCGGATCGATAAAGGCGAGCGGGCTCCACAAGCGCCCATCGAGGGCCGCTTCTTTGAATGCGGTGGTAGCTCCGGAGCGGCGCTCCAGACAATGGGCATAGGCGGTGAAGCGGCGGCGCAGCGGGCCTGAGATGGCATACCAGGTATCGAGTACAGCCCGCAACCCGGCAGGATCGCCGGTGCGCGCAACGTTCCAATCGGCGCTCCCGCCGGTGCGGGCGGCATGGGCGGCCACCGCGAGCGCCCCAAAACCGTGGATCACCGGATGGATGCCATGGGCTCCGTCGCGGTAGCTCAGTTCGCGCGTCAGTCCGGGTCGGTCGGGAAAGTCGCACCCGGCCAGCGGCGCGTAGTTCATCTGCCGGTAGTAATCTTTCAGACCTCCCGTCGAATGAAAATAGTACGACTCGAAGCGCGAACGCTCCTGCAGCACCAGGGCAATCACGTGCGCCTGGGCCACCGCGCTCGCCCCCCGGTTGTGCTCCCGACCAAAATCGCGGCCCGACCACAGCTGGTCTGCCAATCCCCGCAGCCACGCGTCGATCGCCTCGCGCTCAGCAGTGCTCAGCTCGTCGCGCACCGCATCATAAGAAGGCAAGGCGCCAAATATCCAGAAGCGCAGAGCGATGTCCCCTTCATACCAACCAGGTTGGTAGGATTTGGTGTAGTCGCAGCCGCCGGCGACGAACTGGCGCGTGACACCGTCGAAGTTGTCCTGCCAGAGGTTGATCGGTCCGGCTTCGAGGATTGCTTTCCAGTTGGCTGCGATCTGTTCGCGGTAGGGGGTAAGTTCAGCGTTGTCGGCGCCGCCGTATTTGCCCCATTTGAGGGCGAGGTAGGTGGCTGAGAGCATCTCCTGGGCGGCGGCCATCTGCTGCACCCAGGGCGAACGGGTGTGCAAGCAAGTTCTGGGGGTCCGCAAGCCTCCCAGATAGGTGCTCTGCGCCTCGGATTTGATCGCGGCGAAGACAGGGGAGGTATAAAGTTGCCGGGCTTCGGCCGGGCTCAAGTAGGCCCACCAGCGGCGGGCCGCGGTGGACGCCGACTGAACCGGGCAGATTAGCAGGACCCACACTGACATAAGCAACGGAAGCACCAAGAACAAGCGCATCGGTATAGCCCACGTGGCGACAAAAAATAGCGCCGCCCCGGCCTCGGTAGCCAAGACGGCGCTTCAACGTTTTCGGTTCTGGTGTAAGCGAGGTTACTTGCTGGCGCTCACATTGGTGAAAGCAGCCGTCGTCAACTCGGCGCTGTCGTGGCTGGTGACGGCCAGACCCATGAACAGGTCCGTCGCCATTGAGATGCTCTGGGTGCCGATCCAGACCCAACTGCCGCCGTTGCTGGAGTAGTAGCCTTTGATCGTGTCGCCCGTGCGCACCAGTTTGAGCCAGTAGGGCGCTTTGTAGCCGGCGACGGTCTTGGAGCCGCTGTCCCCGCCGGTCTTGGTCCGGTACTGAAAGGTGACCCCTTTGCTCGGGGTGAGACCGACAAACACGTTGCGGGCACTGGAGGTAAAGCCGTCGCGGATCATCACCCCCCCCTTGGCCCAGGCATCGGTGTCGGCCAAGCTCGAAACCCGCGCGACGATCTGCCCATCTCCGGACAGCGGCTGGTAGACATACATAAAGCCGTCGGCATCGCCCCAGATGTCCGCCCCGGCGGCTTTGATCGTGAAGGTGCCGCTGTCGGGGTTGAAGGCCACATTGCCAGTCAGGCCGACATTGCCGATGTCTTTAAGTTGCCAGGGAGTCGGCAGCGACACGGTGACACCCACCGCAGGGGAGGTAAACACAGCCCCCCGGTTGTCCGTGGCCACCGCCGCAATCGAGTACTTGCCCGCCGCCATGCCCTTCCAGCTGAAGTAGTAAGGCGATGTGGTGTCCTGGCCGAGTTTGACGCCGCCGCTGAAAAACTCGACATTGCCGATGGTGCCGTCGCTGTCGTCAGCTTCGGCGTGGAGGCTGAGCGCCGAAGGGGCCGTCACCTGGGCGCCGTCCTCCGGATCGACCATGCCCGCGGTCGGCGCGGCATTGGGCGATCCGACGCTCAGGTCGATTGCACTGGAGGTGATTGTGGCCCCAGTGCTGCTGATCGCCTTGGCCGTCAGCGAGTAGCTGCCCGACGGGGGCTTGACCCAGGTGTAGAAGTAGGGGCTGGCCGAGTCGGAACCGAGTTTGGTGGAACCTTGATAAAATTCCACCTTGCTGACGCTGCCGGAACTGTGGGCGGCCACCGCCTGCAGCTTCGCATCCGAACCGCTGGCCACGAACGCCCCGTCGAGGGGTTGTACCAGGTACACCGACAACCCCGAAGGCTGGGAGACCGTGATCGTCCGGGAGGCGGAATCGGCGGTGACACCCTGGCTGTCGGTCACTTTGGCCTTCAGCGCATAGGTTCCAGCTTCTGCGAGCTTCCAGGTGGCGGAGTAGGGGCTGGTAAGGTCCTCGCCAATTTTGGTGCTGTCGCGGAAAAACTCGACCTTGCTCACTGCACCGTTGTTGTCGCGGGCATTGGCATTCAGGGTGACCGTGGCCGGCGCCGTGAACTGTGCGCCGGAGGCGGGCGCAGTCAGCTCGACGGTCGGCTTCTGATTGGCCAGCCGGGTCTGGGCGTGCAGCGAGGCGCGCTCCTTTCTCAGGGCGCGCAGGTTGCCCAGTCCCCACGAATCGACATTTTGAAAGCGGGTCTGAAAAAACGCCAGCGGCGCCCAGACGCGCTCGTCGAGGCTCGTGTCCTCGAAGCTGTCCGAAGCGTCTGTCTCGTTCTCCAGACAGGTGATATAGGCGTTGAATTCATCGCGCAATGTCTCTTCAATGTCGTACCAGGTACCCAGGACAGCGGCCAGTAGATTCGGATCCCCGGTGGTGTTGTAGATGTTCCAGTCGACGTTGCCCCCCATGTGCCCCGCGTGGGCGATCACTGCGAGGGCGCCGAAGCTGTGCATCACCGTTTGGCTGCCGTGAATGCCGTCGCGGCTTGCCAGCTCAGAGGTCAGTCCGGGCTGTTTGGGAAAGTCACACCCGGCCAGCGGCGCGTAGTTCATCTGCCGGTAGTAATCTTTCAGACCTCCCGTCGAATGAAAATAGTACGACTCGAAGCGCGAACGCTCCTGCAGCACCAGGGCAATCACGTGCGCCTGGGCCACCGCGCTCGCCCCCCGGTTGTGCTCCCGACCAAAATCGCGGCCCGACCACAGCTGGTCTGCCAATCCCCGCAGCCACGCGTCGATCGCCTCGCGCTCAGCAGTGCTCAGCTCGTCGCGCACCGCATCATAAGAAGGCAAGGCGCCAAATATCCAGAAGCGCAGAGCGATGTCCCCTTCATACCAACCAGGTTGGTAGGATTTGGTGTAGTCGCAGCCGCCGGCGACGAACTGGCGCGTGACACCGTCGAAGTTGTCCTGCCAGAGGTTGATCGGTCCGGCTTCGAGGATTGCTTTCCAGTTGGCTGCGATCTGTTCGCGGTAGGGGGTAAGTTCAGCGTTGTCGGCGCCGCCGTATTTGCCCCATTTGAGGGCGAGGTAGGTGGCTGAGAGCATCTCCTGGGCGGCGGCCATCTGCTGCACCCAGGGCGAACGGGTGTCCAGGCAGGTCTTGGGTTCACTCAGACCGTCCAGATAATCGTTGTCCACTTCGCTTTTAAGCGCGCTGAAACTCGCAGCTTTGTAGAGCAGTTCGGCCTCAGTGGGTGAAAGAAACACCCACCAGTTGCGGGCGGCCGAGGCCGGACTCACCAAAAAAAAAGACAGTACAAGTACAATGCATCCGCCCGCGGCCAGACGCCCGGCCCGGGGCTGAAATGTCGGCATCATAGTTCTCGGTGGAATTTGTGATGAAATCTGAAAAGACGATCGTCCAAGCAGGCCCAATCTGGAGCCGTCTGAGCGACGTATACTTTCCGGAAGGCGAAGTCCACCGAGATGCTACTTTGCTCTACCTCACTTATATACCCCCCAAACAGGGGAAATGCACATTCTTGCGCAAATACAGTTGCCTGGGTTTGTGCGGCGGGTTGGTTTCTGAACCCGTGCGAAGGCGTACGGGTTCGCCCTTCAGTTGGCACTCACTGCAAAGTTGTCGTAGGTGATGGTGATGGCGGGGGCGTCCTTGCTGCTGGCAAAAATGCCCGCTTTGCTTTGGGCGGCGAAGAAGTGACCGACCTGCCCGCCCGCCAGGGTGACCGGCGTGGCCAGGGCCACCTGACCGCTATCCTCGCCGGTGGTGTACACCGCCCGGTAGGCGGCCTGCACCCGGGCGGCTTTCGGATCGCCCAGCAAAAATAGTTCCAGGTACTGGAGTTTGTCGGGATCGCGGATGTAGACGCTCGATCCGACATAGACGGGATCGCCTTTGTGCTCGAAGACGAACTGCAGCGCCAGGCTGCCGTTGCTGCGCGCCGAGGCGGTCAGCCGGAGGTAGTTGTCCTGGTTGGGGCCGACCATGATCCCGGCGCGCTGGTTGGGAATGTTGATCTGGCTTAACGGTCCCAGCAGACGGGCGGAGACCTTGAATTTGGTGTTGCGTCCGTCGAATTTGAGTTGCAAGCCATTGACCAGCGAGTTGGAGTCTCCTTCGTTGGTCCCTTCGGTCGTGGTGACCTTGAGGGTGCCGGGATCGCCGCGGGTCAGATCCAGCAGATCGGGGCGGTAAGAAGCCGAGTGGGTATAGCCGTCCTGTCCGTTGAGTTGAACATCGGTGAATCCGAGGGTGTCGCCGTTGTTGTCGGTGAGGGTGCCAGTGTAGGTAGAGCTGAAGTAGAGTTTGACGGCCGCGGCACCCGGAGCGGCGGCCGGTACGGCCGGATCGAGTTCGGCCTGCTCGGGTTTGGCATTGGTCAACAAAAAGACAGCGTCGTTGTAGTCGAAGTTTTTGGTGAACTCGCCGTCGATGCCGTTGTCCTGCGCGGCCAGCCAGGTGTTGGCAACCAACTGGCCGTTGCCGTCGCGCACGGGATAGAGCCGCCAGTTATGCAGTTGCTCTGCGCCGTTGAGGCTGTCGTCGGTGGAAGAACCACCGCCGGTGTTCTTGAGTGAAAAGGCCGCCGAGGGTTTGAAGTCGACCGCATCCTGACTGGGGACCGTGTTGGTCTTGCTGTAGCTGCCGCTGTTGAACGGCAGAATCTTCAGCAGCACCTTCTGGTTTTCGCCGCCGCTGAGATCGTCGCTGCCCGGCACCTCCCAGCCCTCGGGCGAGTCGTCCTGGTCGCGGCCGGCGAACTGGTAGAGATTGCCGCCGCTGCCCGCTTTTGCTTCCCACCGCTGCGAACCGCCGGCACCGTCGCTGCGGCCGGAGTATCGGGCCAGGGGCCACAGCAACACCGGCCGGCTGGTATCGGCGCGCAGCCAGTAGGGCGAGTAGACCTCATCGCCCATCAGCGTTTTTTGCCCGCCGATGTCGCTTTTTTCCGAACCGATGTCGGTGGTCCAGCCGAAGGCTCGGGCAATCTCGGCCAGGGAGTTTTCGTTTTTGCCTTCGAAGTCGTAGGAATTGATCCCGGCCAGGCCGAGGACGACTGCCGAGGCTTTCGGATCATTGCTTGCAATCG
This sequence comes from Aphanocapsa lilacina HA4352-LM1, assembly GCA_019359725.1. Classification (GTDB taxonomy): domain Bacteria; phylum Cyanobacteriota; class Cyanobacteriia; order Gloeobacterales; family Gloeobacteraceae; genus Gloeobacter; species Gloeobacter lilacinus. The sequence goes on along the minus strand of JAHHGR010000008.1, from coordinate 25,584 downwards.
TGAGGGCGGCGTAGCTCTCGCCGTCCTCGGTGTGGGTGGGCTGCCCGGAGCTGTGCAAGGTGGCGGTCCGCTGCGGGGCATACTGCACCGCCAGGTCGTAGGATGTCCCCGGAGCGAGCGCGAGGGGCAGGGCGGGCGGATCGACCAGGATAAAATCTTCCTCCCGCGTGTGATCCTTCGAGCGGCCCGCGACGGCATTGACCATATCCAGCGATTGCCCGAGGCTGAGGCTGCTCACCTGCAGTGTGGCGGTGCCGGTATTGCTGATCCGCACGGTTTTGGCCGGACGAATCTCTTCGTTGACGGTGCTGAAGACGAGGCGCCCTTTGACGACATTCGCGTCGGGGGCAAGCGTCTCCACCAGAATCCTGCCGCCGCCGGCGGCCCTGACGGCCGCCGGCCGGGGCTCGGCAGAACCGGGCACCGCCTGCAAGCAGGCCAGTAGCGGTACCACTAAGGTGTAACCCAGTCGTTTCAACATGACTCGACTCTCCTAACGAAATGAATGGAACGACACCGGGGTGGGTCGAAGGTGGAGGGGAAAACTCGGACACGCTGGAGTAGTTAGGCGCTTTAGCCCAGTGCCGGCCGGTAGAGCGCTTCGGCCGGGTGGGTGCGCGGGAGCAAAAGAGGTCTGGTGCTGGTCAGAGCCTGCCGCAAAAAAGCTTTCGACCCGGCGATACGCTCTTCGAGCTGCGGGTTGACGGCGGTGTAATCGAGATCTCCAAAGTCGACCACCGGTTCGGATTGGGCATCGATCATCCGCTCGGCGAGGCCGAGGTTGTGCAGCAAGTCGCCGATCTTGGCCGCCTTGTTCTTGGAAATAAAGGTGTAGAAAGGTTTGCGGAAGATAATCGAGAAGATCGTGCCGTGGAAGGTGTCGGTGAAGACGTACCGGGCACCGGCAAAACCGTTGATCCACTCCACCGGGCCGGCCCCGATCAGATTCTGGTCGGCGATGCGGTGCTCAAAGCCTATCGAGACAATTTCCAGTCCCCGCGCCTTTGCCAGGGCCAGAATCGAGTGCTCTTCGGGCCGCGACATCGGACCCATCTTGTAGATAAGCAGATAATTGCCCGCCGCCGGCTGCGCGAGGAACTCGCCATAATCGACCAGAAAAGTCGGATCGAGCACGTGGGTCGAGGTGAGCCCGCATTCGCGCTCGACGAGGCCGGCGGTATTGGCGTCGCGCACCGAAAGCGCCCAGAAATCCCCCAACAAATCGCGCACAGCCCCCTGACGCTCCCCGAGCGTCCGGGTATAGCCGGCGCTCGCCGCGTAGCTGATTTTGCGCGTCGTGCGCGCATCGACAAAGTCGAGAAAGAACGACGGATCGTACCCACGAAAGGCGTCGATGCACCAGATTTGATCGCTGCCGCAGATCACCGCATCGTACTGCCCGTGGTGACGCTTCAACTGTTCGCGCGTGTAGCAGGTCTTCGCACCCAGGCGCATCTGTGAGCGCAAGAAGGCGCTCATCTTCCAGGCCTTTTGCAGGTTGCTGAGCACCGGCCGGCCGGGCAAAAACTCTTTGAGGTAGTACTTGACCGCTGCGGTCGGTTGATAGTCGATGATTTCGACTGCATGTCCCTGGCAGCTCAGGGTCTTCCACAGCGCGTAAGTCTGCAGAGTGGCGCCGTAGTTGGTGGTGTGGTGGAACGTGACAATACCGATTTTCATGCTGTGTGCTCGCTCGAAAAGAATCCAAAACAACCGCTAATCGACTTCGATCACTTCGAGGTCGATTTTTTTGAAACTCAAATAATGCAGAATTTTGGCGACTTTGATCAAAGTGAGAATCGGAGCGCTGCTGGTGGATTTATTCAATATCCAGTTGCTCGTCTTCGCAGAAAAGTAGGCATCGCCGATGCGCAGACCGCGCAGGCGGTTCATGATCGGGTAGCTCGCGTACTTGAAGACTGTGCCGCAGTTGGGCAGGGTGTTGTCCTGGTGTTCTTTGGCCCACTGCCGCCTTTCGGTGAGCGGATTGTGCTCGAAGTGCGCCGCGTCGAAGCGCAGAACCGCACTGAGGATCAAGCTGCGTTGGATACCGGTGAACATCGTCCTGCGGTAACCCCGTTGGATCTCGGCGTTCGAGAGGGTCTTCACCGCACCTTCGTGAAGGTAAGTGACACTTTCGACAAAATCGTAGATCGTACAGTTGTGGGTTTTACCCCGGCCGGCATTCATCGCGAGCGCCCCACCGATCGAAGCGGGCACCGAGGCCAGGTAGTAAAACGAATCGAGGGCGTGCTGATAGCAATAGTTCAACACTTCGTTGATCTGCACGGTCGAGGACACTTCCACCCGACCGTTGCCCAGCGATCGAATCGTTCTGGGCAGGCTGTTTTTGAGCACCAGCGAGCGCACCGAGGGTCGGGCAAACAGGGTATTGGAGCCGTTGCCCAGAATATAAACCCGGGCGCTGTGTTCGTCCGCCCAACGGCAGTACTCGGCGAATTCTTCGGCGCTTTTGAATTCACCGTAGCGCTCGAAGTGGTGGTGGGTTCGGAACGTCGAAAGTTGGCTGGTGTCGAAGGCAGTAACGGCGATCATACGCAAGGCACTCCAAAATAAAGACGCTTAAGACGGCGCCCGGCTGCCCGCACCGAGCGGCACCAACAGGCGCGCATAATCGAGGGCGCGCGCGAACAGCTCCGGCGCGCTCAGCCGCAGGGCGAGGGCGTAGACCGCCGCCCCGACGACACTGGCCAGGGTGAGCAGCGCCAGCGGCGAAAGCACGCTCCCAAACACCACCCGGACGGCCCAGATGGTGCAGACCACTCCCAGCGAACTGACCAGGGCCGGGGCGAACTGGCGCAGGTACTTGCCCAGATCGATGGGCATCAACCGGTTGACCGCCCAGAGGGCCACCGGCGAGAGCAAGTAGACCCTGACGACGTAGGCGGCGGCCACCGCCACGATCCCCCAGGGCACGGCGATGGCAAAAGTGACCACCCCGACGATGGAGTTGAGCACGTTGAGCCACAGCCGCCAGGACGGCTTGCCCATCGCCATAAGCACCGTACCGTTGAAGAAGAACACCGACTGCTGGATGCCGACCAACGAGAGTACTTGCATCACCGGCACGCTGGCGGTCCATTGCTCGCCGAACAAGACCGCGACCAGTTCGGGGGCGAGAACGGCAACCCCCAGAAAGGCCGGAAACGAGATGAGACTGGTAAACTGCGTAACGGTGTAAAAGGCCGAGAGGAGTCGCTCCGGCGCGTGCTGCAGCCGTGAGAACGTCGGTAGGGCCACCTGGGTGGTGGTCGCCGTCAAAAGCTGGGTCATCGCCAGCAGAATGTTATAGGCAATGGTGTAGTAGCCCAGGGCCACCGGACCGAGAAAGTAGCCGATCAAAAAACTGTCGGCGCGCCGGTTGAAGAAGTTGGACAAGTTGAACGCCGTCACGTTGACCCCAAAGCTGAGCAGTTCGCCGAGGTGCCTGAGCGAGACGGCAAAACCCGGCCGCCACGAACTCACCTGCCACAGAGTCACCACCCCGATCAATTGGCTGACCAGTTGCTGTCCCACCAGGCTCCAGACACCGCAGCCGCTCAGTGCCATGGCGATGCCGACGATCCCGCCGACGGCAGTGGCGATCAAGGAGCGAACGGCCAGGGACTTGAAGGCGAATTCGCGCGTCAGAATGCCCTGCTGCACAGCGTTGAACGAGCCGATGAACAGGCTGAACGAGAGCCAGCAGACCACCGGACCCACCCGCGGCTCGTGGAAAAAGTTTGCCACCGGACCGCTGCTGGCGAAGCACAGTGCGGTCAGCAGCGTCCCCACCGCCAGGTTGGCCCAGAAGGCCGTGTCCAGATGGGCTTTTTCGAGCTGCGACCTCTGGACGATCGCCTGGGGCAGGCCCTGTTCCAGGAAAATCTGGACAAAGGAGACGAAGATGGCTGCGAGGGCGACCAGGCCAAAGGCTTCCGGGCCCAGCAGGCGGGCCAGCACAAAGTAGACACCCAGCGAAATACCCTGGCTGCCCAGGTTGCGGATGGCGGACCAACCCACACCTTTGACGGCTTTCTGGCGCAAGTTCATTTGAGGGAAGGCTCCTTCGAGGGGACAGGCGGCACCGGGGCTGCCGTTTTCGGCGGGTGACGCCGTGTGGGCAATAGCGATCCGGCCATGCGGACCCAGGTGCGGCCCAGATCGTGGATTGGCAGCCACAAAAAGGCGAACAGGTTGCGGTGCAACCGCTCGCCGTCTTCGCCGATGCCAAGCGCCGGGGGCTCGGCCGGCGGTTTGGCGTAGGTGCCAAAGAGCACATCCCACACCGAGAGCAGCGATCCGAAATTCTTGCCGTGATAAATCGTGTCGGCGCCGTGGTGGCACTGGTGCACCGCGGGAGAAACGAACAGGTAATCGAGCCAGCCGAAGCTGGTGTAAAAGGGCATGTGGATCCAGATATTGCGCGCTTTGTCGAGGACTTTGTAGATGGCGAAATAGATCGTCGCCTCCCCCACCGGCGTGCCCAAAGGCAACAGCAGGGCAAAGGGAATCCAATCGAGCAGCGCGTAGGTGGGGATAATCGATCGATCCCGGTTGTAGACGGCAAAGACCAGATTGAACGACGTCGGCGAGTGGTGGATCTTGTGGAGGTCCCAGAGCAGCCGGCTGTGCTTGATGCGGTGGGAGGCATACAAAATCAGATCGAACAGCGCGATGTAGAACACCAGCGCCAGCAAAGTGCCCCCAAAGGAGCGGTGACCCAAAGCGGCCAGGGTCCACTGCTCCGGGTAGAACTGATGCAGAAACTGGGCGACCGCGCCCTGGGTGACCCGGCGGCCCTGATCGCCCAGGGCGGTGGCCCAGCCCACGATGCCCACCATCCCCAGAGCCATCAGCCCCAATTCGACCCGAAACGAGGGCGTCAGTTGGTGAGCCTGGCGCAGGTCGGCCCAAATTTTTGGCCAGCTGTGCGTGCGGGCGACGTGCACCTGCAGCGCCAGGATCGCGCCGGCGATCGCCAGCGGCAGGGCCAGCAGCGCCGCCATCTTGAGGGGGAAAAAATGATCGGTAGCCCAGCCTAGCCAGTGGATCGCTTCGGCAAATTCGGGCGGCAGAAAAGGCAGGACGCGCGAGAGCGGGTTCATGGGCGATGCTCAAAAAGTATGGAACGGCGGTAATCGGGACTGGATAAGCAGGCAACCTTGCCGGGAAGGCCCCTCTAGCCGAAGCGCACCACCAGGTGGTCGGCCAGCGAAGGGGCTTTGAACAATTCGCCTTCGAAGGGGGCGGGCGGCTGCAGGATATAGCGCGCCAGTTCGGTGCGGCTGGTGCAGTGGGGCACACCGAGGCGGGCGACGGCCTGGGCAAAGTGCAACTGGTGATCGTCGATGTGCTCGCCGTGGCGCTTCAGCCGCGGCAGCAGGACAAAGCGCGCCCCGAGGCGGGCCAGCATGCGGGCGGAACCTTGCCCGGCGTGGGAGACCACCAGCGAAGAACGGCGCACCGCCTCCTGCATCTCGCCGATTTCGAGCGAATAGACCGCCGTCACCAGCGGATGCATAGACCGAGTGGGGGTGGTCTCTCCGTGCTGCAGCAGGACCGGTTCGTCGATCACCCCTTGCGCCAACAGTTCATCGATCCAGCGCACCGAGCGATCGAACGGAAAAAACTGCGTCCCCAGCGTCACCAGAATCATAGGGCGACCCCCATGTAGCGGGCGCGCGGGTAGCGCACGGTGCACTCGGGCCACTGCACGTACAATTCATCGACGAGGTTGTAGATGAGTTTGCCGCTCATGCTCAGATCCTCCGCGCGGGAAATGCTCTCGATAAAGACGCTCTTGATCCCAAGCAGCTTGCCCGCCAACACGAAGGGCACCGCCAGACCGGCGCCGGTGGAGACGATCAGCTCCGGCCGACTCCGGCGCAGGATGGCCAGAGCCTTGCCAAAATTGGCGAAGGCCCGCCAGACTTCGCGAGCCTCCTGCTTGATCACCCAGTGCACCTGTTCTTTGTCCCGCAACTGCAGGGTATCGAAGCGCTCGTAGGTGACCCACTCGCGTTGGTGGGCCGACCAGAACTTGCGCAACGACTGCATCGTCGCAAAATGCCCACCCGGATTGCAGACCAGCAGTATCTTCACCGCAACCTCCTCGCAGATTAGAAATACTATTTTTTTAAGCCGAACGGTTCTACTTCAGGCTGTCGTAGATGAGTTCCAGCTTTTTGGCCTGTTTGCGAATATCGAACATCTCGCAGGCGAACTCGCGGGCACGGCGCCCCATCGTCCGGGCCAGGACGCGGTCGGCCAACAGGGTTTCGAGCCGATCGGCAAGTGCTGCGCTGTCGCGCTCGGGGACCAAAAATCCGGTCTGGCCGTCCAGGACCGCTTCGGGGATGCCGCCGTGGCGGGTGGCGACCACCGGTACGGCACAGGCCGCCGCCTCGTTGAAGACGATGCCGAGCGCTTCGCTGTCGCCGTCGCGGGCGGTCTGGCTGGGCAGGGCAAAGATCTCCGCCCCGCGCATCCAGCGCAAGATTTCGGCGTGGGGCAAGGCTCCTAAAAAACGCACCCGTCCCGCGAGCCCGAGGGCGGCACTTTGCGCGTGCAACTGGCGGGTGAGGGCACCGGTACCCACCTGCACCAGCGAGACATTGGGGTGGCGATGGGCGATGCGGGCGAAGGCGGCAAGCAACGTGTCGAGGCCCTTTTTCTCGGTGTGCCGTCCGACGCAGAGGATATAGCGCTCGGTGGGCCGCCCGCAGCCGGGGGCAAATTTGGCGGTGTCCACCCCGATGTAGTGCTGGACGACGCGCTGCGCCGGGTAGCCGCCCGCTATCAGCTTCTCGCGGATAAAGCGGGAGACGGCGATGAAGCCCGCCGCCTTGCGCTGCAATTCCTGCTCGTGCAGCATCAGCTGATAGAACAGCGGGCTGCGGAAGGCCAGCCAGTTGCGCTCCACGGTAATGTCGTAGCCGTGAAAGGTGACCAGGAGCGGAATGGCCAGTTGCTCGGCCAGAGGCAGGCTGTAGATGCCGTCCGGTCCGAAGTGGGCGTGCAGCAGATCCAATCGTCCAAAATCGCGGCCTTCAAATAAATGCGGCGAGCGGGTGAGCAAAAACAGCGCCTGGCGCAGCCCCCACCGGTCGCGCCGGCTGAGGGCGACGCTCGGGAAGGCGGCGTTTGCCAGCTGCGTGCACAGAATGAACGTCGGCCGGTAGCGCACCAGGCTGCCGGCCTGTTCGGTGATGAACGCTTCGGAGGCGAGTGGGTAGACCCGGCGGTAAATACCCACTTCGCGGAGCCTGGACTGGGTTTTGGTCAGCATCGGGGCGATTCTCTGTCGGTGGGTCAGCGGCGGGTGACCGCCGGGACGGGACGGTCCTCGCCGGTGGCCAGATTCGTAAGGGCCAACAGACGGCGGGCGTAGTGGACGGCGCTGCAGTTTTGTTCTACCCATCGCCGACCCCGGGCCAGCCGCTCGGGGGTGGCGGGGTCGCTCGCCACGGTGAGAATGGTCCGGGCGACCTGCACCGGATCGCCGGGATCCGCCGTCCACTCGGGGGCGAAGTGGTGAAGGATTTCCTGGATACCGCCGCTGTTGCTGCCCACGACGGGCACCCCGCAGGCCACCGCCTCCGCCACCGTCCGCCCGAACGGTTCGCGCGGGGCGAGGGTGACCACGACATCGGCGCACTGGAAGTACCGCTCGATGGCGGTGGTACGCGGCAGCACCGTAAAGCGATCGCCCACCCCCTCGTGGGCGGCCTGCTCGATGAGCAGTTGCGTCTGCACCCTACCGGGGGACAAATCGTCGCCGACCACCACCCCGTGGTAGTGCCGGTCGGCGGCTTTGAGGCTTGCCAGCACCCGCGGCAGGGCGCGCAGGTTCTTGTCGTTCATCCGGCTTGCGGAGCTGATGCGCGAAGGGGTAAGCATCAACCGCACCCCTGGGCGGAGGATAGGCAGTAGTTCCGGTGGTACAACCGGGACAGGCCGGCAGCTGAAGCGCTCGGTGTCGATGGGTGGGTGCAAAATTCCTTCGATCCGGGGCATGAGCACCCGCACGTGTTTGGCGGTATAGAGCGAATTGCAGATCACCCGGGGGGCAAGCAGCGCGAAGGTCAGCCGGCGCGCCCAGAAACCCAACGGCTGAAAAGAAAGGGCCAGGTCGTGGCAGGAGTGCAGCACCAGCCTGCCGCTCAAGCGCAGGCGCAACGCCACCGAGGCGAGCAAGGGCAGCATGCGCCGATCCACCCAGTGCTCCAACAGCAGCGGGTGATCGCTGGGCTGGGCCATCGCCCACCCAAGGGCGTCAAGCCAGAAGCGCGGTTGGTCCGCCGAGGGCAGGGCGACTATACAGGTGTGACCCCGGTCTCGAAGGTACTGCTCCATAAACGAGCCGGCGCGGACCAGCACACACAGCCGTCCTTCGGCGCGGACCGCTCGAAATCCCGTCAAGATTGCCTCCAGCGTCACCATCGTGCCGCCGAGCGAATCGCAATAACCAGGCAGGATCAACAATTTGCGTGGTAGGGCCGAGGGTTTATCCACGGCGGGTCCCTCCTGGGGAAGTGGAAGGTGTGTGAACCGTAGCCGCAAGCAAAATGAGCATGCCCACCAGCTCGGAGCCGAAGACCATCAGCGGCGAGAGCAATACCAGCAGCAACAACAGCGCGTGGCTGGAAAGCGGTCGTCCCCGGCGGGTGCGAAAAAACCACCAGCACAGCGCCGACCAGAAGAGGACAAACAGGGCTGTACCCAGTACCCCGGAGCGGTAAAGCAAATTGCCCAGGATAAAACTGTGGCTGCCCACCCGGCCCAGGCTGAAGGAGGAAAACACCGGCTCGCCCGGCTCGGTATGGCCGGTCCACAGCTGCTCGGGGATGCGATCGAGGGTGCGCTCGTAGATCAGCATGCGCACGCGGGTCGAACCGGCCCGAAAGTCGTTGGCCGCTTCGACGGTGCCGACGGTCGTGTCGACCAGAAAATTGGTCACCGGCGGCACCGCCAGGCAGGTGAAGCCCAGTGCCGCTGCCAGTATGCACAAAAGTGCCGGACCGCGCTCTTTGCCCAGGGAAACCGCGTAGCGCACCAGCAGCACCAGCGGCATCGCGAGCAGCACCGCCCGCGATCCGCTGAGCAGCAGCAAAAACAGGCTGCCGCCCAAAAGCGCCAGCGACCAGAGGCGATTTTTCAGATCCAGGGCGACCAGCACCAGGTACCCCGCCACCAGACCAAAAATTTCCGGGGTCAAAAAGAAGAACATGTAGCGGGTCAACCCGGCGAAGGCCCGGTCCCCGGCGCTGTAGAGGTACAGGTAGTTCGCCTTGCCGCTGCCCTCGCCGTAGTCGTGAAAGTCGTAGTCGGTGGGTTTGTCGTTAAGGGTGGCAAGCAGCGTGCGCGGCGGGGCGAAGCTGGGCTCCCCCAGCCCAAAGTGAAAGACCAACCAGATCAAGACCATCTGCAGGACGCTCACCGAAAGTGCCCAGGCGGCAACCGGGAAGCGGACTTTGACCCCACTGCCCTGGACGCACCAGAGCAGCAGAGCCGGCATCACATAAAACAGTACCGTCTGCAGGACGAAACCAGGCGCGAGGGTGCCGCCCAGGGCGGGAAAGAGCAACTGATAACCGGCGAAGGCCAGCAGGGCCACCACCGCCAGACTCGGACGCCCAAAGGGCCAGCGGCCCTCCCGGCGAATGGTGAAATACAGCACCCCCGCCAGGGTCAATGCGGGCATATAGCGGTACAGACCGCTCACCCACCAGGCCGGCAGCAGGGCGATATAGAGCATCACCAGCCGCTCGGCGGCGGAGAGCATCGACCAGCTGAGCCCCAGACCCGGCAGTTTGATCTCCTGCCAGGGCCGGCGGCGGATGGCGGTGGAGAGGGCCTGATTCATGTGACCACCTCGATGCTCTGCCGCCCATAGCGCCCGTAACTGTAGCGGTAGCCCTCCTGGCGGGTCGTCACGTCGTTGACCACCAGCCCCACCAGACGAGCATTGTGGCGGACGAGGCGATCGAGGCTCTCACTCACCGCGTCGCGGCCGCTCACCCCGGGGCGGACGACAAACAACACATTGCGCACCGCCGGGATCATCAAGGCCGCTTCACTGGTCAGGCTGATGGGCGGGCTATCCACCAGCACATAGTCGTAGCCGTCGGTCTGCACATCGTCGAGGTGGCGTTCAAAACCACCCTGCACGAAAAAGGCGGTCGAGGTGTCCTCGAGGGCGAGCGCCGGGACCAGATCGAGATCGGTCGTGACCGAAACAGGCTCCGCCCGGGCACCTTCCGCCTGGGGACCATGGCCCAGCAGGCGGCTGAGGCTCGCCTGGCGGAAATCGGCATCGACCAGCAATACCCGAAAACCCATCTCCCGCAGGGCATTTGCCAGCCCGAGGGTGAGGGTCGTCTTGCCTTCGCCGGCGGTGGAACTGGTGATCATCAATCGGCGATTGGGCAGATCCATCAGGCTGACGGTGGAGGCAAGCTGCTGCGATTCGAGCCGGGGCGGATCGCCCGACGGCAACAAGCCCTTGGTGCGGGGCAGGCGCGCAAGCACCGGCAATTCGACACTTTGTAAATCTTTGGGGCCCAGGAGCGGATTGATCGCTTCTTTGCGCAAGATCAGTCCCAGGCTGCCGAAGGCGGCGGCGACCAGCCCGCCCAGGGCGATAAGCAGCGTCCTCGGGTTGGCTTCTTTCGGGTTGGAGTAGGCTTTATCGAGCACTTCGATATCCGGGAAGGCGTTGAAGGCGCTCAGGCGGGCCTGCTGCATCTGGGCGACGACCGCTTTGTAGGCCGCCTCCGCCAGTTCGTAGCGCCGCTGCAGATCCAGCAAGGTCGCCTGGCGGGTCGAGATCGCGCTCAGCCGCTCGGTGGCTTGATCGATGGTGCGGCCCAACTGGGCGCTCTGGCGTGAGCGGGCCTCGGCGGCGCGCTCGGCTTCAAGCAGCGACAAAATTAAGTCGATGCGGCTGTCGCGGTTGCCGCCGCCGGCGAGCGAATCGTCCAGGGCAGGCTCGGTGCGGCTTGCCGGAACGACCTTCGCCAACAGCTCGCGCAGCGAGCGTTGCAGTTCCGCGCGCTGCACCAGCAGCGACTGCACCCGGGCGTGTTTTTCGGTGTAGAGCCCCCTGGCCTCCGCCAGGGCCGTATCGAGGGAGCTGAGTTTCAGGCGCATCGCCTGGTACTCTTTGCTTTCGCCCAGGCGCAGGGCGCGCATCGCCTGGGGGGCATCCATGCCCAGGCGGGCGGTGAGCATCTGGGCGCGCGCCTGATCGGCGGTGCCCTCGGCGACGGCCTGGGCTTGGCTGGTGGTCAGAGAACTGATTACCGCCACCAACCCGCCGGTCTGCTGATCGGTATTGACCAGTCCGGTCGAACGCTTGAAGCGGGCCAGGGCAGCTTCCGCCTTGGTCAGTTCGCGGCGGGCGCGATCGAGTTCTTTTTGCGACAGTGTGTCGCGCGAAGCTGCGTAGGCATCGCGCAACTCCTCCAGCCGGGCCACGTAGGAGCGTACCAGCAGGTCCGCCCGCGCCTCGGCAACCTCGGGCGCATTGCCTTTGGCTTCCACCGCCAGGATCGTCGTCTGGCTTTGGGGAACGGCCTTGAACAACTTCTCATAGCCCCCCAAGTCGGGGTACTTCTCGCGCTGCGGATCCTTTTGCCAGGCTTTGGAGAGTACTTCGCTGCTGGTCAGAATCGCCGATTGCACCTTGAGGGCGTTCACTTCACTCGAAAACGACGTGCCGGTCTCGCGCACTTCGCCTAGCTCCCCCAGACTGATCTCGGCGTTTTTGTTGGTGCTGGGGAGAATGATCTGGGTGGTGGCCGTCCAGGTGCGCGGGTAGTAGCAGGCCACCCCGATCGTGGCTGCCAGCACCAGGCCGTTGAGCACCAGCAACGGCCGCCAGTGCCGCTTGAGAACCTGAATTACGTGCATAGTTGTTTCTCCGTCAGCGGATAAAGGCGCGAAGCATGAATCCCAAAGGATTGAGCAGGGGACTGAGCATATCCAAAAAGCCCATGGTGTTCTGGGCAGGACCGGCGGTGATCGCGATGGCGTCGCCGTCCCACAGCGGTGGGTCGCTCTCGCCGCCGATCACTTTGGCGAATTCGTAGGACGTCACTTCGCGCTTGCCTTCGACCGGGTCGCGGCGAATGAGCGCCACTTTGCGGCCCTCGCGCAGGTAAGACTCTCCCGAGATGCCGGCGGCGGTTAAAGCCCCCGATAGGGTCGTGCCGGGCTTGACCTTCACCGGCCCCTGATTTTCGCGCGCATCGGTACCGGAGACGTAGACCGTGATCTCCGCCGGGGTCAGCTGGGTGGAGACGTGGTAGATCGGCACCTGCCCGGCGGCGAGCCGCTCGATGACGATGCGGTCGCCGGAGATCACCGGGGTGTCCTGCCCGGGAGCTAAGACCAGCGACTGGCCCGAGCGCTCCAGGCGAATGCGCGACAGATCCGCGTCCGGCCGCACACCGCCGGCGCTCTGGATGGCGTTGAAGACCGTCCGCGAGGACGCGCCGCTCGGGGTGTCGCCGTTGGCCTTGACGGTGATCAGCCCCGGCCGGTAGACGGCCCCCGCCACGTCGACGTTGATCGGGCTCACGCCGATCAAACGCACGGTAACCTCGGGCACCTTAAAGTACTCGCGCAGGCGCTCGGTGATCTCCTGCTGCAGTTCGGCCTCCTCACGGCCGGCGGCCGGGATGCTGCCCAGCCGATAAATAAAGATGTTGCCGTCCGCGCCGACCAGGTAGCCTTCATCGGCCCGACCACCTCTTTGGGAACTGAATTCTTCGCCGTTGGTGACGATCACCGAGATGCGGTCGAAGGCGCTGAGGGTGCTTGCGACGGCTCCGGGAGCCAGGCAGGCGCCGCCCAGCACACCGGCGAGCAGAGCGGCAGCAAAGCGTTTGACCATGACTGTTCCTCATGAATAAATGAAGCGGTTGGGTGGTTCGTCCTGGCGGAAAGTTCAGGAGCTTTTTCCTGAAGGCGCCTGCGCACCGAATAGCCGCGAGCGCACATAGCCCTGCAACCCGAGGCGCAACAGCGCCCGGGCCTGCTCGGGCGGCAACAGCACACAACCGAGGCGCTGGGCGAGTCTGACGAGTGCTTCGGCCGGCTTGCGCCGCAGTGCGACAAATTCTCGCAGCGACAACCAGCAAATTCCGAAGGCATCGCCCCAGGAGCCGCCGCCGCTTTCGAGGGCCTTGAAGCCCCGATAATCTCCGTCGCAGCGGATGTCGAAGCGCTCCGCCAGCCCCGAGTCGCGGGCGGCGGTGTTGATGCAGACGCAGGTGTCCTCGCGCTGCTGGAGTAAGTAGGGCAGGTTGTCGCTGCGGGCGCGCCGGTTCTTGCCGTGCACCCGGTAGTACATCAGCTGGTCGGCGATCCCGCCCACCTGGCCATAAAAAGGCACCGTCGCCGTCAGATAGGTATCTGCAGCGCGCGGACGCTTGGGAATGGGCAGCACCCGTTCGAGCACCACGCGCCGGTAGCTCAGGCCGGAGGTGATCCCCCAACCGTAGCGGCCCCAGCGCAACAACAGCGTGCGGATATCGCCGCGGGTGAAGCGCCGCACCGGGTTGCGGCCCATCGGCCGGCCGTCGATGTCGACGGATATCCAGTTGTGGGCCAGCTGCACCCATTCGGGGTGCTCGGCAAAAGCCCGCACGACCCGGGCCACTTTTTCGCGGTGAAAGTAATCGTCCGCGTCCAAAAAACAGACAATCTCGCCGCGGGCCTCGGCCAGCCCGCTGTTGAAGGCTGCGCCCTGGCCGCCGTTTTGCTGAAAGATGGCCCTCAGCCTGTCGCTGTACGCACCGATGACTTGGCGGGAGTCGTCGGTGGAACCATCGTCTACCACGATGAGTTCGATATTGCGATAGGTCTGCTCCAGGACACTGCCGATCGCTTCACCGACGAAGCGGCCGTAGTTGTAATTGCAGATGAGCACGCTGACCAGCGGTTCGCCGCTACTGGAAGGTGGCCGATGGGCCGCCGGAAAGCGCGCTTGCCTAAATATCGTCATGGATTTCGCTCCCTTGATTGATGCCTGTGGCTAGCGACCAATGCCCGAGTAGCGCATACCCGCCTGTACTACCTGCTGCGGGTCGAGGCAGTTGCGTGCGTCGATGACGATGGGCTGGCGCAAAGCCGCAGCCACCACCCCCAGATTCACCCACGTATACTCGGGCCACTCGGTCATCACCAACAGCGCATCGGCTCCCTGCACCGCCTCCACCGCACCGGCCGCCACTTGCAAGTCCGGCAGTTGCCCTTGGGCCTGCTTCTGCGTCACCACCGGGTCGTGGGCCACCACCCGGCAGCCGAGATTGAGCAGATGCTCCGCCACCGCCAAAGCCGGCGAGCAGCGAATGTCGTCGGTCTGCGGTTTGAAGGCCAGTCCCCACAGCGCCACGGTGCGGCCTTTGAGGATGCGCAGTTCCCGCTGCAATTTCTCGATCACCAGTTGCCTTTGGTGCTCGTTGACCGACAAAGTCGCCTTCAGCAAGGCGCAGTCGTGGCCGTACTCGGCGGCAGTGGAGACTAGGGCCGAGACGTCCTTGGGAAAGCACGAACCGCCCCAACCCGCCCCGGCATTGAGAAACGAGCGGCCGATGCGTTTGTCGAGTCCGATCGCCTCGGCGATGCGGGTCACATCGGCGCCCACCCGTTCGCAGATGTTGGCGATTTCGTTGATGAAGCTGATTTTGGTGGCCAGAAAGGCATTCGCGGCGTACTTAATCATCTCGGCGGAGGCGAGGTCCGTCACCACCATCGGCACCGGCTCGCGATCGGCTTGCTCGGGGGCAAGCCAGTAAGCATAGAGTTTGCGCATGACGGCGATCGCTTTGACATCTTCCGCACCGATGACGATGCGGTCGGGGTTGAAGGTGTCCCAGACCGCGCTGCCTTCGCGCAAGAATTCCGGGTTGCTCGCCACACTAAAATTCGGCGGCTCCGCGGGCGAGAGCAACGCCACCCCGTTGCCCGTGTGGTGGCTGCTTCTGGCGGTGGCGGCAGCCAGGTTCGCCCCGTCTTCGACCAGCATGCGCACCCAGTTGCCCGAACCGACCGGCACGGTCGATTTATTCACAATCACCCGGAAGCGTCCGTCCAGGTGGGCGCCGATGGAGCGGGCCACGGCGCGCACGGCGGAAAGATCCGGCGAGCCGTCCGCCCTGGAGGGGGTGCCGACGGTAATAAAAACCACGTCACTGGCTTGAACGGTCTCGGCCATCTCGGTGGTGAACTGCAGCTGCCCCGCGGCCACGGCCGCGGCGACCAACTCATCGAGCCCAGGTTCGTAAATGGGCATGACGCCCTGGCGCAAGCCTTCGACTTTGGCGGTGTTGTTGTCCATGCACACGACATGATGGCCGATGGTGGCCAGGCAGGCGCCTGTGACCAGGCCGACGTAACCGGTGCCGATAACCCCTACTTTCATGGATGCTCCTTGCGATGGGCATAAATAATGTGGACATGGACAAATCGGTTCGGCTCGCTATTTTAGAGAGGGTCGTCAGAAAACCCAGGCCCAATTTCGCGATCGTGCAACGACAGTTCGAGAAGTTTATAGCGGTGGATATCGGTGCAGGTGCCGAACCAGCGGATCACCAGGCCGTCGCCGTCGTAAACCGGTTGAGCCAGCAGCAGATGCCAGCGGTAAACACCGTCGCGGCGCCTGAGGCGGTAGTTCAACCGGTAAGGTTCGCCGAGCCGCAACGCGGCTTGCCAGTGCACCATCCATCGGCTCAGATCCTCCGGGTGCACCACCGAGCGCCAGCCCGAGCCCCGCAGTTGTTCCAAGTTCAGACCGGTAAACTCCAAGCAGCGGCCGTTGCCGCACTCGAAGCAGCCGTCCGCACCCGCCATCCAACTGATTTGCGGAATGCATTCGAGCAGATAGCGGTTGCGCCAATCGCCGAGTTGCACATCGTTCATGGCAGGTTTTTCCTAGTAGGCGCCTTTTTTAGCCAGCACCACGACGACGGTTTGCCAGAGAATCGCCAGATCCTGGCTGAGGCACCAGTTGTCGATATATTCGAGATCCAGTTGCAACATCTGCTCAAAGCTCAGCTCACTGCGGCCGCGCACCTGCCACAAGCCGGTGATGCCCGGCCGGACCGATTGGCGCAAAGCGAGGCGCTCGCTGTCAAAACCGGCGCCGGCTCTGCGGCAGTCGCGCTCCTGCAGCGGTCGCGGTCCCACCAGGCTCATCTCGCCTGCCAGCACATTGAGCAGTTGCGGCAACTCGTCGAGGCTGGTGCGCCGCAGGAACTGCCCCAGACGGGTGACGCGCGGGTCCGCTTTCATCTTGAAAAGCACCCCGCCTTCCGATTCGTTGAACTGCTCCAAGCGACCCAGTTGGGCCTCCGCGTCAATGACCATCGTCCGGAATTTCCAGACGCGAAAAGTCCGGCCACCGAGACCTCGACGCCCCTGGCGAAAAAACACCGGACCGGGCGAATCGAGACGAATGGCCATGGCGATGCAGGCAAACACGGGCGCCAGCAACACCAGGCCCACCAGGGCCGCCAACGTATCGAGAAGGCGCTTGTTCGCCGGCGAGGGAGCAAAGCCGCGCGACTCGGATTTGCGTGTGAGAATTTCCATGGGATGTGTGGCAATACAGTAATTATCAATACCTAACTCTGTTCGATGCACCGGCCGTTTCGGGCTACGCTGCGGAGCTTTCCCGTACAAAGCGTGTGTCGAGCACACTGCAGATGCGCCGCCAGACACCGCTGTCCTGCCATTGGCGGAAATACGCATACACCGTGGGCCACGGCGGCAGATCGGCGGGAAGTTGCCGCCAGGGGCAGCCCGTCATCTCTTTGTAGAAGATGGCGCTGACGACGGCGCGGGTGTCGGCGGAGCGCGGCCGGCCGCCGAACCTGGCAGGCGGAATGCACGACGCAATCAACTGCCACTGATATTCCGACAGATCAAAAAGGTACGCTTGGGTTTCCATGGCGATTTCCTCCAAGGCAAAAACAACAAAAAAACCGCCTGTTCGGGGCGGCATTGGGCATCAAAATGTTCAACCGCAAGGGCGGTGTCGGCAGAAAGAGCCGTCGGCTGACTCCTCCTTCGGCAAAAGAGATTTCCGGCGCACTTCTAGAACCCCATCCCTGCGGATGCAAGTTCGCTCCTGCCGGTCCAGCGCACTCAGCTGGTGTTCAATCTGAACCGACGAGGATACTGAGCATTCAAGAAGTCCGCGATGGTCTTGCCAAAGTCAGGAGAAATATCGCTGCAGCAGGTGCGGACTGGCCTGTCGGCTGTGGCGCAGCGTGTAGGCGCTGACGGAGGGATTGATGTGATCGGGGTCGATCGTGAGCTTTGTCTTTTTCCACTCCGAGGCCTCCGGCAACCGGGAACGCACTGCCCCGTCGGCAAGGCGCTCGATGTGAAGCCACAATCGGCCGTGTTCCGGACAGTAGAATTCCTCGATCCAACTGCGGGCCGGGGTGACCTTTTGCGCCTGGGTTTTCGCAGCATCGGCGTCAGGGGCATCGGCGTCCGCGGTCTCCTCCGGCTGCAAATAGAACTTCTGGCTGTTGAGTCGATGGACGCGCTGTCCGCAGTAGGGACACTTAGCAACGAGGGCTCGGGCGTAATGCGCTCTTTTTCCGGGCATGACTACTCCTCATGTCTGGATGGAACAAATAGCTCATCCTACGCTTGGCAATTCAATCAACATTGGGGACGAAAATCGATGCTGCGTTCGCTCACTACCGAGCAGTAACGGCACATGCTCTGAAAGATAGGCATCACCCAAACTTGGAGTGCAAGTCGATGAACTTCCGCAAAGGCTGTCGAAAAGTGGGTGTGGAATCCTATGCCAACCATGCCTGTCTCGCTGCGATAATACTGAATCAGCTGAGCGCGTTTTGTCCAGTACTATGGCGAAATTAGCACCTAAGTACTACTCTTTACCGGTGTTTACGAAGTGATACTTAGTTAGGTGGGGCCGAATTTGCACTAAAACAACCGAATGATTTAACATTACAGATTAGCTTACAAACTACTTGAGCTGAACACTTATGCCGAGGCTATCGGGCAGAAAATCTGCCGAAAGCTTCGGTCAACTTGCCTGCCCAGCGCACTCAAGGTGTTCAATCTAGGCGGACGAAGCAACAGTTATAGGCGACAAGGTCGCACCGGAGGAGGGTTCTGCAATGATGACGGCCTGGCCGAAGGATGCAAAATGTAGGCTTTACCGGGCGAACTGCCTGCAACGCAGTCCGCCCCTACATACACAGGATGTGGACAGCTCCTCGCAGACGGAACTTTATCGACAGCGAGCTATCCGTGGCCAAAAATAAATCATACCTGACATATATCCGGCTCCTCCCACAGTGAAGCAGGCACAATATAAAGCCGCTGCCTATCAGAGCAAAGAAACCGGTGTAAGCCCGTTAAAAGCGCACAGAGTAGGGAGTTGTCTAGAAATATTCGGCGCATAACACACCTCTTACGCTTTGGAAGAACACGGAATAATCACAAAAAGTACATGGGAAGACAGATCAACAAGGTGTTGCCGGCAAACACAAGACAGCTTGTAGTGCAACGAAGAAAGAAGCCGAACTCAATCGCTCTCCTGTTCAAGAAGTCATCGGGGCATGAACAAACAAAAACTTGCACTGGCTATATCGAGTGAGCTCGGCAGAAACCGCAGCTTTCACTGGGCGATTTGGACTTGCCGATAGAACAATACTTAAGCAACATACGCAAGCTTGTCTAGTCTTTTAGTGAAAATGGTACTTATAGGCTAATGCCATTTTCTGTTTTTAAAGTAAGAGGGAACACGTGGGGGAGGCGACCGTGGGGGGGGGTGCGTACGGCGGACGCGACTGATAGGCGCGGATCTCAGGCGACACCGGTATCTTTGGCGGAGGCCATGTTTTCACTGGCGTCGACACAGGCGGCCAGGGTAATGTCGCCGGTGACGTTGACCACGGTTCTGCACATGTCGAGAATGCGGTCCACCCCCAGAATGATGCCGATGCCTTCGGCGGGCACTCCCACCGTCTGCAGCACCAGGACCACCAGGGGCAGCGAGCCGCCGGGGACGCCCGCCGTGCCCACTCCGGCCAGGATAGATAAGAGCACGACGGTCAACTGCTGGCCAATAGTTAATTCCACACCGTAGAACTGGGCAAGAAACAGAACCGTGATTCCTTCGTACAAAGCTGTACCATTTTGGTTGGCGGTCGAGCCGACGGTCAGCACGAAGTTGGCAATATCGCGGTTGAGTTTGAGTTCGTTGGAACTAACGCGGATAGCTGTGGGGAGTGTGGCATTGGAGGAGCTGGTGGAGAAAGCCGTCAGCATCACTTCACGGATGCTTTGAAAGAATTTGATCGGATTGAGGTGAGCGAAAAAACGAACGATAAGACCGTAGGTGACGAACTGGTGGATGGCCAGGGCAGCGATCACCACCAGCACGTACTTGAGCAGGACCAGGATGACTTCAAAACCAAGCTGGGAGGCCGTTGTGAAGATAAGAGCCGCCACGCCGTAGGGCGCCAGGTTCATGGCAAATTCGATGATCTTCATGATCACGTCGTAGAGCCCCTGCAACCCTTGCACCAGGGGTGCGGTGCGCCGGGGATCGCTCACGGCGAGCGCCACACCGAAGACTACCGAAAAGAACATCACCGACAGTAACCCGCCGCCGCGGTATTCGGGATCAAAGGCGTAGACTGCATCGGCAAGCGGGTTGCGGGGGATGATTTCGACCAGCGTTTGGATCGGCGTCTTCGCTTCGCCTGCAGAAGTAACGATTCCCGAAACTTTTTCGTTGCTGCCGAGGGCACTGATGAGGGCGGTACGGCTCTGTTCAGAAAGGCCCACGCCTGGCTTGACGGTATTGACCAGCGTCAGGCCGATGAGTACCGAGATGCTGGTAATCACCACTGTAAACAGCAGGGTCTTGAGGCCAATGCGGCCGATTTTTTTGATGTCGCCGAGATCGGCTATTCCCAGCACGATGGCGGTGAAAATCAAAGGGATAACGATCATAAAGATCGAGCGCAAAAAGATCTGGCCCGCCGGGTAGGCGACGTTAGCCACCACCCACTGCACGCGCGGGTCTTCGGGCAGCACAATGTTGCACAGCAGCCCCAGCACTAGCCCGACGGCCAGACCGATAAATATACGCGTATGCAGAGGCATTCCGGCTTCGCGGCTCATAGGTCATCTCAATGCTGGGCACAGCATGGCGTCCGCGGACGGCCGCCGTCAAGTCAGCCTCGGCCGCCGTAAAACTTGTAGCCGACGATCTTGTGCAACAGACGGGCGAGGGGGGCACTGGCGGCTGGGGGAGCCTCAGCGCCAAAGCCGCTCAGGTCGCAGGCCACCACTGCGTGGCGCTCGAAAAGCGCGCGCAAGAGTCGCAGCAGCGCAAACCAACCCAGCCCGCCGGGCTCAGGATGCTCGGCCATCGCCGCCATCGGAGCGTCGAGGCCGCCAATGTCGATGCTCACGTAGAGCGGACGTTCGGGTTCAATCGCTGCGAGCACCTCGGGCACATCCCAACTTTGGGCGTCCAGGCAGTGGGCACGAAATTGCCGGGACCAGAAGATACGGTGGCGATCCTCGCCCTGGGCTGCGTACCAATCCCATTCCGCGCGGCTGAGGGAGCGGACCCCCACCTGCACCACCGGCAACCCCCAGTCCCCGAGCCGGGCCGCCAGGCACCAGGGACCATAGGGATCGCCTTCGACCTCGCTGCGCAGTTGGGCGTGGGCGGCCACCTGCACCACGGCCAGATCGCGGTGGCGCTTCCAGGCGGCCCGCACCGCTCCGAGGCTGAGGGTGCGCTCCCCCGCCAGCACCAGGGCAAATTGTTGGTGGTCAAGCACAATGCCGACCGCCTGCTCGGCATTGGCAAAGGGCGGCTCGTCCCAAAAGGCGCGCATCGCATCGATGCCGACTGCGAACGGATCGGCGCGCAATTCTTCATCGAAGCATTCGATGACCAGGCTGGCCTCCAGCACAGCCTGGATACCCCGGGCTGCCTCCGTCCCTCCCTCAGAAACCACCGGGATCAACACCACTTTCGCCCGGCGCGCTGCACCCGCCTGGACCATGCTCCTACCCTCGTCGACAACGCCCAAAGCCTAGCAGTTTGGGGGGCGCCAATTCTCTGTTTTGTGGATAACATCCTTGCAAAACGGTGTTAAAATACTTGGAATTAAAAATGCCTTAACGTATGTTCACTCCTAACAAGCCTGTACTGCAGGATACCGATGCCCAGGAAGTACTGCACTCCTTCGGGTTCGAGTTCGATTCCAGCCGGTTGGGGATCGTGCTGGCCGACTGGGAAGTGGAGTACGGGCGCGAGTGGATACTGCTCGCCATCGTCGAATCGCTGCACCAGGGCCGCTACAAACTGACCTCTGTCGGTCAAATTTTGCGTTGCTGGCAGCGGCGCGGCCAACCTCGCCTCAGTTTCGATCGCGAATTTCAGCGCCTGGTGCTCAAGGAAGTCTGGCAGCCGATCGTCACTCCGGTAAGCGATGCGCCTGCCGATGAACCGCTGTTCTCTACCGGGTTCGCAGCGGCGGGTCATGTCACCACTGCACGCAGCGAACGCAAACTCAGGGCGTTGGCGGGATTGTCCCAGGTCGGTTAGATGAGGGTGGCAAGCACCAGCGCCACCGCCTCCCCCACTTCGATCACCGCTCCGTAGGTGTCGCCGGTGTGGCCTCCGAAGCGGCGGGCGACGAGCGCCCCGCTCAGCAGGGCGCCAAGTGCTCCTCCAATTCCGGCGGCAAGGGCCACCGCCGGGTGCACGCTCCCCAGGGCGATCAGGCTCGCCAGCCACCAGACAGTACCGAACCAGCCGTCGGCGGGCCAGCGGGTGTAGTCCTTCAAAAACTTGCCCTTACCCTCGCTTTTGAGATAGGGAAACCAGCCGATGGTGACCAGTTGTCCCCAGCGGGCGGCGACCGCCGCGAGCACCAGGGCCAGGGGGGCGGCAGCACCGGCCAGCTCGGCCAGGGCAAAGGTCTTGGCGGCCAACAGGGCAATGGCGGCCATCACCCCGAAGGCACCCACGGCGCTGTCGGCCATAGCGGCAAGACGCCGCTCGGGTCCTGCGGCCCAACCGTCGGCGGTGTCGATGAGCCCGTCGAGGTGCAGCCCGCCGGTGATCCACAACCCCGCCACGACCGCCAGCAATGCGGCCAGGTGGGCTGCAAACCCCAGCGCCAACAGCAGCGCGTACACCCCGGCGTTCAGGCTGCCCACCACCAGCCCCACCGCCGGCAACCAGCGGGCGATGCGATCGAAGGACACAGAGCCCAGGGGCAATGGCAAAGCGGTATAGAACAACAAAGCGGCAAGCCAGTCGCGCATCGGACCAGGGCGAAGGTCAGGTTACAGTGTCTCCTGTGCAGGCCCGTTCGACTACCGGGCGGTAAAATTGGGTGAGTATTCTCTGGTGGCGCCCTTTGGATTTGACGGCCTTGCAACAGACCTTGGCGGCGGCCGGCGGCACCCTCAGCGAGATGGCCCCCGGCCAGTGGCAGATTGAAACCGGTCAATGGCGGCTGTTGGTGCTCACCAGCGTCGAGCGCGACTGGCTGCGGATGATGATTCCGCTGGTGCCCCAGGAGGAAGCGATGCCTCTGGCCGCGCAGCTGTTGGAAGCCAATTTCGACCGCACGCGCGAGACGCGCTTTGCCTTTCAGAACGGTCTGTTGTGGGGCATGTACCAGCACCGCCTCTCCACGATCGGCAGCGCAGATCTCCAAGCGGCCGTCGAGCAACTGCAACAACTGCACGATCGGGGGTTCCAGCAAGCTTTTGAAGATCTGGCCGACGCCAAGCTGCGCCAGATTGTGCTGGCCCTGCAGGACCAGGCCAAGAGCCTCGAAGAGGCGTTGCAACTGCTGGAGCGGCTCTACGACGAGGGGGTGCTGGGCACCTTGCAGTCGACGCGCGAGGACCGCGAGCTGACGCTGCAGGTCTGGCGGCTGAAGTTGACGCGCCTGTGGCACGAAGCTGACTCACCGCAAAACTAGCCGATGGAATGGGCCTGGGGTGCGGCAATCGGGGTGTGGGCGGCGCTGGCCCAGGTGCAGCCGGAGGCAGCCTGCAGCGGCTTGCCCATTGAAACCTACACTGCCGCGCGGGGCGAGAGCGCCGCATCGATTGCCCGCGCCCGCGCCCTCAAGATCGAGACCCTGCTGGGGGCGAATCCCGCCATCCAGCAGCGACCCGTGCGCCATGGCGACGCGCTGGTGATCTTGCCGCGCGACGGCATCTTGTACCGTCCGGAGCCGGGTGAAGGCTTCCCGGAGGTGGCGGCGCGCTTTCGCGTGCGCGGCGAAGTGCTTTTTGAGATGAACGGCTGCCGGATGGGCGAGCGGCTTTTTGTGCCCGGGGTGCTCTGGAAGCCTCCTGTCGCCCCCGTCGCCGATTCGCCGCCCCCCGCTGCTGTGAAGGGCGTTCCGACTTTATTGCAATTGCCGCCGCCGCCCGCGCTGCCGCCGCTGCCCAGGCGACCATCGCCAAAAAGTAAAGCGCGCGGCCGTGTATCGATGACCGCGCCGTGGTTCGCTCGACAACATGTTAAGATCTGGCAAACCTTGTACAGCACTGCTCTAACATCCATATATGGGTAAAGTGCTCGTTCTCAACGCTTCGTACGAACCGCTGAATATTACCATTTGGCGTCGGGCGGTGGTTCTATTGCTCAAAGAGAAGGCGGAGCAGGTCGAGCACAACGGCAGGATCCTCAAAAGCGGTTTTCCGCTTCCCACGGTGATCCGCCTGAGGCAGTACGTACAGGTTCCCTATAAAGAAATTCCCCTCACCCGCCGCAACGTGTTGCACCGCGACGGTCACACCTGCCAGTACTGCGGCTCCAAAGAGGATCTCACCATCGACCACGTCGTGCCCCGTTCGAAGGGGGGAGAGGACGCCTGGGAGAACGTGACAACCGCCTGCGTGCGCTGCAACATCAAAAAAGGCAACCGCACCCCCAAGGAGGCGGCCATGCCCCTCACCACCATGCCGCGCCGGCCCCACAGTTCTTTGCACTTTGAGATCACCAAGCACCTGCGCGGCGGCATCAACGAAGAGTGGCGCAAGTACGTGATCGGCATGTCATAGGGCAGGAGCGCTCGGCGCTTCGCCCAGGTACGGGCTTGGATCGACCGCCTGGCCGTCGAGGTAGACCGTGTAGTGCAGGTGGGTGCCTGTAGAGCGACCGGTGCTGCCCATGCGCCCCACTACCTTACCGCGTGCCACACTGTCGCCTGCGTGCACTTCAAGGCGCGCAAGGTGCGCGTAAAGCGTCTCAAAGCCGTAGCCATGATCGATGACGACATGCTGGCCCCAGCCGCCCCCCCAGCCCGCCCGGCTCACCCGGCCGGGGGCGGTGGCGCGAATGGGTAGACCGTAGGGGCCGGCGAAATCGAGGCCGCTGTGCAATTCGACACCGCCCATCACTGGATCGCGGCGCGGCCCGAAGCCCGAGGTAAGGCGCGCCCCCGCCGCGGGCAATCCCGCCGGGCGGGCGGAGCGCTCCGCAAGCGCCAGGGCAATCGTCTTTTTGGCGCGCATCGCCTTAGAGAGTTTGTCGAGGCGCAAATTGGCGATCGAAAGCATCATTCCCGCTCCAGCCCCCGGTTCGGCGCCGCCCGCCCCGCCCTGTCCGGTAGCGTCGATGGTAGAGGCGAGATTGGCCTGGCGCTGCAAGGAGCGCACCTCCGCTTCGAGTTGCTCGAGCCGACCGAGCAGCCGGCCCGCCTGCGCCTCAAGCGCCCTGTTGCGCTCGCGCTCGCCGCTCACCGTGCGCTCAAAGCCGCTCACGGTCAGTTCAAAATGGTTAAGTGCCAGACGCACTCCCGCAAAAAGCCCCACCAGGGCCAGCACCGCCGCGCACACTGCCGCCGCCGGCCTCACGTCGATGACCACCGCTTCGCGCCCTGAACGGGCTATCCGGATCGACCAGCGCTCGGGATGACGGGGCTCCATGTGCTCCTCCTGGACTGTGCTTGCCTAAGTGCTCAGGGGAGCATGCCACAGGTGGCGGTACCGGGTCAAGGGCGCACCTGCCGGACTCGCGGCAGCAGCTTCTTAACAAGTTGTAAAGCAGGCGGCCTGCTGTGCCCGAGGCGCTATACTCTGAGGCTGAAGCACCGTCAGGAGGTCTACCATGCAGTCCTACAACGTCTTCCCGGCCCTGGTGATCATCACCACCCTGGTGGTGCCGTTTATGGCGGCGGCGGCACTGCTTTTTATCATCGAGCGCGACCCGTCCTAGCTTGCGAGTGCAGCGACCAGAGTGCGGAAGCGATCTCCCCGCTCCTCGAAATTGCGCCGATTCAAAAATGAAGTGCAACGCTTGAGAGCCTTCCGTTGAGAGCTGATTCGTAAAGAGTATTAAGAGACTATGCGCTGTCAGTACGTTTGCGCTCGGGTTGAGGCAGCAAGCGTGCGTAGTAGCTGATGGATCGCAAGTCCTACAAGACCGAGCTGACAGATGCTCAGTGGGTCATCCTCGAACCCCTACTACCAAAGGCTAAACCCGGCGGCAGACCGCGTTTTGTCGATATGCGCGAAGTAGTCAATGCC
>JAHHGR010000007.1 GCA_019359725.1 Aphanocapsa lilacina HA4352-LM1 | reverse complement strand
GAGCAGGTGCAAAGGGCAATGGACATGATCAATGACCGCCCGCGAAAAGTGCTTGGTTATCGGACACCACGGGAGGTATTCTTAGCTCAGTCAGGTGCTGTTGCACTTCAAACTTGAATGGGCCGGTTTTTGGAGAATGAAACAGCCCTGGTTATTTTGCCAAGCCCTATCATTCTTGGGAGCGAGGATTGAATGAGCATACGAATGGATTGCTTCGCCAGTTTTTTCCGAAGTCGACAAATTTCTGGACAGTCAAACCTGAGCAGGTGCAAAGAGTAATGAACCTGATCAGTGACCGACCGCGAAAATCGCTTGGCTATCGGACACCGCGAGAGGTATTCTTAGCTCAGTCAGGTGCTGTTGCACTTCAAACTTGAATGGGTCTTATTTTAGCTGATTGACTGACAAATCTCCATTCAGCATGAATTCCCACAGTTTTTCTGCCTATTCAGTCTGCAAGGGTACGCAGAAATGGCCTTTTTCGAGTCTCTTTCAGCATTAATCTGTGGGAAACAAGCCATTATGGCGTTGTGTCAGTCAATCAGCCCACCACCCAGTCGCTGTCCCCATCCGCCCAGTGCTCTTTTTTCCAGATAGGCGCCTCCAGCTTGAGGGCGTCGATGGCGTACTGGCAGGCAGCAAAAGCGTCGGCTCGGTGGGCGTTGCCCACGGCGATGATCACGCTCGCTTCGCCCACGGTGAGGCGCCCCAGGCGGTGGTGGATGACGATTTTGCCGGTGGCGGGCCAGCACTCGTGGATGTGCCGGCTGATGCGCGCAAAGACCTCCAGGGCCATCGGCTCGAATGCTTCGTAATCGAGAAAGGCGACCGCCCGACCCTGTGTGTTCGCACGCACCGTGCCCACCATGGTCACCACCGCCCCCGAGGCCGGATCGGCAGCCAGGGCGTAGGTGCGCTCGATCGAGAGCGGCTCGCTTGTAAAGCAAAAATGTTCTGCGCCCACGGTCCTACCCTCCGCTTACCGGTGGGATGAGTACCAGCTCGTCACCGTCGGCTACCGGGGTGTCGGGGGCGACGAACCGGCGATTGAGGCCGTAGCGGACCACCGCCTCCCAGCGCGCCAGTTGCGGCCGCTCGCCCGCCAGATGCCGCTGGATCTGGGCGCAGGTGGTACCTTCTGGTAACTCCAGCACCAACTCGTCGCGCGCAAACGCCTCGCGGTAGCTGGCGAACAACTTGATCTCGATTTTCATCGCCCCCCTGGGAACGCTTCGATCCCTATCGTGCCCTGCCTCAGTCGATGCTGATCAGCAGATATTTCAGGTACTCGGTCTCCGGGATGTGCAGCAAGATCGGGTGATCGGGCGCTTGGCCGCGCTGTTCGACCAGGCAGGCGGTGCGGCCGGTGTCCTGGGCGGCGTCGCGGATGACGTCGCGGAACATCTCCATGCTCAGGTGCGACGAGCACGAGCAGGTGACCAGGATTCCTCCCGGGGTGAGCAGCTTCATCGCCCTCAAGTTGATCTCCTTGTAGCCGCGCAAGGCCCCCTCCAGCACGCTGCGGCTTTTGGCGAAGGCGGGCGGGTCGAGAATAATCATCTCGAAGCGCCGACCCTCCCGGTCGAACTCGCGCAACACATCGAAGGCGTTGGCGGTGAGCGCCCGGCAACGCTCGGCCACCCTGTTGAGCTGGGCGTTTTGATCGGCGATGGCGGTGGCCGCCTCGGCGATATCGACATTGAGGACCGAACTGGCCCCGGCCAGGGCGCAGTGCACACCGAAGGCGCCGGTGTAGCCGAAGGCGTTGAGCACGTTGCGCCCCTCGGCAAAGCGGGCGGCGTGCTGGCGGTTGAAGCGCTGATCGAGAAAAAGGCCCGTCTTCTGTCCCTGCTGGATGTCCACCAGCAGCCGGGCGGAACCTTCTTCGATCTCGACTAAGGTCGGTGGCGGCTCGCCCCACAGACAACCCACCCGCTCCTTGAGCCCCTCCAGGCGGCGCACCGGCGCGTCGGAGCGCTCGAAGATGCCCAGAGGCGAGCCCAGTTCGGCCAGGCACTCGACGATCACCTCGCGCCAGGGTTCGAGCCCCAGCGCCAATAGCTGCACGACGACAAAATCGCCGTAGCGATCGACCGTGAGCCCCGGCAGACCGTCCGCCTCGCCGTGGATCCAGCGGAATGTCTTCACCTGCGGTCCCAAAAAACGGTGCCGGTGCTCCAGGGCCTTGCCGAACCGTTCGATCCACCAGGTCCGGTCGATCACCACATCCGCACCGCGCTCCAGATAGCGCACCGCGATTTGCGACTGGCGGTTGAGAAATCCCCGCCCGCAAAAGCGGCCCTGGGCATCCAGCACATCGACCATGCTGCCGTCCGCCACCTGCTCCAGCGGCGGAAAGCGGGCCACTTCACTCGCAAAGATCCACGGATGGGTGCGGCGGTTGCGGCGTTGGGGCTTCAGCTGCACCGCCCCGGGCACACTCACCGGAACCTCCCGGTGCGGAGCCGTGTTGCGCACCGGGAGGGAAAAACTGCTATACGTTGCTGAAACATTGGACAACCCCTCTGCGGGAATAATACAGACGAAACAACAGTGCTGTCAGCAGCGGCCGGGTTCGGGCGGATCGAGAACCCAGCGCAACAATTGACCGACAAGACTGACGTGCGGCACCTGGTGGGCCACCAGGGGCGGGTGCGGGTCCGACAACTGGCCGGGTTGGCCACCGCCGAATCCACGACTTTCGTCTGTACCAGCCGCACAGCGGCAGAGTTGTAAAATTCCCCGGCCTACCGTCCGGCCGAAGCCGGCGACGAACCGGGCACAGGCCTCCTGGGTTTTGACGATCAGAACCTGGACGTCTTCGACATCGCTGCGCTGCGGGCTTTCGAGTCCACCGGTTCGCGCCAGGCAAACGTTCTCGGCGGCGAGCAACTGGGTCAGGTACGTGATCGCTGCGCCGAAGTACGTTCGCAACCGGCTCCACAGCGGCAGCCCGACCGCCGGCACTTCGGCAGGCGGTCGGGCAAAAAGTGGGAACGGGAACGCGGTAAAGGCCATGGAACGCTAGCTACTAGCTACGGGATGAACGGGAATACCGAGTCAACCGGCCTCGGGATGCCTGGCAAAGCCACTGGCTGTGCTCGGGGGCTGCCGCCGGCATCGTTGCATCCGGCTCGCGGTCGAGCTTCTTCGCCCTATTCGATTTCGCGGCTGGCGGAAAGGCGGTGCAGCGGCAAGCTCAGCACGCTCGCCCAGGTCAAAAGGTAAGCGAGCACACTGGTGGCGCGCAGGCTGCGGATCACAAACTCACCCTCCAGCCAGCCGAAGTGCACAATCGCCACCGAAGCGCAGTAGACCATCCAGTAGGCAAAGATCATGGCAAAGAGCGCCTCGTCCACCCGCTCGTATTCGTCCGCCGGGGCGTGCCGAAAACCTAACACAAGCACCAGGCCGATCGCACAAGCCACAAACGAAACAGCGATCATGGCATTTTGCCAGACAATGCTTTCCATCGATATACCCAGGCTGTCCACAGTAAACGAAAAGCAGTTTAGCGGACCGTCTAAAAGTGAGATCGAATCGGTAACCAATCGAAATATTCCTTAAGACGGAGGCGGCCGCGCATCCACCCCGCCCCGGTTCTCATCGGCTAGGGTAGTGATCGTTTCCGTTGTCTGGACAATCCTTGAGCGAAAGCGGGCCTTCGAGCGGCAGACCCTGGTCCTATGCCTCGCCGGGCATTCCGGACGACTGGTTCGAGCGCATCCCGGGCATTCCCCTCTCGCCGCGGGAGGTACGGGTGCTAATGCTCTCACAGTTGCGCCTCAGCTGTCAGCTGCGGTTCTGGGATATCGGTGCCGGGACCGGAACGCTCCCGGTGGAAGCGGCCTTACTGTGTCCCACCGCTCCGATCGTTGCCATCGAGCGCGACGCAGAGGTAGCGGAGCTTATCGAGCGCAACTGCCGCAAATTTGGCGTCACCAATGTGCAGGTTGAGCGCGGCAGCGCCCCCGAATGTCTTGCCGAACTCGCTGACGATCCCGATCGCGTTTGCATCGAAGGAGGACAATCTTTGGCCGGTATCTTGCACTCAGTTTGGCCGCGGCTGAAGCCGGGGGGACGGGTGGTGGCGGTCACTTCCACCCTCGAAGGACTCTACCGTCTCACCGAAGGGTTCGCAGAACTGCAGGCGCGCCAGGTGGAGGTGGTGCAGGCGGGCATCTACCGCCTGGAGCGGCGAGGTGCCCAGCAGGCTTTTATGGCCCTCGATCCTACCTTTGTACTGAGCGGCGAAAAAATCTAGGCATCGCGCATCAGTTCGGGGTCGGCGTGCACCTGCACCCCCATCGAACGGATGAGTGCCAGGCTCTCCTCGGGGCCGTCAATGCGCTGGTCTTCGCCGATCCAGTAGGTATGAATATTCAAAGCGGCCAGGAAGGTCACAAATTCGCCGATGGGAGGGCGCTCGAAGACGGCGGCCATGGCGATCGGATAGCCTTCCTCGCGCCAGGGTGCCAGCGCAAAGCGCTGGTAGTAGAGCAGTTGACCGACCGTCTCCTGGATCGCTTCGGCTAGATCCTGCTGACCGAGCACCTTGATTTCGGCGAGTAACACCTGTTGTTCGTCGATGGCCAAAAAGTCGAAGGTATCGGCGTCCTCGCGCACCTCTTTGCCCGCCAGGCGAAACCAGCGCCGGAAGTGGGTGAGCACTTCGTCGTGGCGGGCGGTGCGCTCCAGTTGGCGCCGACGTCGGCGCTCGGCCAACAGCGGATCGCGGGCGCTGCCGCCGGGGACGCCGCTTTTTTGGTAGGCGGGTTTTTCGTCGGGGTCGATGACGAGCCTACCGCCGCTCGGGCGCCCGCGATCGTGCTCGGGCGGCAACACCGGTAGCGCGAAGCGCGGCGAAAGCGGTTCGCCCGCAGGCGGCGCATCGAGGTGAGCAAGCAGGCGGCGATTGAGCGGATGCTCGGGAGCGGCCTCAAAAAGAGCCGCGAAGATTGCTTCTGTAAGGCCGAAATCGCGGCGGAACTGTTCGGGGGTGATCGTCGCCCGGCCCTTGGCCAGTTGGGGTGCTCCGAAGTAGAGGGCCGCCAGCAGCGGATAAACCGGCAGCGCCTGACCCACCGGTACGAGCGCTTGCCACATCGGCACCGTCCAGGCCACCCGGCTGAGGCGGGCCTGGCGGCCCCGGCCGATCACCTGCAAAAACTTGGGCAGGCCCGGTTGCCAGCCGCAGGGATTGCCGTCGAAGCCGCACTTCTGGCGGCCCTGGTCGATCACCAGGGAGGTGTGGCCATCGTAGACCCGAAATGGGCACAGGTCGCGGTCACCTTCAAGAAATTCGACATCCTGCCAGAAGTGGATGGCGGCCGCGTGACAGCCGATGCCGCGCTGGCCGTTGCACAGCTTGTGCCAGCGAAAATCGCCTTCGGCACCCGACTGCGGCAACAGCGGCAGGGGCACCCCTTCGCTATCCAGGTTCAAGATAGGCCAGACGAGCGCTTCGTCCTTGGGACCGTGGGGCAGGCGCCCGTCGCTTTTGCGGTAGAGGCCGTCGCAGATGCGCTCAGCCACCGCATCGAGGCCAACGCCCTCGCCGCTGCCCACCACCGGCACAAGTTCTTGAAAGTACTGCACCGCCAGGGCCACCTCGAAGGCCCTGGCCTGGACTCCGCCCGAGCGGGCCAGATGATGCGCAAGCAACCGGCCCGCCAGCAAATACAGGTCGTAGCGCTCAAGCGGCAATGTGTGGTCCATCGGCCTACAACCTCCCGTCTTCTCCACAGAGCAACCAGGTCACCGACACCCCGAGCGCCCGCGCGAAGCCCACCAGTTCCCAATCGACGACCCGGCGCTTGCCATTTTCGATTTGTCCGATTTTGACGTAATCGAGTTCCAACCCGTAGCGGCACAGCCGCCCCGCCAACTCGTCCTGGGTCAGCCCCAGCCGCTCGCGCAGGTAGCGCACCTGTGGTCCGATCAAATTGGTGGGACGGGGGCCATGGTTGGGGTTGATCGCATCTGCGTGGGACATGATCGAAAATCGAAAATTGCTGAAAGAATTCTGCATCAGAGACAAGAAAGCTCTCACCCAGGTTGGATTCATCCTAACCCTGTAAAAAATTTTAGCTGATGATCGATTTTCGTTTACAGCCATTTGCAAGATTTCCTTAATGTTGAGGCATCAGGCAGCCAGATGAAAGGGAGAGGAACGGTGGTGAGAGCGAGGCACCGCGATTCGAAGGAGCAACCCTTTAGCCTTGATGAGGGCAGATTGCCCTCCAGGAGCGATGCCCAGGGTAGCGACGACCTGGTCGATCTATATCTCAACGAGATTGGTCGCATCCCGCGGGTAACCCCTGAGGAAGAAATTCATCTGGCCCGCCGCATCCAGGCGAAGCTGGGCATCGACGCGGCGCGCGAGGAGCTGGTCATGCGACTGGGTCGGCCCTCGCCGGAGGAGGATGTGGCTGCCTTTATGGGCTGCGATCCCAAGGCCCTCATCGAAGCGACCCGCCAGGGGCTATGGGCGCAGCGCAAGCTCATCAACGCCAATTTGCGCCTAGTGGTCTCGATCGCCAAAAAATACATCGGTCGCAATGTGCCCTTTCTCGATCTCATCCAGGAGGGCAACATCGGCCTGATGCGCGCCACCGAGAAGTTCGACCCCGAAAAAGGCTACCGCTTCTCGACCTACGCCACCTGGTGGATCCGCCAGAGCATCACCCGCGCCATCGCCAACCAGGCGCGCACGATTCGCCTGCCCATTCACATGGTCGAAAAAGTGCGCAAGGTACGCCGCGAGATGCGCATGGCGGCGATGGAGCTGGGCCGACGGCCAAGCGAGGACGAACTCGCTTCCCGCCTGGCGCTCAAAGTCAAGAAGCTGCGCACCATTCAAGAAGTCTCCCGCCAGCCGGTGTCCCTCGACATGCCCGTGGGCAGCGAAGGGGACATTTCACTGGGCGAGATGATCGAGGACGGCACCGCGGAGCGGCCCTTCGACGAGCTGGTACAAAAGGCGCTGGCAAGCGAACTGTACGCCGCTATGAATGTACTCAAGCCCGTGGAGCGCGAGGTTCTCGCCCTGCGCTTCGGCCTCAAAGGTGAAGAGGCCCTCACCCTGCGCGAGGTGGGTGAGCGCTTCGATCTGACCCGTGAGCGCATCCGGCAGATCGAATCGGAAGCGCTGCGCAAGCTGCGGCGCAGCAAGCGCAAGCAGATCCTGGAGCAGTATGTAGGCGGGTAAGCCGCCTACAGGGTGGGGGATCAAGCCCCGAGCCAGCGGGCGGCGTCCTTGGCATGGTAAGTCAAGATCAGGTCCGCCCCGGCGCGTTTCATCGACATCAGCGTCTCCATCACGACCCGCTCCTCGTCGATCCAGCCGTTGAGGGCACCGGCTTTGATCATCGCGTACTCGCCCGAGACGTTGTAGGCGGCTACCGGCAGGTGGGTCGCCGCTTTGACGCGGTACAGGATATCCAGGTAGGCCAGGGCCGGTTTGACCATCAGCATGTCGGCACCCTCGGCGATGTCGAGGGCAATTTCTTTGAGTGCCTCGCGGCTGTTGGCCGGGTCCATCTGATAGGTGCGCCGATCGCCGAACTGGGGGGTCGATTCGGCGGCGTCCCGAAAAGGACCGTAGTAGGCGGAGGCGTACTTGGCCGCGTAAGAAAGAATCGGTGTGTCGGTGAAGCCCGCTTCGTCGAGGGCCGTGCGGATGGCCCGCACCATGCCGTCCATCATCCCGGAAGGAGCGATCACATCCGCCCCGGACCGCGCCTGGGCGACGGCGGTCCTGCCCAAGATGGCAAGGGTCGGATCGTTGAGGACATGGCCAATGGTGTCGCTTAACTCGATGATGCCGCAGTGGCCATGGTTGGTGTACTCGCACAGGCAGGTATCGGCCATCACCACCAGATCCGGCAGGGCCGCCTTGATGGCGGCAGTCGCCTCCTGGACGATGCCGTGGTCGTGCCAGGCGCCTGTGGCCCCGGCGTCCTTTTGCTCGGGGATGCCAAAAAGAATCACCGAGGGAACGCCCAGATCCCACACCTCGCGCGCCTCCTCCACAGCCTTATCCACCGACAGCTGAAAGACGCCGGGCATCGAGGAGACCTCGCGGGCAAAGCCCGATCCCGGCACTACGAAGATGGGGCTCACCAGATCTTCGGGGTGCAAATGGTTTTCGCGCACCATCCGGCGCAGGGTGTGCGTTGTGCGCAATCGGCGCGGGCGAACAGACGGAAACATGGCGGGCCTCCTCCCCTGGTGCGGTGGACAAAGAACGGCGCCTACTACGTTAGCAGGCGCCGGTACGGGGAAGGGATCCCATCGGTGCCGGCGGCTATTCGATGAGTGCCTTGAGGTCTTCTTTGAGCTGGAGCATGCCCTTGCGCGCCCAGCGCTTGATGGTGCCCAGCGGGGTGCCCGTCTGGGCGGCGATCTGCGGATAACTCAGGCCGCTAAACACGCTCAGTTCGAGCACCTGGCGCTCCTTTAGGGGCAAACTTGCCACCGCCTCGCGCACCCGCTCGCAGCACTCGTCGACGGTCGCCCGCTCCAGGGGAGTCACCCCGGAGGGTTCGCCCAGATTCACCTGGCCGACCCGCTCGATCATCTTGAGTTTGCGGCCGCGGGCGCGCAATTTGTCGAGGGCGCGCGAGCGGGTGAGCAACATCAAATAGCTCGACAGCGAACCACGCTCCGGGTTGTAGCCGCCGCGCCAGAGGCTCAAGAAGATCTCCTGGCTGAGGTCTTCGGCTTCCTGGGGATTTTTGAGAATGGACAGGGCCAGGCCGTAGACGACGCTCGCATAGCGGCGGTACAAGCTCACCATCGCCGTGCGCTCACCGGCGCGCAGGGCATAGAACAGCTGCGTATCGCTCGGTTGGGCCATCGATTCGGACAATTCGGTAGTCGCCATGGTTTGCATCACTGTATTTGAACCCGATTGCGAAGAAAAGAGAGAACGGGCCGCGGCGCACGGCGAGGCACGCGAAGCGCGAGCCCGGGGCGGGCGGGGTGGTGAGCGCCCCTTGCAGAGCACTCAGGCTCATCAGCTGCTTCCAGAGCACAGCCGGTGCGAATCGATTGGCTTCCATGCTTCCCCCCGCTGGGAAATTAACTGCTGAGTATCGACTACCTGACCGCAGGCCCCGGGCGGTTGACCGGTTGGGCGGGCAAAATCCAGAAGGAACGGCTAAAGGGCTCCACAGCACCAAGCTTAGGGAACTACACTGGCCTTATCCAGGGACGATAGGGACGTTAAGGACCACTGCACATTGCATTGCAGTCCAAAGCCCAGGCCTTGCACTGGGGCGTTTTGTAGAAGATAAAGATTGTCCTGCGATAGCCCCTTAACACCCTTAACTTCCAGAACGGGCGTACATTCTCTAGAGGACCGCCCGGGTAGGGGGCACCTGCATTCCGTGCGAGGAGCGCCGATGAACCACCCCCCCAAGGCAAAACGCAGGCGCGGCTTCCGGCTGACCCCCCAGGGCTGGCAGCGACTGCACGAGGCGCGCTGCGAACTGGAGAACCGGACGAACGGCGGCGAGCGCCTTACCCTCGAAGCACTGAGCGACCGCATCGGCCTCGATCCGAGCACCGTCGCCAAGGTGCTCACAGCAGAAGAAGGGGTCGATAAACAGACGCTCTTTCGCTTCTTCCAGGCGTTCGGGCTGGATCTTGGTTCCGGTGACTATGCTCGGCCGGAAGCGGGAGCGGTGGAACCCTCAGAGCCAATCCCGCCGCGCTCCGCGCGGCGGGATTGGGGTGAGGCGGTCGATGTGTCCTTGTTCTATGGGCGCACCGAGGAACTGGCCACCCTCGAAGGCTGGCTGGTCCGCGAGCGCTGCCGGTTGGTGGCGCTGCTGGGTATGGGCGGCATCGGCAAATCCACCCTCGCCGTCAAGCTCGCCCGCCAGACCCAGGAGCACTTCGAGCATCTGGTCTGGCGCTCGCTGCGCAACGCTCCGCCGCTCGGCGAACTGCTCGGCGAGCTTATCCAGTGCCTGTGCGACAGCCCACAGGTGAACCTGCCCGCGGGCACCGAGGGGCGTCTATCGAAGCTGATGGAATGCCTGCGCCGTTCGCGCACGCTGTTGATTCTGGACAATGGCGAGTCGCTGTTAAGCGGCGCTGAGCAGACTGGCACCTACCGCGAGGGCTGCGAGGCTTACGCAGAATTGTTCCGGCAGGTAGGAGAAGTGCCCCACCCCAGTTGCCTGATCCTCACCAGCCGCGAGAAACCCAAGGAAATCGCTGCGCTGGAGGGAGCGAGCCTGCCGGTGCGTTCACTGCGGTTGGGCGGTCTGCGCGAGGATGAGGGCGAAGCGATTCTGGAGGCGAAGGGGCTCAGCGGCAGCCCCGACGAGCGCCGCAGTCTGGTGGAATGTTACCGGGGCAATCCCCTGGCGCTCAAGATCGTTTCCACCTCGATTCAAGAGTTGTTCGGCGGTGCCATCGGCGAATTTTTTGTTCACGGCGCGGTCGTCTTCAACGGCATCCGCAACCTGCTGGAGCAGCAGTTCGACCGGCTCACCCACTTCGAAAAACAGCTGATGTACTGGCTGGCCATCCACCGGGAACTGGTGAGCGCCGCCCAACTTCGAGAAGACACCGTCCCCGCCGCCCCGACCCCCAGGTTGCTCGAAGCGCTCGAATCGCTGTTGCGCCGCTCGCTTATCGAGCGCAGTAGTGCGGGTTTTACCCAGCAGCCGGTGGTGATGGAATTTACTGCCGAGCGGCTGATCGAGCAGGTGTGTGCCGAAATCGAGCACGGACCTATCGCACTGTTGAAATCCCACGCTCTGATGAAGGCCCAATCGAAAGATTACGTCCGCGAGACGCAGGTGCGCCTGATCGTGCGGCCCATCCTCGACGGGTTGCTCACCCGCCTGGGCAGCAGGCGCAGCCTGGAGCAGCAGCTTTTTGCCGTCCTGGAAGCCCAGCGCGAGCAGTCGCCCCTGGAACCTGGTTATGTGGGGGGCAATGCCCTCAATTTGCTGTGCGAACTGAAAAGCGCTCTGGCCGGCCGGGATTTTTCGCGCCTCGCCATCTGGCAGGCGTACTTGCAAAAAGTCAGTCTGCACCGCACAAATTTTGCCGGCGCGGATCTGGCCCGATCGGTCTTTGCCCAAACCTTCGGCGGCATCCTGTTCGTCGCCTACAGCCCGAATGGGGAATTGCTCGCCATCGGCGACGACAGCGGCGAGGTGCGCCTGTGGCGAGTGCGCGACGGCCAACAGCAGCTGAGCTTTCGGGGCCATACCGACTGGATCAGCGCCCTTGCCTTCAGTCCCGACGGGAGCGTGCTTGCCAGCGGCAGCGAAGATCAGACCATCAAACTGTGGGATACGGCCACAGGACAGTGTCTGCGCACGCTTACCGGTCACGGCGGTTGGGTGTACTCGGTCGCCTTCAGCCCCGATGGGACACTGATAGCGAGCAGCAGCCCCTCCGACGAGACCGTCCGGCTGTGGGATGCGGCCAGCGGTCAGTGCACCCGGACGTTCAAGTCGCGCACGGGCCGGATGTGGTCGGTGGCCTTCAGTCCTGACGGGCACACCCTCGCCGCGGCAAGCCTCGATCGCACCGTCAAGCTCTGGGATGTGAGAACCGGCGAGCGCCTGGGCACCCTCGCCGGCCACACCGACCAGGTGCTCTCGGTCGCCTTCAGCCCGGACGGAGAATGGCTGGCCAGCGGCAGCCACGACCAGACCCTCAAACTCTGGGAAGTGACGACCGGTACCTGCCTGACCACCCTCACCGGCCACACCGGCCGCATCCGCGCGATCTCCTTCAGCCCGGACGGAGAATGGCTGGCCAGCAGCAGCCTCGATTGCACCGTCAAGCTCTGGGACGCAGCCACAGGCGCGTGCCTGCGCACCTTCACCGGCCACAGCGGCCAGGTCTGGTCGGTGAGCTTTGCCCCGGACGGCCAGACGCTGGCGAGCGGCAGCCTCGATCAAACCGTGCGGATCTGGGATGCGGCCACCGGCCAGTGTCTGCGCACGCTGCAGGGCAACGCCGGCTGGATCTGGTCGGTGGCCTTTGCCCCGGACGGCCAGACGCTAGCGAGCGGCAGCCTCGATCGCACCGTGCGGATTTGGGATGTAGCCTCGGGCCGTTGTGTGCGCACCCTCACCGGCCACGGCAGTTGGGTGTGGTCGGTGGCTTTTAGCCCCGACGGCCGCACCCTGGCCAGCGGCAGCTTCGATCAGACCATCAAACTCTGGGATGCGGCCACCGGCCAGTGCCTGCGCACCCTCTCGGGCCACAACAACTGGGTGCGTTCGGTGGCTTTTAGCCCCGACGGCCGCACCCTGGCCAGCGGCAGCCACGACCAGACGGTGAAATTGTGGGAGGTTTCCTCCGGTCAGTGCCTGCGTACCCTGACTGGCCACAGCAGTTGGGTGTGGTCGGTGGCTTTTAGCCCCGACGGCCGAACGGTGGCCAGCGGTAGTTTCGATCAGACCGTTCGGGTCTGGAATGCCACTACAGGCGAATGCCTGCATACGCTCAAAGTCGACAGCAGCCAGGTGTGGTCGGTGGCCTTCAGCCCGGATGGCCGCATCCTCGCAGGCGGCAGCGGCAACTGTGCCGTCTGGCTCTGGGACACGGCTACCGGCGAGTGCCTGCGGACGCTCACCGGGCATACCAGTCAGGTGTGGTCGGTGGCTTTTAGCCCCGACGGCCGGACGGTCGTCAGCAGCAGCCACGACCAGACGGTCAGACTCTGGGACACGGCTACCGGCGAGTGCCTGCGGACGCTCACCGGGCATACCAGTCAGGTGTGGTCGGTGGCTTTTAGCCCCGACGGCCGCACCGTCATCAGCGGCAGTCAGGACGAAACGATCCGGCTGTGGGACAGTCACACTGGCAAACCCCTCGAATTGCTGCGCGCCGACCGGCTCTACGAGGGCATGGACATCACCGGGGTGACGGGTCTGACCGACGCCCAAAAATCGATGCTCCAGGCTTTGGGGGCGGTGGAGGCGGCAGGCTAGACGCTGCCGTAAACCGGCACCGCCGCCCCGCGCACATCGCGGGCCGCCTCCGAAGCGAGAAAACAAATCACCTCGGCGAGCGACTCGGGTTTAACCCACTTGTCGGCATTTTCCGCACCCATCGCCGCCCGGTTGCCGGGGGTGTCGATGACGCTCGGCAGCACGACATTGGCGGTGATCCCAGTGCCTTTGGTCTCGGCGGCGATCGCCTTGGTGAGCGCCACCACCCCGGCTTTTGCCGCCGAATAGGCGGCCAGTTGCCCGGCAGGCTCCAGCGCACCGCGCGAACCGACCGTGACGATCCGTCCGTAGCCCGTGGTCAGCATCCGCCCCAGGCAGTGCTTACACAATAAAAACGTCGTATCCAGGTTCAATTCGAAGTCGCGCTTCCAGGCAGCGTAGGCGTACTGGTAGGTCGGTCCCATATTGAAGCCCCCCACCAAGTGGATAAGCACGTCGACCCGCTCCAGCGCAGCCACCAGTCCCTCGACACTCGCTTCCTCGGCCAGGTTCGCCTCCACAAAGCGCACGCGGCTCAGATCCGCCGGGCAGAGGCGGCTTTTGAGGTGCTCGACTTCCCGCTGCGCGATAAACGGGATCGTCAAATGCGCCCCCCGCGCCAGCACCGCCGGGGTCACCCCCAGACCCAAGCCGCCCGTGCCGCCGGTGAGCAATACGTGCCTTCCCTGCATCGGATCTCCTCGCTAGTCGCTGCTTATCGATTGTTCTTGAAATGGCGACAATTGGTAAGTATTTATACTGGACAGGTGGAAAATTTGTAAACAGAATGGGATCAAAGAATAGCGCAGATAGAACAAGGGGTTAAACATGGACGGCTGGATGAAGCCTTTGGCCAGGGAAATTGCCGACTGCTACGAGCAGCGGACCGATGCTGCGAAGGCTTTGCCGCAGGTGATGACCCAGGTACTCACCGAGCATCAGATCAAAATTTGCGACCTGCGTCTCTGGCAACAACTGCAGCAGGCAGCCGAGGGGCAGCTCAATCAGGTCGCAGGCTCCAAGGCATCCTAGGCCGCCGGGTGGGGCTCGCTCCGACGCAGGGTGTACCTGCAAGGATTTGTGGTTGACAGAGCCGCAGGTCCGGATTCGCTTTGGCGGTGGGTGGGTCAAAGCAGCCTCGGCGGCAGCGTGTCTTGTGTTGCTGGGCAGTATCCTGGGGCCGGTTGAAGTGATGCCCTGGCCTGTGCGCCTCGGTAGTGCTCTGGCCGCCGTCTGGGTGCTTTCGGTATTGCTGGGATTCGAACTGCGCATCGGCGATGGCGGTCTTACGCGACGTTTGGGACCACTGGTGCTGCATTGCCGGTGGACAGACCTGGACACGGTTCGGGTCAAGGCCGTGCCCGGCTTCGGGCGGGTACGTCTGGTCCTGTGCTCCCGCAACGGAGATCAAATCAGCTTTCCACTCTTTTTGCTGGACGATAGAGACCGCATACGGCTGGCCGATAGGCTGTCGCACCACCTGCCGGACACGTTGAGACAACAATGGCTGAATGACGGAGACCGTCTGCTGCGCTAATGCACCGAGCAATCGCCTCATCTGCGCTGTGCGGCGGTTATGAAAACGTGCAGGCAATCGCGCAGAGTGGTTCCGCTGGAACTGGTCATGGCATATTCCCTACCAAGATGGAAGGCCGAATGGCTCCCCATAAATCGCCTTCAGCGGAGCAATACCCATGGCTTACGACAACCTCTGCAAGCTGCTGGCCGAGCAGGCGCCAATCGCCTTTGCCACCTGGCTGCTTCGCCGTCCTGTTTCCACGGCCAGTGTCTTGAAAACCGAGTTGAGTATCGAGCCCATTCGGGCCGACTCGGTATCTTTTCTGGCCGCCGAGGGTAGCATTTTGCATATCGAATTTCAGATAAAGTGCGATTCTGATCCGCCTCTGCCGTTGCGCGTGCTCGATTACTTTGTGCGACTGTCCCGGTGCCACCGCCAGCCGATCGAGCAGGTGCTGGTTTTGCTGCGGGAACCGGTCGGCAGCGCAACGATCGAGCAGGAGTACCGCGGGACGGGCCGAGGGACAGCTTGAAGGTGAGCGCCGCGTACTGCTGCGGCAACTGGGTCGCAAGTTCGGTCTTTTGCCGGACACACTGGTGCAGCAGGTGCAAGCGATTGTGGATCTTGCTCAGCTTGAGCAACTGGCGGACGCGGTGCTCGACGCCGGCAGCATTGGTGACTTTCGCAGCAGAATGTAGTTTCTGCCTGTGGCAGGGGTAAGTACTCAAATCTCTGCTCTCAGATCCACCCCAAAGCCGGAAGGACCGGGGCGGCGACCATGGCCACGAAGTACAGTGTCCCCAGGGCGATTTTAAGCGCGTCAATGCGCCCGATTCTGCGCGAATGTGTCGGCTGCATGTGCCTGTCTCCTTGTGAATGTCGGAGCGGAAATTTTGGTTGGAGCGTCGGGGTGTATTCGGACTCTTCATCTCTCCGCTGCTGTGACCAGACTAAATAGCCGCACTGCGCCAATCCAGGGACAATTAGGTCGATAAGCACTTGTTTGGCAACGGGTCGTCGGCCATACACGGCGGGCTGCTCTGCCGTCCGTGACAACTCTTGAAGCCCGCGGCTGAAATCCCCTTAAAATCCGGATAGTTCCTTATCTTCTGAAAAGCCCGCCGACTCGAGGTTATCGAAATTCACGTGAGCGACGCCGATGAGCGATACTCCCAAGGCAAGACGCAGGCGTGGGTACCGGCTGACTTCCCAGGGCTGGCAGCGCCTGCACGAGGCGCGCTGCCGGACTGAAGAGCGCGAGAATGCCGGGGAGCGCTTGACCCTCGAAGATCTTAGCGAGCGCACCGGCTTTGACCCCAACACCGTCGCCAAGGTGCTCAAGGCCGAGGAAGGCGTGGATAAACAGACCCTGTTGCGCTTTTTCGTCGCTTTTGGCCTGGAACTGGAAAGCGACGATTATGCTCGGCCGGAAGCCGGGGCAACATCGTCTCAGCCGCCGCGCGAGGTGCGTCGCGACTGGGGCGAGGCGGTCGATGTGTCGCTGTTCCACGGCCGGGGAGGCGAATTGGCGATTCTGGAGAACTGGTTGGTCGAGGAGCGCTGCCGACTGGTGGCCATTTTGGGTATGGGCGGCATCGGCAAAACGGCCCTTGCCGTCAAACTCGCCCGCCAGAGCGCGGCACACTTCGAGCGGCTCATCTGGCGCTCGCTGCGCAACGCGCCACCGCTTGCGGATCTGCTGGCCGAGTTGATTGTCTTTGCAGGCGACGAGCAGGCCCCGGCACCGCCCACGGGCATCGAAGGCCGGATCTTGCGGCTTTTAGAATGTCTGCGCCGCAACCGCTGTTTGCTGGTGCTCGACAACGCCGAATCGCTGTTGCGCGGCGGCGAGCAGGCGGGCACCTACCGCGAGGGCTGCGAAGGCTATGGCGAGCTTCTCAGACGGGTTGGGGAGGTACCCCACGCGAGCTGCCTGGTGCTCACCAGCCGCGAGAAACCCGCCGAGGTCGCGGCCCTGGAGGGGTCGAGCCTGCCGGTGCGCTCGCTGCGGCTGGGCGGTCTGCAGCAGAGTGAAGGCGAGGTCATTTTGCAGGCGAAGGGGCTCAGGGGCGGAGCGGACGAGCGGCGCAAGCTGGTGGAATGTTACCGGGGCAACCCGCTGGCGTTGATGATCATCTCGACGTCGATCCGGGAGCTGTTCGACGGCCAGATCCGCGAATTTCTCACCCAGGACACGGCGGTCTTCAACGGGATCGCCAACCTTTTGCAGCAGCAGTTCGACCGGTTGACCGAGGCTGAGAAACAGCTGATGTACTGGCTGGCCATCCACCGGGAGCCAGTGGCTGCTTCTCAGCTGCGGGCAAACGTCGTCCCTGCCGTCTCCGCGCCCAAGATCCTCGAAGCGCTCGAATCGCTATTGCGCCGCTCGCTCATCGAACGCGGTGCCAGCGGCTACTCGCAACAGCCGGTGGTCATGGAATACACCACCGAGCACTTCGTGGAGCGCATCTGTGGCGAAGTGCACCAAGGGGCGATCACTCTATTGAGAAGCCATGCCCTGCTGCTGGCCCAGGCAAAAGACTATATCCGCGCCGCCCAGAGCCGGCTGATCCTCAAGCCGGTGATCGACGGGTTGCTTTTTAGACTCGGGTCGCAGACGCACCTGGAGCAACGGCTGGCGGCCCTCCTGGCGCAGCAGCGCGATGAGGCGCCTTTGCAGCCGGGGTATGTGGGTGGTAATACCCTCAACATGCTCGCCACTTTGCAGACGGAATTGCGTCACTGGGATTTTTCTCACCTGGCCGTCTGGCAAGCCTATCTGCAGGAGGTGAACCTGTGCGGCGTCAATTTTGCCCACGCCGATCTGGCCCGCTGCGTCTTTGCCCAGAACTTCGGGGGGGTGTTCTCGGTGGCCTTCAGCCCGGACGGCGAGCAGATAGCTGTCGGTGACGACAACAGCGAAATCCGTCTGTGGCGCGCAGCCGACGGCCAGCAACAACTCAGCTGTCAGGGCCACACCGATTGGGTTTGCGCCGTCGCCTTCGCCCCGAACGGACAAACTTTCGCCAGCGCCAGCCAGGATGGCACCGTCAAACTCTGGGATGCGCGCATAGGCCAGTGCCTCGCGACGCTGCGCGGGCACATCGGCTGGGTGCGCTCGGCGGCCTTTGCCCCGGACGGGAGCCTCCTCGCAAGCGCCGGACAGGACAGCACCGTCAAACTCTGGGATTCGGCCACGGGGAGGTGCCTCGCCACGCTCCAAGGACACACCGGCGTGGTCCACAGCGTCGCCTTTGCCCCGGACGGGAGCCTCCTCGCAAGCGCCGGACAGGACAGCACCGTCAAACTCTGGGATTCGGCCACGGGGAGGTGCCTCGCCACGCTCCAAGGACACACAGAGCCGATCCGCTCGGTGGTGTTTTCCCCGGACGGCCACAGGCTCGCCAGTGCCAGCCACGACCGGACCGTCAAACTCTGGAATCCGGCCATAGGAAGATGCCTCGCCACCCTCGCCGGGCATGGCGACTGGGTCTCGGCGGTGGCTTTCGCCCCAGACGGGCGCAGCCTTGCCACCGGTAGCCTCGATCGGACCGTCCGGCTGTGGGATGCGCTCACCGGTCAATGCTTGAAAACGCTGCAGGAGCATACCGATCAGGTCTTCTCCATCGCCTTTCATCCCCAGGGCCATACCCTTGCCTCCGGCAGCCCGACCCAGACGGTCAAGCTCTGGGACACCGAGAGCGGCCAATGCCTGCGCACGCTGCAGGGAAAAACGGTCACAGTCCTCGCGGTGGCCTTCAGCCCGCAGGCG
This sequence comes from Aphanocapsa lilacina HA4352-LM1, assembly GCA_019359725.1. GTDB lineage: Bacteria > Cyanobacteriota > Cyanobacteriia > Gloeobacterales > Gloeobacteraceae > Gloeobacter > Gloeobacter lilacinus. The sequence continues at coordinate 66,557 of JAHHGR010000007.1, read as the reverse complement.
CAAATCCTGGTTTCCGGCAGCGACGACCGGCTGGTACGGCTGTGGGATGTGCGCACCGGCGAATGCACCCGCGTGCTGCGCGGTCACCTGCGGGGGGTCACCACCGTCGCCGTCGCCCCAGACGGACACACCCTGGCAAGCGCCGGTGCGGATCTGAGCGTCAAGCTCTGGGACGCGCAAACCAGTCAGTGCCTCAGGACGCTGCGCGAGCACACCGGCTCGATCCGCTCGGTGGCGTTTGCCCCGGACGGGCGGCTGCTCGCCAGCGGCAGCCAGGACGGCACCGTCAAGCTCTGGGATCCCGGCACAGGGCGCTGCGTCGCGACGCTGCGCGGACACAGCAGTTGGATCCGCTCGGTGGCGTTTGCCCCGGACGGGCGGCTGCTCGCCAGCGGCAGCCAGGACGGCACCGCCAGAATCTGGGACACCCGCACCGGCGAATGCCTCCAGATTCTGGCGGGACATACGTATTTGATTTGCTCGGTGGCCTTCAGCCTCGATGGAAAACTGCTCGCCAGCGGCAGCCAAGATCAGACCATCCGGCTGTGGGAGGTGCAGACAGGCGCATGCCTGCGCACCCTTGCAGAAAAGACCGGTATGGTCTTTTCGCTGGCCTTCAGCCCGGATGGACAAATCCTCGCAAGCGGCAGCAACGCCATGACCGTCAAGCTCTGGCAGGTGGGCACCGGCCGGTGCGTCAAGACGCTGGGTCCGCACACCAGCCTGGTCGTGTCGATCGCCTACGCCCCGGACGGCAGTACCCTCGCAAGCGCCAGCCTCGATGAGAGCATTCGGCTTTTCGATCCGGCCACGGGCGCGTGTTTGCGGAGGTTCACGGTCGAAAGAACCTACGAAGGCACCGACATCACCGGCGCCACCGGCCTCAGCGACGCCCAAAAGGCGGTGCTGATCGCCCTTGGGGCCGTGGAACGCATTCTGTAAAGATCGGGTTGCAGAGTGTAACTAACAATTGCGAATGTTGGAGCCCTCCGGGGCCGCAGGGGTACCCTCCTACACTGAGAGGACGGGTTGCCAAGGGAGTGCGCCTCGATGCACTGTGAACTATCGACCACCGGGCGATTGCGCCTCGATACCGCCTACCGCTGTCCGGCCTGCCGCTTCGGGCGAATCGCCCTCATGCCGCTGATGGAAGTGATGGCCTGCGATCTGTGCCGCCACATGTTCGATGTCGATCTCGCAAAGCAAGAAGTCAAAATGAACGGCAGCCTGCCGCCATTGAGTTGGCGGTGGAACGGCCGTACCTGGCATGACCCCTTTAGCCAGGGGCCAAACCGCCTCGATAAGCTCGTAGCCCTCGCAATGCTCGTTTTTCCGGCCGCGCTGGTGGGGGGGCTCGCCTGGCGGTTCGGCCCGCCCCCGGATGCTCCGCTTGCCTGGCTGCCGCCCTTGTGGACCGCGCTCACCTTCACCTGTCACCTGAGCTGCGTGCTGCTGGCGGTATGTTCGTATTATCAATTCTCACCGTTAGCCTTCGGCAAAGCGCTGATGCGCAGGCTCCGGCAACGGTTGGCCACAGGATCAAGCTGACGTTTCGCCCGGAAACGCTTCAACCGGCACCTCCAGCCAGACTTGCTCCCGGTGGGAGCGTTGGGCCAGGTCCATCAACAGTTGCACGTAGGCGCCCTCGCGCAGCGACGGCACTACCGTCTCGCCCTCCCGGATGCCTTCTAGAAAGCGGCGGGCAATGGCGATGAACGGCGCGAGCCGCCCGTCCGGGTAGGTGCGCTCGAAGCGCAGTCGCTCGGGCACCTCGACGGGTTCCAGAACGCCCCCGGCGTCCGCGCGCTGGAGCTTGAAACCGTGAACGTAATCTTTCTGGTTGTCGTTGGCGAGCACCAGGCTGCCCCGCTCGCCGTAGACTGCGAGGCGGTGGCCGGTACCCTGCCAGGTGGCGGTGCACAGGCGCACATTCACCGGGGTGCCGTCGGTGAGTTCAAGCCAGATCTGGCAACTGTCGTCGCTGTCCACCGGCAGCCAATCGCCGCTCAGCGGGTCGGGGCGGCTGTGGATGAGCGTGTCGAGGCGGGCATTGAGGCGGGTAAGGGGACCAAATAGCCACCCCAGATAGTCGAAGACATGGGAGCCCAGCGATCCGAGCGCACCGCCGCCCCGTTCGCGCTCGGCGTACCAGCTCCAGGGCCGCCTCGGGTCGGCGCGTCCTTCCACCAGCCAGTCGACGGTGACTAGATGCAGCGCTCCGATTGCGCCTTCGATCAGCAACTCGTTCAGCAGTTGCCACTCGGGGATGCGGCGAAATTCAAAATCGACCGTGTGGACAAGGGAGCGGGCGGTGGCAGTTTCCAACAGCCGGTAGGCTTCAAAACCCGCGAGAGCCACCGGTTTTTCGCACAGCAGGTGCTTGCCCGCGGCGATGGTCGCCATCGCCTGCTCGTAGTGCAAAAAGGGCGGCGAGGCAATACTCACTGCCCCCAGGCCCGGCACATCCAACAGTTGCTCGAGGCTCGTGCAGGGGTAAGGCACATCGAACTGGCGGGCCACCTGGGCGATGCGGTGGCCGTCGCGGCCTAGGACAGCCAATACCTGCAGGTCCATCTCCGCCGCCAGCGACTGAAAGCCCGGCAGGTGAATTTTCTGCCCGAACCCCGTGCCGATGATGCCGATGCCGATGCGTGCCATGGTGAAATCGCGTTCTGGCGCAGAGTGTATCACTTGTCGGTGTGAGCTTCAGCCGCCGCGCACGAAGGCCATCACCACCTCAAAGAGGATCAAGGCGATGATCACCAGTTCAAGGGTCTGGCCCTGGATGGACCCGAGCCGGTCGGTGAGCAGCTGGTACAAGTTGGCGACGATGTCGAGCTTTTGGGCAATCGCCGCTTCCCACTCGCGCAGATAAAACCGCTTGGTGGCGGCGGCGTGCACCTTGGCCAGGTACAGATCGCCGATGAGCTTGAGGGCGTTGTCCACCCGCTCCGAGAGGAGCGAATATTCCAGGCGCAACTCGGCCAACTCTTCGATCGCCTGGCGGTAAGGAGTACGCAGCGGAATGGGCCACACGAAGCGTTGCTGGACCAATCCTTCGTAGCCTCCCACCTGCCGATCGAGTTGGGCGTCGATGTAGCGCGCTTCGAGCAACTCGACGTTGATCAGTTCGAGGACGTTGATGGTGTCGTAGTGGTCGCGGTCGTAGATGATCGAGGCGTTCCAGTCGACCAGGACCAGATCGTTTTCGTAATAACTGATGCTCTGGGAGAGGGCTTCTTCCTGTTGCTCACTGCTGAGGGGCAAAGTCTCGAAGCGCAGCACTTGGGCAAGGGTGGCGCGGTGGCGGGCGAGCAGCTCCTCCGCCTTGAGGGGGGAGTCGAGTTCTTCGAGAATATACAAGTAGTAGTCTTCCACCAGATTGGACAATTGGGGTCGCGCGATGGCCGGGCGCAACTTCTCCATCAGGCTGCTCACCTGCGAGCGCGCCTGTTTTTCCAGTTCCAGCCTATAGAGCCGCTGACTCAGCTGCGGCAACTGGTCCAGTTCCAGCCGCAAAGGCCAGCGAAAGGCAAGGCTGATGGCTCCGAAGCTGAATACGGTCGCCTGCAATTGCCCCGGCCCCTCGGCGCCGATGGCCGGGGTCTCGCCCAGGTTCAACACCTGGGGAGGTGGGTCGGTGTACTGCAGGTAGCTGGGGGTTTGCCGCTTGCGCGAGAGCGGTTGGACGGGCGAGGAAGAAAGCAAGCTGCTCACTTCCTGCAATGAGACTTCGTAACCGACGTCAAAAGCAAAAAGGGCGACCGCCTGCCCCTGGGCGATGGTAACCATGGCCCTACCCTCCCTTACGGCTGTGCGGGCGTCAAGCCCGAGAGGGCCGTGGTAAAATCCCCGGATTGCGCTGGGGGCATGGGTGATGAGTATTCAGCTGTTTGATTTAAGCCAAAAAGTGGCGGCGATCACCGGTTCCGGGCGGGGTATCGGCCGGGCGATCGCCCGGGGGATGGCAGCAGCCGGGGCGAAGGTAGTCATTGCCGACATCGACGCCAAAAGCGCCCGAGCGACCGCCGCTGAAATAGAACAGGCGGGCGCAGAAGCCCTGGCGGTCGAGGTAGACACGGTGAGCCCCAAGCAGTGCACCCGGATGGTCGATTTGATCGTGGAGCGCTTCGGTCGCATCGACGTCATGGTCTGCAATGCCGCTGTCGATGTGATCAAACCGGCGGCCGAGTTGGCGGAGGCCGAGTGGGATTGGATTATCGATGTCGATCTGAAGGGCTACTTCAATGCGGCCCAGGCTGCCGCCCGCCGGATGCTGCCCCAGGGGAGCGGTTCGATTGTCATGACTTCTTCACTCGCGAGTGTAATCGGTATCCACGGGCTGGTCGCCTACGCCGCCGCCAAAGGCGGTGTCAACCAACTGGTGCGCTCGATGGCGGTGGAATGGGCCACAAGCAACGTCCGCGTCAACGCCATCGCCCCCGGCTACTGTGAAAACATCATGGCAGGTGCCGAGTCCACCCACGCCGACCCGGCCAAAGAACAGCAGATCCGCACCTTTACCCCCATGGGCCGGCGCTGCAAACCCGAAGAACTGGTGGGGCCGGTGATCTTTTTGGCCTCCGAAGCCGCCTCCTATGTGACCGGGGCGATCTTGCACGTCGACGGCGGCTACACCGCCATGTAGCCCCAAGGGCGTACAATCGGGCGGCAAGGGTGGGAGAAAAACCGTGATCGAGCTGTACACCTGGAACACGCCCAACGGCCAAAAAATCCCGATCTTCTTAGAAGAGACCGGCACGCCCTACAACTTTCATCCGGTCCACATCGGCAAGGGCGAGCAAAAGACCCCCGGATTTCTGGCCATCAACCCCAATGGCAAGATTCCCGCCATCGTCGACACCGAGGGACCGGACGGCGAGCCTTTGCGGGTCTTCGAATCGGCGGCCATCTTGCAATATCTGGCGGAAAAGACCGGCCAACTGATCCCCGCCCACCCGCGCCGTCGGGTCGAAGCGCTCGCGTGGCTGGCCTTTCAAATAGGAGGGGTGGGTCCCATGTTCGGCCAGGCGGGCTTTTTCCTGCGCGCCAAAGAGCGCAACGAACAGGCCATCGAGCGCTATACCACCGAATCGCAGCGGCTGTTCGGTGTGCTGGAGCGGCGGCTTGGCGAGGAAGAATATTTGGCGGTCGAATATTCGATCGCCGACATGGCCACTTACCCCTGGGTGCGCGCTTCCCAGTTTGTCGGGTCCGACGTTTTGCAGCAGGCCCTCGAAGACGCCCCGAACGTGCGGCGCTGGTGCGAAGCAATTGCCGCCCGCCCGGCCGTCGAGCGGGCCTTGCAGATCACCAAAGAAAAAAGTCAGTGACCGAGGGCCGCTACGGGGGGCTCTGGAAGCGGGAGACCATCCAGATCGAAGCTGGCGAACCCCGCGAGACGGCGGTGGTGCTCTGGTTGCAGGTGGGTATACACTTTGCGGATCTGCGCATCCCGTTCGAGCGGGCGTTTTTGCCGGCGGGCCAATCACTGGCAAACTTACCCCTCCAGCGATTGCGCGAGTTCGCGGGCTTTTCGGCCTTTGTGGGTTTCATCGACGCGACAGCCGACTGGATTCGCTGGAACCGGACCATCGACTTTTGCCCCCGCCCCGGCCAAGTCGATCAGGGCCGCGTGCACTGGGAAGCCGGCAATTTGATTGAAATCGGCGAATTTGCCCGCCCGGACAGCAGCACCGGCACATACAAAGAAATCTGGGTACCCCAACTGTGCACAAATCAGGATGCACTGGTGCTCGAACTGTCCGAGCAAGTCGATTTCGCAAGCCGGGCTATTCGGCCTGCCAAGGGAATGCTGGTTCGACTGGCCCAGCATTTTATCCATATCTACGATCCGCGGGGCTATCCGCCAGACTTCGAAGCCCCCGACCCCGAGGATCTTTCGGAACCGGAATTGCGACGGTTGCTGGATTTTCAGGCCGACTACGGCCGCTACGAACCGGAGTCGGATCGCTGGCAGATCCTGCTGTCGAGCGATCCCGGACGTGTCGGCGAATGGCTGCCCACGCCCATCCGGCAGGCAAACCAAACCTGGCTTCAGACGTTGACCGGCCCGGCGGGTTTTATTGGTGAACGGCGGTGGCTGCAACTCGAACCGGCGGTCGAAAGTGCCGAGAGTTAGATCAAAAGCCGTGTTTTCAAGTGGTCGTCAGTGGCTCGAGGGAGAGCAAGACCAGATCCGAATCGCGCCTCACCCGAGCACTGCTCGCACCGCCTTGCCGCCCCACCGCCGCAGAGAGGCGGCCACCGCCAGCGACAGGCCCACGCTCAGGATCAACACCACGAAAAACTTGCCCAACGGGTGCAGGGGAATGCCCCGAAACGCGAGCGCGGCGAGCACGCACACCGGCGCGTGCACGATGTACACGGCGTAGGAATTCTCGCCGAGAAAGGCCCATAACCGTTGGCCGGCAGAAATCCGGTCGCGAAACAACAGAAGCACGGTAATGCAGGCGGCCGGGCAGGTCACACCCTCCACCAGGCAGAGGGCTGCCGCCTGCCAGTGCCACCCACCCAGGAAGCGATCGTCGATGCCGCCGTTGAGTAAAACAAGGACTGGCACCATCGCCGCGCCCCAGGCGGTCAGGGCCGCGCACGGCCAGAACCAGCGGCGGTTCAGCCGCGCGAAGATCTCGGCGGAACCGGCCCGCACTCCCACCGCAAACAGCAGGATGTACTGGGGAAAGTAGGCCAGCTGCAGATGCCAGAATTCGGCTCCGATCGGGTACACCAGCCGGAGGAGGAAGGACAGGACCGCCAGCAGAACGGCGAAGCCCGCCACCTGCCCGGCCGTCACCTCCGGCGACGAACTGAGCCTTGGCCGCAAGCGCCGGACAAGCAGGTAGACCAGACTGAATACCAGCAATGTCTCTACAAACCACAGCGGACCGGGGGCGAAGTCCTTGACCAGCGGCGGTTCAAGCGCCAGATACTCAACGAAGCTGCCCTTGAAATCACCCTGGTAGACCCAGGCGACGTAATCAAGGGGTGGGCTGAGGAAGAGCGCGAAGAGCACCAGGGGCATACCCAGCCGTACACAGCGCTCCCGCAGGAAGGCGGCTTCTCCCTTGCGGGTTAAGGAAGCGGGCGTAAAGACGGCGGCCAGCAAGAAGAACAGCCCCATGAAATAGAACTGATCGAGCGCGGCGAACGTGGTCAGCAGCAGATTCACCCAGGCTTCACCGGTGTGCTCTTTGTAGTACCACCCGCCGACAGCCCCGTAGGTGATCGCCACGTGATGGAGGATGACCAGCAGGCTCAAGCATCCCCGGACGCCGTCGAGGTAGCCGATGCGTCCAGGTGCCGGGGCGGAGATGACGGTCGCAACGTTTTGCCCCTGTGCTTCCATAAATATTCAAGAAATACGCCATTGCAGACTAGCGCATACCGGAGCATTACCTTTGTGCAGGAAACAGCATATTCAAGCGAGTAGGGTACCTGGGCCTCCCTGTTCAAAGATCCAGCCAGTTCTCGACGCTCAGCCCCGATACGCGGGCGAATTCACGTAGATTGCCGGTCACCAGAATCAATCCGAGGGACAGCGCATGGGCGGCGATAAACATGTCATTGGAGCCAATCGGCGCTCCTGTCCTTTCGATAGCTGCTCGCAGGGTCGCGTAGTATTGATCGCCGGGGGACTCGAAGGGCAATATATCGAGCCCCGACAATACTGTTTCAAGCTGCGCAGACAGCCGTGTCGAGCCTTTCTTGACCGCGCCGAAGCGCAGTTCACTGGCGACAATAATGCTGGTACATACTTTATCTTCCCCAACTCGGGCGATATGGGGAGCTACTGCGCCACCTGGATACCGGATCAAATTGGAAATGATATTGGTGTCTAGCAGATAGCGGTGAGTGTCCATCTCACAGATTCACGTCGTTGAGAGGCGGAAAATCGTCGATGTCGGGAAATTCCTCATCGAGGGGTTTTAAGGTTGCAAGGATAGCCAGTAGGGAGCGTCGTCTGACCGGCTCGACAATCAGCCGGTCGCCTTCTTTGCGAATGATGGCTTCGTCACCGGGCAATTCAAACTCACGAGGAATTCGCAGAGCCTGATTGCGCCCATTTCTGAAAAGACGAACGTGACGTTCTGCATGCACGACGACCTCCTGGCCTGCCTAGCTGGCCTATGCCTGGACCTAGGCTAACATGGGCGTTCGCGGGCAAAGGTACAGGTAGGTATGAACCGAAAGCGCTTATCGCACCTGCACAAACAGTTGCAGAAATTGGCAGCTTACGGCCCCGACTGGGATGGGTACGGGGCGGCGCCCGTTTCGGGCCTTGCCCTTGCCGCCGCGGAGCAGTTTTTGCAAAGCGAATGGCTCGACGGCATCGCACCGGTATATCGCTCCGCTATCGAGCCGCTACACAGCGGCGGCCTTCGCATCGACTGGGCCACCACCGATCCCGAAGCCGAGGATGATGCATACGTCGAAGTGACCATCGACCCGCAGGGCCAGATCCATTGGCTTGCAGTCCAGGGTGGGGACACCCTCCAACTCGATACCACCGTCGAAGAAGCGGCCGCTCGCACCGCCGAAATCCTCAAAATCTGAAAGGAACGAGGCCACCGCCCGCAATCGCAAAATGCGCCCGGTACAGCCGCGCTATCAAGTTGGCCTCCAGGCCACGCGGGCAGTGGATGCCTGGCACCCGCTCTAAGGAGCGGACAGCGCACTGCGCTCAGCGGCCTCACCGCTCATCCAGCAGTGCAGCCAGGCTTTGGCAATCCCCCAGTGGCGTTTGACCGTGGCGGGGGATGTAGCGAGCACTTCAGCGGTTTGCTCGATAGTCAGCCCACCGAAGTAGCGCAGTTCTACCAGCCGGCTCTGCTGGGGATCGACTGTAGCCAAAGCGTCGAGCGCCTCGTCGAGCACGAGCAGTTCCTCGTCGCGCTCCGCAGCAGCCAACTCGGCCACCTGATCGAGCGACACTTTGACCGCCCCGCCACCGCGCTTGAGTCGCCGGTGGGCGCGGGCATGCTCTACAAGGATGCGCCGCATCGATTTGGCGGCAATCGCCAGAAAGTGAGCGCGGCTGCTCCAGGCCACCCCCCCTTGATCGACCATGCGCAAATACGCTTCGTTGACCAGGGCTGTGGCCTGCAGCGTGTGGCCAGAACGCTCGGCGCGCAACAGGTGGGCGGCCAGCCCGTGCAGTTCCTTGTGAATCAAGGGCATCAGTTGGATGAGCGCCTGCTGATTCCCATTGCGCCAGTCGAGCAGCAGTTGGGTAACGTTCGCCGAGGGTTCCATCGCCAATTTCCCAAACGGTCAGCTGTACCTGCTCTAGGGGCACAAAAACCGGTTGTCGATTGTCGCCGCTTTCCTGAGCCCGCCTGCCGCGTATACACTATCACTATCGGCAAAGTCTCCAGAGGTGGATACTAAACCACGCCGAAAGTTGTCTGCCGCTACCGCGCTACCGGGAGCATGACACCTGAACAGTGGAAAGAAATCCGAGAAGCACTTAGCGTTGCCCTCGCTCGCCAGGGGACCGACCGACTCGCCTACCTCGAGGATCTGCGCCTGGAACCGCAACTGCGTCAGTGTCTTGACAAGTTGCTCGTCGCCCACGACCGGCAAGACGGTTTTTTGAGCACGCCGATTCTCGGCTCGCCCCTGGAATCGCTGTTGGCCAATCGGCCCCCAACACAGGTAGGATGGGCCGCCGGTCGCCGTTTGGGCGCCTACCGGCTGGTGGGGGAGCTGGGTCGAGGCGGCATGGGAGTGGTCTACCTCGCCGAGCGTGCCGACGGTCTTTACAGCAAGCGCGTCGCCATCAAAGTTTTGCAACCGGGCCGGGGGGCACCGCTCCTGTTGGAGCGGTTCGTCCAGGAACGGCAGATCCTCGCCAACCTCGAACATCCACACATCGCCCGGCTCATCGACGGCGGCACCAGCGAAGAAGGGCTTCCTTATTTGGTGATGGAGTACGTCGACGGCGAAGCGATCGACCGCTACAGCCAGAAGCAGCAACTGCCGGTGCGCGAGCGGCTGGCGCTCATCGAAAAAGTCTGCCGGGCGGTGCACCATGCCCACACCCTCCAGGTGCTCCACCGCGACCTCAAGGCCAGCAACATCCTGGTCGATCGGGCAGGCGAACCAAAACTGCTCGACTTCGGTATCGCCAAGCTGTTGGACGAGCAGGTCCCCGCAGCTGAGCAAACCGCGACAGAATGGCGTCTGCTTACCCCCAGCTACGCTTCACCCGAGCAGATCCGCGGGGAAGTGGTGGGACCTTCCAGCGATGTGTTCTCCCTGGGGGTAGTGCTCTACGAGTTGCTCACCGCTCGCCGGCCGGCGGGGTTGAATGTCGGTCCCCTCGACGAGATGCTCTGGACATTGAGCGATCGACCGGCCATACCACCCAGTCAGACAGTTGCTATGGGCACTGACTCCGGGTTGCCCGCGGATCTTCCTAAAGTCCAGATTGACGGGTCCATCGATCCGCTGGTGCTGCGCGCCCTGGCCAAGGCCCCTGCCGACCGCTACACCTCCGCACTGGCAATGGCTGAGGCGATTTGCACCTATCTGGTCAACGGCACGACGGCGCGCGGTCCCCGCCTGCCCACCGCGCCTCCCCTCGATGTCTTCGGCTGGCTGCGGCGGCCGGGAAGGCTCGCTGCCGCCGGTGCCGGGCTCGCTCTGGTGCTGGGGAGCGGGGGGGGCTTCTGGTGGTGGGGCAACTCCAACAGTCCCGCCGCCGCGCGCACGATCGCTGTGCTGCCGTTTGCCAACCTGGACGGCGATAGCCGCAGCGCCTACTTCAGCGATGGAATGACCTTCGATATCAGCCACCAGTTGGGCAAAATCGCCGATCTCAAGGTGATTGCCAGTTCGGCCGCGATGCAGTATGAGGGCACCACCAAAAGGCTGGGCGAGATTGCTCGGGAACTGGGCGCAGGCACGATCCTCACCGGCAGTGTGCGCCGCAGCGGCGATCGGGTGCGCATCGTCAGCCAACTGGTGGACCCGGCAACTGGGGAGCAGCTGTGGTCCCACGATTACGAACGGCAACTCAAAGACGTATTTGCCATCCAAGCCGAAGTCTCCGAGCAGATTGCCCGGCGGCTGCAGGCCAGACTGACCCCCGGCGAACAATCGCGCCTCGCCCAGGTGCCGACTGCGAGCATCACCGCCTACGACTACTACCTGAGAGGTCGCGATTACCTGCGCCGCCGCAGCCGCGCCGACAATGAACTGGCTATCAATTTATTTAAGCGGGCACTGGCCCTCGATCCGAATTTTGCCCTGGCCCACGCGGGTTTGGGGAGCGCGTACGGCAAAAAAGCTGACACCGACGGCTCACCGCAGCGATGGGAAGCCGAGTCGCTCCAGGCGATCCAAAAAGCCCTGGCCCTCGATCCGAACCTGTCCCAGGCCCATAAGGCTCTGGGCAGCTACTATTACGGGCGGGGACAGTATCGTCTGGCGCTCGCTGCATTTAAGCGGGGCGTCGAACTCAATTCCAGCCTGCCGGTGGTGGCCAGTGCCTACGGCGGCCTGAGTGCAGCCATGGGCAATCTCGAAGAAGGCGTGCGCTGGAGCAAGCGTTCGGCTGCCCTTGATCCGTCCCGCTCCGGTTATCAGACCCTGGGGCTGATTTATACGATCCTCGGTGAGGACGAGCGGGCGGAGCAAGCGCTCAAGGCGTCCGTGAGCATCAATCCCGAGGACATGTACACCCTGTCGTACCTGAGCACCCTGCACAAGCTGCAGGGCCGGTACGGCGAAGCGCGCAAAAGCGCCCAAAAGATCCTAGCGCGCGACCCGCAGGAAGTGTTCGGCCTGACGGCCGCGGGGGATGCCGAGCGCTTCGCCGGGCGCTGGTCCGAAGCCAAAGCGCACTACGAAAAAGTGCTCAAGATCACCGATCGCCTCGACGGCGAGAGCGGACAGCTGCAATCGACGACCATCCTGGCCGATATCGCCCGGCGCGAGGGCCAGCCGACCCGTGCCGCCCAACTGCTCGCGCGCAGTTTTCAGATCGACCGCGAGGCGATCGACAGCGGCAACGAGTACTATTTTTATCCTTTCGATCTGGCTGCGGCGTACGCGGTGCAGGGCGACAAAAGCTCAGCGCTGCGCTGGTTGCGCCGGGCGATCGAAGCCGGGTGGCGGGATTACCGCTGGCTGAGCCGCGATCCGGTCTTCGAGGGGTTGCGCGGCGATGGCGAATTCGAGCGGCTCGTGGCACAGCTCAAAGCCCAGGTTGAGGCGATGCGCCAGCGGGTGATCGCCGCCGAGAGCGCAGGGTCTTAGAGCCGGTGTCAGATATCAGAAGAAAGACCGTTGCCTGCCAGGGTCTCCAAAACCGTTTCGAACACAGCCGCCAAGGCGCTCCAGGCCGATCGGCAACAACCGTGGCGGCGGGGTGAGCTAGATAGCCGACCGGTGTCGCTTTGTTTGGCAAGGAGGCAATTGCGGCCCTCCCGACACCAGGAGCCAGAAACCATGGAAGACAACTACTCCCTTGGCGACCTCGACGATGTCCGCCAGATGTACCTCGACCAGATGGACTATCTCGACGGCTTTGATGATGAAGGCCAGAGGTTTGCGAGTTCGGCGGACGGGGAGGCCCTCGATACGAACGAAGCCGACACGCGCGAGCCGGGCTGGTACGCGGAGGACTCGATGGACCCCCACCCGGACTACCCGGCGGGCATGGACCCGGACAGCGATGGGAGCGATGGCGATAGTCGCGATCCGCTTGGGGGACTTGAGACTTTTTCAGAAGACGATCCGGCGGACAGATCCGCCTTCAACAGCCCGGATCTCGATGGTACAAACGACTACCAGGACTTTGACGGAACCCCTCGCCAGCTAGATATGGATGGGTTCGGGCAGTCGATCGACCAAGCTTTCAATACCGACGCTCGCCTCAATCTTGAACTTGACAATCACCCCTACATCAGCCGGCCCGGACCGGGAGACCGCGTCGAGTGGCCGATGAGCGAATCTGAGCAGCGCTACTACGACTACATGCGCGACACCGAACCGCGGCTTGAGGCTGCCCAGCAGCAGATCAAGCAGGATATGGGCCGCTGGGACTATGAATTGCGCCCGGAGCGCTACGAACTGGAAGCGCGCCAACAACACTTCGCCGATTCCACCGTGCCCGCCGAGTACCAGCCCATCCGCAACAGCGAGGTGGGGATGATCACCGACATGGCGATGAAAGATTACCTGGCCGCCCAGGCCGCCCCCGGCAGCAGCAGCGCCCTCGCCGCCAACGCCAACGCGGTCAAAAACGGCAACGAGCACGTCCAACACGGGGGCAAAGCCTTGCGGACCGGGGCGGCGGCGATCGGCAACCCGGCCGGTTGGGCAGGGACCACGGCGGTACCGCCGGTCACCGGCGTCATCGGCCAGGTGGGTAGCGGTGTCTCGGATCTGGCCGGCACCGTCGGCAACGCCGCCAATGCGGTACAGGGGTACGACGGCTGGCAAAACGGCAGCGACCCGGCCAAACAGCAGGTCGGTCGCAATCGATTGATGGACGGCGGTATCTCCTCCGGCATCGGTGCTTTGAAAACTGCCACCAATGCGACCAGAATCGCCGCCCACGCGGGTGAGTCGGTGGCGGCGGGGGCTGTCCCCGGCCTGGGCATCGCCAGTTACGGTCCCCAGACTCTCTACACCGCCGCCCAGGGTATCGGGCACGGCAAGCAGGCCCACGATCTGGGCCAGGTCTCCGCCACAGCCCAGGCCGACAACAGCCCCTACACCGATGCCCTGCAGGCGGCCCACGGCCGGATGCAGGAGTTGACCCTCCGCGACGGCGTGCAGACGGCCGCCTACGGCGTGAGCACCGCCGGGGACGGCGTGACTTTAAGCGGCGTGGGCGCACCCATCGGTCTTCCCATCAAAGCCGGCGGTCAGGCGCTCGAATTTGCCACCAACATGGGGGCTTTGGGCCGCGACAGCCATATAGCCAAGCAGTCCCAGCAGGCCATGCAGGATCTGCGCATGGGCGTTCCCGGTGCCGAAAACTACGCCCTTAAAAACAGTCCCCAGCTGGCAGCGCATGCCCTTGCCGGCGGCGCCAAACACTTCCAGGACCCGATCGCCACCCAGGGACTGAACGCGATGGGCATCGACTCCCAAACGATCGAGCAGTCCTCGCAGCCAAACCTCGCCAACCTCGCCCTCAACCAGCAAAAGCACGACTCCCAGCCGCAAAGCGCCGGCCAGAAAGCTTCAAACCTTCTGCGGCCGGGTCGCAGAAAATAGAGCGAAAGGCGGTCCACGAAGCACGTGGACCGCCTTTTTTTGTAAGCTGTTTAACGCAACGGGGGCGCTCTGCATCATCGGAGCGCCCCCGTTGCCTTTGCATTGGGCGGCTAAAAGATATTGCCGAAGAAATCGCCAATTCCTTCACCAATTTCTCCGACCGCTCCAAAGAGATCGAAATCACCAAGTTCCGAGGCGACGTCGCCCACATCGCTAAAGGCGTCGCCCAGCAGATCGCCTTCCTCTCCAGGTTCCTCCCCGGGCAAAGAGCCTTGCTCTTCTTCAAGCTGCGCTAATTGTTTTTCGCCGAATTCGCTCTCCATCTCATCGTCCTGGACCCCTGTGCCGAATCCGCCCTGTATCTCAGCATCCCCGGCACCCACGTCGAAGCCGCCCATCGCCGTGAAGCTCTCGTCCTCGCCGTATCCCTGGGCAAAACCGAAATCATCCCCACCCATCATCCCGCCGTAGGGTTGCTCGAAACCGGCTTCCAACCCCATAGAACCGTAGTCCATCATCCCGGACATGTACGGATCGCCCGACATCGCGCCGACATCGCTATACCCTCCCGGAGCATAGGCATCAGCATACATATCCGAGCCGCCAACCATGCCGTAATCCATACTCTCCCCGCCGTAGGGGTCCGTTTGCCCACCCACCTGGGCAGAGGCACCCTGCGTTCCGTCATCTTCATGCATTTCGCTGAGAATCGCATCGCCGCCCACAACGGTTCCGATTCCAGCGGCGAGTTGGCTGAGAAATCCACCGCCAGCAAATACCATTTCTGCCCTCCAGGATTCTATGTAGTACTCTGCGGCCAACCAGGAGTGTGTCGTCCTGATTGCCCCTTCGCCTGAGAAAGCGCCGGCCGGAGCGCAAATGGCTCACGATCGTTCAGGAAAGATCGAAAAATGCTTCAGAAGCCTGCAAAACACGCATTGCTGTTCAGGGCGCAAGCCGGTTCTCGACGCTCAGCCCCGGTACGCGGGCGAATTCGCGTAGATTGTCGCTCACCGGAATCAATCCGAGGCACAGCGCGTGGGCGGCGATCAACATGTCGTTGGACCAATCAGTGTGCCTGGCCCGGTTCTGGTGTGCTGAAAAATCCCACAAAACGGTCTTTCGGTTCTTTTGCTCACTTTCTGCATCGGAGCATTTCCTTTACAATTCACCCTGACGGCAAAAGACTTCAACAGGGAGAAACCCAGTAGCCTCTTGCAGCTTGATTGGGCAATGTTGCCATGGGGGCGTTGAGATATTTCGAAATATTTTACCGGTTTCGGTAATCCGAGCGGCGGGATTCGAACCCGCACTGGAAGGATTTTAAGTCCTTTGTCTCTGCCGTTGGACTACGCTCGGTCGCGCATAAATAAAAGCCGAACAGCACAGGCTGTCCGACTCACCCATTATCTCCCGCTGCCCCACATTGCGCCTGCAGGCTCGCTTGCAAAGCAAAACACCGGATCGTCGATGTTCGCCCTCAGTTCCATGCGCTCGACAAACAGAGAAGATCGCTCCCTGGGCTGAAAGTCTGACAACTCGTCGCATTGTAGAACTAGATGCAGTTCTCCAGCGCGAAGTGAGTCCCATGCCGCAGTATTTTGGCAAACTGCCCACCAACGGTGCCCCCTGGTCGATCCTTGGGCACGTGCGCGCTCTGGAGCGCGATGCACAGGGGATCACTTTCGATTGCGGCGGGCCGCAGTTGCGCGTCGGTGTACTGGCTCCCAATCTGGTGCGGGTGCGTCTGACTCCGACGGGCGAATTCGCCCCCCGCCGCTCCTGGGCGGCAAGTAAGGAGGACAGCGCGTGGCCCGAAACAGAATTTTCAATGCACCAGCACGCAGGGAGTATCGAGATTGCCACCGAGCACCTGCGGGTGGTTGTAGAAAGCGAGCCTTGCCGTATTGCCTGCTACGACCGCCAGGAGCGCCCCTTTGCCTGTGATAGTGCGCCTGCGATGGGCTGGCATACCGGTGCGGTTGCCGCGTGGAAAGCGATCGAAGCCGGGGAGCACTTCTACGGCTTCGGCGAGCGCACCGGCCTACTCGATAAACTCTCCCAGCGCAAGACCAACTGGACAAGCGACGCCCTCGACTACGGCTCGCTCACCGATGCGATGTACCAGGCGATCCCGTTTTATATCGCGCTGCGACCAGGACTGGCCTATGGCGTCTACTTCAACACCACCTTCCGCAGCCACTTCGATCTAGGCGGCGACGAGCCGGGGCGGTTGCGTCTGGAGACGCAGGGTCCGCAGCTGGAGTATTACCTCATCTACGGTCCCACCCCGGCCGAGGTGCTGGCCACCTACACCGAACTGACCGGAACCATGGAACTGCCGCCCATCTGGGCCTTGGGCTATCACCAGTGCCGTTGGAGCTACGGCAGTGAAGCCGAGGTGCGCGAGCTGGCCTATGAATTTCGCAGCCGCCGGATCCCCTGCGACGTCATTCACCTGGATATCGACTATATGCGCGGCTACCGCGTCTTCACCTGGAGCCCGAAACGCTTCGCAGACCCGTCCGGTCTGATCGCGGATCTGGCGGATCAGGGCTTTCGAACCGTCGCCATCGTCGATCCGGGTGTGAAGTACGAACTGGAGGCGGGCTACGCCGTCTTCGACGAGGGCCTGCAAAAAGACTATTTTGTGCGCCAGGCGGACGGACGGCTCTTTCACGGCTATGTCTGGCCCGACAAGGCCGTCTTTCCGGATTTTATGCGCGCCGAGGTGCGCGCGTGGTGGAGCAGTTGGCACAAACAGCTCACCAAAATGGGCGTCGCCGGCATCTGGAACGATATGAACGAACCGGCCATCGACGATCGCCCCTTCGGCGACGGCGGCAACAAAATCAGCTTTCCCCTCGATGCGCCCCAGGGCGATCTCGCCGAGCGCACCACCCACGCCGAGACCCACAACCTCTACGGGCAGATGATGGTGCGCGCCTGCCGCGAGGGATTGACGCAACTCAGGCCCATCGAGCGCTCCTTTGTGCTCACCCGCGCGGGCTTCGCCGGGGTGCAGCGCTACGCCGCAGTCTGGATGGGGGACAACCAGTCGCAGTGGGAGCATCTGGAGATGTCGCTGCCGATGCTCCTCAACATGGGCCTGTCGGGGGTAGCCTTCGTGGGGGCCGACATCGGCGGCTTTGCCGAGAACGCGACGGCGGAACTGTTTACCCGCTGGATGCAGGTGGGCGTACTCTATCCGCTGATGCGTGCCCACTCGGCCCTCGGCACCGCCCGCCACGAACCCTGGGTCTTTGGCGAGCCGGTCGAAAACATCTGCCGCGAGTACATCGAACTGCGCTATCGGCTGTTGCCCTATCTCTATTCACTTTTTTGGCGCGCATCAACGGCGGGGGAGCCCGTTCTAAGACCGCTTCTCTACCACTATCCCGACGACGAGCGCACCTACCACCTGCACGATCAGGTCATGCTCGGGAGTGCACTGATGGCCGCCCCGGTGCTGCGGCCCGGAGTCGATTGCCGGGCGGTCTACCTGCCAGGGGGCACCTGGTACGACTGGTGGAGCGGCGAAGGCCACACGGGGCCGGGCCGGATCCTCGCCGCGGCCCCCCTCGAACGGCTGCCGCTGTTTGTACGGGCGGGGGCTGCCATCCCGATGGCACCGGTGAGGCAGCATACCGGCGACTGGCCACCCACCGGCATGATCTGGCGCGTCTGGCCCGGCCATGGCACCGGCACACTCTACGAGGACGACGGATACAGCTTCGCCTACCGGAAGCACCACTGGGCGCTCACCACCGTCCGAGTCGAGGGCACCCGCGTCACCTTCGACGAACGCCACGGCGACCACCCCAGGCCCGACCGCGACGTCCAAGTCGAACTGGTCGGCCGGGGAACACAGTCGTTTCACGACGATGGTTCGGCGCGGCAATTGCAATTTGATCTATAACTCAAAAAAGTGCTCTGTGAACAGTTTGCCCAACGATGATCCGACTAGCTGGACATTGACGATGGAGAAACTTCGAATCAGACGGATCAATCCTCGTTGGTCTGGGGGCTGTCGGGGCTGTCGAGTTGCACAAGTTTGATGTGTTTGCGGCCGATCTGAATTTCAAACTCCGTGCCGGGCTCCAATCCCATTTGCCGCGTGTAAGCAGTACCGATGAGCAAGTTGCCGTTTTGCTGAACCTGGATGCGATAACTTGCTTTGCGTCCGCCGCGTACCCCTTCGCCCTCTTCGTGACGCGGGATGAGAGAGATATTGTTTGCTTGCAAGATTGCACTTTGAAAGGCGAGCATTTTGACCCGCTTTTGTCCCGACTTGGTGGTGGTCGTGTATCCGGCAAGTTCGGCAAGCTGCTTGGCACTTTTGCCTTGGTTCTCTTTGATCAACTTCAGTAAATCTCTGCCTTGAAGTGGTGCCATCTTTACTCCGCTGTCGGTTGTACAAATTAATCTGAAGCATAGTACAACAGTTCTACCCGATGCAAACTGATCGCTGCATCACAATTTGAATCGTGGCTTTAATAACCCCAGGCTGCAGTGGTGAACCGCCGCCGCCGCCCCATCAGCACAAACACCACAATCGCCGCCACCAGCGCGGCGAGTACCGGCACAAAGATCGCCAAAGCCGACATCAGTACCGATCCCAACAGTTCAACAGTAGATAGCACCGGATTGGCCAGCCCACCGGTTTCGACCGAACTGGCATCGCGCACAAGGCTGGTGGCTCCGGGCACCGATGCTCTTGGTATTATCGACCCATGACTTTTAGCGCCGTCCAGTCCGAAATCCGGCCCGTGCAGTGGAATGGGCACGCCTGCGTGCTCATCGATCAAACGGTCCTGCCAGGGATCTACCGCACCATCGAAATTCGCACCAGCGATCAGATGGCCACCGCCATCCGCACGATGATCGTGCGCGGGGCGCCCGCCATCGGGGTGGCCGCCGCCTTCGGCATGGTGCTGGGTTGGCAAGAAGCACCCCAGGGCGATCCGATCACCCACCTGGAGCGGGTGGCCGCCACCCTGCGCGCCACCCGGCCCACCGCCGTCAATTTGTTCTGGGCTATCGACCGGATGCTCACCGTCGCACGCCGGGATCCGAGCTTCGCGCGCCTGGAGCGCGAGGCGACGGCCATCCTCGAAGGGGACATCGCCACCTGCCGCGCCATCGGTGAGCACGGCCTTCTGGCCCTGCCCGCCACCCCCGAGCGGTTGCGCCTGCTCACCCACTGCAACGCCGGAGCGCTCGCCACCGCCGGTTACGGCACCGCCCTCGGGGTGGTGCGCTCCGCCCACCGCGAGGGCAGACTCGAGCGCGTCTATGCCGACGAGACCCGTCCGCGCCTGCAGGGGGCGCGCCTCACCGCCTGGGAACTGGTGCACGAGCGCATCCCGGTCACGGTCCTGGCCGACACGATGGCCGCCCACGTCATCGGCCGGGGGCTGGTGGACGCGGTGGTGGTGGGGGCCGACCGGATCGCCGCCAACGGCGACACCGCCAACAAGATCGGCACCTGCGGCGTGGCGATCATCGCCAAGCACTACGGTGTGCCCTTCTTTGTAGCCGCCCCCTGGTCGACAGTGGACTGCAATCTGCCGAGCGGAGACCAGATCCCGATCGAACAGCGCGACAGCGAAGAGATGCGCACCATCGAAGGGGTGGCCCTCTGCCCGCAGGACGTCGAATTTTATAATCCCGCCTTCGATGTCACCCCCGCCCCTCTCATCACCGGGATCATCGTCGAGAGCGGCGTCTACGCACCCGGCGAACTCGCGGCAGCCGGACAGGCGCAGCTTGGCCGCTAGGGGCAGCACCCTGGACTTTCCTGGGCAGGTAAGCAGTAATACTGGCCCAGAAACGGCCAATTCGGGCGGTTTGCGCGCGTCGGTGCACATTTCGTTATATTTGATGGGAGCACAGCAGAGCAAAGCATGAATCTGAGCGATCTTTCCCACCCGAACCAGCTGCGCGATCTTTCTGTCTCTCAACTCGGCCGACTGGCCCAGCAAATTCGCGACAAGCACCTGCAGACGGTGGCGGCGACGGGTGGTCACCTCGGCCCCGGCCTGGGGGTGGTCGAATTGACCCTGGCTCTCTACAAGACGCTCGATCTCGACCGCGACCGGGTGGTATGGGACGTGGGCCACCAGGCTTACCCCCACAAGATGCTCACCGGGCGCTACGCGAACTTTCATACCCTGCGCCAAAAAGACGGCCTCGCCGGTTACCTCAAGCGCGCCGAGAGCCCCTTCGACTGCTGGGGGGCGGGTCACGCCTCCACGAGCATCTCAGCAGCTTTGGGAATGGCCCTGGCGCGGGACTTCCAGGGGCTCAACCGCAAAGTCGTGGCGATCATCGGCGACGGGGCGCTCACCGGCGGCATGGCCCTCGAAGCCCTCAACCACGCCGGGCATCTGAGCAAGACCAACCTGATGGTCATCCTCAACGACAACGAAATGTCCATTTCCGAAAACGTCGGGGGGCTGTCGCTCTATCTCAACCGGCTGCGCACCGACCCGGCCCTGCGCCAGATCCGCAGCAACCTCGAGACGCAACTGCGCAACATTCCGCTGGTCGGCCCCACCTTCAGCCCCGAATTCGAGCGCTTCAAAGACACCGTCAAGTACATGACGATGACCCGCTCGAAGGCGGGGGTGATCTTCGAAGAACTGGGCTTTACTTACCTAGGTCCCATCGACGGCCACAACCTGAACGATTTGATTGAAACCTTTGAATTTGCCCATTCGCTGCCGGGGCCGGTCTTCTTGCACGTGATCACCGTCAAGGGCAAGGGCTACGAGGTGGCTGAGCAAAACCAGATCAAGTACCACGCCCAGAGTGCTTTTGATCTGGCCACCGGCAAGGCCAAACCCGCAAGCAAACCGACCCCGCCCGCCTACACATCGGTTTTCGCCCAGACCCTGGTGAAACTTGCCGAGCAAAACGAAAAGATCGTGGGCATCACCGCCGCGATGCCCACCGGCACCGGCCTCGACAAATTTAAAGAACGCTTTGCCGAGCGCTACTTTGACGTGGGCATTGCCGAGCAGCACGCCGTGACGATGGCGGCGGGCCTGGCTGCCGACGGGATGCGTCCGGTGGCGGCCATCTACTCGACGTTCCTGCAGCGCGCCTTCGATCAGATAGTCCACGATGTGGCGATTCAGGATCTGCCGGTCTTCTTCTGCCTCGACCGCGCCGGAGTGGTGGGCGAGGACGGCCCTACCCACCACGGCGTCTTTGACCTGGCCTACCTGCGCCAGATTCCTGGTCTGGTGGTGATGGCTCCAAAGGACGAGGCCGAATTGCAGCGAATGATGGTGACCGGCATTCAGTACACCAAGGGACCCATCGCCGTGCGCTACCCGCGCGGCTCGGGCTCCGGCGCGCCGCTGATGGCCGAGGGCTGGGAGCCGCTGCCGGTGGGCAAAGCCGAGGTGCTGCGCAGCGGCGGCGACTTGCTCGTCGTGGCTATCGGCACGATGGTCCACCCGTCGCTGCAGGCGGCGGCGCTGCTGAGCGAACACGGCATCGACGCGACGGTGGTCAACGCCCGCTTCGCCAAGCCCCTCGACACCGAATTGCTGCTGCCTTTGGCCCGCCGCATCGGCCGGGTGGTAACGGTCGAAGAAGGCTGCCGCATGGGCGGCTTCGGCTCGGCGGTGCTCGAAGCGCTCATGGACGGCGGGATTGCCGTGCCGACCCTGAGAATCGGCATCGACGACAAATTTGTCACCCACGCCAGCCGCTCGCAACTACTCGACATGCTGGGATTGACCCCAAGCGGCATCGCCAAAACGATCCGCGAAAGCCTGTCCACCGAACCGGTAAGCGCCCCGCGCGCCTGAGCAAGCTCCCATGCGACTGAGCGCCATCGGCGAGCGTCTGGCGGCCCGGCCCGGCTGAAGAGCTGACAGAAGGGCATTGTCTGATTGCAACCGTGCCCCTTCACCCGGGTTCAATATCACACGGGCGTGCGAGCCGCCTCCGGGTGCAGTGCCGCAAAGATCGCCCGGCAATCGCGCACCAGTTGGGCGAACATCTCCGGGGAGATTGCCTGTTGGGCGTCGCTAATCGAGCGATCCGGATCGGGGTGCACTTCGACCAGCAGCCCGTCGGCACCGCAGGCGACAGCAGCGCGGGCCATGGGCAGCACCAGTTCACGCCGCCCCGTGCCGTGGCTCGGGTCCACCACCACCGGCAGGTGGGTGAGCGTCTTGAGGGCGGGCACCGCCGAGAGATCGAGGGTATTGCGGGTGTGGGTCTCGAAGGTGCGGATGCCCCGCTCGCAAAGGATCACATTCGGGTTGCCCGCCGAGAGGATGTACTCGGCGGCAAGCAAAAATTCCGTCAGGGTGGCGGACATGCCCCGCTTGAGCAATACCGGCTTGTCGGTGCGCCCCACCGCCAGGAGCAAATCGTAATTTTGCATGTTGCGCGTGCCGATCTGCAGCACGTCCGCGCGCGCGGCCACCTTCTCGACCAGCGCCGGGGTCATCACCTCGGTAACTACCGGCAACCCCGCCGCCGCCCCGGCTTCGGCCAGATAATCGAGGCCCGCTTCGCCCAGACCGCGAAACTGGTAGGGCGAAGTGCGCGGCTTAAAAGCCCCGGCCCGCAGCATCGAGGCGCCGCCCGCCTTCACCAGCCGGGCGGTGTGCACAATGTGCTCGCGGCTTTCGACCGAACAGGGGCCGGCCACGAAGGTGAGGCCACTGCCCACGGTGATGCCGTGGGCAATCTTGATCGCCGTGGCCGGTAGGCCGCTCTGGCGGCTCGCGAGCTTGTGGGGCGTGCTCACCCGCACCACCCGGTCCACCCCGCCCAGGCTGCTGAAATCTCCCGGCGAGACGGATTCATCGAAGCCGATGATGCTGATTGTCGCCTGCTGCACACCGTAGCAGGGGTGACCCGCCAGACCCATTTCGTTGGCGCGCTGGCACACGGCCGCAATGTCGGCCTCGGTGGCTTCCGGACGCATAATGACGATCATTCCGCCTCACTCAAATAGATACAAAAGATACACAACACCGGTACTCATCATACACAATGCCCATCCCAAAAGCGGGTTTAAGCACCCCTGGGGGCTCACCCACCCAAAAAGTTAAACTGGAAAGACAGCCCCAAGCCAAGCGATGCTCACTATCCAACGTCCCGCCATCGATCCCCGCCTGGATCTGTTTGCTGAGATCGAGCGGCTCAAGCGCGAGTTGAACGCGGTCATCCTGGCGCACTACTACCAGGATCCCGACATCCAGGATGTGGCCGACTACATCGGCGACTCGCTCGGGCTCGCACGCCAGGCCGCCGCCACCGACGCCCAGGTGATCGTCTTTGCGGGTGTGCACTTCATGGCCGAGACCGCCAAGATTCTCAACCCCACCAAACAGGTGCTCCTGCCGGATCTGGCCGCCGGCTGCTCGCTTTCTGACAACTGCCCGCCCGACCGGTTCGCCGAATTTCTGCGGGCCTACCCGGGCCACATCGTCATTTCTTATATCAACTGCTCGGCGGCGGTCAAGGCGCTCAGCGACATCATCTGCACCTCGGCCAACGCGGCTGCCATCGTCAATCAAATCCCCAAGGACCAACCGATTGTCTTTGCCCCCGACCGCAACCTCGGCCGCTACGTGATGGCGCAGAGCGGGCGGGAGATGGTGCTGTGGCCGGGGACGTGCGTGGTGCACGAGACATTTTCGGAGCGAAAGCTCATCGCCCTCAAGGTGCGCCACCCCGACGCCGAGGTGATCGCCCACCCCGAGTGCGAACCGGCGGTGCTGTGCCACGCCGATTTTGTCGGTTCGACCACCGCCCTGCTCAAGTACGCGGGCACCAGCGACAGCCGCGCCTTTATCGTGGTTACCGAGGCGGGCATCTTGCACCAGATGGAAAAAACCCACCCCGACAAGCGCTTTATCCCGGCGCCGCCCGAGGCCGAGT
The DNA here is from genome assembly GCA_019359725.1 of Aphanocapsa lilacina HA4352-LM1. GTDB lineage: Bacteria > Cyanobacteriota > Cyanobacteriia > Gloeobacterales > Gloeobacteraceae > Gloeobacter > Gloeobacter lilacinus. The sequence continues at coordinate 42,386 of JAHHGR010000007.1, read as the reverse complement.
GCGCCTGCAACGAATGCCCTTTCATGCGCCTCAACACCCTCGAGAAGCTTTACCTGTGCATGCGCGATCGCACCCCCGAGGTCACCCTCGAAGAAGCCACCCGCCTGCGCGCCCTCGCTCCCATCGAGCGGATGCTCGCGATGAGCCCGAAGTAGGGACACAACCCGTGATGAGCGCAATGCAGAGCTTAGTCGTCAGGTTGATTTAGCTCAATTCTTGCGCTAGCAGCTATCTGCAAAGAACTCTTCCATACTCCACCGCACAGGATCCGCTATTCCTGGGGCTCCGTGTGCCGATTGCGCTAGATGCAACGCTACTTCTTGGTATGATGTGCAGCAATCATTCTACTCGGCCATGACAACGACGAAAGAAATACATTTGCGCACAGTTCGGATTGTGACCCAGCTTGCGCTCCCTTTGGGTCCAGATCCTTTAACGATTGCGTTAGATGGCGGTGATATCATTCCCCAGAAGGCACAGGAGTTGTTAATAGCTGACGAGCAAAAAGCTATTCCAGCTATTAGCAAAAGTGAAGAACTGATGCAGGAGCTTCAGCAACGTACTAGACAGTTGCCTTCAACTCACCGGCTGCTATTGGGTGATAGCAGAAGCTTGCACGCTGTACCGGACGAGAGCGTACACTTGGTCGTTACTTTGCCGCCATATTGGACTCTCAAGCAGTACATCAGCAGCGAGAATCAATTGGGTGACATTGAGGATTATGAACAGTTCCTAGATCAACTGGATCGCGTCTGGCAGAATGTTCTACGTATTCTGATACCGGGAGGTCGGCTGGTGATTGTCGTGGGAGATGTTTGTGTTTCACGCCGCAGCTTCGGCAGGCACAGGGTCTTTCCACTACACGCCAGTATCCAGGAACATTGCCGGGCTATTGGCTTTGACAACTTAGCTCCTATCATCTGGTACAAGATTGCTAATGCAACGCTTGAGGCGACGGGCAATGGCAACAGCTTCCTTGGCAAACCCTACGAACCCGGAGGAGTCATAAATATATCTCCTGAAATCACACAATGAGCGACTCACTTCCGAGTTCTGATATTTCAGCCAATGTTTTCACTGAACCGCATTTTCCAGTGTTACCAGAATTCCGAGAAACAAGTTACGCTCAGCGATACGAAATTTTTTGCAAAAGAATGGTCCGAGAAAGGCATTACAATGCTGCGTGCTTCTTGCTTGCGGACAGAGATCAGTTTGACCAGATACCCAATTACACTGAGCCAGCGGCGGAGTTATCGGCGGTCAGTTTCCTAGGCAGCCTCCTACGTCACGCCCTGTAAACCAAAAGCGCTATTGCAAAATCGATAAAGGCTGAATTGCAAAAAAGTCAGCATAGAAACCTGAGGTAAAAGATTGCACCCTTACCCCAAATGCCTGCTACTCATGATTGGCCCAGCGGCGCAACATGTCTAGGTAACTGAGCGCCACGAGTACATCTCCCACTTCGAGCGCGTCGTGGGCGGACACGACAGCGTTCGCCGCCGCCTCTGTTTGGTCGCCCCCCTCGATGCCCACACTTTGCAGCGGCTGCGGTGTCAAGATATCCGCAAGTTCGATACTCGCTTGCATTCCGTTACCGAGCCAGGTGTGAACGGTTCGTCTTTTTTTGACCTCGACGATCCGTACCCCCTCTGCCTGCTGGAGCCACTGCCACAAAGTCGCCCGCTCCACCGGGCCGTCGGCGAGCGGCAAAACCACACCCAGCACCTCCGCCAGTTTCCGTACCGCCTCCGGGAGCACTGGCAACCGGTACTCCTCGCGCGGATCTTCAAGCCATAGCTGCACAGGGCCGTTGACGCGCACCAGACGCTTGAATTTGAGGCTCCCCTCGCCGAAAGTGCGAAATTTGACGTTCGCTGTGCACTGGGGAGTCCATAGATAGCTGTCCGTTTCCTCGCGAACGCCGGGCTGGGCGGTAGGCAGCGCTTCGATGCGCTCGCGCACCGCCGGATCCAATGGTCCGAATCCGCGCCATTCCCAGTGCAATCCGTAGGCCATCGCTATTATTTCTGCACTGGCGAAAGCACCGCCAGCGCTTCGTGGAGCAGAGCCGGGCTGCAGGCGCAGATGAAGTTGCCGCCGAAGACCACGGCGTCCTCGTTGCCCTCCAGGGTGGCCGCCACACCGCCCGCCTCGCGCACACAGGGCACCAGGGCGGCGGTGTCCCAGGGATTCATCAGCGTATCGACCGCCAGATGCAACCGTCCCCGGCAGACCAAAGCGTGCTGCACGCAGTCGCCCACAAAACGAAACTTTTTGGTTGCGTTGATGAGGGCCGCGAGCCGGTAGGGTGCCTGACCGGCCCGGTGCCAAATGTCTGAGGAGTGGATACCGGTCGAGGAAGCGAAGGCCTCCTGCAGACCCACCGCCGGGGCGGCGTGCACCCGCACGGCCTGCCCGCCACCGGGGGCGAACCAGCAGCCGAGCCCCCGGCCCGCGTAGACGGTCTCGCCCATCGCCGGCATGTGGATCACCCCGACCACCGGTTGACTGTCCTCCAACAGGGCGATGAGCGTACCGAACATCGGTAGGCCAAGCACAAAGGAAGTAGTGCCGTCGATCGGATCGATGACCCACTGCTCGCCGCTGACGGGCCCCGCCTCACCGCCGAATTCCTCCCCCAAAATAGCGGCCCCGGGATACACCCCGGCGATGCGCTCGCGCATCGCCCGCTCAGCCGAACGATCCGCCGCAGTCACCTCCGAGCCGTCGCCTTTGTATTCAGCAACCGCCGTGCGAAAGTGCGGCATGATCGCCTCCTCGGCAACCCGCGCCAACTCCAGGGCAAAATCCAACTGCTCGCGGCGCCTTTCGTGTTGCCCCATCTGCTTCTCCTCTGAATCGAATCCACTCCCGCTTCACCGTCTACACCCACCGGGCAGCCCGTCGCCCAGAAACCGCAAATGACAAATAACAAATATTGAAATTTGTCATAGCCTGTGAGAACCTGGGCGTATAGCCATCTATTTCAGGATACGAGCCATGGAACAGCGGCAATTGGGCAAAGGGGGACCGCGCGTATCAGCCCTCGGCCTTGGGTGCATGGGGATGTCGGATTTTTACGGCAAAGCCGACGAACAGGAGAGCATCGCCACCATCCACCAGGCCCTCGACGCGGGGATAACCCTGTTCAACACCGGCGATTTTTACGGCATGGGGCACAACGAAATGTTGTTGCGCGAGGCGCTTGCAGACCGACGCGAGCAGGTGTTTCTCTCGGTCAAATTTGGCGCCCAGCGCGCCCCGGATGGGACTTTTCTCGGTTTTGACGCCCGCCCGGCGGCGGTGAAGACGGCTCTCGCCTACACCCTGCGCCGCCTGGGGACGGACCATGTCGATCTCTACCAGCCCGCGCGCATCGACCCGGCCGTGCCCATCGAGGAGACCGTCGGCGCCATCGCCGAAATGGTCCAGGCGGGCTACGTCCGCTACATCGGCCTGTCGGAGGCGTCCGCCGCCACAGTGCGCCGCGCCCACGCCGTCCACCCGATTGCAGCGCTTGAAATCGAGTACTCGCTGCTCACCCGCGACATCGAGGCTGAGGTACTCCCAACCGTGCGCGCCCTGGGCATCGGGCTGGTGGCCTACGGGGTGCTCTCGCGGGGGTTACTGAGCGAGCGGGCCGCAGGCCCGTTCGCGGCGGACGATTTTCGGACGCACTTGCCGCGCTTTGCGGGGGAGAATCTGCAGAACAACCTCGCCCTGGTCGAAGCGCTGCGGACGCTGGCGGCCGAAAAAGGCGTGGGGGTGGCACAGCTGGCGATCGCCTGGGTACTGGCGCGCGGCGAGGACATCGTACCTCTGGTAGGCGCACGGCGGCCCGCCCGGCTGAGCGAAGCCCTGGCTGCCGCTCAGGTGCATTTGAGCGCCGAGGATATGGAGCGCATCGCGGCGGCCGTGCCGCCCGCCGCTGTGGCCGGGACGCGCTACAGTACGGATCAAATGGCCATGCTGGACAGCTGAGCACCGGATAAGCTTCCGGCAGTGTCTACTGGGCCGCAGCCGCCACTGCAGTGTCCGACATCACCCGCTCCCGCATTCTCGAAACCGCCGAATTGCTCCTGCGCCGCCACGGCCCGGCCAAGCTCACCGTGACCGACGTGGCCCGCCACCTGGGCATGAGCCACGCCAACGTCTACCGGCATTTTGCGAGCAAAGCCGATTTGCTCGACGCCGTCGCCGAGCGCTGGCTGCGCACCGTCTCAGGAGCGCTCGAACCGATTGCTCTGGCCGACGGGCCGGCGGCGGAGCGCCTGGAAGGCTGGGCGGTGGGCCTCTGGCAGCAGAAGCGGCGCAAAATCAGCGACGATCCCGAGCACTTTGCGATGTACCACGGCGTGGCCGAGGCGGCGCGCGGCGTCGTCGCCCGCCACGTCGAGACGCTGCTGGGTCAACTGGAGCGCATCCTGGCCGACGGTGCCGCCTCAGGAGAGTTTCAGATGACCGACCCGCCGGCCGCTGCACGGGCGGTCTGGAACGCCACGGTGCGCTTTCACCACCCGCACCTGGTGACGGCAAATCCAGCCTGTGAAGCAGAACTCCAAGCCGTCCTTGCCCTGGTGACCGCTGGGCTGCGCACCGGGGCGCTCTGAGGCGGGTGGAGTTGTGCCGCCGAGGAACTCGAACGGCGCACCGACGCCTACCGCAGCGGGGCTCGCCGCGCCATTCCCGAACCGGAGACCGTCGAGCGCTGGGAAACTTTTATTCTGCGCACGCGCCAGGAGTTCGACACTTTGAGCCCACTGGGCTGGCCGCTGTAGATGCTTAATTTAATGAACTGGCGCTTAATTTAGCGAACTGGCAAGGATGCGCGCGAGAGTCGTCTCCACTCGCCCGATCGGCCGCCCCCGCCAGGGGGTCTGGTCGCAGCGGCCGCGCAGATAGCGAATCGCCGTGTTGCCCACCGGTGCCCCGCTCAAAAGCAAAAACTTGTGGATGGCCGAGGGCTTCGCCGGTTTCGTTTGCAGGCATCCCACCAGGATTGGCAGTCGGAGAGCGTTCATCGCTTACACGCGTTCTGAAAAGTTACTGGTCAGCCTACCCGTCGCGACTTGTCGATCTCGTAGATCGAGTAGAAGTCTTCATATTCCAACGGTAGTGCACCAGGCTCTTGGATGATCGTACGGGTACTTTTTGATTACTTATGCACCATATACAGTTGACTTTTATGGGAGTCAGGTATACTTGTTGGCACAAGTATCTAGCCAGGTCTTTGACGTGCCGCCCCGGGGATCGGTGCTGTAGTGGTCCGGTGTTGGGCAGGAGGCTTATTCGATCTTGGCTTCGCGCAGTAGCCCAACCAGCACGCCGCCGCTCACCGCCGCACTCACCAGCGGACGCAGGAAAACGGTGGCTGCCGGGCCAAGATAGCCCAGCGCGAGTACTGCGAGGAGCGTGACGATCGGGCCGAGCGCCAGGGCGATCGTGTTGCCCAAAATCCACCAGCCGAACTGGGGAAACTGTTTGCGCACCGCCCACCACTGGGCCACCCCCAGACAGGCGCCGACCACCGTCATCCCCAGGACATTGCTTGGCAAATCCGCCAGGCCCATCCGGTTGAGGGCCAGCCACTCCGCCGTACCGCCCAGCAGCGATCCCAGGGCAGAACCGAGGGCAGTCGCGCGGATCCAGGGGGTGCCGGCTTTGAGATAGCGCCCCAACACCACCGCCTGCGCCAGACCCAGAGCCACCCCGACCACCAACCCGGCGGCGGCGGCTCCCAACACCGAGCCAATCGCTTCACCCAGGGGCCGGGCAATCGCCCCACCCGCCAGTGACCCCAGTGCATAAGCCAGCACCCACTGCAGCCAGAGGTTCCAACCGACGGTTTGTGCGTTTTTCATCGACACCCTTTTTGGGCTGGAGGCTGCCCGAGTATAACAGGGGGCGATGGTGAAACCGGCGGGGCCGTTGCTCAAGTCGTCTGCAAGCGCCCCGGGCGCAGAGAAGTTCTCCGGTAGTCCTTACCTTCGTCAGGCATGACTTGGAACAATCTATCATGGACGCCTGCACACCGATCCCCCAGGCGTGCTTCAGCCCTTCGCAAACTCGAAACGATCGATCGAGACCGACTGAATAGCACCGATGGAGTCGGTCGATTTGAAATCGCTCGTCGGCGAAATCCTGGTTCGTGGAACTCAATCCCGCGGGGCTTTAAACAACGAAACCCGCCGATGAGCGGGCTATTGGAAGTGGGCCGTCAGGGATTCGAACCCTGGACCAAGTGATTAAGAGTCACCTGCTCTACCGCTGAGCTAACGACCCGATCCAGGCTAGCACTTCGATTTGGGTGTCGCCAAGGCTGTTGTCAGGCGAACCGACCCTGGGTTAGCATGAATGCCCACCAAGAGCGCTGTTGCTCTATCTGCCCTCATCGTCTAGAGGCCTAGGACACCGCCCTCTCACGGCGGCGACACCGGTTCGAATCCGGTTGGGGGTATGCAAAACGGTTACCAGATTCCCGTTGATCCGGGAACAGGGAGACCCATGAACCAGGGCTGGACCTACCGCGACCGCATCGGCCCCGAGGCCGCGGGTTTGACGGTGCTCGAATATTACCTGTCGCGCTACCACCACTCGGGCGATCACGAGTGGCAGGCGCGCATCGAGACCGGACAGGTGCTTCTCGACGACAGGTCCACCAGCTCCACTGAACTTTTGCGCTCCGCCCAGGTGCTCACTTACTGCCGCCCGCCCTGGCAGGAGCTTCCGGTACCGCTCGATATCGCGCTCATCTACGCCGACGAACAGGTGCTGGTGGTGGCCAAGCCCAGTGGACTGCCGGTGCTGCCGGGGGGCGGCTTTCTGGAGCACACGCTGCTGTGGCAGTTGAAGCGGCGCTTCGTAGGCGAGGAAGCGCCTGTACCTATCCATCGCCTGGGTCGGGGCACATCGGGTCTGCTGCTGCTCGCCCGCACCCACGCCAGCCGCGCCGCCCTCAGCGAGCAGATGCGCCGGCAACGCATCGGCAAGCTTTATCGGGCTCTCGCCTCAGGTACCGGCATGCTCGATCGCTTCACGGTCCGCCAGCCCATCGGCAAAGTACCCCACCCTCTGCTTGGTACCCTCTGGGCCGCTGCCGCGGACGGCCTTCCCGCCCGCAGCGACTGCGTCGTTCTGCGCCGCCGGTGCACAGACAGCCTGCTTGCGGTGGCGATTTCCACCGGTAGGCCGCACCAGATCCGCATTCATCTGGCGGCGGCCGGTTATCCCCTCATCGGCGACCCGCTTTTTGGCCCCGGTGGCGTTGCCCGCCTCGACAACGACGCTTCGGTGCCCGGCGACGGCAGCTATTTTCTGCACGCCCACCGCCTGTCTTTTTTGCACCCGACTTCCGGCCGCCGACTGGTTCTTGAGTGCCCGCCGCCGCCCGAACTCACCTGAGGGCCACCCCCGGCGATGCACAAATATTCTGATAACTCAATCCCAGGAAATATCCCTTTCAATAGTTGTTCATTCGTAGTTTGTGCGGAACATTGGAGTATACAATCTAATGCCCAAAGTGCCGCCCGGATGCGATCAGCATTTAGCGGGCGGTGCAGCAAATTGACTTTGAATTTTATGGACAGGAGGGTCACCCGATGCTTGCCGCGCAAACCCAACCCAAGTTATTCGTCACCGAATGCGGAGTGGTCCTGTTCACCTATTTGGGGCTGACCAAATTCAAAGGTGATCTCTATGATGCTTGGCAGACCGCGGTCGAGTTGATGGACGGTCAGACGGTGCACGGCACGGTCGTGCGGCCCCCCGGAGTGCTGCCGGATCTCGAATGCGCCGATGATCTAGCCCAGCAACTCTGGGAGGAAGACCGCGCCGCCTGACGGCGGGTCGGCCATAAGACGGCGGCGAGCAAATCTCAAGCAAAAAGTGAACAGTTTTCAGTCTGGCTTGCGCCTGCCTGGTACCGGACGATACGGATATCGACCTCGGTGCGAATCACTTCAGGAGACGTAAGTTATGGACAATGCGATGCGCGGGGCTTCCCGCCGGTCTGTGCTTCTTGCCGGTGCGGCCGGAACGTTGAGCCTTATGGCGGGTACGCGGCTTGCTTTCGGTCAGGATAAAGGCGATCTGGCCATTTTGCAGGCGGCCCACGATCTCGAAAGCCAGGCCATCTGGGCCTACGGGGCGGCGGCCGGTAAGCTCTCCAAGACCGATGTAGGCAAAACCGTGCTGGAATTGGCATTGCGCAACCAGGCAGATCACAAAAGCCACCGCGCTGCCCTCGCGGACGCCATCAAGAGCCTCGGCGCCACCCCCGCTCCCGCCAAAGATTCCTACGACCTGTCGGCCTATCTGAAGGCGGGCGAAGGCGGGCTCGATTCCGACGCCAATATCGCCAAGCTGGCCCTGGCCCTCGAAATCGACGCGGCCCTCGCCTACCAGGCGGCTTTCGGCAAGCTTAAGACCCCGGCCTTGCAAGCGGCGGCCAGTTCGATTCTGCCCGCCGAGGCCGGGCATGCCACCGCCATCCGTGCGGTCTTCCACGGCCTGCTGCCCACAGTGCAGGAGGTGCCCGCCGCCTTCTTGAGCGCCCAGACCCGCAAAGACTGGATCTTGAAGGTATAGCCCCCGATGTTTCGACCGTTGCCGACTCTGGCACTGATACTGGCGGCGGTGCCCGCGGCGGTCCTGGCCGCCCCGGTGCCGCCCCCTGCCACCGTGATCGCCATCGAATCGTTCCAGTTTACCCCCGAAGCTGTCGTGATCCCCAAAGGCGGCCGGGTAACTTTTCTGAATAAGGACGCCACTCCCCACACCGCCACCCCGGAGGAGGGTTTCAAATTTGCGGGCACCGGTAGATTGCTTGCCGATGAGAGCAAGACGCTGACTTTTGCCGATAAGGGCGTGTACAACTACTTCTGTGAGTTTCACACGACCATGAAGGGACAGATTACGGTTCGTTAGAGTAGGTGTCAGATCTTAAGGCGTGACAAACACTTGAAAAAGAAGCGACAGATTCAATCCTGACACCTAGCTTTGCACGACAGTCTGGGTCGCGAGAGGGGAAGCCCCTGCGCGCTTCCCCTCTCGCGCTCTCCTCCTCCCAGCCTCGCGGGGGTGCCACCTCCCCGATACCCCCGGACTTAGTGGCATGGTGAGAACGAGACTCGATGGGTGGGATGGGCTTTTTCTTCGAGGGCCTGCACGATGCGTGTCGATTGCGACAAGAAGTGAGGATGGCGTAGTGAGCTAACCGTCACAAACGGCGATACCCTTGCCGATGGTGCGCTCCAAAAATCCGGCGATGCGGCGGTAGGCGATGATCCGGTTGGTCAGTTTGCGGATGCTGTGGCCCTCGTCGGGAAAGCGCAAATATTCGACGTCGCCTCCCTGGGAGCGCAGGGCACCCACCAGTTGGTCAGCTTCGCCCACCGGGTCGCGCGGGTCGTTCGCGCCGTGCAGGACCATCAAAGGCGAGCGCACCTGCTTGACGTAGGTGATCGGGCTCAGTTGGGTAAAAAATTCGCGCTCGGCCGGGTCGTCGATGTTGCCGTACTCGTAGCGGTCGGAGGCTTTCAGTTGCGGTGAGGCGCCTTCGAGGGCGGTAATCCAGTTGGAGACACCCACGAAACCTACCCCGGCCTGGAAAACGTCCGGCAAAGTCGTGAGGGCGGCAAAGGTCATGTAGCCGCCGTAGGAACCGCCCATCACCGCCACCCGCCGGTTGTCGATTCCCTGGGTGCCCAGCCAGTCGACCGCCGCAGCCATGTCCTTGACGGCGTTGGGGCGCAATCGGCCGTTGTCGAGGCGGGCGAAGCGCTTGCCGTAGCCGGTGGAACCGCGGAAATTGAGATCGAGAATCGCGTAACCTCTGGCCACCAGATACTGGGTCGCCGCGTCAAAATCGGGCCGCGCCTGGGCGGTGGGGCCGCCGTGGACCATCACCACCGCCGGGGGGAGCGTGCGGGTCGTCGCCCCGGCAGGCCGGTACAGCAGGCCGTAGATCGTTTCGCCGTCGTGGCTTTTGAAGGACACCGCTTCGGGAATGACGAAGGTGCTCTCGTCCAGACCGCCGGTGGCGGATTTGGTGACCCGCTTGAGGTCGCCGCGCTGGGCATTGAGCACCCAGACATCCCCCGGCACCTGGGGACCGGACACCTGAAAAGCCAGGCGCGCAGCGCGATCCGCCCAACTCAGCGTCTGGATCACCCCTTTGGGTAGACCGAGAATCGGCACGGTCCGGTTGGTGCGCAGATCCCTTAGCCGCGCCTCGGAGAAACCACCGACGTTTTCACTCCAGGCTAAGTAGCGGCCGTCGCCCGAGAGGGCCACTGCCTCCACGTCGTGGGCGGGAGTCTCGACGGTGCGCAGGTTGCGGGCGGCAAAGTCGTAGTAGGCGAGGGCAGCAAAGTCGCGATCTTGATTGGTGGAAAGATAAAATCCTTTACCGTCCGGCGTCCAGGCGATCTGGGTGTAGGCGGAGGCTTCGGGCGGCACGAGCAGATCGCTCGCCTGACCCGTCGTCAGATCCAGATAAAGCAGATCGTTGGCATCTTCGCCGCGCACCCGCGAGAGCACCAGGGCCTTGCCATCCGGCCGCCAGGCCACCGGGTAGATCCCCGCCTGGCCGCTCAAGACCCGGCGCGTCTGGCCGGTGGCGACGGTGAATACGTAGACGTTGAAATCGGCTTTGCCCGGCTCGGTGGCGGCGTAGGCCACCTGGCTGCCGTCGCGCGAGAAGCCCCCCCAGACTCGAAACGAATCGGCGGGGGCGACCAGTCCGCGCTCGCGCTTGCCGTCGGGGGAGATGAAATAGTAGCCCTCGCGCTCGTCGCCGCCGCGATCGACCGAGTAGGCGATCCCATCGCCCGCCGGGGACCATGCGGCGATATTGACGCTCTCGCCGAAGGTGAGCTGGCGCGGCCCGTCCGGACCATTCACCCACAGTTGCGGCTGGCCGGAGACGCCGGTGCGGTAGGCAAGTTCGCCCCCGTCGGGCGAAAGGGACGGATTGACGGCAGCGCGGGCGTTCAGGTAACGCGAGATGTCAGCACAGCGAGCGCCTGCAAGCCCCAGGCTACCCGGTACCGGCACCGGCACATCCTCGGGGGCCGGGGTGGCCGGGGCGGGTGGTTTTGTCTGGGCCGCCGCCCCCGCCGAGGCGGCAAGTAAAGCCAGGGACATCAGAACGCTCCAGAACTTGCCGCCCACCACAAACACTCCTGCCGGGCTCGCCCTTGCACCGGTCTCATCACATCGAGCCCAGTGTACCCCGGCGGCGGAGCGCTCCTGTGTTCGGTGCGACAGATTGGCCCAGCAGGATGGATGGAACGTATTGAAAGTCACTGAACGACTCGGGAACCGGTGACACCATGGGCCAATCGCCGCTTCGGGGAACCGCGGACCGCCCATGGACCTGGCCGATTTTGCTTTGCACCAATGGACACGCCGCAGCGTTCTGGCCCTGGGCGGGCTCGCGCTTGCCGGCTGTACCGGAGGTGGGGACGGCGCGACGCGCCCGGCGGGGGCGTCCTTTGGGATCGTCGATTGGGTTGGCTATACGCCGCTCTATATCGCCCGCGAGAAAGGCTATCTGCCCGAGGCGTTCAATGTGCGCAACTTCCCGAGCCCCGGCCAGGGCACCCTCGCCTTCGCGGGGGGCAAGCTCGAGGGGGGGGCCGAGGTCACCGCCGGGGCGGTGGATGTGCGGGCGAAGGGCAAGGATCTGCGCGTGGTGATGGTGGTCGACCGCTCGGTGGGAGGTGACGGTGTGCTCGCGCGCAACAGCATCCGGGATCTAGCTGACCTCAAAGGACGCAAAGTCGCCCTCGAACTCGGTTCGGTGAGCCACTTCTTTTTTTTGCAGGCGATTGCCGGGGCGGGTCTGGGCGGCAAGGACATCACGATCATCAACACCCCGCCCGACGCCGCCGGGGCCGCCTACAGAAGCGGCCAGGTGGAAGCGGCGGTCACCTACGCGCCTTATTTGGGTTCGGCTAACCGGGCGCAGGCCGATGGGCGGATTTTGTTCGATTCTGCGCGCCTGCCGGATGCGATTAGCGACATCTACGTCTTCGATGCCCGGTTTGTCGAAGCGCACCCCGAGGTGGTGCAGGGCTTCGTGGATGCTGTCTTGAAGGGGCTGGCCGACTTGCAGGCCGACCCCCGGGCGGGCTACGCCCTCACCGCCCGCCTGCTCAATATCACCCCGGCGGAAGTCGAAGACTATCTGCGCGGGCTGCAACTGGCAGACCTTGCCCTCAACATCGACATGCTCACCAACCCCAACAGCAAAAGCTATCTGCCGAACGCCCTGCAGTCGCTCGCCCGCTTCCTCAAAGATCAGGGCCAGATCCCGGCCGTTCCGGATCTGACCAACGTCGTCGATCCCCGCTTCGTCCTTGCCGCGCGCGATGCCCAGAGATGACCGACCCACCCACCCTGCAAATCCGGCACTTAAGTAAACTGTTCTCCACCAAAAGCGGGCCGCTGCTGGTGCTCGACGATATCTCGATGAGTGTGAAAGCCGGGGAATTTGCCTGCCTGGTGGGCGCTTCCGGCTGCGGCAAATCGACCTTGCTGGGTATCGTCGCGGGCCTCGAGGACCCATCGGCCGGCGAAGTGCTCCTGAGCGGCAGTCCTGTGGCCGGACCGGGAGCCGACCGGGGCATGGTCTTTCAGAACTACACGCTCTATCCCTGGCTGAGCGTGCGGGGCAATGTCGAGTTTGGTTTGAAGCTGCGCAAGCTGAGCGCGGCCGAACGGCGCGAGCGGGTCGATCATTACCTGGAGATCGTGGGACTGGCTAAATTTGCCGACAGCCTGCCGTGCGCCCTATCAGGCGGCATGAAGCAGCGCGCCGCCATCGCCCGGGCCATGGTCAACGAACCGCAAATTCTGCTTTTAGACGAACCGTTCGGCGCCCTCGACTGCCAGACCAAAGAGACGCTGCAGGAATTTTTGCTCTCGGTGGTCCGCCGCACCGCGATCACGGTCCTGATGATCACCCATGACGTCGAGGAGGCGGTCTTTCTGGCCGACCGCGTCTACGCGATGTCCGCCCGGCCCGGCCACATCGCCCGGGAGGTGCCCGTGCCTTTAGGCCGGGAACGCTCTTTAGGCTGCAAGCGCACCGCCGCCTTTCAGCAAATCGAGCAGGACATTCTGGACTTGCTGCGCGCCCGCCAACCCCTCGCCGAGGAGACCCGATGAGCAATACCGCCGTGCGCCCGGCGCGCAGCGCCGACCCGTTTCAGCCGCGCCCCCGGCCGCTGTTGGGCATCCGCACCGACATTCCCCGCAATGTCTATCTGCTGGCTATCACTCTGTCGATCGCCGTACCGCTCACCGGTTGGGTGTTGCTCAGCGTCGGTGGCCGGGTGGATCCACTGTTTGTGCCTACTCCCCCAGCGGTGTGGCAGGCGGCGGTGCGCCTCGCCCAGAGTGGCGACTTATTCAACGACAGCCTGGCAAGTCTTTCGCGGGTCGGGCTGGGTTTTTTGCTCTCGGCGCTGGTGGCCATTCCTTTGGGACTTTCGATCGGTACTTTCAAGCTCGTCGAGGGCCTCTTTGGGCCGGTGCTGGGCCTGTTTCGCTACATGCCCGCCGCTGCGTTTATTCCGCTGATTATTCTCTGGGTGGGCCTGGACGAACCAGCCAAGATTGCGATCATCTTTATCGGCAGTTTCTTCTACAACACTTTGATGGTGGCCGACGCCGTCAAATTCGTACCCGCCGACTGGCTGAAGGTAAGCTACACCCTCGGGGCGGGCAGGCGGGATGCCTTCTTTCGAGTGATCCTGCCTGCGACGTTGCCCAGCATCATCGACACCCTGCGCATCAACATCGCCACGGCCTGGAACTTTGTGGTGGTGGCCGAACTGGTGGCGGCCAACTCCGGGTTGGGCTACCGGATCCTCGTCTCGCAGCGCTTTCTCAAGACCGACGAGATCTTCGTGGGCATCCTGGTCATCGGCCTGATTGGCCTGGCTATCGACGCGCTGTTTAAGTGGCTGTTCCGGCTCGCGGTGCCCTGGGCGGTCGATGCGTAATGCCAGGCTCTATTCCTGAGCGGCGACGGCCTGGCCGGAGCGCACGCTCAACAACTCACCCACCAGCGGTTCCACCCAACCGGCGGCGGCGGCCAGAAATTGCGGGTCGTCGTTGAGGCAATCGAGGCGCGTGCAGGGGATCGCCTTTTGCTCGAAGCGCTGCATGATCGCTTCGACGTCCAGGATCGTCTCGTGGTTCTCGGTCACAAAGCCGATCGGGCAAAACAGCAAAGCGCTCGCCCCGACGGTGAGCAGGTTGCGCGCCGCCTGGGGCACATCCGGGGTGGTCCACTTTCCCGGGGTGTCGTGGTTGAGCCAGCCGATCGAAATGAGCGGATAGCGGGTGATGAGCCGCTCGCGCACCCGCTCGTAGAGAAACTGGCTTTCCTCGATGCCGGTGGTGAAACCTTTGACCTCGTAGGGCGAACCGTGGTTGACCAGCACGATGCCGATGCGCGAGGGCTGGTGACGGGTGCAAAGGCGCTGCAGGTGGCCTTCGATGTGGCTTGCCAGCCGCTCGTGAAAGTCGCTCTCGTTGTAAAACGACGGCAAATAGCGAAGCGCGTCCACCCAGCGCTCCTCCTCGGCCAGGGCCTCGTTGATCTGCTGGAGTGCCAGGCCGCTGGTAAAAATCGAATCGATGACCAGCAGCGGATAGATCAGCAGACGGCGAAAGCCGCGCGCCCGGATCTGGGCTAAGACCTGTTGGGGAAGGTACCCTTCGCAGAAATTAAAGGCTTTAAACACCTCCACCCGCTCGCCGAAGTACTCCTGCAGGTGTCGGGCGATTCCGGCGCGCTGGGCTTCGAAGACATCGTTGTGGGGCGAGCGAAAGTTGTCTCTTCCTGCCCACTCCCGCCGGTCTTTGCGCGCCAGGGTGCCTGCCAGCAACTTGAAGCCGAATTCGGGAATTTTGAGAAACTTAGCAGTGAGCAACCGCAGGGCCATCTCGTTGTAGGCGGCAAAATTCTGGTATTCTTCGACTTCGCCGTACCCCACCAGCAGCACCGCCACCCGCCGTTCGTCGTTCAAGGCTTTGCTCCTGCACCTGTTCCACCACACGCTATCATCCCCAGGGGAGGGATAGGCGGGCCATGGTTTTAAGAAAGCATTTGATTGTGATCCCAGGCGATCAGGGTTCGCCCGCCAAGCGCGCCGCCACCGAAGCCTTCTGTAACGCCCTGGACCTACCGCACCGTCTGCTTTCCGCCGCCGCGCCGCCGTACCTGCCGGGATCGGTGCGCGCACTACTGGCCGAGTGCAGCGGTTGTTCGCTGGTGGTGATCGCCTTCAGCGCCGGGGTGGTGGGGGCCGCCGCCGCCTTGCAGAGCCGTTACTTGAAGCGTGCCGGGATCACGATCGAAGCGCTGATTGCCCTGGACGGCTGGCTGGTGCCGTTGTTCTGCCCGTTTCCCATCTACCGGCTCAGCCACGACGCCTTCACCCACCGCACCTCGCTACCTTTTGGCATGGGCCGTACGAACTTTTTTGCCGACCCGGCCGTGGCCCACCTCGATCTGTGGACCGCTCCCAATCGGGTAGTCGGCTGGCAGGTCACCGGCAATACGCACGTCCCCACAACGGCCCTCGACTTCATTGACAGCCGCCTGCGGGAACATAGCTGCACAGCTGACTAGAGCGCCGGAAACACTTTCAAGATCGAATTGTCCCCCCTGAAGTGGGAGCGACAGTACAAGGACGACACAGGGGATGGGCCGCGATGCTGGTGGCATTAAGTAGTATTTTATGCTATTGGTTGCTGACAGCCGATCCGCGCTTGATAGGGTGGTGCTATGCGACCTGCAGAAAAGCTCTCAATCACCCTGCCCTCCGAAATGGCAGACTTTATCCGCCAGAAAGTCGATTCTGGTCTGTACAGTTCCAACAGCGAGATCATCCGCGAAGCCCTGCGCGGAATGATGGAACGCGAACGACGGCTTGAGCGGCTGGATACTGCGATTGCGCGGGGACTTGCCGATGCCGAAGCGGGCCGAGTGCAGGATGTCGGCCAGGTGCGCACAGAACTGCGCGATTCCTTGATGAGGCTGCACTCCAGCCCGGACGCAGGGCATTGACCAGAATGTTCGTGCCTGCCAGTTCATTCTTCAAGGAGGCCGGCAATATCGCGGTAGCCGCTCAAAATACGCACGATTGCAACCGGTGGAGAGTTCGGTATGTAAACGATGAGGTACCCGGACACATTCCAGAAGCGCACCGGCCTACTGGTCAAGTCGGTGCGTCTGTGCCCGGCATTGGGCGTTGTGGCAATCCGCTCGAAAGCCTCAAAAAACCTGTCACCGCCAATTACTACTCCAAGTGACGTGTCTGTGCTGCTGAACACCGGCGGCAGCTTCTCCCGCGCCCGTTCCTTTGGGGTCGGGTTCAGTCCCCTGTCGGTGGCGCTGGGAGACCTCGACGGCGACAGCGATCTCGACCTCGCCACTTCCAACAACCGCCTCGACACCGTCACGGTGCTGCGCAACATCACGCCCAATCCTGCCCCCCCCGCTCCAGCCCTGTCGGCACCAAGGTGAGGATCACCGCCAGCAGCCGCTCCGGCGCAAGTGCCCTCACCAGGGACGCGGTTCTGACTGGATGCTCAGCAAGCTTCATTCGGAAGGATGGCCTCCTTGGTCTCAATTGAGCGGAGCTTCCGCACCGAATGGGCCGCGAGGTTTGTTCGGGCGGGGGCGAGCCGGCACGGCGCTACCGCCGATTTCTTCGTCGGTCCCCGGTTCGAAGTGATTGCCGTACCTCAACGCCAAGACCAGGCAGCGCACTGCCTGGCGCGACGTCCCGGAACGCAGATAGAGCCTCCTTGGCGTCTTGCCGTTTTTGGACCACGCGACAAGTCGGGGGTAGCTCGCAGTGGCCTGTCCTTCGAAATCCTCGACGACGATTTGCCAGCCCTTGTACAGACACAGCGCAGCGGAACGTCCGCGGCTCGATGCGGTCTGCTCGGCATACACCGGCGCGAACAAACTCCACAGACACCGGGCAAGTTGGTTCATGGGTGTTTGCTACCACGCGATCGGCTTGCGGTCGCGGAAGAAGCCGCCGGTGGGGCCGTCCTCGGGCAGTGTCGCAAGCCAGACAACTGTGTCGGCTCCCTGCTCGGGGGTGCGCGCAGCGCCGGGGCCACCCATGTCGGTCTTCACCCAACCCGGGCAGAGGGCGTTGACCAGTATTTTCGTATCCGCCAGTTCGTTTGCCAGAATGCGCGTCACGGCATTGAGGGCCGTCTTCGAGACGCGGTAGGCGGGATAGCCGCTGCCCATGTCGGCAAGTTGCCCGGCGCCGGAAGAGACGTTCACCACCCGGCCATGACCTTGCATCAAAGGCACCAGGGCGTGGGTGACCAGCACCGGGCCGAGGGTGTTCGTCTCAAAGGTGATGCGCAGCATGTCCAGGTCAGCATCGAGTAACCGGGCGGCATCGGCGCCGCCGTCCTGGAGAATGCCAGCGTTGTTGACCAGCACGTCGAGGCGGCCGAAGCGCTCGCGCACGAAGCGGGCAAGCGCTTCGGCACTCGCCGGGTCGGTGACGTCGAGCGGGTGAAAAAGTACGTCCAGACCCTCCGATTGCAACTTTTCAGCGGCGGTGTTGCCCTGCTCCGGGTCGCGGCCGGTGAGGATCACCCGGTGGCCGGAGTTGGCGAGTTGACGGCTCACCTCGAAGCCGATGCCGCGATTGCCCCCGGTCACGACCGCCAGTTTCTTGTCCATGAATCTTCCTCCAGATGTAGCGCCCATCCCCTGTTGAACACCGAACCCTCACCGCTTCGCATCCCCCCCGGGCGGATATGGCGAAAAAATGGAGGCGCTATGGTATGTAGAGGCTTTGGGAACACAGGGTGAATTTACGGCTGCCGCTGCTGGCGATGCACATTCCGGACGGGTTTTTGAGCCTGCCTGTCTGCCTGGCCATGGGCCTGGTGTCTCTGGTGATCTTGGGCATCGCCCTGCGCCAGGTCGAGCGCCAGTTCGCCGACCGGCTGGTGCCTTTGATGGGCGTGAGCGCCGCCTTTATCTTCGCGGCCCAGATGATCAACTTTCCGGTGCTCGGCGGCACCAGCGGACACCTGTTGGGCGGTACCCTGGCCGGGGTGCTGCTCGGTCCCTGGGCCGGCACCCTCGCGGTGATGGTCGTCTTCGGGGTGCAGGCGTTGCTCTTTCAAGACGGCGGCATCGTCGCCTTGGGCGCCAATCTGTTCAATATGGGCTTTGTGGGAACATTTTTGGGCTATTACCTTTACCGGGGTGTGCGCAAACTGCTCGGAGGCAAAAGCTGGCTGGCCATGGCCACCGGCACGGCCGTGGCCAGTTGGGCGAGTGTGGTGACGGCCTCGGCCCTGGTGGCTGTGCAACTGGCCCTCTCCGGCACCGTGAACCTGGCTGTCGTGCTCCCTGCGATGATCGGGGTGCACGCGCTGATCGGCATTGGCGAAGCCATTCTTACCGTCGGTGTCGTAAGCTTCCTGTGGCGCACGCGGCCCGATTTGATCTTTGAGCCCCTCGCGCCCATCCTAACGGCGGTGCCACCTATCCAAGAATCGATCCATGGGCGCTAGGGGCCGCTGGGTGGTGGCCGGTCTGGGATTGGCCCTGCTGGTGGCCATCGTTTCGCCCCTTGCGAGTCCCGACCCGGATGGACTGGAGCGGGTGGCCGCCGATCAGGGGTTTGCCCACCGGGAAGTCCCTTCCTGGGCTGAGCAGTTGCCCTTCGCCGAGTGGTTCGCCGGTTACGCACTGCGCGGCCTTGCCGATCCGGCTGCAGCCAAAATCGCCGCCGGAATCACAGGCACCCTCGCGGTCTTCGGCCTCGCCTGGGGAGCGGGGGCGGTGCTCGCGCGCGCGCGGGGAGCAAGACGCCCGTGATCTTGCTGCATGTACCGACCTTCAGCCTCGCCGCCTACGCCCAGGGCGACAGCTTCTGGCACCGGCTGCAGCCGCAGGTGCGTCTTGCCGTGGCACTGCTGTCGGTCCTGGGGGCGGTGCTGTTGCCGGAAGGAGCCTGGAATTATTGGGGTCTCTACGCTGCGGTGCTCGCCATCCTCGTGCTCCTCAGTCAGGTCTCGCCCGTCGCTTTACTGCGCAGGCTCGCCGTCGAATTGGTGTTCGTGGGCGTACTGTTGCTCACGATATTGCTCTCCGGGCGAGGGACACCGCTTTGGACCTGGGGACCGTTGGTGATTGCGGACGGCTCGCTGCTCACCTTTGCCAGCGTGCTGGTGCGCTCGGCCCTCTCACTGTGGGTACTCAACCTGCTCACCCTCACCACCCCGGCCCCCTCGCTGCTGCAGGCCCTGGCCGGTTTCGGCTGTCCGGCGCTGTTGGTGAGGGTGCTCGAATCGATGCTGCGCTACGTGGCGGTGCTGGTCGACGAACTCGGTTCGATGCAGCGCGCCGCCCAGGCCCGCTCGGGGGCGCGGGCGGCGCGCTGGAATATATTGGGCAATTTGCTGGGGGCGCTGTTCCTGCGCACCTACGGGCGCGGCGAGCGCACCTACCTGGCGATGCAGGCGCGGGGATTTGCGGGACGCTTCCCGGAGACGGATGCCCGCCCCTGGCGGCCGGACGAGTGGCTGATAACCACCGCCGCCGCCCTGTTTGCCGTCTCGACACTGGTGCTTGCCTGGTGGCCGCTGTGATCGAGCCGCTGGTGGTCGAAGAGCTGCACTACAGCTATCCGGACGGCACTGCCGCCCTGCGGGGGATAACCCTGGCGCTAGGTGCGGGCGAGAACGTCGCCCTGGTCGGTCCCAACGGCTCCGGCAAATCGACGCTGCTGCTGCATCTGAACGGATTGCTCCTGCCCGGTCGGGGCCGCATCGAGGTGGGGGGAAAACCGCTCAGCGCTTCCACCCTCGAATTTGCCCGCCGCTTTGTGGGCCTGGTCTTCCAGAATCCCGAAGACCAGCTCTTTATGCCCACCGTCGCCGAGGATGTCGCCTTCGGTCCCCAGAATCTGAGTCTCAAGGGCGAGAAGTTGCGCGAGTGCGTGCGCTCCGCCCTCGAACAGGTGGGCCTGGAGCCCGCCCGCTTCTTGCAGCGGCAGAGTTTCAACCTGTCGATCGGCGAGAAGAAACGGGTGGCCCTAGCTGGTGTGCTCGCCATGGAGCCGGAGGTGCTCGTGCTCGACGAACCCTCGGCGGGCCTCGACCCGCGCAGCCGCCGCCGTCTGATGCGTTTGCTCGCCGAATTGCCCCAGACCAAGCTCGTCGCCACCCACGACCTGGACATGGCCCTGGAGACCTGCACCCGTACCATCGTCATCGACCGCGGCCAGGTAGTCGCCGACGGCCCGAGCGGACACATCCTTGCCGACCGGGTGTTGCTTGAAACCCACGGCCTGGAACTGCCCCTTTCACTGTCGCGTTGATGCAGGTGTCAGGAGCAAACCACTGCCTGTCAGCCTGTACAGCCTGGGCCTAAGCCGCTTCGTTTCCCGATACCTCCGCAGTCCCAAAGACCGGCCATCCCCCTACGCATCGTGCGCGCACTGGAAGCATGGGCCAGGCTTACCCACCAATTCTCCCGCCCAAGCTGCCATCGAGTCCGGGGGGGCGACCGATACCCTCAAGCCCGGACGACTAACGGGTCGTGGTCGTCTGCTCAGGCTCAATCTTGGCCTTTTTGGCAGCTTTGTGCTCGGCGCGCTCGTCCATGAAATGGCGGACGACCCCAAAGGCGATGATGGCGACCACCAGCAAGATCAGCCCCCAGACGCCGATGCCCTCGAAGAACTTGAGCACCGCCACCCCAAAAAAGTAAGCGGCTGTGCCAATCGCCCCGCCCCAGGCGAACGCGCCCAGCGCGTTAAAGAGCACAAATTTTGGCCAGGGCATGCGGGTGATCCCCGCCAGCGGCCCCGCCAAAATGCGCAACAGCACAATAAAGCGCCCAATAAACACCGCCCAGGCGCTGTTTTTGAGGAAGGCCGCCTCGGCGCGGTCGAACTTGTCCTGGGTCAACCCAAAGACTTTGCCATACTTGAGCACCAAGTCGCGCCCGAAGCGCCGACCGATGAAGTAGCCCATGTTGTCGCCCAAGATGGCGCCGCAGATGGCCGCGATCAGCACCAGCGGAAAGGCGAGGATTTCTTTAGAAGCGAGCACCGAAGCCAAAATCAGCGTTGTCTCGCCAGGCAGGGGCAAGCCGGAATTCTCAAGAAAGATGATTCCCGCGATCAGCAGGTAACCGAGTGGACCGTTGGACTCAAGAAAGTGTTGAATGGACTCCGCCAGTTGCTCAATCATCGTACCTGCCGTCTGGGAAAGATGGTTGCAGCGGTCGCACCCCTTTCAATCTTACAGGCCCTCGCCCTGCCACGGTTTTTTCAGTTTTATGCTCAAATCAATTGCGTGCGGTTGCCACCTTATCGGCTATTGTACTGTTTGTTGCACTGATTGTTTGCCGGAAATTTATACTGGTATTCGGATTTAGAACTGGTGGGACATTCAGAGGGACAGCTGCAATGGACGTTCGCAAGAAGGGCTACCGCATCGGTGAGTTGGCGCACCTGGCGAAGGTGAATCCCCGTACGATCGACTTTTACACCCGCGAGGGGTTGCTTGAGCCCCTCGACCGCGCCGACGCGCACCAGCACCGCTATTATCCGGCCATCTCCCTCGACCGGCTGCACCTCATCAAGCACCTGCGGGGCCGCCACATGAGCCTGGCCGAAATCCGCGACCAGCTCAAGTGTGTGCAGCGGCCGGAGCAGCGCGAGGTGATCCAGACATTGCAACTGGTCTGTCAGCAAATTGACGACCTACAGCACCAGCTCAAGGACCTTTCGCCCATCGCCCCGCAGACCGACCGGGCCTTGGTGATGGTCATGACCGTGGAGGCGATGCAGAAGGTGGCAACTCTCACCGCCGCGCTCACAACACTGCTTGCGTGACGATCGCCCGCGCTCTCACCATCGCCGGGTCCGATTCGGGCGGCGGGGCAGGTCTACAGGCCGACCTGCGCACCTTCGCCTTTCACAAAGTGCACGGCATGTCCGCCGTCACCTGCCTGACCGCCCAGAACACCCTTGGGGTACAGGGGGTAATGCCTGTGGAACCCGATTTTGTCGCTCTGCAAGTCGAAGTGGTGGCCGGGGATATTGGTCTGGATGCCGTGAAGACGGGCATGCTGCTCAACGCCGGGATCATCGCCCGGGTCGCCAGGCTGGCTGCCGAGCTGCCTTTGCCAAATCTGGTGGTGGACCCGGTGATGGTCTCGCGCACGGGTGCCCAGCTCATCGATGATGACGCCGTGGCGGCACTCAAGAACAAACTGTTGCCTCTGGCGATGCTCGTGACGCCCAATTTGCATGAGGCGCGCTTGCTGAGCGGGATTGCCATCGAAACGGTTGCCGACATGCAGACAGCTGCCCGCCGCATCGCCGCCCTCGGGGCGCGAAGCGTACTCATCAAAGGGGGAGCCCTCGCGGTCGGACGCGGCACGGATGTCTGGTACGACGGCGGCGAATGTGTCGTACTGATGGGCGATACGGTCGACACCCCCCACACCCACGGCACCGGCTGCACCCTGGCCGCGGCGATTGCCGCCAACCTTGCCCTCGGTCTTCCGCTGCGCGAGGCGATTGTGCAAGCCAAAGCCTACGTCACCGCCGCGCTGTGCCACAGCCTGGCGATTGGCCGCGGCCAGGGGCCGGTAGGCCACTTTTGGCCGCTGCTTGGCGATGCCGACGGTTAGGTTTGGGCGTTCGGTTTGGCAGCCAGGGGCTTCAGCGATTCCGCCTCGATCCATATGCGCCTGGCCTCGGGCACCTGGCTGCAAATGGCTGCCTCGGTGCGGTCGATGGTCTGCTCGATCTGTTCGAGGGTGAGACCTGGTCGGAAGGTGACGGACATGTTCACCAGTCGGGCAGACCGGGTTCCTCGGGATTCACCCTCGGCAAATCATACAACGACGGTAGCGGCGGCGAGGGTGAGGGAAAAAACGTCGGTTTGTAAGGCGCTGCCATCGGATGGCGTTCCCCAGCGAGCTTGTCCTGACCACCAGGATAATTCCATCGAGTTCACACCCAATAAAAGGCCGCGCCTTGGAGGGCACGGCCGAGGATAAGCGTTATCGCTTCTGTAAGAAGAAAGGGTCTTAGCGGCGACGGCCACCAGCACGCATCCGGCCGCTGCCGAAGCCGCTGCTGCTGCGGGAGCGATCGACGGTGCTGCCGCCGCTGGACGGGTCGGTGGAGCGCAACGTGCTGCCGCCGAATCCTGAACCGCTGGAGCGGGTGGAGTTGGGACTGGTGCGCTGAGAACGGCTCGCCGAGGAACCGAAGCCGCTGCCGGTGCCGAGTGAGCGGCTATTGCGCGTGGCGGCAGGCAGAGCACCGCCGTTGCGCGTCTGGTAGTTGCTGACCGCCTGGCCGTAGGTGTTGCCGTAGCCGCCGTAACCCGCCATGCCGCCCGCAGCGTAGGCCGGAGGCATGTAGTAGCGGGGGGCAAAGAGCATGTTGCCGATGGCCGCACCGGCCAGCGAAGCGGCGAAGGGCGTCCAGAAGCTCGACTCCTGGCGGACGACCACCGTCTGCTGCTCACCGGTCTGGGGATTGGCCTTGGTCTCAGTAACGTTGTGGACGTAGCCGATCTTGTAGTCCGGGGTCAGATAGAGCACCGGCTTGCCGCCTTCGACTTTGAGGTAGCTCTTTTTGCCGGCTTTGAGCTCTTCTTCGCTCAGCTGCGCCATCTGCAACTCGGCGGTGCGCAGGCTGGAGGAGCTGCCGGGAGGGGTGTTGAGCAACAACAGGCTGTACTCGCCGCTGGCGTCGTTGTAGTTGGCCTGCTGCAGCGGATACTGGCCGTCGGCCAGGGGCTTTTGAGGCGCGGTGGCAGTGGTGCCGCCCTGGCGATTGCCGGCGGTCTCGCTCTGGTTGCTGCCGCAGGCGACGGTGGTTAGGGTTAGCGTCAGTGCCAGCAGCACGGATAGGGACTTTTGCAGAGGCGAAGCGGATGATTTCATCGTTTGCCAAGGTGTATAGAGAACGGGTCACTTGAACTGAACGGGAGTGGCGGGCGGGCTCTTAGATGGGAACCAGCTCCGGGAAATTGACCAGCAACTGGTCGGAGGTCAGCTCGTCGCCCAGTTGGGCCGGGGAGAAGTGCACCTGCAGGGAGCGCAACCGACCGTTGTAGTGCAGGTTGATGAGCGCCTGGATCCCTTTGCTGAGCGCCTCGGCGCTCGAAAGATCGGTCTCGAGTTCGGGACATTCACCTTCGAAGGCGACGGTGATCATCACCACCAGATTGCGGGTGACCGGCAGGGCCAGCGGCTTGTCGGCCGGGAGAGTGGCCGCCTCGAGATCCGGACCGCTCAGGTAACGCCGGGCCGAGTCGGTATAGAGGGCGTTGAATTCGTCACCCGCCTGTCCTTCTTCCCAGAACACGTCGCCCTCGTTGGCCACCGAGCGCCAGTAAGTGTCGTACTGCAACAGCGCCTGGGCAATATTGGCCAGGCTCTCGCCCAGCACCTCCATATCGCCGTCGGCGGCCACCGCCCGACGGCCCTCTTCGTTGAGGATGCCCAGCATCGGGGCGGCATCTTCGCCGGCCAGATGAATGAACAGGCGACACACCACAAAGCGGGTCCGGCCCGCCATGCGGTTCAAACGGTCGCGCCAGGATGTCACGGGTTTCTCATGAACCTACACTTCTATGTTAGTTAACAAACAGTAAAAGAGCAAAGTGTCTTACCCCTAGGGGCTGCGCAAGCCATGCGACGATGATGCCGTGTCTACAGCGCCTGCCATGAACGCCAAATTCGACAGCGAAGCGGGAATTCGCGCCTACTACGACCAGGCTCCCTATCCGAATTATCCCCTCGAAACGACCCACGCCGACAATGCCGATGCGCTCTACCTGCACAACCTGGTCACACCCTATTACCTGCGCAACCAGCGCGTGATAGCGAGTGCCGGCAAACGCATTCTCGATGCCGGGTGTGGCAGCGGCTTCACCAGCCTGGCCCTCGCCCAGGCCAATCCGGGGGCGCGCATCGTCGGCATCGACCTCTCGGAGCGCTCGCTCGCTGTGGCCCGCGAGCGCCTCGCTTTTCACGGTTTTGAAAGTGCCGAGTTTCACGCCCTGCCCATCGAGCGGGTGGGGGAGCTGGGCGGGGATTTCGAGTTGATCAACTGCGACGAGGTGCTCTATTTGCTGCCGGATCCGGGCGTGGGGCTTGCTGCTCTGGCAGGGGTGCTCGCCCCCGACGGCATCCTGCGCGCCAATCTGCACGACCGGCACCAGCGCGCCCCGCTCTTTCGCGCCCAGCAGGCGTTCGCCTTGCTGAACGTCGTGGGCAAGGTCGAGGGAGAGGCGCGCTACGCCCTGGTGAGCGATGTCATGGAGTCTCTGGGCGACCGGGTCTTCCTCAAGCAGAGTTGCTGGGGCTACGCGGGTGAGGAACACCGCTACGCCGAGTGGATCGCCATGAACTATCTGCTCGAGGGCGATAAAGGCTTCACGATCCCCGAGCTGTTCGCGATGCTGCGCCAGGCACATCTCGAGTTTGTCTGCATGCTGCAGTGGCCGGAGTGGGAATTGGTGAACCTGTTCAAAGAGCCCACCCTTTTGCCGCCGCAGTTTGCGCAGATCTACCGCTCCGCTTCGCCTGAGGTGCGGCTGCACCTGTACGAACTGTTTCACGGCAACCACCGGCTCATCGACTTCTGGTGCGCCCACCCCGGCCGGGGGCGGCCTTACCAGCCTCTGGCCCGATGGAGCGCACCAGAACTGGCCGCCGCCCGGGTTCACCTGCATCCGCAGCTTTGCACCGAACAACTCAAAGCGGACTTGAGGGCAAGTCTGGCACAAAACAGCGATTTTCAGATGAACCGCTACCTGCGCGCCCCGCGCGGCGGCGAATTCACCCTTGATAGCCTCATCGCCCGCGGCCTGCTGCCGCTTTGGGAAGGACCGCAGCCGTTGGAGACACTCATCGAAAACTGGGTGGCGGCGGTCTGCGCCGAGACGGAGGCGACCGGGGGTGCGGTCGATCCTGAGCGGTTGCGCGGCGACCTGCTCAACTTTGTGGCCTACGGCGAGCGCTTTGCCTATTTTCTGGTCGAACGGGCGGCTTGAACCATGGAAGAACTGTTACTGCTTGACAAGCTGCGCCGGCAGTACGACCAGACACCCTACCCAAAAGTCGCCATCGAAAGCGTCCACGACCGCAACTCCCTGTGGCTGCACAGCTTCACCACCCCCTACTACCATCGCCATCGGCGGCTACCCCCGAGTGGCGCTCCCCTGCGCATCCTCGATGCGGGCTGCGGCAGCGGTTTCACCAGCCTGGCCCTTGCCCAGGCTAATCCGGGAGCGCAACTGGTCTGTCTGGACCTCTCGGCGGCCTCCCTCGCGGTGGCCTGCGAGCGACTCGCCTTTCACGGCTTCACGGATGTCGAATTCCACGATCTGCCGCTGGAGCAGGTGGGGGAGTTAGGCCGACACTTCGACTTGATCAACTGCGACGAGGTGCTCTATTTGCTGCCGGATCCGGGCGTGGGGCTTGCTGCTCTGGCGGGGGTGCTCGCCCCCGACGGCATCCTGCGCGCCAATCTGCACAGCGCCTACGCCCGCGCGCCGGTTTTTCGCGCCCAACGGGTCTTCCAGATGATGGGGCTCACCAACGGCACACCGGGCGAAGCGGAGATGGAACTGGTGCGCTCGACGATGGACGCCCTCAACAACAGCACCCACCTCAAAATCGACACCTGGGTGCCCTGCATCCACCTGCACGACGACCTGGAGTGGTACCAGCTCAACTATCTGCTTGCAGGCGACAAGGGCTACACCGTGCCGGAGGTGTTTGCTCTGCTCGCCGGGGCAAACCTCGAATTTATCAGCATGGTTCTCTGGCCGACCTGGGATGTGCGCTGTTTGTTTCGTGATCCCGACCGCCTGCCGCCGCTGTTTGCTGAACGGCTGGCGGACAAATCGCCGATAGAACGGCTGCACCTGTACGAACTGATTCACAGTCCCCACCGGCTCATCGACTTCTGGTGCGCCCACCCCGCTCAGCAGCCCGCCGCGGCCAAACCGCCTGCCCTGGAGCACAACCTGCGCCTGCACCTGCATCCGCAGTTGCGCACGGACAGCCTGCGCGAGCGCCTGGAGCAAGCGCTCGGCGAGGGCAAACCCTTCGAGTTGCAGCAGCATATTCGCTTTCCCTTCGGCGAACCGCTCCCCGATGCGCAGATGGCGGGTTGTCTGCTGCCGCTGTGGGATGGGCCGATGGAACTGGAGCGCTTCGAGCGCCAATGGCTTGAATTTGCCCACGCCACGGGTCAACCGGAGCCGGTCGCCCGGCCGGGAGCGGCCCGCCGCTTCGCCGCGGCGGCAGAGGGTTTGCTGTATCTGCTTTTCGAATTCACCTGAGCGTGCCTTCGGAGGTTGTCATGGGCCACGATGCCGAGCACCTGGGGCGCGTGCGCGCCCAGTACGACACCGCCCCCTACCCGCGCATCCCGCTGCACCACTCCCACAGCGAGGACACCGCCATGCTCTACCTGCACAACTTGATGACGCCCCATTATCTGCGCAATCGGCGGGTCGTCTCTGCTGCCGGTAAACGCATTCTCGATGCCGGGTGCGGCAGCGGCTTCACCAGCCTGGCCCTCGCCCAGGCCAATCCGGGGGCGCGCATCGTCGGCATCGACCTCTCGGAGCGCTCGCTCGCTGTGGCCCGCGAGCGCCTCGCTTTTCACGGTTTTGAAAGTGCCGAGTTTCACGCCCTGCCCATCGAGCGGGTGGGGGAGCTGGGCGGGGATTTCGAGTTGATCAACTGCGACGAGGTGCTCTATTTGCTGCCGGATCCGGGCGTGGGGCTTGCTGCTCTGGCAGGGGTGCTCGCCCCCGACGGCATCCTGCGCGCCAATCTGCACAGCGCCTACGCCCGCGCGCCGGTTTTTCGCGCCCAGAAATTTTTCCAGACCCTGGGGCTTGCGGGTCACAGGGACGAAGCGGAGGAAATTGCCCTGGCGCGCCAGACCATGGAGCGGATGAACGAAGGTGCCCAGCTCAAAAAGGACGCCTGGACACCCTTTGCGAGTCTGCACGATGACAGCGAATGGTACCGGATGAATTATCTGCTGGTGGGCGACAAGGGCTTCACGATTCCGGAGACCTTCGCGATGCTCGCCGATTGCGGCCTCGAATTGGTCAAGATGCTCCTGTGGCCCACCTGGGAGCTGCGCCACTGGTTCAAAAGCGGCCAGCTGCCGCCCTTGATCGCCGCCCAGATTGGCAAACTGACCACCGCCGAGCGGCTGCACCTGAGCGAACTGATTCATAGCTCCCACCGGCTCATCGACTTCTGGTGCGGTCATGCCGGACGAAGCCGTCCCCGCGATCCTGTGGAAACCTGGGATGCGGGCGACTTTGCCGCGTCCGTGCTGCATCTGCACCCGCAGCTTGCCACCGAAAGGCTTAAGCAATTTCTGCTCGACTGCCTGGAGGCAGGGGAACCCTTCAACTTCAACCAGCACATGCGGGTGCCCTACGGCGAGCCGATTGTCATCGACGGCATGGAGGAAGCGCTGTTGCCCCTATGGGACGGCCCCCAGCCCTACGCCGAATTCGAGCGGCACTGGGTGCGCCTCGCGGTGCGCAGGACCACCGTCGCCCGTCCCGTCTTTGAGCACACCGCCCGCGCCGACTTGCGCCGCTTTGTGCGCCAGATGGAGAACCTGGCCTACCTGATGGTGGAACCTGTGGGATGATGGGGCAGTGCACGTCGGCCCAGAAGCGCTGCCGCGCCCGGAGCCGATGGAGAGGCAATTTTGGGAGTAGAACTGCGCAGTTACGTCTACCTCGATAACCTGCAACCGCAGTTCGCGGCCTTTTTGGGGACGATCGCGCCGGGGTTTTTGCCGCTGCCGGGGGACGCTTCGCTGTGGATCGAGATTTCCCCGGGCATCGAGATTAACCGCATCACCGATATCGCCCTCAAAGCCGCCGTCGTGCGGCCGGGGCTGCAGGTGGTCGAGCGGCTGTTCGGCAGCCTCGAAATTCACTCCAACCGCCAGGGGGAGACCAAGACTGCCGGTCAGGCGATTCTTGAGTATCTGGGCGTGCGCGAGCGCGAGCGCCTCAAGCCTCGCGTCATTTCAAACCAGATTATCCGCAACATCGACCCGCACCAGACCCAGCTCATCAACCGCTTCAAGCGCGGTCAGATGATCCTGGCGGGCCAGACGCTCTTTGTGCTGGAGGTGGAGCCCGCCGCCTACATTGCCCTCGCCGCCAACGAAGCCGAAAAAGCCGCCAACATCAACATCCTGGAAGTGTTGCCCTTCGGCAGCTTCGGGCGGATGTACCTGGGGGGCGAGGAGCGCGACATCATGGTCAGCTATTCCGCCTCCATCGCCGTGGTCGAGAACGTCTTCGGGCGCGAAGATCCGGCGATCGGGCGTCGGGAATAAACACTACAAACGGCGCGATATCACTCAGTGCGCCCGAATAGGGCAAACCCGGCCGCTGCAGCGAGCGACCGGGCGATGCGCTTTTGGCGTAGACTACTTGCGGACGGCTTTGAGGGACAGCTTGCGCAGGCGGATGGACTTGGGCGTCACCTCCACCAGTTCGTCGTCGTTGATGTACTCGAGGGCGCGCTCCAGGCTCATGATCACAGGTGTCTTGAGCTGCACCAACTCCTCGCCCCCGGCGGAGCGCATGTTGGTGAGCTTCTTGGTCTTGCAGATGTTCAGTTCGAGATCCTGCTGGCGGTTGTTCTCGCCGATGATCATGCCGGCGTAGACGCGGGTGCCGGGGGTGATGAAGAAGATGCCCCGGTCCTCGGCGTTCTGCAGGGAGTAATAGGTCGCTTCCCCTTCTTCGAAGGCGATAAGCACACCGTTTCTGAGGGTTTCCATCTCGCCCACCGTCGAGCGGTAGTCGAGGAAAGAGTGGCTCATGATCCCTTCGCCGCGCGTCAGGCGCAGGCACTCGGTGCGAAAGCCCATCAACCCGCGCGCCGGGATCACAAATTCGAGCTGGGTGCGGCCGTTGCCGAAGCTCTGCATGTTCTGCATCTCGGCGCGGCGGCGGCCGAGGTTGGAGATGCAGCCGCCCGCCGCGTCGTCGGGCACATCGAGTACCAGCAATTCGAACGGCTCGTAGACGTGGCCGTCCACCACCCGAAAGATGACCTGGGGTTTGGAGACTTGAAACTCGTAGCCCTCCCGGCGCATCGTCTCAATCAAAATGCCCAGGTGCAGTTCGCCGCGGCCGGAGACCAAAAAGCGATCGGGCGAATCGGTCTCCTCGACGCGCAGCGAGACGTTGGTCTCAAGCTCTTTGAAGAGGCGCTCGCGCAGCTTGCGGGAGGTGACGTGCTTGCCCTCCTGTCCCGCAAAGGGCGAGTCGTTGACTGAGAAGGTCATCTGCAAAGTCGGTTCGTCGACTTTGATGAGCGGCAGCGCCTCGGGGTGCTCGGCACTGGTGAGCGTCTCGCCGATGTTGGCGTCGGCGAAACCGGCCACCGCTACGATATTGCCCGCGTAAGCCTCGCTCAGTTCGGTGCGGCTTAGACCATCGAAGCCAAACAGTTTGACCACCTTGCCCCGTTCGATTTTGCCGGAATCTTTGACGATGGCGATGGTCTGGTTGGCGCGAATCGAACCGTTGTGGATTTTGCCCACGACAATGCGGCCCAGGTACTCGGAGTAATCGAGGGTGGTCACCTGCAGTTGCAAAGGTTTGGCCGGGTCGCCCACCGGCGCCGGAACATGGCGGAGGATCGCTTCAAAAAGCGGCTGCATGTCCTTGGACTCATCGGCCAGGTCGTTTTTGGCGTAGCCCGAGAGCCCCGAGGCAAAGAGCACCGGAAAATCGATCTGATCGTCGTCGGCCCCCAGTTCGATAAACAGATCCAGCACCTTGTCGATGGCGCGGTGCGGGTCGGCCTGGGGTCGGTCGATCTTATTGACCAGCAAAATCGGCTTGAGACCCTTCTCGAGCGCCTTTTTGAGCACGAAGCGCGTCTGGGGCATCGGCCCTTCGTTGGCGTCCACGATGAGCAGGCAACCTTCGACCATGCCGAGCACCCGCTCGACTTCGCCGCCAAAGTCGGCGTGGCCGGGGGTGTCCACGATATTGATCAGATGGTCGAGGTAGCTTACCGCCGTGTTCTTGGCCAAAATCGTGATCCCGCGCTCGCGCTCGAGGTCGTTCGAGTCCATCACGCAGGTTTCCACCACTTCGTTGTCCCGAAAGATCCCGGACTGCTTGAGCAGAGCGTCGACCAGGGTGGTCTTGCCGTGGTCGACGTGGGCAATGATCGCGACGTTACGAATCTGAGCCGGACTCAGACGGTTGGTTTCCATGGATAGGTCCGAAGCTGGTGGTTTTACAAAAGTTAAGACTTGAGCCCTATCCTAGCATTCTTCGCCCAAAGCCGTCAGTTGCGCTTACGACGCCGAGACACGGCCGTCGACGGGTCTTGCACCTTCGCCCCATATCCCTTCGTACTTGGTCACTTCGATGTCCTCCAGGACCGTCACCTGGCAGGCGAGCCGCCGCCCGCCTTCGACGCCTTTGTGTGGGGGCAGTCCGAGACGAAACTTCTCCCGGCCGCCCGGTTCTGAGACCGGCCCGGCGATACCCACAGCACAGGTGCCGCAAGTGCCGAGGCCATGGCAGTTGATGAGGGACGACGGGCCGTTGTACATAGGTACGTTCTGCTCGAGCAAAAACTGGCGGAGGTTGGCTCCCTGGGCGCAGGTGTAGGTCTTGCCGAAAATTTTGACTTGTGGCATTGCTCTCTCCCGATGGCTCGCCTGCCTCCAGGGTATCCGCCCGCTTCCATCCCGGCACAGCGGGCACCGGGAGCCACAAAAGCCGGTGTTACAATCCAAGTTGAAATGCCCGAGCCAGGCGACGCCGATGTTGAAGTCCACCACCCGCCACGTCCACATCTTCGCTGCTGACATCCGCAACGACAGTTTCATCGCGAGCGACAGCAAACTCACCCTCGATGTCGATCCGGACAACGAATTTATCTGGAACGACCCGGCGCTGCAAAAGGTTTACAGCGAGTTCGATCGGCTGGTCGCCGCCTACACTGGCCTGGCCCTCACCGAGTACAACCTGCGCCGCATCGGTTCGGATCTTGAAAATTTTATCCGCGGCCTTTTGCAGCAGGGCGAAATTGCCTACAACCTCGACAGCCGCGTACTCAACTTCAGCATGGGCCGCCCGCAGGTGAGGCGCTCTGGCCAGATCGAAAACCGACCCGGCCAGTAGCACAGCCCCCGGCCGAAAATTTCCGGTGGCGGCAGATGGCAAGCGTTTGAGGTCCGCCCGAGCGAATCCGCCCATGCAAGAAGCGCGCCAAACCAGAGGACCGATTCTCGACAGCGGCGATCACCTGACTCGCCCCGAATTCGAACGGCGCTACCGCCGGATGCCCCATCTAAAGAAAGCGGAACTCGTCGAGGGAGTCGTCTTTGTGCCGTCACCCGTCCGCATCGATAGTCATGGCCGACCGCACGCCCACGTAGTCGGCTGGCTGACGCTTTACTGCGCGGCCACGCCCGGCGTGGATATCGGCGACAACGCCACGGTGCGCCTGGATCTCGACAACGAACCGCAGCCGGATGCTCTGTTGCGTCTCGAAAATGGCACCTCGTCGATCGGCGCCGACGGGTATGTGGAAGGCCCGCCGGAACTGGTCGTCGAGATCGCTGCAAGCAGCGCATCCTACGATCTGCACGAAAAGCTGCGGGCCTACCAGCGCAACGGGGTGCAGGAGTACTTGGTCTGGCGGGTAGAGGATAGGCAGATCGATTGGTTTGTCTTACAAGAAGGCCGTTATGTTCTGTTGCCTGTCGATGATGAATCCGTCATCCGAAGCCGGGTTTTCCCAGGGCTCTGGCTATGTGTTTCGGCGCTGTTGAACGGTGAACTTGGAACTGTTTTTGATGGGCTGCAACGCGGTCTACAAGACCGAAGCTACAAAGAATATTAACAGCTGATTCGAAAAGCCTGTTCAGCATCCGGTGTTTACCTGTGCAGCAGCATCCAGACCGACGACACCAACATGGACAGCCGTCTATTAAGACGCGCCGGATTATTCCAAGATAGTTGTTGCAGTACCATGTCCGCACAGGCCGCAACGCCGCTGCGGCTCGCTTGCTATAATCAACCGAATTGGGATGTTCTGGGTGATGCCGGTATGACAAAGTATGTATTCGTAACGGGCGGTGTGGTGTCCTCGATCGGCAAAGGCATCGTCGCCGCTTCCCTCGGCCGCCTGCTCAAATCGCGGGGCTACTCGGTGACGATCCTCAAGCTCGATCCGTATATCAACGTCGATCCGGGCACGATGAGCCCGTTTCAGCACGGCGAGGTGTTCGTCACCAACGACGGCGCCGAGACCGACCTCGATCTGGGCCACTACGAGCGATTCACCGATACCGACGTCTCCAAGCTCAACAACGTCACCACCGGCTCGATTTACCAAAGTGTGATCAACAAAGAGCGCCGCGGCGATTACATGGGCGGCACCGTCCAGGTCATTCCCCACATCACCAACGAGATCAAAGAGCGCATCCGCCGGGTGGCCCACGACACCAACCCGGACGTGGTGATCGTCGAGGTGGGCGGCACCGTGGGCGATATCGAGTCGCTGCCCTTTCTAGAGGCGATCCGCCAGTTTCGCAAGGACGTCGGCCGCGAGAACGTGCTGTATATCCACGTCACCTATATCCTGCACATCCCGACCGCAGGCGAGATGAAGACCAAGCCCACCCAGCACTCGGTCAAAGAACTGCGCTCGATCGGCATCCAGCCGGATATTCTCGTCTGCCGCTCCGACCGGCCCCTGAGCATCGGCATCAAAGACAAGATTTCTGAATTTTGCGACGTGCCGGTGCAGGCGGTGATCACCTGCCAGGACGCCCAGACCATCTATGCTGTGCCCCTCAATCTGGAGCGCGAAGGGCTCGCCCACCAGGCGATCACCCTGTTGGGTCTGGAGCAGCGCCAGCCGGACTTGCGCGATTGGGAAATTCTGGTAGACCGCATCTGCAACCCGTCGCGCTCGGTAACCATCGCCATCGTCGGCAAGTACGTGCGGCTTTCGGACGCTTATATCTCGGTGGTCGAAGCGCTCAGGCACGCTGCTGTCGCCCTCGACGCCGAAGTCAAAGTCGAATGGATCTCAGCTGAAGCGGTCGAGGAGCGCGGAGCTGCCTACTTTCTGGCCAATGTCGACGGGGTGGTGGTGCCGGGGGGCTTCGGCTCGCGCGGCATCGACGGTAAAGTGAACGCTATCGGCTACGCCCGCGCGCAACGGTTGCCCTTTTTGGGGCTGTGTCTCGGCATGCAGTGCTCGGTAATCGAGTGGGCGCGCCACGGTGCGGGGCTTTTGGCCAACAGCACCGAGTTCGACCCGCAGACCCCCAACCCGGTGATTTCGCTGCTGCCTGAGCAGGCGGACGTGGTGGATCTAGGCGGCACGATGCGCCTGGGACTCTGGCCCTGCCGCCTGCAAGAAGGCACCCTGGCCCACCGCCTCTACGGCGAGACGCTGATTTACGAGCGCCACCGCCACCGCTACGAGTTCAACAACGCCTACCGCAAGGCGATGCTCGAAGCCGGTTTCCAGATCAGCGGCACTTCCCCCGACGAGCGCCTGGTCGAAATCATCGAAATGGTCGATCATCCCTACTTCATCGCCACCCAGTTCCATCCCGAATTCAAGTCGCGGCCCAACAAACCCCACCCGCTCTTCTTCGGCCTGGTGCGCGCCGCCCTCGAGCGCAAGGAAGCCGAGCGGCTACCGGCCGCCCCGGTGCCGATCCCGCTGCCGTCCACGGTGTGAAACCGAAGCAGCCCAAGGGTTGCCCTAGTGGTGGGGATTCAGCTAAGCTGCTTGCAACCTCTATATCTAGAGTAGGGGAGCGCCTGGAGGGCCGCTGCAATGGCAAGACAGTGCTGGAACCGCCGGAGGAGCTGGTGGTTGGGGTTGTGTTTGTGCGCGACGGGGATGCCGGTGTTTGCCCAGGGGGTACCGCCGATGCCCGCGGCCACCGAGCCGCCGCGCCTCGCCGCGAGCCGCTACCAGGCGGGGGCGGATCTGCAGACGGTGGTGGCGCTGTTGCAGCAGCAGGCCCTCGACGAGGGGGGACGCACGGCGTCCCTCAGCAGCGAGCGCACGTACCGCGAACTGGTGGTGGCCCAGGAGACCGAGGGCAAGGGCCGCGATCCGAAACTGGTCGAGTACGAGGTGATCGCAAAAGTACTCGGTAAGTACGGCGGCAAGGGCGACGCGCTGCTCACGCCTGAGCAATTGCAGCGCGAGCGCCAGCGCGATCGGGCGAGTGTGTCGGTGACACCGGTGGGCGAAGGTATTGCCCAGGTGCGGCTCGCCTCCATGGGGTTCGGTTCTGCTTCGCAGGTGAGCCAGGCGCTGCATCAGGCGGATCACAGCCGCGGGGTGATCCTCGATCTGCGCGGCGCCTCGGGCGAGGACGCCCAGTCGGTGGCGGATACAGCGCGGCTCTTTTTCCCGACCGGCGCTTCGCCGCTGGTGCAGACGGTCGGCGCGCGCGACAGCGTCCGGCGCTGGGACAGCAAAGTGCGGGCGGTAGCCGTCGACCTGCCGGTGGTGGTGCTCGTCGATAAAAAGACGCGGGCCGGGGCGGAGGCGCTTGCCGCCCAACTCGGACGCAGCGGCCGTGCCCAGGTGCTGGGTGCGCGCACGGCGGGCTCGGATCTGTTCAGCGAAAATTTTGCGCTGCCCAGTGGAGCGGCGGTGCGGTTGGTGACTGGCCGCTGGCGCACCGGCGACGGCCGCGGCCTCGCCGAGGGGGTCGAACCCACCGAGGCGAGCGGCGCCGATCCGCTGCCGCGGGCGGTGGAATTGCTCGCCTCCCGGCCCGGGCAGCCGTTCAAACCGACGGTCTTCCCGGCGCGCGGCGAAATCGGCGACAAGACCCTCGGATTCAATGCCGGTACGGGCGATCTGGGCCTAGCCGGTGCGGTCGAGTACTTCCGCGGCGGCGAGAGCAACGCCATGCGCCCGAGCGACGAACTGAAAATCTGGTTTGTCCCGGATTTCATCGTCCTCAACTACAAACCGTCCTCGTCGCTATTGAACTTTTTTGCCGACCGCATCTACTCGACCGCTGCCAACACCGCCACCGACAAAGGCATCCGCATCGGTTCGAGCTACAACGACGTTCTCGAAGCCTACGGCAATCCGGGCAGCGGCGGGTACAACGAACTGTTTCCGTTTCCGGAGCGCTCCCGGGCCAACCGCCCGGACCGCTACTACGTCAATTACGATGCCATTGGAGTGAGTTTCGGCCTGGAGACCGGCACCAATGTCGTGCGTGAAATCGGCGTCTACAAACCCGGCAGCTGACCGGCGCCCCCCGTGAGGGTCGCCCTTGTCCACGAGTACCTGATCAAGCAGGGCGGCTCGGAAAACGTTGTCGAGGCGCTCAAGGGTCTGTTTCCGGAGGCGCCCATTTACACCAGCTACTTCGGGGCGGCGACGATGCCCGAGCGCTGGCGCCGCTACGACGTGCGCCCGTCGTTTCTGCAAAAGCTGCCCCTGGGCGGCAGCACCAGCTATCAAAGGCGGCTGCAGTATGTTTTGCCCCTGATGCCCGCCGCCTACGAAAGCTTTGATCTGCGCGCATACGATCTGGTGATCTCCAGTTCCCACGCCTTCGCCAAAGGGGTGCTCACCCGCCAGGACGCTCTGCACCTGAGTTATATTCACACGCCGACGCGCTACCTGTGGGATATGACCTGGGATTATCAGCGCGAATTTCGAGTGCCGCTGCTGGGAGCGCTGATGCCGCTGATGCTGAGCGCGCTGCGCACCTGGGACTTTCAGGCCGCCCAGCGGCCGGATCACCTGATGGCCAATTCCCGCTACGTCCAGCAGCGCATCGCCAAATTCTATCGGCGGCCCGCCACGGTCGTCTATCCGCCTGTGGACACCCAGTTTTTTCAACCGGTGGCGGCTCCGAGCCTCGAGTACTATCTGGTGGCGGGCCGCTTGGTGCCTTACAAGCGTCTGGATCTGGCCATCGAGGCGTTTAACCGCCTGGGGCTGCCTTTGTGGGTGGCAGGTGAGGGGCCGGAATTGGCGCGGTTGCGGGCCAGGGCGCGGCCGAACGTGGTCTTCTTGCCCTATCAACCCCCCAAGCAACTGGCGGAACTGTTCGCCAACTGCCGGGCTTTGATCTTTCCGGGCGAAGAAGATTTCGGCATCGTGCCGGTGGAGGTGCAGGCGTGCGGCAGGCCGGTAGTCGCCTACGGGCGGGGCGGGGCCACAGAAACGGTGGCCGACGGCGAAAGCGGCGTGCTCTTCGGCGAGCAGACGGCCGAAGCGCTGGTGGCGGCGGTCGAGCGCTGCGAGCAAATGCGCTGGCTACCGGGACAGATCCGCGCGCGCGCGGAGCGGTTTTCCCAGGCGCGCTTCTGCCAGGCGGTGCGCTCGTGCGTGGCGCGCGCCCTGGCAGGAGAACTTAATTTCGGCCCGGGGCATGCCTAGAAATGCTCGTACAGACCCCAACCCCCTCGATGCTAGTTTCCCACCGGAGCCCTCGGGTTTCGGTGTTTTTGTTGCGACCGATTTTGGATCCGTTAGTGTAAGAAGGCAGCTTATCGATGGAGCGAACCGTTCGCCATGACGAGTTCGGGCGTCAAAGCGCTGCCGCTGTTGCCCGTTCCCGGCTCCAGCCAAGGCAAGACTTCCCTGGGACGCTGGCTGAAGGCCGGAGGGCCGGGGGGCAAGCACCAGGCCGAACAGACCCATCCTTGGTATTCGGTACTTTGGCTGACCGGTGTCGACTACTTCTCGACTCTGGGCTACCAACCGGGCATTGCCCTGCTGGCGGCGGCGTCTATCTCGCCGCTGGCGACACTGCTTTTGGTCGTAGTCACCCTGGCGGGGGCGCTGCCCATCTATATCCAGGTGGCCAAGCGCTCCTTCATCGGCCAAGGTTCGATTGCCATGCTGGAGAATCTGCTTTCCGGCTGGCTGGGCAAGCTGCTGGTGCTGGTGCTCATCGGTTTTGCCACCACCGATTTTGTGATCACGATGACGCTGTCGGCCTCCGACGCCGCCGAGCATCTGGTTGAAAACCCGTTTGCCAAACCTTTTCTCGAAGGCAGCCAGTATCCGGTCACGGTGGTGCTGCTGGTGCTGCTCGCCTTGGTTTTCCTGCTGGGATTTCGCGAGGCCATCGGTCTGGCGGTCGCCGTCGGTGTGCCCTATATTTTGCTCAACATCGTCGTTATCGCTAGAGGTTTTCAGGAAATTGCCGCGCGCCCGGAACTGCTCGCCGGTTGGCAGCGCTCGTTGACCCTGACGGGTGACTGGACGATGCTGCTCATTGCGGCGGGACTCACCTTTCCAAAGCTGGCCCTGGGTCTAAGCGGCTTTGAGACCGGTGTGACGGTCATGCCCCTCATCAAAGGCGATCCCGGCGACGAGCGCAAACCGGCCCCCGAAGGCCGCATCCGCAACACCGGCTATTTGCTCACCGCGGCGGCGGTGTTGATGAGTTTGCTGTTGATGACGTCGAGTTTCATCACCACCCTGCTGATTCCGCCTGCCGCCTACGCCGAGGGCGGTCCCGCGGCGGGCCGGGCGCTCGCCTACCTCTGCCACCAACTTCTAGGCGACACCATTGGCACCCTCTACGACATCTCGACCATCGTCATACTTTGGTTTGCAGGGGCCTCGGCGATGGCGGGCCTATTGAATTTGATTCCCCGCTATCTACCCCGCTTCGGGATGGCTCCCAGTTGGGTGAGTTACAACCGGCCGCTGGTCCTGGCGCTTTTGGCCATCGATCTGGTGGTGGTCAGTGCCTTTCAGGCCAACGTCGAAGCCCAGGGCGGCGCCTACGCCACGGGCGTACTGGCGCTCATTCTCTCGGCGGCGGTGGCGGTCTCCCTGGCGCTCGGGCGCGAGGCCGCCGCCCAAAATTCGCAGCGGCTGCGCAATTTGAGTTATTACTTCTGGTTTTTGGTGGTCGTCTTCACCTACACGCTGCTCGACAACATCAAAGAACGGCCTGACGGCCTGATTATCGCAAGCTTCTTCATCGCCTTTGTCCTGGTGATCGGGATCGGCACGCGCCTCAGGCGGTCTACCGAGTTGCGCGTCGAGCAGGTGACCTTCGCCGACGATCTCTCAGCCGAGTTGTGGCCGAAGCTGCTCGGCAAAAAAGTGGCTCTGGTGCCTTTGATCAGCAACGCACCCGCTCCCCGCGAGAGCAAGGCCAACCAGATTCGCACCTACTACACCATTCGCCATGCGTTTGCCTTTTTGCACGTCAATTTGCGCGACGACTGCAGCGACTTTACCAGCGGCCTCAGGCTGCAGATCCGCCAGGAGGGCGAGAATTTTACCATCGAGGTGTTCGGGGCGGTGGCCATCGCCAACGCCATCGCCTACCTGAGCGAACTGATGGACCCGGTGTCGATCTTTTTGGGTCTTACCCGCAAGAATATGACCGAGCAGTCGCTCAACTACATCCTCACGGGCCAGGGGGAGACCGGCCTGATGGTCTACCAGATTCTGGTGCGCTATTGGGAATGGACCGCGGGCGAGGAGGACGTCAGGCCTTTGATCTTTTTGCTCAGCGAGTGAGTGCTTCCGCCGCCAGGGCCGGGGCGCGTTTGTGCCATTCGGTGGCCTGCTCGTAGGCGTAGGCGGCCCGCAAGAGCTTGCCCTCCTCCAGGGCGTTCGCCATGATCTGAAAGCCGATGGGCAGCCCCCTGGCGTCGAAGCCGCAGGGGATGCTCGCCCCGGCCACCCCCGCCAGGTTGAGGGGGATGGTGTAAATGTCCGAAAGGTACATGCTGAGCGGGTCGCTCACCTTGTCGCCGAAGGCGAAGGCGGTGGTGGGGGCGGTAGGACCGACCAGCACGTCGACTTTGGCAAAGGCGTCCAGGTAATCCTGTTTGATGAGCGTGCGCACCTTCTGGGCTTTTAGGTAATAGGCGTCGTAGTAACCGGCCGACAGCGCGTAGGTGCCAAGCATGATGCGGCGCTTCACTTCGCTGCCGAAGCCTGCCTCGCGGGTCCGGCCGTACATCGGCACCAGCGCGTCTGCTTCCCGGTCGCGCAGGCCGTATTTGACGCCGTCGTAGCGCGCCAGGTTGGCCGACGCCTCGGAGGTGGCGATGATGTAATAAGTCGACAGTCCCCGGGCAAAGCGCGGGCAGCTCACTTCCTGAATCTGGGCTCCTAGATCCCGCATCACCTCGATCGCCTCGAAGACGGCGTCGGCCACGTCGGGATCGAGACCCTCGGCAAAAAATTCTTTGATAAAACCCACCTTTACGCCCTTGAGGTCGCTTACCAGGGCCTGACGATAATCGGGCACGTTCACCGCCAGACTGGTCGAATCGAGGGGGTCGTGGCCCGCGATCGCCTGCAGCACCAGGGCGGCATCCTCCACCGACCGGGTAAAAGGACCAATTTGATCGAGCGAGGAGGCAAAAGCGACCAGACCATAGCGCGAGACCAGCCCGTAGGTGGGTTTGAGGCCGACGACGCCGCAAAAAGATGCGGGTTGGCGGATCGAGCCGCCCGTATCAGATCCCAGGGAGGCCACCGCCTCGCAGGCTGCCACCGCCGCCGCCGAACCGCCCGAGGAGCCCCCCGGCACGCGGCTCAGATCCCAGGGATTGCGCGTCGGGCCGAAGGCGGAATTTTCGGTCGAGGAGCCCATCGCAAATTCATCGAGGTTGGTCTTGCCGATGATGAGCGCCCCCCGCTCCTCCAACCGGCGGGTGGCGGTCGATTCGTAGGGCGGGCGGTAGTTTTCGAGAATTTTAGAAGCGCAGGTGGTGGGAATGCCCACCATGCACAGGTTGTCCTTGACGGCAATCGGCACCCCGGCGAGCAGGCCCGCATCTTCGCCTCTGGCGATTTTTGCATCGACGGCTTCAGCTGCTGCGAGGGCGCGCTCCGGGGTGAGGCGCAAAAAGGCATGGACCTCCGTGTCGAGTCTTTCGGCCCGCTCCAGGTACTGCCTGGCCACTTCCACAGCCGAGCGCTCTTTACTTGCGACCTGCGAGCGCAGCTGTCCGATCGATGTCATTTGCATATTTCCTGTCCGCACAGACAACCATCGTACCGACTTGGCCCCGATTCTGGAACAATCGACACCGTTTGTCCGATTCAAACTCATAGTATGGTGGGGCTACGACAGGGCCGAAGCGCAACACTTCGTGACTTTCACCCAGAGGATGACGATGGTCCAGCAACAACTACCGCCGACGCGCTACCACATCGACCGCCCGGAGGCGCTGGCCCTCTACCGCGATATGGTCCTCGGGCGGACGTTCGAGGACACCTGCGCCCAGATGTACTACCGCGGCAAGTTGTTCGGCTTTGTGCACCTCTACAACGGCCAGGAAGCCGTCTCCACGGGCGTCATCAAAGCTTTGCGCCTCGACGATTATGTGACGAGCACCTACCGCGACCACGTCCATGCCCTTTCCAAAGGTGTTTCGGCGCGCTCGGTGATGGCGGAGTTGTTCGGCAAGGCCACCGGTTGCTCCAAGGGCCGCGGCGGCTCGATGCACCTGTTCTCGGCGGAGCACAATCTGCTGGGCGGTTTCGCCTTCGTGGCCGAAGGGATTCCGATTGCCACGGGGGCGGGCTTCACGGCGGTCTACAAAGGTACCGATCAGGTGAGCGCCTGCTTTTTTGGCGACGGTGCCACCAACAACGGCCAGTTCTTCGAGTGCCTCAATATGGCGGCTTTGTGGAAGTTACCGATTCTCTTCGTCGTCGAAAATAACCTCTGGTCGATCGGCATGTACCATCCTCGTGCTTCGTCGGTCGTCGAAATCTCCAAAAAAGCGGACGCCTTCGGTATTACCGGGGTGCGGGTGGACGGGATGGACGTGCTCGCCGTGCGCGCGGTGGCCAAAGAAGCGATCGAACGCGCCCGCGCGGGCGGCGGCCCGACTTTAATCGAGTGCACGACCTATCGCTTTCGGGGCCATTCGCTGGCGGACCCGGACGAGTTGCGCGACCCGGCCGAAAAAGAATTCTGGCGCAAGCAAGATCCGATCCCGCGCCTGGCGGCCTTTATCCGCGAGCAGGAGCTGGCCACCGCCGAGGAACTCAAAGCCATCGAGCAAGAAATAAGAGCCGAAGTCGACGATGCAGTCCTCTTTGCTGAGGAGTCTCCGGAGCCGCCCATCGACGAACTCTATCGCTTCCAGTTTGCGGAGGACGAATAAATTTATGCCGGTCAAACTGTTTTACGAAGCGCTCAAAGACGCCATGGCCGAAGAAATGCGCCGCGACCCCAATGTCTACGTCCTCGGCGAAGATGTCGGACACTACGGCGGCTCCTACAAAGCCACCA
>JAHHGR010000005.1 GCA_019359725.1 Aphanocapsa lilacina HA4352-LM1 | reverse complement strand
TCTGTGAGGTCACTCTTGTAGGGCTTGCGTTCCATGGCAGGTAGCGGCAGGTGAGATTTTCTCAGGCTCCACCCTGCTTGGTCTATCAAGCTGCCGCTTTAGATTGTCTTAACAGACGGTCTCTAAGAATCAGGCGGAGATTATCGAAATCCTCGGTGGTGCTCAGCTTTTTATCTCCACGAGTGTGACCAGCAGGCAGGGAGACGAGGATGGACCCGCCAACACGCTCAAAGAAGCAATGGCGATGGGATTGCCTGTAGTCAGTACCTGGCATGGAGGGATTCCCGAACTGGTAGAAGATGGTGCTGCAGGCTTTCTGGTACCCGAGCGCGACGTCGAGGCGATCGTCGAAAAACTCGGCTACCTGGTGAGCAACCCGCAAATCTGGCCTGCGTTCGGCCGGGCCGGCCGGGCCCGGGTGGAATCACAATACAATATTCATAAGCTCAACGGCGAACTGGTCGCTGTCTACCAGCAACTGCTCCGAAGCGACAAATCGGTTCCTGCCGCCTTGCACCCCAGGCAAGGGCAACATCGCACGGCAATCGGCACTTAGAGCATCCAGTCGGGAATTTGAGCGTCCGTAGGTGCCGCAGTCGGGACAGATGATCTGGGACGGGAAGCTGGGATCGGTTTGGGAACAACCGGCCGGATAGCTGCTGTCGGCTTGGTCGGACTGGGTTCTTGCTTGAGGCTTTTGATCTCTTCGAGCAGGCGGCTGTTGGCCTGGGCCAGTTGGAGGGCCTCTTGCTGCACGGCGTCAAGTTTGGCCTGCAACTGGCGCAGGGAGTCGGGGGGAATCTTGTGGGCTGCGGCAAGCTGCCGCTCCAGCTCCTCGATGCGCGCCCTGGCCTGGGCCGATGCTTGTTGGTAAGCGGCACTGGCCTGTTGCACTTCGCTCAGCTGCACCTTGAGTTCAGCGATGGTCACCTCCAGATCGGCCTTGGTCGGGCTGCGGCGCGTGGTCCGCTGCGGCTCCTGCGCCTCGGTGGGAGTGGTCGCTTCCTCTACTGCCGTCTCCTCGCAGAGGGGCTCATCGGCGTGGGTGTGATTTTTTTGCTGTTCGGTGCGCAGCAAGTCTGAAAGGCGTTTTCTGGTCATCGTTTCTCCCAGTCACGGTGCAGTTCGTCGACGACCCGGCGGTAGTCGGCTTCAGCCTCGCGGGCGTTTTTGCCCCGCCAGCGGGTAATGGGTAACCCTTCGAGGGCGGCGCGCTCGTGGGCTTTATAGGCGCGGATAAAGGTGTGAAAAGCAGGAATACCTACCTCCGTCAGGGTGTTCTGCGCTTCGAGAGCCTCCCCGACGCTGCGCGGATCGACGCGGGTGAGCAGCACCCGGTGGGCGACGCCGGTGGGCACCACCGCCCGGCGCACCGTCTCCACCAGCACCGCCAGATCCATCGGAGCGGGCGGAGTGGGCAACACCAGATAGT
Organism: Aphanocapsa lilacina HA4352-LM1; assembly: GCA_019359725.1. Classification (GTDB taxonomy): domain Bacteria; phylum Cyanobacteriota; class Cyanobacteriia; order Gloeobacterales; family Gloeobacteraceae; genus Gloeobacter; species Gloeobacter lilacinus. Next base: position 94,634 of record JAHHGR010000005.1, on the reverse strand, counting down.
CGGCCACCGGCACCACCGCCGCCAGGGCCTCCGAAGCCAGCGCCGGGGGGGTGTCCACCACGACCACGGCATAATCTTCCAGCGAGCGCAGGTTGCTCAACAGCTGCGGTGCGGTCTCCTGGGCCACATCGAAACCGAGTCCTGTCGGGTTGCGCTCCACCCACCAGGAGGCGGATCCCTGGGGATCGGCGTCGACCAGCAGCACGCGCCTGTTTTCGGCCAGCGCCGCCGCCAGATTGACGGCCGTCGTCGTCTTGCCGACGCCGCCCTTGCCGTTGAGCACTACGAGTATCCTGGCCAGAGGTCGAAGCTACCGCGACTACGGACACTACTTTGACACATGCGGCAGGCTACCAACCGAAAGCCTTCAAAAAGCTTCGCTCCCACCTAGTTTCAGGTGACGCAACGGACGCTGTGCCACAGCCCGTCTTCGTCCTTGCAGTAATAACAACCGTCCCACCAGGTGCAGGTGCACACATCGGTGGGCATTGACTCGTCCTGCTGCACCAGATCGAATACTTCGTCCTTGCGATTGGCCGCCAGACCGGCAACGCGATCCAGGATTCTCTGCAATTCTTTCGAAACCGGTGGAGTGGTGGCGAGTGTCATAGGATAGACCCCCAGTTATGGTTGCTATAATCCAAGGATTATGCGGCCGCCCAGCGCCATAGCATTACCGCTGTCATAATTTTAAACATAATGTCGAACCATCAGCCGACCGCGGGTGTGCTTGCCCCGCCACCTTTGATTTTTGGGGCGGGTTTTGCCGTTGGGATGCTGCTGCAGTGGCTGGTGCCGCTGAGGGTCGGAATCGGGGCGGCACCCCCCCTGGGGGGAGCGGGGGTGGTGCTGGGTGCGGGGCTTGCGTTGTGGAGTTTTCGGGAGCTGGCCCGGCGCAACACGCCGCTCAGCCCCTACGAGGCAACTACCAGTCTGGTGGAGGAGGGATCCTACCGCTTCAGCCGCAATCCGATCTATCTCGCTCTGGCGCTGGTGTACGCGGGTCTGGCGCTGTGGCTCGGTGCCCTCTGGCCGCTGTTGGTACTGCCGGTGGTGCTGTGGATCATGGTCCGGGGCGTTATCGAACGCGAGGAAATCTATCTGGAGCGCCGCTTCGAGGAGGCTTACCGCCGCTACAAAGCGCGGGTGCGCCGCTGGATTTAGTCGAGCTGTCCCCGGATTGGGTTACTCTCTTGAGAGAGAAAATCGGGTTGGTGTTGTCCATGGGTGCTTACTCCCGCCGAAATTTTTTGCGCTCCGCCTTGCTTGCCGCCTCGTTGCCCCTGGCGCTTTCCCGGTCCGGCCGGGCCGCTCCGGCCGGTACGACCGCCACCCTCGCCGCTTTGCGCGCCGAGGTGCCCAAAACCAGCTGGACTTACCCCATCGGTCAGCCGATCGCGGAGGCCTTCAAGGTGCGCTACCCGAGCAACATCGACGACGGTTACTGGCACGGCATGCCCCTGGGGGGCTTCGGTGCGGGCTGCATCGGCCGATCGCACCGGGGGGACTTTACCCTCTGGCACCTCGACAGCGGCGATCACTACTTTCGCTCCCAGCCGGTCTGTCAGTTTGCCCTCTTTGAGCAGAGCGCAGGGGCCAAACCGCGCGCGAAGGTGCTTTGTACCGAAAAACCCGCAGACGGCAGCCTGGGCGCCTGGGACTGGACCTATCCCAAAGGTGCGGGCACCTACGCAGCCCTCTATCCGCGCTCGTGGTTCACCTACGAGGGCTTTTTCAACAGCCACGTGCAGCTGAAGCAGTTCTCGCCCATCATCCCCAACAACTACCAGCAGACCAGTTACCCGGTGGCCGTCTTCGAGTGGACCGCCTTCAATCCGACCGACCAACCCGTCACCCTGAGCATTCTGGTCAGTTGGGAAAACATGGTGGGCTGGTTTACCAACCAATTCAAATCCAGAGCAGTGAAAGTGCGCGACGACGACACGCCCGTCTACGACTACGAGCCGTACTGGGGCGAGAGCACCGGCAACTTCAATTCGGCGCGCGAGGAGGACGCCTACCGGGGGCTGACCATGGGCCGCGCCTCGGGCTACACCGAACAGCAAAAGCCCGCCCCGGCCACCGCCGCCGTCAGCGAGCGTCCCTTTGTCACCGCCGAAGCGGACGGCCAGTTCGTGATCGCGACCACCCGCGAGCCTGGCGTCGAAATCACTTATCACACCCGCTTCGATCCGACCGGCAACGGCCTGGAGGTCTGGCAACCGTTCGCTACTACCGGCCGCCTCGGCGATCTGGTCTCGATCCGGCCGGCGGCCAAGGGCGAGCGGATCGCGGCGGCGATGGCGGTGCGCTTCACCCTCAAACCTGGCGAGCGCAGGGTGGTGCCGATGGCCCTCGCCTGGGATTTGCCGATCATGGAATTCGCCCAGGGGGTGCGCCGCTACCGCTACTACACCAAGCACTTCGACAAGAGCGGCCGCAACGCCTGGAAGATCGCCACCGAGGCTCTGGATAATTACGCCGACTGGGACCGGCAGATCCAGGAGTGGCAAAACCCGGTCCTTGCCGATCCGAGCCTGCCGGACTGGTACAAGCAGGCGCTCTTTAACGAGCTGTACTATCTCACCAGCGGCGGCACCCTCTGGGAGAACGGCCCGGTTCCTGAAAAAATCGCTTCCCTCGCCGATATCGCCAAAGCTCCCCCCGGCCAGGGCCGCTTCGCAGTCCTCGAATCGATCGACTACCGCTGGTACGACTCGCTCGATGTCAGGCTTTACGGGTCGTTTGCGCTGCTGATGAACTGGCCTGAAATCGACAAAGCGGTGCTGCGGGCCTACGCCGACGCCGTGCCCGACGAGGACGATTCGACGCGCATTATCGGCTACACCAAAACCGTCGCCAAGCGCAAATCCCGCGACGCGCTGCCCCACGACCTGGGGGCTCCCAACGAAGATCCGTGGATCAAGAACAACTACACCACCTACCAGGACTGCAACCTCTGGAAGGACCTGCCCTGCGACTTCGTGCTGCAGGTCTACCGCGACTACGTCGATACCGGCAAACGCGATCTGAACTTTGTGCGCTACTGCTGGCCCGCGTCCAAAGCGGCCCTGATACGCCTCAAGAGGACTTTTGACCAGGATGGGGACGGATTTCCCGAAAACGGCGGCCCGCCGGACTGCACCTACGACGCCTGGCCCCTCAAGGGGATCAGCGCCTACTGCGGCGGGCTGTGGCTTGCGGCGCTGCTTGCCGCCGTCGAGATGGGCAAGCTCGTGGGCGACGCGGCGGCGGTTCAGCAGTTCGGTGCCTGGTACGCCCAGGCCCAGCCTTTGTACGAAAAGACCCTCTGGAACGGCCGCTACTACCGCATCGACAGCCAGAGCAAAAATTCCGAAGCGATCATGGCCGATCAGTTGTGCGGCGAATATTACGCCCAGGTGTGCAATCTCGCGGACATCGTGCCGGTGGCCCAGGCGCGCTCGGCGCTCGAAACGGTTTACCAGACCTGTTTTGTGAAATTTTATGGCGGGCGCTTCGGCTGCGCCAACGGCACGAACGCCGACGGGTCTTTTATCGGCGACACCGAGCACCCCTCGGAAGTCTGGACCGGCATCAACTTTGGCCTCGCCGCCTTTATGATCCGCAACGGCTTGCGGCGCGAGGGACTGGCCATCGCCGAGGCGGTTGTCGCCAATGTCTACGGGGGCGGGTTGCAGTTTCGCACCCCCGAGGCGCTCACTCCAGCGCGCACCTTTCGCGCCTGTATGTACCTGAGGCCGATGGCGATCTGGGCGATGCAGCACAGCCTGAGCGCCCTAAAAAGCAGCAAATCCCCCCAGTAGGCAAGGTCTGACGCGCAGTCGGTGCGGTGAGCTAACCTGTGGCTAGTGGCGCGCCGGGCGCTTCCGCGCGGGGGAGTGGACAGCCTGTGGTCAAAAAGCGAATCGACGAGCAGCTGTGGTTTCGAGCGGGTACCGGGCTGACGGCTACGGTGGGCCTGGGTCTATTGCTCAACTGGGCCGGGCCGTCGCTGGTCAAACTGCCGGTGGCGGGCCAGGTGTTTTTGCAACTGTGCCGGGTGGTCAACGCCACCTGCGAAGACGCCGACGGCGGTCTGCAGGCGAGTTCTCGGCCCGACCCAAAGCCGACGGATCGCCTGGGGGTTGTTCCGCCACCGCCGCCACCGCCCGAAGAGCACGAAGCGGATCTGGCCACCCTGCAGTCCGACAGCCAGGGCAACAGCCTGGCGACGGCCATCGCCGTTGCCAATCTTGACGGCAAACAGCCCCTCCGCGGCGAGACCAAACCCATCGATCGTCAGGATTTCTACCGCTTCACCCTGAACGGCCCCAGCACGGTGCAGGTGCTCGCGGACGGCACAGCCGCCGCCGCCGCCATCCTGGATGCGAGCGGCAAAGAGATCCTCACCTCCGAGCGCGGCCCCGCCGGTGTGGCCATCGACCGCAGTTTGAAGGCGGGCACCTACTATGCCTGGGTACGCGGCAGCCGCAGGCGCGTGGGCACCTACAACTTGATGCTCACAGCAAGCGCGATCGATTCGCGACCCGGCGACGATACGCTCAGCACCGCCACCGATGTCGGCACCTTGGGCGAGGCGCAAAACTTCAAAGACTGGGTGGGCAGCGCCGACGAAGAAGATTTTTTTCGCTTCGAACTGGCTTCTGAAAGCCGCCTCAACCTGATGCTCGAAGGACGGGTAGCCCACGCTTCGCTGCTCAACCGCAACGGCGAACGTCTGGAGCGCAGCGACCGCACCGATTTTGGCGACACCCTGGGCCGCACCCTCGAAGCTGGGGTTTACTATCTGCACATCGAGCGCGATTCCCGCAAGGAAGGCGCTTATACTCTCAACCTTTCTGCCTCCCTGGAGGAAGCGGATGCCGAAAGCTGACGCATCCGGATCAGCCGCTTTCGGCGAAGCTGCACAGGGAAATTGACTGGTATTTTCGTCTCGGCCGATGCCGCCCTGATTTTGCTTAAGAAAGTAGCATTTTATACAGAGCAGTTGTTTTACAGGCATTTGGGCAGCAAACATACTTTACTTTAAAAAATTCATGTGCCGAACAAACAGCGAATGCGGTATGCTTTCCCAAGCCAAAATTTAGCAGGAGCGGGTATGCAAAAAATACATGGACCGTTCAGGGCGGCGCTGGGCGTGGTGAGCTGTGCATTGGTACTGACGCTAGCCGCCGGCATGGCCCGCGCCCAAGTAAGCGACGTGTCGACCGCCACGGTCGAACCTTTGGGTATGGTCGATGTGCGCTCCATTCCCGAACCCGAAGCGCGCGAAACGATCCGGATTATCCGCAGACCCCTTTCTAAACTTTCAGGCCAGAAGCGTCCTGCCCCCCTCGCCACCGCCGACGTACCATTTGCCAGCCAAGGTGAGACGGCGGAGCCGTTCTCCGAAGCGGCGGCCAATTTGCTGTTCAACTTCGAAGGCATCGAAGCGTCCAACCTCGAACCGCCCGATCCGCACGTCGCAGTCGGCCCCAGCGAGGTCTTGCTGGCCACCAACGCGGGCCTGCGGGTCTACAACAAAAGCGGCTCGTCCATCACCGGCCTGCTCAGCCCGAGCAGTTTCTTCGGGGTGCCGTCGCAATTTGAAATCCAGTCGGATCCGAAGGTACTCTACGACGCCGCCTCGGGACGGTTTTTCGCCGTCTGGATTGCCTTTGATCAGCAGGCCAACCTGGGCGCCTGGTTCGTGGCGGTCTCCACTTCTTCGAGCGCCTCGGGCACCTTCTTTCGCTACCAGATTAACGAGACGGGCAACCTGCCCGACTACCCGGGCTTGGGCATCTGCAGCGACAAACTGGTGATCACCACCAACGACTTTCGACCGGCGGGCTTCGGCGGTTTCAGCTTTACCGGGGCGGTGGCCGTGGCGCTCAACAAGTCGCAACTGACCTCAGGCAGCAGCGTCTCGCTCAACCGCTTCGGCAATATTCAACTGAGCGGCGGTGCCGGTCAGGCCTTTACTATCCAGCCCGCCCAATCGCTGACCAGCACCAGCAGCTGCAATATGGTCAGCCTGCGCGGCACCAACGGCATCCAGCTCTACAAAATTAACGGCCTGCCCCCGAGCGCCACCCTCAGCACCTCCACCACCGTGCCGTCGCTGACCACGGCCGTCACCACCCCGGTGGATGCGACCCAACCCGGCACCACCCGCCGGGTCGATACCGGCGACACCCGCCTGCTCGATGCCACCTACCGGGGAGTCAACGGCGGCAGCATCTGGACTTCATCGAACACCGGCTGCCGCTTCTCGGGCAGCTCGACTACCTATACCTGCATCAACGTCGTCGAACTGTCGAACGTGGATGGGGGCTCCCCTTCGCGCCGCCAACAGATTGTCTTCGGCGCCTCGGGGCTCTACTACTACTTCCCGGCTCTGCGCACCGACAGCGCCAACAACATGACCGTCGTCTTTTCGCGCTCGGGCAGCTCCGAGTTTCCGGGCGTGCGCTACACCAGCCACCTCAATGCGGCCGCCCTCAACACCCTTGAATCGAGCGTCCCGCTGATTGGCGGCAGCGCCGCCTACACCGGCACCCGCTGGGGCGACTACTTCGGCGCCGCCCTTGATCCGACCGACAACCGCTCGATCTGGATCTACGGCGAGTACAAGCGCACTGGCTCCAGCCTCTGGCACACCCGCGTCGGCCAGACCCAGGTTCCCTAGCCGACTGCAGGTCACCCGAGGCGCAATTTCAGGGGTTGGCCGCGGGTGACCTGCAGCAATAATTATTCACAAAGGCTCCCCCAGGCTCGGAGCCTTTATTTGTGTGTCACAATCGGACCTATTCAATTGCGGTAGGAGCATGCACCGTTCTTTTGGGGATCGAGATACTGTATGCTCACCCACGTAGATTTCTGGTCAGGTGTGGGTATGCAAAAATACATGCGAAGGCGGGGGACATCGCTGACAGCAGCTGCCGCGGCGGCGGTCATGACGTTCACCGGCGCTTCGGCTGAGGCGCAGACCGCTGCCGAGGGGACCACCGCCAGCGTCGAGCCCCTGGGTCTGGTGGATGTGCGCGATCTGCCGACGCCGCGGGAGCGCACCCAGGTGCGAGTGATCCGCAGGCCGCTTGCGCGCTTTGCTGAGCCTGCCGTCAAGCCTCTGGCTTCCAGCGACGTCGCCCTGGGTGCCGCCGATGCGGTCGAGCCGGCAAGCGAAGCCGCCGCCAACTTGATCGAGAGCTTCGAGGGAATCTCCGCTTCAGGTATCGAACCACCCGATCCCCATATCGCCGTGGGGCCGAGCGACGTGCTGCTGGCCACCAACGCGGCCTTGCAGGTCTACAGCAAAAGCGGCTCGCCTTTGAGCGGCCTCATCGACCCGAGCAGTTTCTTTCTGGTGCCACCGCAGTTCGAGATCCAATCGGATCCGAAGGTGCTCTACGACGCCCGTTCGGGGCGATTTTTTGCCGTCTGGATTGCCTTCGACCAGCAGGTGAATGTCGGAGCCTGGTTCGTGGCGGTCTCCACCTCCTCGAGCGCCAACGGCACCTACTTTGTCTATCAGGTCACCGAAAACGGCAATTTGCCCGACTACCCGGGCCTGGGCGTCTGCAACGACAAGCTGGTGATTACCGCCAACGACTTTCGGTTGCAGGGCGGGTTCACCTTTGTCTACAACGGCGCAGTCGCCGTTGCCCTCAATAAATCCCAACTGACCGCCGGGGCGACGACCTCCTTCAACCGCTTCGGCAACATTCAGCTGAGCGGCGGCGCCGGTCAGGCCTTCACCATCCAGCCGGTGCATTCGCTCACTGGCACCAACACCTGCAACATGGTCACCTTGCGGGGCAACAACGGCATCCAGCTCTACAAAATCGGCGGTCTGCCCCCGAGCACCACTTTGACGACGGTGAGCACCGTTCCGGCTTTGCCCGCGCCGGTTTCCACTCCGCCTGACGCTGTGCAGCAGGGCACTTCCGTCCGCATCGACACCCTCGACACGCGGCTGCTCGATGCCACCTTGCGCGGGGCAAACGGCGGCAGTATCTGGACCGCCTCGACCACCGGCTGCCGCTTCTCGGGCAGTTCGACCACCTTCGCCTGCATCAACGTCGTCGAAATCGCTAACGTCAGCACCACCCCGACGTTGCGCCAGCAAATCGTCTTCGGAGCGCCGGGTTCGTATTCTTACATTCCGGCTCTACGCACCGACAGCACCAACAACATGATCGTCGTCTTCGGCCGTTCGAGCAGTTCCGAGTTTCCGAGCGCGCGCTACACCAGCCGCCTCAACTCGGCACCCCTGGGGGTTCTTGAAGCAAGCAAGCTGCTCGTCTCAGGCAGCGCCCCCTACACCGGTACGCGCTGGGGCGACTACTTCGGGGCCGCCCTCGGTCCCGACAACCGCTCGATCTGGATCTATGGCGAGTACAAGCGCACCGGCTCCGGTTTCTGGCAGACCTTCGTCGGCCAGACCCAGGTTCCCTAGCCCAAAGCGCAACTGGGAATCGCCGCGGCGGACGAACGGCTGTTCGTCCGCCGCTTGTTTTTTTGCACGACAATGGGGATCGTCACCAGAAAGCAGCCATCTATGGGTCGAATCTCCTGTTCTCTGGCCGGTTGGACCGCCTTTGCAGCCGTTGTTGGCGCTCAACTGGCCGCCTGTGCCCAGACGCCCACGCCGGGCGAGGCCGGCAGCGTCGCACCGGCAGGCACCGTCGATGTGCAACAGCTGCCCCCCCCGCCAAAGCCGGACGGCGTCAAAGTCATCCACAAGCCGCTGCCGCAGCCCGGCACCCCAAGCCAACCGCAAACGCCGCCCCCCGGCAGCGAAGACAAAGCGGCAGCCCCGGAGCAACCGCCGAGGCCATGAACAAAAGTGCTCAAATGTAAAGTCTTGTAAAACAAACAGGGCAACTGTACATTGATCAATAGACTTGCGCTCAATTGAAATGATCCAGAGTTTGGTTAGCCGCCGGTTGGGTGAAGTATTGATGGCCCTGTGCGTGGCAGGCGGTTATCTACCGACGGCGGCGCTGGCCCAGGGGGTTCCCGAGCCGCCGGTGCTCTCCGGGCGCGCGACGCTCACCATCGAGGAGGCGGTGGACCGCGCCTCCAGCGTCTCGCCGGAGTTGCGATCGTTTCGCTCGGGCGTCGACATTGCTCAGGGCGATGTGATCACTTCGCGTCTGCCCAGCCGCTTCAACCCGGGGGTGTCCCTGGAGGCCGGTCCGCGCCTCAATACCCTCGCCGATTCGTCTGCCTTGCAGTTTGGCGTCACCGTCGCCCAAGAACTCGACCGGCCCGAAAAGCGCGCCGCCCGCGAGCAGGTGGCGCTGCTGGGCTTTCAGGTGGAGCAGGCCCAGTTGCAGGCCGCCCGCCTGCGCCTCGAGCTGCGCATTCGCACCCTCTATTCGCAATTTTGGCTCAGCGAGCAACTCCTCAAGCTCGCCGTCGAGCGCGAACAGTTGGCGACCCGCTCGCTCACTGCGCTGCAGGAGCGCTACAAAGTCGGCGATATCAGTTTGATCCCCGTCAATCTGGCCCAGGTGGAGCTCTCCGTCTCGCGCGCCCAACGCGAAAGGCAAGAGGGAGAAGCGGCGGCGAGCCGTGCCGCTTTGCTGGTCGCTGTCGGCGAGCCGCCCGAGCGTCCCGTACAGCCCCAGGCGGCGTTGCCCGCCGCTCCGCTCGAACTACCGGAACTGCCGCGCATTTTCCAGTTGGTCATCGAAGCCAACCCGGTGCTGCTGGCCTCCGAGACCGAGCGCCGCCGCAGCGAGGCGCAGGTGCAGCTTGCCCAGGCGGAGGCCCTGCCGAATCTCTCGCCGCTGGTGAGCTACCGTCGGGAAGGACCGGAGAATATCGTCGTGGCGGGCTTGAGCGTACCTATCAATCTGTTCAACCGCAACCAGGGCACTATTTTTAGCGCCGAGGCCCGCCGCACCCAGACAGTAGCGCTGCGCGAGCAGCGCGCCCTGGAGTTGCGCACCCAGGTCGAGGAGGCCTACGCCCGCTACAACGCCGCCCGCCGGGTGCTCCAGACCTACACAGGTGATACGATCGCGGCTATCGAGCGCAACCAGGGACTGGTCGAGGAAGGTTTTCGCGCCGGCAAGACGGGGGTGACCGAAGTGCTCCTTGCCCGCCGCGACGGTCTCAACGCCCGCTCGGCCTTCCTGCAGGCGCAAGCAGATCTCTACACCAGCTACGTTCAGCTGCAAAACGCTACCGGAGGACGCCTTTGAGAAGCCATCGGATTTTCCTTGCCGCCGCCCTGGCTGCGGTTGCGCTCACCGCCTGCGCTACAGCGGAGGCGGACAAGCAGGCCAAGGAGGCTGCGGCCGCCGCCGATACCGCCCAGGCAGACAAGACGGCCTTCCAAAGCTCCGGCGAGCGGACCATCGAGCTGTCGCCCGAGGCAGTGCGCAACCAGGCGATTCAGGTGGCCACCGTCAGCCGCAGGCGCGTCTCCGAGCGCAAGGTCTTTCCGGCCTCGGTCGAGGAGGCGGCCACCCGCTCCGGTACCGTCTCGATGCCGGTCGGTTCGCGCGTGCAGCAAATCAACGTCGACATCGGCGATTCGGTGCGCAAGGGACAGGTACTCGCGGTGCTCACCAGCAGCGAACTGGGCGGCGCCAAGGCCGACTTGCTCTCGGCAAAAGCCAGTTTGCTCGCTTCCCAGGCGCGGCTAATCGCCGCCAAGCGCCAGAGCGACCGCGAGACCTACCTGGCCGGACGGGGCATCAGCTCCCAACGAGAACAGCAGGAAGCCCAGGCCCAACTGGCCAGCGCCCAATCGGAATTTGCGGGCGCCCAATCGGCAATCGAGGCTGCGAAGGCGCGGCTTCTCGCTTTTGGCCTCACCGAAGAAGAAATCAACCGCCTGCAGCGCGGCAACGACATCACCCCGCGCCTTTCGGCGAGAAGTTCGGTCAACGGCCAGGTCATCCTGCGCAAGGCCCGCGTCGGCCAGGTGGTCCAACCGGGCGAAGCGCTTTTTACCATCTCCGATCTTTCGGAAGTCTGGGTGGTGCTCAAGGTCTTCCAGTCGGAACTCGGCCGCCTGCACGTGGGCGACAGCGTCCGCTTCACCGTGCGCGGCCTCGGCAATACCGAGGTGCAGGGGCGGGTGGTGCGCATCGGCGAGGCGCTCGACCCCCAGACCCGCGCCGCCGATGTGCGCGTGGTCATCCCCAACCGCGATCGCAAGCTCAAGCCCGGTATGCTCGTGCAGGCCGAAGTCGACCTGGGCGGCTCCAGCCGCGAGGTACTGGCCGTCCCGGATAAGGCCCTCTACGACGTGGGCGGCAAGCAAGTGGTTTTCCTGCGCGAATCGACGACGCGCTTTATGCCCCGCGAGGTGCAGCTGGGCACGCGCGTCGGCGAATACGTCGAGGTGACCGGCGGCCTCAAGCCCGGCGATGCGGTCGTCGTCGAAGGCGGCTTCGTCCTCAAATCCGAAATGCTCAAATCCTGATTCACGAGAAGATCCACCATGAGCAAACCAGCCCACGAACACCAAAAACCGGCCAACTTCGGCGAAGCCGTGCGCCTGCACTTCGCCGAGCTGCTCGGCTTCGTCCTGCTCATCGCCCTGGCGGCCTTTACCGTTCTCAACAAAATGTACTATCTGATTTGAGACGGGTTCGCACCCGGTTGCGGCTACAATCGGGTGTCCTTCGGACTTGGCCATGGGCATCACCAGTAGAGTTTTATCGCCACTTCTGCAAGTGGCAGCGCTGCTGCTAGCGCTCTGGGTAGGTTCGGCGCCGTCTGTTGCGGCAGGGGAGCGTAGCGGGTTTCCGGTGCGGGTGTACATCGAACCGCAGGCGCGCCACGCAGCCTTTGGCGACCATCCGGGCGAGGCGCTTGCTGAATCGACGCTGGCGATGCTGCGGCAGGGATTTCTCGACTGGGTGAGCGTGGTGCTTGCAGCCCCCAGTAAAGGTTCTGCCGAACAGGTCTTGGTGATTTTGCGCAAGCAGGTGGCGGAGCCGCAGACCGGGTTGTTGTTGGGGGCGGGGCTGTTTACTTTTGTAACAGACCGGGCGCAGGCGCAACTGGTGGTCGAGGTCCTCCACCAACCGCCGCTTGCCGCCGCTGCGGGGCAGGTCGAGACGGTCATCGGCCGCTACCGGCGCTCCGGGCTCATCGAGCTGGTGCTCTCGCGCTCAGGTTCTCCGTCCGACGAATTTGCCCTGCGCACGGCCTTGATGCACGCCGTCGGCCACGCCCTCGGCTTTACCCACACCGACGCAGCCCAATGCAATCTCATGTCGAGCGAGCGGCACCTGTGCTACGTTCCGTTTCCGGCCGAATGCCGCGAGGAAGCCGCCGACACCCGCTGTGTCGCGGTTGCCGTGGCACCGTTGCGCGCGCTCGATCGAGCCGTGCGCACCGACAGGCAGCTTGCGGAATTTCCGGGTGCGCCTGAGCGCTGAAGCCAACTCGGGTTTTACTTGCCGATGCAGAATTTGCTGAAGATCCGCTCCAGCACAGCCTCGGTGACCGATTCGCCGGTCACTTCGGCGAGGGCCTCGGCGGCGGCGCGCAGATCGATAGTCCAAAAGTCGATGGGCAAGGCGCCCTCGACCGTCTCCACCACCCGCCCCAGGGCCGCCTCGGCGCGCACGAGCGCCTCGTACTGCCGCTCGTTGACGGCAAAATCGCCGTTGGCGACTGAAAATCCCTCCTGGCCCAAAGCCGCGAGGATCGCCCCTTCCAGCGCATCGATGCCTTCGCCTGCAGGCGCGGCGGTGGGCACTGTCGCCAGCACCCCCCGCGACGGGGTGTAGACCGGCGGGCCGTCCAGATCCGACTTGTTGACGACGACGATCACCGGTCGCTCGCGCACCTGGGCAAAAATGTCGCTGTCGGCACAGGTCCAGCCTGCGGTGCGGTCGATGACCAGCAGCACCAGATCCGCCCCCCGGGCGGCGGCGCGGGAGCGCTCGATGCCGATGCGCTCGACGGTGTCGATGGCCTCGCGAATACCGGCCGTGTCGAGCACCTGCACCGGAATGCCCTGGACATTCAGCATCGATTCGACCACATCGCGGGTGGTGCCTGGTAAATCGGTCACGATCGCCCGGTCGGTGCGGCTCCAGGCGTTGAGCAGGCTCGATTTACCGACGTTGGGCCTCCCGACGATGGCGACTTTGAGGCCCGTGCGCAGCAGTTCGCCCCGAGTACTGGTGGCCATCAGTTTGCGGGTACGCTCCAGGGTCTGTTCGATACCAGTGCGCACCGCCCCGGTATCGAGCGGCGGCAGGTCGTCTTCAAAATCCAGCCGAGCTTCCAGTTCGGCCAGCAGGTCCAGGCAACTAGATCGCAGTTGGCGCACTTCGCCCGCCAGTTTGCCTGCCAGCCCCCCAACCGCGAGCCGGGCCGCCTCCGGCGAGCGGGCCGAGACCAGTTCCGCCACCGCCTCCGCTTCGGTCAGGTCGATGCGGCCGTTTAAAAAGGCGCGCAGGGTGAATTCGCCGGGCCGGGCCAGACGCGCGCCCAGTTCGACGCAACGGCGCAAAATCTGCTGGATGACGGCGATCCCGCCGTGGCAGTGAAATTCGACCACATCCTCGCGGGTGAAGGAGCGCGGCGCCTGCATAAACAGCATCAGACACTCGTCGAGGATGGCACCATCGGCGTCCAGGAAGTGGCCGTAGTGGATGCGGTGGCTCTCGAAAGCTTGTTGGCCGCGCAATCGAAAGACCCGTTTGGCGAGGGCGAGCGCCTCACTGCCCGACAAACGCACGATCCCGACGCTGCCTTGCTGGGGGACGATGGCGGTGGCGATGGCGCAGATGGTGTCGGACAAGGGTTTTGTGGGTCGTTGTGCTTTGATTATCCAAGATGGTTTGGCGTACCGTCGGTTCGCAGACGGCCGGCTGCGTAATTGCGGGCGAGGCGGGTGTAGATTCCGGTGGTTGCAAGGCTCGCGTGGCCCAAAAGTTCGCGGACGGTGGCCAGATCCGCGCCGCCTTCCAGCAGATGGACAGCAAAGCTGTGGCGCAGGGTGTCGGGGGTGACGGGCCAGTCGATCGCCGAGCGCGCCGCCGCCTCCCGGACAATCCGGTAGATGTGGAAGCGGTTGAGGGGGCGATTCTGGCGGCCCACGAACAACCAGCGCTCGGGCAGGACAGGTTCGCTCCCCAGATAGGTTTCGACAGCGGCCAGGGCCGGTTCTCCCATCGGTACCACCCGCGGCTGGGCAGCGGCCGGTTGGACGCTTAGATAGGCTTCGGCAAAAGCCACATCCCGCACCCGCAATTCGCACAGCTCCCCCGCTTTGATCCCGGTGGCGTAGAGCAATTCGAGCACGGCCAATTCCAGTGGCGAAGCCGTGCTCTCGATGAGCTTTTCGGTTTGAGCGACGCTCAGGATGCGCGGCAGGCCGCGATCGGCGGATGGGAGGGTGCGGGTGCGGGCGGGAGGTACACCCCCTGCCCAGCCCTGCACCAGGGCGTGGCGATAAAAGGTGCGCAGGGCCGAAAGCTTGCGCGCCGCCGAGCGCGGAGTACGCGTTTTTTGCAGGGTCTGGGCGAAGTGGTGGGTACCTGTAGCTCCAAAGGTCTGCCAGTCGAGGTGCTCGCTCTCTACGAAGCGGGCGAACTCTTCGAGATCACCCTGGTAGGCCTTGAGGGTGTTGCCCGCCAGGGAACGCGCGGCAATCAGATGATCGAGCCAGTGCTCGACGGCATCGCGCAGATTCATCCGGCCGGGTGCTCCTGGTACCAGCGGATAGTTTCGGCCATCGCCGGACGCAAAGGCCGCGGTTGCCAGCCCAGTTCTTTTGTGGCCCTGGCTCCTGAAGCGGTCATGTCACCCTGCAGATAATCGAGCACCTCGCGCGAGACGATCGAAGGGCGGCCGCCCAGTTTGCCCAGCCACTCCGAGACCGCCGCCACCGGGTAGAGCAGCCAGGGCGGCAGTTCCAGGCTCGGGACCGGCGTGCCGCTCACCTCGGCCACCAGGCGGTACCATTCGCGAAAGCTCATCGCCTCACCCGCCAGGATATACGTCTCCCCGAGCGCACCGTGTCGTTCGGCAAGCAACAGCCCTTCGATCACATCGTCGACGTGGACGTAGCTGGAGCGCTGCTCGGCCCCCACCAGAGCCGGGATCTGACCGGCCAAAAGTTGCCGGAGGCTGTTGCCGAAGGGACCGTCGCTGTCGGGGCCGTAGACGTAACCCGGCAGGGCAACCACCACCGGGCAACCCCGGGAATATAACTCGACCGCCGCAGCGTGGGCCACCACCTTGGTGCGGGTGTAATGGGTGACGGGGGCGGCGCTCACAGGCGAGCGCTCATCGACGACCCCCTGGGTCGGGTGGTAGATACCCGTGGTGCTTGAGTACACCACCCGCTCCACGCCTTGCTCCAGGGCGCATACCAGCACGTTGCGCGTGCCCCCGACGTTGATGCGCTCCATCTTCTCAGGGTCGTCGATGCCGAATTCGAACCAGGCCGCCAGGTGAAACACCCGTTGCACCCCGCCCATCGCCCTGTCGACGGCGGCTTTGTCGGCAATGTCGCCCTGCACAAACCTGGCACCCTGCCGGTCGAGTTCAGCGACGGGACGGCGGCCCAGGTAGATCACCCCGCGTCCTTCGCCCAGCAGGCGAAGCGCGAGCCGTTTGCCGATAAATCCCGAAGCACCGGTTATCAAGGTCCGCATGCAGCCACCATAACCGCTCAGGTGCCGGCGGCGACGCAGCACCACTGGTGCAACTCGAATTCGACGCAGCCGTCGCGCACCAGCGGGTCGCCCGCCACGATTGCCCGGGCCTCCTCCAGCGAACCGGCCTCGAAGATCATCATGCCGCCGCCGCGCTCGGCCCAGTAGCCCGTCTCGACCCGCCGCCCTTCTGAGCGCAGGGCGCGCACGTATTCGAGGTGAGCGGGGACAGAGCGGTCGAATATCTCCTTGGGGACCACACCGCGCTCAATTTTGACGAACAACGCTCTACCCATGCGCTACCACCAACAGCACCCCGCTCACCCCGGCCCACACCGCCGCCGTTCGCCAGAGCAGTCCGACGGAGCGCCGAATCGTCTGGGGGTCCAGGGGCAAGTGCGCATCGCCCAGGGTCGGTTTCTTCTTTATGATGCCCCGGTAACGGTTCAAGCCGCCCAGTTGTATATCCAGGGCACCTGCGTAGGCCGCAATGCTCACCCCCGAGTTGGGGCTCGGATCGCGGTGGGCGTCGCGGCGCACGATCGCGAGTACCCGGCCGGGGCGGCCCGAGAGTATGGCGATCGTCAGGGCGGTGAGCCTCGCTGGAATCCAGTTGAGCCAGTCGTCGCTGCGCGCGGCGAACCAGCCGAAGTGGGTGTAGGGCTCATCGCGGTAACCGATCATCGAATCGAGGGTGCTCACCGCCTTGAAGGCCAGGGCCAGGGGCGCTCCCCCCAGGGCGGCATAAAAAAGCGGAGCGGTCACACCGTCCGTGGTGTTCTCAGCCACCGTCTCCACCACCGCCCGGGCGATGTCGCCCTCGTCTAGATCCTCAGTATCGCGCCCCACGTAGCGCGCCAAAATCCGTCGCGCTGTGGGCAGATCCCCGGCGGCAAGGGGAATTGCCACGGCTCCGGCCGCCTCCGCCAGACTGCGCGTGGCAAAGCACGCCGCCATTAACACCACTTCGACCACCGCCCCCAACCAGGGCTGAATGTTTGCCGCCAGGACAATCAGCAACCGGCCCCCTGCCGCACTGCCCCCGGCAAGCCCCACCGTGAGCCCCATCCCCAGAAGGCGGCGACTTTTGGAGGATTTGATGCGAGGCAGTCCCCACCGCTGGACCGCAGCGATCGCCGCTCCCATCGCCTGCACCGGGTGGTAGAGGCGGGGCGGATCGCCCAGCAGCCCGTCGAGCAAAAAGGCGCAGCCAAAGACCAGGGCGGAGGGCATAGGCGGACTGTGTGAAAGCAAACCCCGTCCAGTATGCCCGATTCGATGGCTGCGCCCGCTTTCCACCCGTCCTAACGGGACCAGGGACCCCAGATGGCGAAGGTCATCCCCGGGATCTGGATGTTGACAAAGAAGGTCTTGCCGTCCGGCGAAAAAGAAGCGCCCGTGAACTCAAAACCGTTGAGGGCATTGCGGGCGAAGGAGTAGAGCTTGCCTTCGGGGGTAATCCCCCGCACGAACTGGGTGCCGTCGCCGTCCTCGCAGACGAACAGATCCCCAAAAGGAGCGAGCACGATGTTGTCCGGCCCATCGAGAAGCGCGTCGTCGTTGGGCTCGACGAACAATTCGATCGTGCCGCCCTCGCCGGCATTGCGACCCGGGGTGTAGCGCCAGATCTGCCCCAGTTCGGCGCTGCCGCCGTCGCTGGCGCTGAAGAACACCTCGCCTCTGGCAAAGCAGGCTCCTTCACCACCAGCAAAGATCGCGGCCCCCTTATCGAACCCTTCGACGCGCACCGTGTCATCCACCGGGTCAAAGTCTTCGATCGTCACCCAATCGACTGCCATGGGCCTGTTGAGCGGGAAATCCTTGCCGGTAAACGCCTTGGGCATCGAAGGGATGCGCAGGGCCTCAAGCGTGCCCCCTGCGCGCAACTGTCCCGGCTGTTTGGGCACGAAACGGTAGAACAAACCCGTGTCCATGTCCTCGGTCATATAGACGATACCGGTCTTAGGATCCACCACCGCCGCCTCGTGGGTGAAGCGGCCCATCGCCTTGAGGGGCACCGGGTCCACCGGACCCTTGGCCAGAATCGGCACCTCGAAGGCATAGCCGTGGGCCACACTCACCAGTTCATTGCGCGCAGGCGTCGCCACCGTCTCCTCGCAGCTGATCCACGACCCCCAGGGGGTCGGGCCGCCGGCACAATTCCAGTACGTCCCGGCGAGCGACACGTAGTGGTTGAGCAACCGGCGATCGGCGCTCACCACAAGAGTCGTCGTGCCGCCCTTGCACAGCGAGTCGTATTTTTTGTCCTCGGGAGCTTCCACGGGGTTGTAGACCAGAGGGCTCAATTCGTGGTTGCGCACGAGGATGGTCGTGCCCCCGGGTCCGGCGAAGGCCGCCATGCCGTCGTGGTTGGCAGGCACCGGGGTGCCGTCGCTCATCGTTTCGCCCACCTGCGAAAAGACCGTGTACCGAAATCCTTTCGGCAAGTCCAGCACACCCTGCGGGTCCGGGACGAGGGGACCAAAACCCGCCCCTTCGATCGATTGACCTGCCGCCGAACGGGCGTAAAGCGCCTGCAGAGGGGCCGCTGCCGCTAGACCGGCAATCCCGGCGCGCTGAAGAAAATTGCGTCTTGAAAAAGCCATAGTCACAACCGCCTTGCGTGAGTAGCGTCAACACCGTAGAGAGGTTGCGTAAACGCCTAACTATCAGGACATTAAGGCAGGATTATTACGTCAGGGAATCCTCATCAAAGGCCGGCGGGGCGGTTTGCCCCGCCGGCCAGGCGGATAGCTGTCCTAGAGGGTCTTAGCGGGACCAGGGACCCCAGATGGCGAAGGTGATGCCGGGGGTCTGGATGTTGACGAAGAACGTCCGGCCGTCGGGCGAGAAGCAGCCGCCGGCAAGCTCGTTGTCGTTGAGGGCGTTGCGGGCGAAGGAATACAGTTCGCCTTCGGGGGTGACGCCGCGCACGAACTGCACGTCGTCGCCGTCTTCCATCAAGAACAGATCGCTAAAGGGGGTGACCACGATATTGTCGGGGCTGTCCAGCACTTCGGGATCGTTGGGCTCGACGAACAGTTCGATCGTGCCGCCTTCGCTTGCCGAAGCGCCCGGCACATAGCGCCAGACCTGGCCGTACTCGGCAGCACCACCGTTGGTGCAGGTGAAGTAGAATTCACCGTTGCCGTACCAGATGCCCTCGCCGCGCGAGAACTGGGCGGCACCCTTGGCGAAGCCTTCGATGGCGACGGTGTCTTCGACCGGATCAAAGTCTTCGATGGTCACCCAATCGGCGGCCATCGGGGTGTTGATCGGGAAACCGGACTTGGTGATCGCCTTGGGCATGCCGACAATGCGCAGAGCCTGCAGGACGCCACCCTCGGTCAGACGGCCGGGGCGGTTGGGCAAGAAGCGATAGAACAGGCCCTCGCCGTTGTCCTCGGTCTCATAGACGATACCGGTTTTCGGATCGACAGCGACCGCTTCGTGGTTGAAGCGGCCCATCGCCTTGAGGGGCACCGGGTTGACGGGGCCGCGGGCCAGAATCGGCACTTCGAAGTTGTAGCCGTGGGGAACCCGGACGGTGGTGCTGTTGGCCGGGGTGGAGGTGTTTTCCTCGCAGCTGATCCACGAACCCCAGGGGGTGGGGCCGCCCGCGCAGTTGCGGTAGGTGCCTGCGAGCGAAACATAGTGCTTGAGCAGCTTGCGCTCGGGACCGGGGCCGACCACCAGCGTGGTGGTACCGCCCTTGGAGAGCGAGTCGTAGAGCTTAGTGGCCGGGGCGATGGTCGCCGTGTCGGAGTCCGGGCTCAGTTCGTGGTTGCGAATCAGGATGATGGCACCGTTGGGACCGGCGAAAGCCGCCATGCCGTCGTGGCCGCCGGGGACCGGGGTGCCGTCGCTCATCATTTCACCAGTTTGCGAGAATGCCACATACTTAAATCCCCGGGGCAGATCCAGCAGGCCGGCCGGATCGGGAATCAGTGGACCGTAGCCGACGCCAGGCACCGTCTGACCGGCGGCGGCACGGCTGTAAAGCGCTTGCAGCGGGGCGGCGGCGGCCAGACCCAGAATGCCCGTGCGCATCATAAATTGACGTCTCGAAAAAGCCATGGTGTAAATTACGCCTCGCATGGGTTGCTATAGCACGGTAAACCGCCTGCGTAAATTCCCGAATAATCTCCCGTTAAGGCCGCATTAATTACAAACAGTTTTCAGTGTATTTGTGTAATACAAAAAGCCCTTGACAAATGACATGTAGTCCGCTTGCCCTATGGCCCCTGTCGAGGCGGGCATAGATCGGTGCTGCCTGGATGGGTTATGATCAGCGACGTGCCGATGTGGCGCAGTGGTAGCGCATTCGATTCGTAATCGAACGGTCGCGAGTTCGAATCTCGCCATCGGCTTAAGCCCAAAACCTCCCCCCAAGCGACTTCCAGCTTCTGCCCAAAAGCACCACGAAAACTTTCATATGTGAACGCCTGTGCTTAATTTAGGCGAAATTGAGCGAATTTGGGCGCACTTTGGGTATCGGATTCCAGTAGTCGAATGGCTGCCAAGCTCTGCTCTCTAGGCTTTGCATAGGAGAATAGCTGGGCCCATTCAAGTTTAAAGTGCAACAGGGCCTGACTCACCCAAGAATACCTCCCGAGGTGTCCGATAACCAAGCGCTTTTCTCGGCCGGTCATTCAGCAAATCTACCGCCTGCTGCAACGGCTCAGGCTTCCCAATCAAAAAATCTCTCTTTTTTGGAAAAAATTGACGCAGCATTCCATTCGTATGCTCGTTCAATCCCCGCTCCCAACAGTGATATGGCTTCGCAAAGTAGCACGCTGCTCCAACTGCTTCGCTCAGCTTCTCGTGCTCGCTAAATTCCTTGCCGTTGTCAAATGTCAGGGTCTTCACCTGGTTCTCAGCCAGCGGCTTCAGCTATTCACCCGGCTTTTGACTTTTTTGATAGGATACCACTACCGATTTTTCAAAGCGGGTTATAGACATGTCACTTGTCAAGCGTTCCGTAGCCGAGTTCATCGGAACTTTTTGGCTGGTTCTGGGAGGTTGCGGTGCCGCCGTGCTCGCGGCGGCCTTTCCGAATCTGGGTATCGGGTTTGCCGGGGTGTCGCTGGCGTTTGGTCTGACGCTTTTGACGATGGCCTTTGCCATTGGCCACATCTCGGGTTGCCACATCAATCCGGCGGTATCGATCGGACTTTGGGCGGCCAAGCGCTTCCCGGCCACCGAGCTGTTGCCCTACATCGCCGCCCAGGTATTGGCCGGGATCGCCGGAGCCGGGGTGCTCTATCTAATCGCCAGCGGCAAAGCCGGCTTCAGCCTGAGCGGCGGCTTCGCCTCCAACGGCTACGGCCTCCATTCGCCGGGCGGCTACACGTTGCTTGCCTGCCTTGTCTGCGAAGTAGTGATGACCTTCATGTTCTTGATGATCATCCTCGGTTCCACCGACCGTCGCGCCCCCAAGGGATTTGCTCCTATTGCCATCGGTTTGAGCCTGACGCTGATTCACCTGATCAGCATCCCGGTCACCAACACCTCGGTCAACCCGGCCCGCAGTACCGGCCCGGCGTTGTTCGTGGGCGATTGGGCGATTGCCGAATTGTGGCTTTTCTGGCTTGCTCCGATTGTCGGAGCGGCCCTGGCGGGTCTTTTCTACCACGCTTTTCTCGACGAACCCGGCGAGGAAACGGAGGGCACTCCCGCCTCGGCCCAACTGCGCACCGAAAAATAAATCCATTAGTCTTAGTCTCCGCATCCTGACGACCGCGCTCCGACCGAACCGCCCGCGGGGCGAATGCCTGTGGGCGGTTCGGCTTTTAGGCTGAAATAATGGGGCTGGAGCGTGAAGGCGACTGGCATGCAAAACAAAGTCTGGGCGGGGTCGGCAGCGCTCGTGACCCCCGAAACACCGGTGGTCTTCGAGTGGCGGGACCGGCAGATTACTGTGTTCAACATTGCGGGGCGCTTCTGTGCCCTCGACAATCTTTGCCCTCATAAGGCAGCTCCCCTGGTGGACGGCAAACCGGTCTTTGAAGCTGGCCAGATGTGGGTGAGTTGTCCCTGGCATCACTTTTTATTTGACCCGGCCACCGGCCGCTGCGACCGCAGCGGGTTCGACACGCGGGCCTACCCGGTTACCATCGAAGCAGGTGAGTTGTACGTCTGGGTATGTTGAAAGCGTTTGTAGCCGGGTTGGTTGGGGTGATGCTGGTACTTCCGGCTGCGGTTCTGGCGGGAGTGGCGGGCGGCGAGACGTTTTTTGAGCGCTTCCCGACCCTGGCGCGGGCGGCCACCGACAACAACAGTTCGACCTACAACTTTGCCCGCTACAGCTTTGATGTCGTGGTGCCCACCGACAGCGGCGAGGGATTGGGAAGCCTGTTCATCGGCATCCCCAACGGCATCCGTCCGCCCACGCCGGACATGGTGCAGGCGTTCAACGGCAACGGCGATCCGGTGGCAGTGCAGTCCAGTGTCCAAGGCAACGCTGTGCAGGTGACCTTCGCCCAACCGGTGGGGCCGGGTAACCGCGTGTCCGTGCAGTTCTATCCGATGCGCAATCCCCGCCGGGGCGGTACGTTTTTGTTCGATGTGAACGCCGCCCCGGCCGGTCCGTCGCCGCGCGCCCAGTTTCTAAGCTACGGGCGGATTAGTTTTTATACCCCGGGCGGTCGGGGCCATTAGCGCGGTTGAGCCGGGGTGCTCGTTGCCGGCTGGGGCGTGCACTTTGGCAGGTTGGACGGAGTGCCGGGCTCTTTTTCGGGGGCAATCACGGCGCCTTTGTCCTCAGGGGTGCCGGGGGGAGGG
The DNA here is from genome assembly GCA_019359725.1 of Aphanocapsa lilacina HA4352-LM1. Lineage (GTDB taxonomy): Bacteria > Cyanobacteriota > Cyanobacteriia > Gloeobacterales > Gloeobacteraceae > Gloeobacter > Gloeobacter lilacinus. Next base: position 72,219 of record JAHHGR010000005.1, on the reverse strand, counting down.
GCAATGACCGCCCCTTCGTCGCGGGGGGTGCCGGCCGGCGTCGGTACGGCGACAATCTTGTCGTCTTTGCTGCCGATCGGTTTGCCGTCTTTACCGCAGGGCACGATCTCAGGCAGAGTGCCGTTCGGCGTAGCGGGCGAGTTGGGAGGCGCCACCGGGCTGGTGCGCTCCAGCTGGGCGAGACTCGGCGGGGCGAGAGTCAGGACCAAGCCGCCCACAACCGGAAGCAGCCGATAATAAAGCGAAAAAGTCATGAAAACACCTATGTGTCGTGCATAACCCGATCGTCTCCGGTGGCCATTGCGCCTTCCACCGTCCACAGGGGTAGATCCCCCTTGCACGAGCAAAGTAGCGGGATTTGGCCATTGACCAGTACGGGAACAAAGATCTGGAGCACCGCAAAAACTGGTACGCTCCCGTGGCGGATGCCTACGACCGGACCAGGCCCCGCTATGGGCAGGAATTGATTGGCCGTGCTTTGGAGTTGGCTCAGCTTCTTGATCTTGCTCTGGAATACGGCGCTCCAACCCCAGCGCGAAGTGCACCGGATTTTGCAGGAAGTGTTCCGCCTGTCTGCACCGTCCCTGGCAACCTTTGAAGAGCAGTCTACGCAGGAAGCGAACCTCAAGCGGATTGCCCAGGGAGCCATGGATTCGGGCAGATTCACAAACTTGTTCGGTGAGCATTCGGTGTGTGAAGCCACTTACAGCGCCGAGGACTATTTGACCCTCCTTGGCACCTACTCTCCCTACATCGAACTAGATAGGCAAACCAGGGATACTTTGTTTAAAAGCCTGAAGGAGACTATCGACCGCCGCTTTGCCGGCAGTCTGCCGCTCTGGTACCTCAGTGCCCTTCAGGTCATGAGAAAACCCGGGTAGATGGTTGGCCGTCTGAAGTAAAATTGCCCTGACTTGTCCGGCTGGAGGGGGGATTGGCGCATACCCATCTTCGAGAGCATAAACCGTGGGACCTGGCCCGACACAGGCGAAGTCGCCAGGTATAGCCAGTAGTCTCTGGGCGACCGGCCACATGGCAAAACCCTATAGTTACGACTTGCGCCAGAAAGTCCTGCAAGCCATTGAACTCAACGGTCTGAAGAAAAGCGAAGCCAGCGCGTTGTTCGACATCAGTCGCAACACCATCAACCTGTGGTTTCAGCGCAAGGCGGAAACCGGAGATGTCCAGGCAAAGCCCAGGCCCACATCCCACAAAGGTCACAAAATTACCGACTGGGAAAAGTTTCGGACCTTCGTGCAAGAACACGGCCACAAAACCCAGGTCGAGATGGCCCAACTGTGGGATGAAGAAATCAGTAGCCGCACGATTTCGCGGGCCTTGCACAAGCTTGGCCTCACGCGAAAAAAAAGACCGATGGCTATCGCGAACGCGATGAGGCGCAACGCTCGGCATTCCTAAAGCTGCTGCCGGACCCGAAAGCTGCTGATCGCCCCGTTCACCGTCGAAGGGGCTTGCAATCGCACCGTATTTGAAATTTGGCTGGAGAGCTGCTTGATTCCAAATGTTGCAGCCCGGCGCGTGGGTGATTCTGGATAACGCCACGTTTCATCACGGCGGCCGGATTGGCGCATTGATTGCGGCGGCCGGTGCCCAAGTGCTCTATCTACCTACCGCCGTATTCGCCCGACCTAAACCGCATTGAGAAGTGCTGGGCGTGGTTGAAAAGTCGGATTCGCAAACGGTTAGGCGATTGCGGGCATTTGCGCAATGCCATGGATGCCGTTCTCCAACAGGCTACGTCCTAACCTAAATGGCGATAGCTATAGTAGCGCACCCCAAGTTCGGCATAATCGAGCTTTTTCTGCCGGTACTCGTGCGACGCGCCCGCGAGATCACTTCCAACACCAGCACCGGCACGACTTGTTCTTCCCATAGCACGTAGCTGCGCCGCAAATTCTCATCTTTGACCCGCGGCACACCGAGGGCCAGAAACCCATCCGGGACCACCGGTGCTTCTTCGGGATCAAAATAGATGCCCATGTCGGTGCCCCAGAACCAGTCGCGGCGCTCGGCCAAATTGAAGCGAGCAAGCGTTTGAGCAGACTCGGGATGAGATCCTGCGGTTCGGTTAGGCTGGAGGGCACCGTGCGGGTTGCACTTGCTGTGAGCGTCTACACCGCTCAAGCCTTAAAGCGGGTCTGCCGCAGTGACTTCAGCCTCCTGAGCATCCGCTCGTGAAATCGGTTCAGGTGTGCGTAGGTTCAACAGTGTGACGACCAACAAAATCGCTTTTAGCGCGGCTGCTTCGGCGTGCTCGTGGCCGGTTGCGGCGTGCAGCGGGGCAGGTTGGAAGGGAGATCCGGCTCTTTTGGGGGGGCGATCACGGCGCCCTTATCCTCCGGGGTGCCGGAAGGAGGGGCGATCACCGCCCCTTCGTCGCGGGGGGTGCCAGGTGGGGTCGGCACGGCCACGATCGCGTCGTCTTTGCTGCCGATCGGTTTGCCGTCTTTGCCGCAGGGCACAATTTCCGGCAGCGTGCCGTTCGGCGTAGCCAGGGAGCCGGGGGGAGTCACCGGGCTGGTGCGCTCCAACTGGCCAAGTGTGGGCCAGGCAAGGGTCACCATCGAGCCGCCGGCCACCGCGAGCACACGTTCAGGTAGCGCAAAAAGCATAAGACACCTTGTGTAGCGCATATAACTCGATCGTCCCTGCTGTGGTCGGGGCCTTCCACCGTCCCCGGGGGTAAATCCGGTATCTGGAGCGTCGGCGATCTTTGCTGCACCGGGCAAGGAAATGCCGCCCGCAGTACAATTGCCTCGACTAGTCTGGCGTGCAGGGGGATGGGGGGCGTGTACAAGCGGCGCTCGGTGGTGCTGGGATTGGCCTCCGGTTTCTGGGTAAGCGGTGGCTGCTCTCGGCCCGCCCGGGCTGCGCTCGCTCTGGCTGCCGGTCCAATGCCCGGCAGCCTGCGCCCCGACGGTGCTACCCTCTGGCTGCAAAGCAGCGCCCCTGCGAAACTCCATATCGAGTACTGGGATGTGCTTGCTCCCCAAAAGCGCCTGCGCAGCAGCGAATACGTTCTGAGCGCCGCCGAAGACTGCATCGGCCGCGTCCGCATCGATGGACTGGGACCGTCCCGCCGCTACGGCTACCGTGTCTTGCTCGACGGCGTGCCCCAGCTTACTTCCGAAGTGCTGCTCTTGCGCACAGCGGCCCCGGTCGGCACTTACGCCCCCTTTACGATGCTCACCGGTTCGTGCGCCTACACCAAGGACACTCCCATCTTCGCAAGCATGGCCCGCCTGCGCCCGGATGGGATGCTCTGGTTGGGGGACAACGTCTACTTCCAGCGCTCGCCGCTGTTGATCACCGGCGAATGGGCCACAGCCCAGGCGATGCACAACCGCTACCGACAAGATCGCCAGGCGGCTGCTTTGCAGCCGCTGTTGCGCAGCACGCACCACTGGGCCATCTGGGACGACCACGACTACGGCCCCAACGACGCCGACAGCGGCTATTCCCTCAAGCGGGAGAGCCTTGCCCTGTTCCAGCGCTTCTGGGACAACCCCACCTACGGCCTGCCCGACACCCCTGGTGTGTTCACCCGCTTCGAGCACAACGGCGTCGATTTTTTCTTGCTGGACGATCGCTACTACCGCACGGCGGAGCGGATGCTGGGGGAAAAGCAGCTGAGCTGGCTCAAAGAGGGGCTATTGAGTTCCCGGGGGGTCTTCAAGGTGGTGGCGGGCGGCAACCAGATGTTCAACGACGACAACCGCTTCGAAGGCTGGAACCGGTTCGCCCGCGAGCGCGAGGAGTTCGTGCGCTGGCTGGGGGCGCACCGCATCCGGGGCGTGGTCTTCTTGAGCGGCGATCGCCACTTCAGCGAACTGTTGCGCTACGAGCGGCCGGGCACCTACCCGCTATACGAACTGACCTGCTCACCGCTCAGCTCAAAAGCCTACAAAGAAGCCCAACCGGCGCGGATCACCGTCCCCGGCACCTTCGTCACCGAGCCCAATTTCGCCAGTCTGGATTTTGGCGGCAGCCCCACGGACGCCCGCCTGCGCCTGCGCTGCTGGAACGCCCTTGGTAAACCCCTCTGGGAACAGGAGATCCGGGCTACGGATTTGCAGTGAACTCAAAGTCGCCACCGCCCAAAGATGCGCTATTGACATTGCACCGAACGTTCGGTATATTAAAGAAGTGCCTGAAGCCCGCCGGGCTCAGGGCCACAGCAAGCATTTCACACCACACAGAGGCGGACATGATTGCTTACAAGACTGTCCATGTCGATGGGCTGAAGATCTTTTACCGCGAGGTGGGACGGCCCGGTGCACCGACGATCGTGCTGCTGCATGGCTTTCCTTCTTCTTCGCATATGTTTCGTCATCTCATGCGCGAACTGGCGGACGACTTTCACCTGATTGCCCCCGACTACCCGGGGTTCGGAAACAGCGACAACCCTTCTGTAGATGACTTCGAGTACACCTTCGAGCGGCTTGCCGACTTGATGGAAAAATTTCTAGTGGCCCTCGGCGTCGAACAATTTATCCCTTATGTCATGGATTACGGCGCGCCCATCGGTTTTCGGATCGCCGAGCGCCGTCCCGAGCGCATCCGGGCGCTCATTGTCCAGAACGGCAACGCTTACGAGGAAGGTCTTCCCAAGTTCTGGGAACCGATCCGTGCCTACTGGCAGGACAAAAACGAAACCACCGCCGACGCGCTGCGCTTTTTGTTGACCCGGGGCGCCACTGAATGGCAGTACTTCAACGGGGCTCGCAATCCCCAACACGTCAGCCTCGATGCGGTCAATACCGACCAGGCGACCTTGGATCGGCCCAGCAACCAGCAGATCCAGCTCGCCCTGTTTTATGACTGCCGGACCAACCCGCCGCTCTATCCGCGCTGGCAGGAATACTTCCGCCGCCACCAGCCGCCGACATTGGTCGTGTGGGGCAAGAACGACGCAATCTTCAGCCAGCCCGGGGCCCTCGCCTTCCAGCGCGACCTCAAAGACACCGAAATCCATCTGCTCAACACCGGCCACTTCGCCCTGGAAGAAGAAAGCGCGCTCATCGCCGAACTCATCCGCCGCTTTCTGGCCACCCGGCTGCCCCGCGTAGCCTGATCCCTGTCATCGGTACAATCGACACAGCCGTGCCGGAAACCGTCCCAGCACAGCTCTACCGGGTGCCCCATGCCTGCTCCATTGCTGTCGCGCGAACAAGTCATCGATCGCTTGATGCTGGTGTTTCGCCGCCAGGGCTTCGAGGGAGCGTCGCTTGCCGAATTGTCGAAGGCTGTCGGTTTGGGCCGCTCCAGTCTGTACCATTACTTTCCGGGAGGCAAAGAAGACATGGCCCGCGCCGCGCTCGAACGGCTGGACTCCTGGGCACAAGAGCACCTGCTTACCCCACTACGGGCAGCAGGCACCCCCGAAGCGCGGCTGGAGAGGTTCATAGCCGCACTGGACATCCTCTACGCCCACGGCCGGGAAGCCTGTCTATTGGGTACCCTGGTGCACGGCGCATCCCGGCTGTTGTTTCAAAAACAGTTGCGCGCGAGTTTCGAGACCCTGATGGATGCTCTTGCGCAGCTGGCGGTCGAAGCCGGCGTGGAAACCTCCGAGGCCAGGCGACGGGCGGAAGAGGTGGTACTGCGCATCCAGGGAGCACTTATCCTCTCCGGCGGCCTGGATGACGACAGTCCCTTCAAGCGCGTCCTGGCAAGCCTGAGCGACCAGTTACTGCACAGCGAAGTTTAGAGCAGGTGTCAGGAGGAAAAACCGGTTTGCGTTGGGATTTTCGGCTGACCAGCTGGTTTTACCGCTCTAAAGCCTCGCACACGCAAATCTGTGCCGCAGTCGACACGCATCGTGCAGGCCCTAGAAGAGTAAACCGATCCCACCCACACAACCTCGTGCTTCTCCGTACCGCTCAGTCCGGGGGGTGTCGGGGGGCTGGCAGCCCCCGGACGCGGGGAGGTTGGAGAGCGCGAGAGGGGAAGCGCGAAGGGGGTTCCGCCTCTCGCTCCACAGACCCTCGTGCCAGGCCAACTGCCAGGCGTTAGGACTGAAACGGTGAGTTTACGGAGGCGAATCAGCTTCTCCAGGTGTGTTCCCGGTACCATCCGCAACTGAACAGAAGCCGATTAGAATCGTTGCTTTGGCAAATTTCGAGGAACCGTGTCTACTGTCGAACTATTTGTCCAGGCCAGGCAGGATCTAGCCTCTGTCTTCGCCGCCGTCGATAACCGGGTGAAAAAAAACCTCCAGCGCGTGCTTGCCGCCTACCGCACCGAAAAAATCGGCGCCCACCACTTTGCCGGGGTGAGCGGCTACGGCCACGGAGATCTTGGCCGCGACACCCTTGACCGAGCCTTTGCGCGCATCTTCGGCGCCGAGCAAGCCGCCGTGCGCATCCAGTTCGTCTCCGGCACCCACGCCATCACCTGCGCCCTGTTCGGCGTGCTGCGCCCGGGTGACGAGCTGCTCTCGGTGGCGGGTGCGCCCTACGACACCCTCGAAGCAGTGATCGGCCTGCGCGGCCACGGACAGGGATCGCTCAAGGATTTTGGCGTCGCCTACCGCGAAGTGGCCCTCACCCCGGCAGGCCGCATCGACTGGGAAAAATTGGCCTCGGCCATCCGGTCCGAGACGCGCATGGTGCTTATCCAGCGCTCCTGCGGCTACAGCTGGCGGCCCAGCGTTACCATCGGCGAAATCGAGCGCGTCATAGCGCTTGTCAAAGCCCAAAACCCTGACACCGTCTGCTTTGTAGACAACTGCTACGGCGAATTTTGCGAAGATCGCGAGCCTACCCACGTCGGAGCGGACTTGGTGGCGGGCTCCCTGATCAAAAATCCGGGGGGAACGATCGCCCCGGCGGGGGGCTACCTGGCAGGCAAGGCCGAGTGGGTCGAGCGGGCCTGCGCCCGGCTCACCGCCCCCGGCATCGGCAGCGAAGGAGGTTCCTCCCTCGACACCAACCGCTTGCTGATGCAGGGGCTCTTTCTGGCGCCCCAGATGGTCGGGGAGGCGGTGAAGGGGGCGCACCTGGCGAGCTACATCTTTTCGCAGTTGGGTTACGCGGTTCAACCTGCCCCCACCGATCCGCGCACCGATGTCATCCAGGCTCTGCGTCTGGGTTCGCCTGAGAAGCTCGTCGCCTTCTGCCGGGCCATCCAGCGCAGCTCGCCCATCGACAGCTACCTGGAGCCGGTGCCCGACGTCGTGCCCGGCTACGCCGACGCCGTGGTGATGGCCGGGGGCACCTTCATAGAGGGGAGCACCCTGGAACTTTCGGCGGACGGTCCACTGCGCGAACCCTACATTGTTTTTTTGCAGGGCGGCACCCACCTGGCCCACGTCGAAATTGCCCTGGAAGCGGCCATAGAAGCCATGCGGCATGGCTAGCGATACTTGCCACGTTGCAACTGGGCTGCGCTACTCGACGCCAACGGCCCGCGCCTGCATCAGCAACGGCAGCACAGGCATGTAGCCCGCTTCGATGCGCAAGATCTCCGCTTGGGGGTTCTCCTGCCGCACAAAAGATAGGCAGCACCACGTGTCGGCGTCGTCCAACTCCGGCGGGCCGGGTGGCGGCTCCGCCTCCACCAGCCCCGTCTGGTAGACCAGTGCGTAGTCTCCGGGTGGGACGGCAAAGCGATGGTCTTCTTCGTCAATGAGCGCCCCTACGAAAATGCTCTCACCCTCGGGCACCGCGAAAGGAACCTGGATAGCCCGCATCGCCGAGGCAGCGATCTCAAAGGTCGACTCGACGCGCACCTCGACGGCAAGCAGGCCGATGTCGCTCAGGGTTTCAAACGAGACACTGCCCGGCCGCCAGGAGAACCCCTGCTCGATGTGTGTGTCGTTCCATTCGTTGAAGCGGAACTCTTCACTCTGGATTTGAACGGCCAGCGTTCGCTCTTCTCCAGGAAATACGGTGAATCTTCCCAGCAGCATCTACTCCCTCGCAGGCCAGGTGACGTCGTTTATGGCCAAGATTTTCCCACAAAGCAAGATTTATGTAATCACTTTATGCAATAACTGCAGAGATTATTCAGCCAGCAGCACCGCGCGATAGCGGACCCGATTGCGGCGCACCCGCTCAAGCGCCGCGTTCGCCTCGGCCATCGCAAAGGTTTCAACCATCGGCATCACCCCGAAGCGCTCGGCTACCGAGAGCATTTCGACGATGCGCGAGCGGCTGCCGATGCCCGATCCCATCAGGCGCCGTCGGCCCCGGATGAGTTCGCGCACCGGCAACGCCAGCGGTTCGGGCGGTACGCCGACGAACACCAGGGTGCCGTCGGTGGCGAGGTGAGCCAGATAGCCCACCGCATCGAGGGCGTAGGGGATCGTGCTGATGATGATGTCGAGGCGTTCGACAGGCGGCGGGGGCGACTCGCCCGGCGGCACGATCACCGCCCGGTGCGCTCCGAGGGTCGCTGCCTGCCGGGCTTTGTCCTTGGAGGTGGTAAAGACGGTCACCCGGTTGCCGAGGCGGCTGGCGAACTGGACTGCCAGGTGGCCGAGTCCGCCCACCCCAATGACGCCAATCGCCTGGCCGGAGGTCATCCCTGCCGCCCGCAACCCCGAATAGACTGTGATCCCGCCGCACAGAAGCGGTCCTGCGGCGTGGGTGGGAATCCCCGCCGGAATCTTGAAGGCAAAGCGCGCATCGATCGCCAGATAATCGCCGAAGCCGCCGTAGCCGGTGACGATCGTGGCCTGGCTGTGGGCGCACAGATTTTCGTTGCCGCGCAGGCAGTCGAGGCACTGCAGACAGGCCGAGCGCTGCCAGCCCACCCCCACCCGGTCGCCGGGCTTGAGGTGGCGCACCTCGGAGCCGACCTCCACCACCTCCCCCACCACCTCGTGCCCTGGCACCAGCGGATAGCGCGAGCGGCCCCAGTCGTTGTCGATCATGTGCAGGTCCGAGTGGCAGACGCCGCAGGCGCACACCCGAATCAGGCAATCCTGGCTGGCCAGCCCGCCCAGGGTATAGGTAAACGCTTCGAGGGGTCTACCCGCCTCCAGGGCGGCGAGCGCGTGAATCTCAATCAATGCAAACCTTTCGCTGATTCCGCCTGGGTGAAGACGGCCTGGGGCCGGTGCTGCTCAGTATAACCGGGGCCGGTGCGGCAGATGGCTTATATGACTTGCAGGTGCGAGATTGCTTTATACCCGACCGCTTTGACTGCCAACCCCATCTGCTCTGCGTCCGGGGCTGTTGCCAAGTCGCTAAACCGAGCGGGCGCTCCCATTTTGGATCCTCCGGCGCTTGGCTTGGCACGACAGTCTTGTAGGGCGAGAGGTGGAACCCCCTTCGCGCTCTCCCCCTCCCCGCGTCGCTATCCATTACCCACATTTTGAGAGCGCCTCTGCCTGCTGCTGAAGAGCATACGCGAAAGACCTCGCTTGGAATGCGCCCTTAATGTGAGACAGTCTTCTCAGCCTTCTTAGGTGGATTGGACCACGCAGAAGTAGCACATGTCCAAGGCCCGTCGTTCCTTCAGTCCTGAATTCAAACTTCAGGTGGTTCGAGAAGTAGAGGCTGGTAGCACTGTCGCTCAGGTTGCCCGACTCCATGAACTACATCCTAATCTCGTCACCCATGGGTGCACGCAATACCGCAACAATCCCCAATCTGCCTTCGTGCGCGACCGTGCCGACCAAAAACGCCAGGAGCAGCGCGTGGCTGAACTGGAGCAGATGGTGGGCAAGCTCACCATGGAAAGCCAGTTTTTAAAGGGTCGTTGCCCCAACGATCCAAAAAAGTCTTGGAGCGCTTAGAGAAGCAGGTCAAAGAGCGGAAGTCGCCGCCATCATCTACCGGGTGATTGCCGAGCACTCGGGGGAACAATCGGTTGCTGCAATGTGCGATTGGACGGGTGTTCCGCGCAGGGCTGTTTCATTCTCCAAAAACCCCATTCGGCCATGTCAATAAGCTTGACCTGCTCAACAAGCAATAAGGCTTTTGCCGCTCTCGATTCTCATTTGCATCCAATGCAAAGCTAGAATGAAACAGCCCTGGGTACTTGCCGCCCGTTGAATTTGAGGCAAGCATCGTTCGTGAGACAAGTCTGACAAGCCAACCTACTTAAGAAGGCCAGAAGGCTGTCTCACCGGAGGGGTTCACTCCAGGATGAGTCCACTCCCAGATCGCTATGATTAGGTGGACAAAAATTCATCATGCCGACACCGGCTGACTATGGAAACTCTTGCCCACCATTTCGCGACCATGGCCTACAACAACGCCTGGTCCAACCACCGCTTGCTCAAAGCCTGCGCTCAGCTTAGTCAGACCGATTTTGCCACAGCGAGAACCGGGTTTTTTCCATCTATCAAAGCGACGCTCAACCATAGCGTTACAGTCGACTGGTACTACCTCGATGCTACAGAGCGCAGCGTGCAGGGCGAACCGCCCAACCCGGAAGCCTTGCATTTTTTTGATCCCGAGGAGCCTTTCGAGGCGTGCGGGCCGCTTTGGCAGGCGCAACTTGGGGCGGACCGGCGCCTGATCGCCCTTTGCGAGTCGCTCACAGAACCGCTGCTTGCCCTGCCGGTACACCTGGCGCGCTCCTTCGGCATCCAGACTGAACCGCTGGTACGGGTGCTCGCCCATCTTTTTCAGCACCAGATCCACCACCGCGGTCAAGCGCACGCGATGCTCGCGGGCACATCGGTCAAATCGCCGCAACTGGACGAATTTTTCTGTGCCGGCGAAGCCCACCTGCGGGCAGCTGATTTTGAAGAACTGGGCTTTAGCGAGCAAAAAATTTGGGGGGACGACACCACACCGCTGCCCAGCCGGTAACGGCGGGCCGCAGGCGGCAGGACACTCACTGAAGCAGATTGAAGGTGTCCCGAAAGATCAATAGTATGCCCAATCCAAGCAGCACCAGCATGCCCGCCTGGTTGACGTAGTTTTGTATCTTGTCGGGGACGGGTTTGCCCCGCAGCGCCTCGGCAATGACGAACACCAGTTGTCCGCCGTCGAGGGCCGGCAGGGGCAGCAGGTTCAGCACCGCGAGGTTAAAGGAAATCAACGCCGCCACGTAGAACAAGTTGAGCCAGTCGCTCTGGGCGGCCTGGGCGGTGACGGCGACGATTCCCACCGGTCCGGTAAGTTGGTCGATTCCCGCCCGGCCGGTAAAAAGCTGGCCGAAGCCGTTCAAAGTCGCTACGGCGATGCGGCCGTAGGCGGTGGCGCTGCTGGTGAAAACTTCGGCGATATCCCGGGGTGCCCGGCGCGTCACAGTGCCGTTGGGAGAGAGCGAAACGCCGACTTTGCCCTGGGTACTTGGGGTGAGGGCCACGGGCCGCCGCTGCTCGCCGCGCCGGATTACCAGATTGACGGGCTTGTCGGGATTGGCCTGAAACACCCGGCTCAGTTGGGCCAGCGCCCCATCGCCACTGCCGATGGGCCGCCCTGCCGCTTCGAGGACAACATCGCCCGCTTCGAGCCCCGCGCGCTCGGCCGCCTGACCGGCCGTCACCTGCTGGATGAGGGCGCCGGGCTGCACCTGGGTCTCAGGAACGCCCCCCAGCACCACCAGCGCCAACAGCACCAGATAGCCGAAGACAAAGTTCGCCGTCACCCCGGCAAGCAGAACGATCGTTCTATCGAGAATCGGTCGATTCTTGAGCAAATTCGGATCGTCTTTGGGTATACCGCTATCCGGGTCGTCGTCGGGAAAGCCGACATAGCCGCCCAGGGGCAAGGCGCGCAGGGCGTACTCCACCTCCGGCCCCTGGTAGCGGGCAACCACCGGCCCAAAGCCGATCGAGAAGCGGCTTACCCGGATATGTTGCCAGCGGGCCGCCAGAAAATGGCCCAGCTCGTGCACCACGATGAGCAGTCCCAGCACCAGGATCGACAGCAGCACAAACATCGCGTACCTTCTTTGCTCCGGCCGACATCTTCATCATCGCAGTGCGCCCGCAGAGCAAACTATGCACAAAGCAGGAAAGGCACTTCAACTGCGCTGAGGCTAATCGATTTCCGGTCCACAAGTCGATGGCCTCGGTGTAGGTGTGGAGCGCCTCACCTCAAACGCCGGCAAAATTCGCCGGGTCCTGGTCGCGCCGATGCTGGACAGGTAGAGGGGGACCCTGGCCATCGCCCACCAAAGCGGCGGTTTGCTCCAGGGATTCGCGCAACCGTTTGGCCGCGTAGATAGACATGTCACGGGGCACGTTTATCCGGTCGCGCAAATATCGCAGGGCCGGGTCGGAGCCCGGCGGCGGTGTGCAGGCTTGGCCGGTGATCAGGTGGGTCAGGGCACAGCGCAGCGCTTCGTCGAACAATCGGCGATCGGCGGGGTTGACTCGAATGATGTTGGTGCGGTGCTTGAGCACCCGCTGAAGAGCTTCCGCGCGCGAGTTTTCGGGCTCGGGGTAAGCCACATCGGGCAGTCCGGCCCAAGGACCACAATCTACCCGTGCTTTATTGCGTTGCATCTGGGGCTCGCCGTTTTCCCAGCAGCCTCCCATTTGGGGCGGCAAGTCGTGGACATGGGTGTGGAAGTCGCTCTGGGTGCCGCGGTAGGCGGGTCGGCTTTCCATCGCTGCAAACCAGGCAGCCAGGTGGGGATTTTCTTCGCGCAGGGAGTAGCCCTTGTAGTAGTAGAGGCTGGCGTTCATCCGTTCGACGTAGGGCGTGAAGATCACATCGGCGGTGCCGAACTGCTCTAGAAAATAAGGCCCCGAGGTGCGAACGAGGGCATCTTCGACCGCAGCGACCACGGCTTTGAACTGGTCGCGATTGCGCTGCTCCTCGCCAGACGAACCGGCCGGATAGCAAAGCCAGGTGCACCAGGCCCTAAATAAAAGCCGCTCCAGCCGCCGCAGGGGGAGCACCGTGGGGTCTTCCATGCCCGCTCCCAATGGACCGAAGGCCCGTTCGAGGGCAATCAAGATGTCGTCGCTTTCTGTGATCACCCGGCCGGCCAATTCGATAGCCGGCAGCATGCCGGAGGGCACCTTGCGCTTGTACCAGCTCTCCTTCTGCCCGTAGCAGAACATCGTCACTTTTTCGATGCGGTAGGGGAGCTGTTTTTCTTCAAGCCACAGCCAGACCTTCTGGCAGTAGGGGCACCAGGCGTGATTGTCGCGGTAAAGGGTAACTCGCACAGCGGATTCGGTGAGGCCAAACAGGCGTAGACGGGCCTGGGCGTTGGTCGGCCCATTCACGGTATCCAATTGAAAATCTGTGAGCGCTTCCAGTTCTGCCCAACTGAGCGGGGCGATAGTCATTGGGATGGATCTCATAGAGAGCTTGAAATAAAGGGCCAGGTTGTCCGGCGGGCGGCAGCCTGCGCACTATTTTAGTTGTAGCGGCTTGTAAGCATCGGAGGCTGGACCTGCAATCGAGGACGATGGGGAGGGCATCAATTTTCGGGCTTATTGCCAAGCTCAAGGGATCTTGCGGCTTTAATCATCCTCTGCAAAAAAGCAAAAGCGCCGGAAGAAAAACCTGCCGACGCTTCACTTGATATGGTTGCGGGGACTGGATTTGAACCAGTGACCTTCGGGTTATGAGCCCGACGAGCTACCAGACTGCTCTACCCCGCGTCGAACTTGCCCATCCTAACAGACTTCTATTGGGATCTGCCATCCGCTTCGAGGGTGAGCGACAGCCGGTAGATCTCTTTGCGCGGCAGGCCGGTCTGGGCGGCCAGTTGACGGCTTGCCTCCGAGCGCGAGAGGCCGGAGGCAAGCATCGCCTCTAGACTCGTCTGCAACTGCTCCCGGGTGGGCGGCTCGGGCGGCTGAGGGGGGGTACCTTCGATGACCAGGGTAAATTCGCCCCGGGGTGGGGTGGATTCAAAGTAAGCAATCGCCTCTGAAAGGCTACCCCGCCAGATTTGCTCGTGAATTTTGGTCAGTTCGCGGCAGATGACGATGGGCCGCTCCGCCCCCAGGTGGGTGCTCAGATCCGCCAGGGTGCGCAGCAGGCGGTGGGGGGCCTCGAACAGCACCACCGGACGCTCCTCGCGCGCCAGGGCCACCAGGCGGGCGCGGCGGCGACCGGTGGTAGGCAAAAAGCCTTCAAAAACGAAGCGGGGCTCGGAAAAGCCTGCCAGGGCCAGCGCAGCGGTCAGGGCGCTCGGGCCAGGAATGACGCTGACCGGCAGATTCTCAGCCCGGCAGGCGGCCACCAGTTCGGCGCCAGGATCGCTCACGCCGGGCATGCCCGCGTCGGTGATTAGAGCGATGTCCCGGCCCTCTTGAAGGGCGGCCACCAGTTCGCCCGTGCGAGCGTGGGCGTTGTGGGCGTGGAAACTCACCATCGGCCTGGAGATCTCGAAGTGGGCGAGCAGTTTGCGCGAGTGGCGCGTGTCCTCGCAGGCGATCCGGTCGCACGCTTTGAGGACGCGTAGCGCCCGCAGGGTGATGTCTTCGAGGTTGCCGATCGGTGTCGCCACCAGGTAGAGCGTGCCCGTCAAGGGACTATCTCGCTTCGTCCTCGACGGTGTTGACGACGAGACTGTGGGCGCCGTTGGAGCCGTTGGTACCGTGGTGGAAGCCGTTGGCGGTGTGGCTCGTCGGCAGCGGCCGGTAGGCATAGCCGTTCTGGCGGGGGGCCTTCTGGATGTCCTCTTTGATCTGCTCCAAGTCGATGTAGCGATCGGCGACGTTGATGAGGTAGTCGCTGGTCATCGAGCGCAGGCTTACCACCTCGACGCGCACTCCCTTGTAGGAGGCGGCATTGACGGCATAGGCCAGGTCGCCGTCGCCCGAGACGAGGATCGCCGTGTCGTAGGAACCCGCCAGCGAGAGCATGTCGACGGCAATTTCGACGTCGAGGTTGGCCTTTTTGGAACCGTCGGGCAACTGCACCAAGTCCTTGGTGATCACCCGGTAGCCGTTGCGGCGCATCCACAGCAAAAAGCCCTGCTGCTTTTCGTTGGCCCGATCGACGCCGGTGTAGAAAAATGAACGCAGCAGGCGCGAACCGCTGGTCAGACGATTCAGCAGCTTGGTGTAATCGATCTCGATCCCCAACTGCAGCGCAGCGTAAAAGAGGTTCGAGCCATCGATGAAGATGGCCACCCGCCCGCGCATCATCGCCTGCTCTCGGGCTAGTAGTCCTTCGGTCTCTGAAGAAGCGGTCATAAATAAGTCAACCTCGTCGGAGATAAGTAAACCTTATTCCAGGCGGGGAAATAGAGGCGACCCCAAACAGAGCGGCTGCCCCCCCGGCAAACCGCCCCACAAGGCATCGTCCCAACTGCGATCCTCCCAAGCCTGGATGGAGAATCCCAGTTGCCGGTAGATCTCGGCGGCCAACCCCGGAATCAGCGGCGACAGCAGCACCGCTGCGATGCGCACCGATTCGAGAACCGCGTAGAGTACCTGTTCAACCTGCGCCTGCTCGCCTTTTTTGTACAGCGACCAGGGCGCGCGCGCATCGAGGTAGCGGTTGCCCGCCCGCACCAAGGCCAGCGCCAACTCGCTAGCCTCGGAAAACCGTAGCGCCTCCCAATGCTCGGCGCACACCTGCGCAAGGCCAGTGGCCTTGTCCCGCAGGGTGTCGGTGGGATCGATCGCAACGGAAGGGACAACACCACCGCAATACTTGACAACCATGTTACCAGTTCGATTTAGCAAATTGCCCAGATCATTGGCCAGATCTGCGTTAAGAATCTCGCGAAAACGGGTTTCGTTAAAGTCATTGTCGCGTCCAAATTCGATCGCTTTGAGAAAATAGTAACGTACCGCATCGGAACCATACTGTTCAACGAGCGTACCTGGGTCGATGACGTTGCCAAGGGCCTTGCCCATCTTGCGGCCGTCGCGCGTCAAAAACCCGTGGCCGAAGATCATCCCCGGCAGCGGCAACCCCGCCGACATCAGCATCGCCGGCCAGTAGACGGCGTGAAAGCGCAAAATGTCCTTGCCGACAATGTGCAGATCGATGGGCCACCAGCGCGCGAGGGCGTTTTCTAAGGTGGGTTCGTCGTCGGGTTCGAGCAGGGCCGTCACATAGCCCAGTAGCGCGTTGAACCAGACATAAATCGTCTGGCTGGGATCGACGGGAATCGGCAGCCCCCACGAGACATTGGCCCGCGAGATCGAAAAGTCTTCGAGTCCCCCGGCAATGAAATTGCGCACCTCGTGGGCACGAAAATCGGGCTGCACAAATTCGGGATGTTCGTCGAAGTATTGCTCCAGTTTTTGCTGGTAGCGCGAGAGCGCAAAAATATAGTTCTCTTCGTCCTGCTCGCGCAATGGCTTGAGGTGAATCTTGCAACGAGGCTCGCCGTTTTCGACGAAGTAGTCCTCGTCGGGTTTTTTTTTGAACTCTTCGCAATCGACGCAGTACAGGCCCGTGTAGCGACCTTTGTAAATGTCGCCCGTCTGCCAGCAGCGCTCGAAAAATTCGCGCACGATCGCGGCGTGGCGCGGATCGGTGGTGCGGATGAAGCGGTCGTAATCGATTGACAGCGCCTGCCAGAGTTTCTCGAACCCGGCGGCAATCTCGTTACAGTGCTCGCGAGGGGTCAAGTTGCGCTCCGCCGCCTGCCGCTCAATCTTAAGCCCGTACTCGTCGGTGCCGGTCACAAAACGCACGGAGCGGCCCCGCAAACGGTGATAGCGCGCCACCGCGTCCGCTGCCAGCGTCGGGTAGGCACTGCCGATGTGGGGCAAAGCATTGACGTAAAACAGTGGGGTTGTAAGTGCAAAACCCTGCGTCATCTGCATCAAGACTCAATCGAACTGGAATGGACCGTTCGGAAAACCGAAAAATGTTAATGAATTATAACAGAAAAGTTCGGGAGGTACGGCAATCATACACCCTCTGTCCGTTGCCTGCGGCCCATAGCAGCCCGTCGCCACCCGGCGGTGGTGGCGAACAGCTCAGAACCCCGGCAGCGGGCGCCAGCGCTATGGGCAATAGGTATTAACCACCAATTTGAGACATAGTGCGGCCATAGGAGCCGGTGGTCCCCCGGTCGCGCTCGCGAAAGTTGATTTCGGGTTTGCGAAGCAGCAGTTCACTTACCAGCTCGCGCAGTTGAGCGGCGCCCGCCCCGGCGCGCAAGGGCGTCTTGAGGTCGATTTGATCGGCTTCGTTGAGCAGGCAGGGCCGCAAAAAACCGTCGGCCGCCAGCCGCACCCGGTTGCAGCGGCTGCAAAAGCACTCGGACATCTGGGAGATAAAGCCGACGGTGCCTTTGGCCCCCGGAATCTGAAACACATCGGCCGGACCGTTGCCATAGCAGGTGCCTTCCGCCAGGCCGAAGCGTTCGCGGATGCGGCGGCGCAGCGCCTCGGAATCCACCCAGCCTGCCTGCTCAAAGTAACCGGTGTTGCCAATCGGCATGAATTCGATGAAGCGCACGTGCCACAGCCGATCGAGGGTGAGGGCGGCCAGAGCCGGCACTTCCTGTTCGTTGATCCCGGGCAGGACTACGATATTGAGCTTGAGCGGGTCGAAACCCACCCGGTGTGCCACCTGGATGCCTGCCCAGACTTTGTGCCAGTGGTCGCGACCGGTGATGCGCGCGAATACCCCCGGGTCGAGGGAGTCCAGTGAAATATTCACCCGCCTCAGACCGGCGGCGTACAGGTCCTCCGCCAGTTCTTCGAGCAGATAGGCGTTGGTGCTCAGCGACACGTCCGCCACCCCCGGCAATCCCACCAGGGCGCGCACGAAGCCCACTACCCCCCGCCTGAGCAGCGGCTCGCCGCCGGTGAGACGAAAGCGGTCGATCCCCAGGGGCAAAAAGACTTCGCCCACCAGAAACAGCAGCTCCTCGTAGCTCAAAATTTCCGAGCGGTGCAGGTAGGTTATCGCTTCGCCCGTGGGCATGCAGTAGCTGCAGCGAAAGTTGCAGCGGTCCACCAGGGAGATGCGCAGGTAGTTGACGGTGTTCATGGCCAGGCCGAATACGGAGAAATCAAGGGTGCCTAGAGACTGGGGTTGCCGACTTCGGCAACGTAGTTGCCCAGGATCTCAGCTAGAAATCCTTCGCCTACCGCGCCGATTTCACCCATGTGGGCGGGGCGGGGAGCGTCGGTGCGGGTCTTGAGGACGACGAATTTTTCGCCTTCGTCGGCGGCTTTGACCCAGACGTGTTTGCTAAGACCCGGGTAGGTGACCAGTACCATGTCCGGACCCGCCTGGGAGACGCGCAGCACCGGGTCGACCCGGCCTGCCACCCGCTCCACCCGGGCGGTAAATTCGGCAATGCTGAACTGGTTTTTGCTCACAGCGTTCTCCTAGCTGATAAACGGACTTTTTTCTTTCCACTGGTTGTCGATCTGCTCGGCCATGCGCTTGACCTCCAGGCGGAAAAGCCCATCGGCCGCTTCTTCGAACAGGGGCGGCCCGCCCGTATCGTCGCGATCTTCGGCCTTAAACAGCATCGCTTTATCTCCTGATCGTACCTTCTGCAGGTCGACAACGACAGCCACCGCCTGGGAGCGCAACTGGTTGGGGCTGAAATTGGGCAGCGACACCGGCACAAAAAAGCGCAGCAGCGTATTGATGATCGGATCGCCCTGGGTGTTGTAGCCGCGGGTGAACTGGACCTGGGTGACGACGATATAGCGCAGACCGAGGCTGCGGCCGATCGTCTGCAGTTTCTCCAGATCGTCGGTGTAGCGGTTGTCGCGATCGAGCAAGTTGAGATCGCGCACCGTGGGGGCCAGTTGCACGAACTCCGGATGCGGACCGAGTGGTCCGTTGAGCAAGATCACCTTGCGTGTTTTTTCTTTGCCCGCCAGCCGCTCCACCAGGGTGCGGGCGAGCAGTTCCGAGTACTGGGGTACATCGGCGATAAAGCCGATGCCGTCCGCTTTTTCGGCCTGCGAGCGCGGCGGCAGGCGAATTTCATCGGTGACCACGTAGCCCTCGCGCGCCTGCAGGCGCGCGGAAAACGCTGGAAAACCCGGCACCTGCACATCGACCAGGTGCTTACCGGCGGGCAGCTTCGAGATGAGAAACGAGCCGTCGGGCAAGATCGGCACCGTGCGCCCTTCGACTTTGAGCACGCCTTTGGTAATCGGCTTACCAGCCACGTCGGTGATCACCCCGGCTACCGAACCTGGCTGCAACGGGGGCAGTTCGCTCACCGCAAAGGACTCGGGGGTGATGCGGCGCAGAGCCTGGGTGCCCGCCTCAGCCACCAGCAGCGAGTCGTCCTCCAACAGGACGATACCGGTGGGCAGGCGCCCGAGGGGACGGCTTTTGACAATCTGGCCCGCTTCAAGATCGACAATCTGCAGCCGGTCGCTCTCGCCGCTGGTCACATAGGCGTAGCGGCCGTCTCGGGAGAGCACCAGCCGGCTCGGCCGCCAGTCGAGGCCGACGGTGCGCACGGTGCGGGCCGTGGCGCTCAGGGGCACCAGCGTCAGGTCATTGCTGCCGGAGTTGAGCACTACCGCCTGCTGGTGGACCAGGTCGAGCACCATATCCTCGGGGGTGGCGCCGCTTCTGAGGCGGGCGAGCAGTTCGCCGTTGGCCAGATTGACAATCACCAACCCTAGCGGGTCGCTCCCGCCCAGGGTGACCAGCAAATTGCCGTTGGCCGACTGGATGGCGGCGGCCAGGGGCGGCCCCGGCATCGGAAAGATGCGCACCTGACCCGTGGCGGGGTTGACCACCGAAATGCGGTCCGCCGCCGGGTGGGTAACCACGATGCGACCCCGCTCCGCGTCCACGGCGATATCAAAAATGCCCGACCCCAGGTCGACCTGGCGGACAACCTCCTGCTTCTCGAAGTCCACCAGCACCAGGTTGCCGCTGGCCGGGCCGCCCACCGCCGCCACATTGGTGGAACCGACGCGGCGTACCACCAGAGGCCGGATGCCCAAAGGTGTGCGGCTTTTGATCTGCTTGCTGGTCAGGTCCACGACCGCCAGGGCTTCTTCGTCGAGCAGCCCCACCAGGGCCATGGGCCCCTGCCTGGTGTAGACCACCTCAATTTTGTCGGCCCGCGCCCCCAGGGGCACCGTCACCTCCGCTGCCCGGGCAGGGAGGTTTCCCGCCGACAGCAGCAGCAGGGCTGTGCCGATTGCCGCTCGTTTCATCGCCTGCACTCGATGCTGAACTGAAATAGTGATAACCTAACCGACCCCACAGGTTCCTGCCCATGGCTGAGGAGATTATCGAGCGCACCGACTACGAAGACGATCTGCTCGCCCGCCTCTACGACGCGGAGTACGACGCTTTTGACGGCGATGTGGCCTACTATACCGAGCGCCTGGCCCCCGGTCCGGTGCTGGAACTGGCCTGCGGCAGCGGCAGGCTCGCTGTGCGCTTGACGGCGGATGGTCGGCGGGTGGTGGGGATCGATCGCTCAGAGGCGATGATCCGCCTCGCCCGCACCCGGCGTACTCACAATGCCTGCTGGAAAGTCGGCGATATGCGCAACTTCGCATTGGAGGAGACGTTCGCCAACATCGTCGTCGCCTTCTCCGCTCTGGGGTTCTTGCAAAGCGAGGCGGATCGCCGCGCCTGTCTGGTCTGCTGCCGCCGCCATCTGCGTGCGGACGGTCTGTTGGTGCTCGATCTGATCAATCCTGCCGCTGCGCTCGCCACGGGCGAGTTGCCGGGTGAACGGACGGTGGTCGACCCGCAGACCGGAGCGGTATTCCACAAGTCCACGGCGGTTGCCGCCGAGGCCGAGCAGATCCGCATCCGCTATACCTGGCGATCTCAAGCGGTGACGTTGGTCCAGAGGCTCACGCTGCAACGGCTCGGGGCTTCGCGGATCGAAGCGGAATTGGAAGGGTGCGGATTTTATCTGCTGGATCGCCACGGCGACTACCGGGCCAACCCGCCGACCGATCGCGCTCCTCGCCTGATCTTGCTGGCCGCTCCGTTCGCCTGAGCGCGACCGCAAAAAAGATGTCTACGCATATACTGCTTAAATGGTCACTCCTGCATCACCAAAGGTTGGGAAAAATAGATGATTGCCCTTGACGAGATGACGATCGACCTGCTCAAGTCCATCCAGCAACAAAAGCGCCCGACGATCTACAGCCCCCAGGGCGGGGATCTGGCCGGTTTTCAGGTCCGGGCGGAGCGACTGTTGTTTCTGGCGGACGTCGGATTTATCGAACTGTCCTTTCCCCCCAGCCGCGAGAGCAAAACCGGCCGGCACTTTATCGAAGACGTGGTCGTGCGCAACATTACTGCGCGCGGCCTGCGCGCCTTGAGCGAAGCCGACCCGCCTGCGTAGCGCCCGCGTCCATCGGGCTGACCTGGCCCCGAACAGTGAGCGGCTGAAAAAGTGAGTTTCCAGCCTGGTTTTCCTCATCGTACAGGGTGATGCCGTTGCGGAGACAGCGCAGCCGCAATGGCAGCAACCTGTTGCAAGAACTCCATCGGGCTTGCCCCTCCCAGAGCGCTGTGCGGACGATGGTGGTTATAATCGAGCCGCCAAGCCTCGATGATCCGCCTCGCGTCCAGCACGCTCAAGAAGTAGTGCGCGTTGAGGCATTCATCCCGAAATCGGCCGCCCGTGCTCTCGATGTGCGGCTTGTCCGTCGGCTTGCCCGGACGGGTGAAGGCGAGGAGCACCCCGCGCCGCTCGGCCCACTCGGCAAGCGTCCGGCAGACGCACTCCGGCCCGTTGTCCACCAACCGGCGCTCGGGCAACTGCCGCCGGGCAGCCAGCATTTCGAGCACCCGCACGACGCGGACCCCCGGCAGGGAGGTGTCCACCTCGATGTGCGGGCACTCCCGGCTGTAGACGTCCAGGGCCGTTGACCCAACGGCCCCCACGATTGTCCAGGTCCGCACTTTGCGTCCATCGGCCAGGGCAGCCAAGGGCGAAATCCAGGCTCCATAGCCGATTGGGACGTTCCAAGGCGGGCACCTCCGGCCGAGAGGACGGCCGGGTGCGGGGCTTGCGTCTTTTTGGGCGCACCAGCAGGCCCGCCTTGATGCACAGCCGATAGACCTTCTTGGCATTGACGAGTGTACCTTCGCGCCGCAATAGAGCCGTCAGCCTTCGATAGCCCAAGCGCGGGCGCTCGCTCGCCAACTGCTTGAGGCGGGCAAGCAAGGCCGGATCCTCGCGACGACGGCTGAGCAGACGGGCGGTGGAGCGGTGCAACCCCTTGACTCCGACAGGCACGCCTTTGTGCCATCTGCAGGTCAGTCTGCACAAAGGCGGCGGCCTGACGCTTGACCGCTGGGGTCAGAATTTTTTTGACAGCACCGCCCCCAGGGCATGGATATCCAGGGCCTGATTGGCGACGAGCTGCTTGAGTTTGCGGTTTTCATCTTCGAGGTCCTTCAGGCGTTGAGCCTCGGAGAGTTCCATCCCGCCGTACTTGGCCTTCCAGCGATAGTCGGTCTGTTCGCTGATACCGTGCCTACGGCACAATTCCGTCACCGTGGCTCCGGCCTGTCCTTCGTTGAGGATGGCGTTCGCAAAGCGGTGCGGAGCACCATCATCTGCTCGGTGGTGAACCGACTTTTCTTCATGGTCTTCCTCTCGGTGTGGTCGGCTGGAAGACTCACATTCTAGGCGGTTCACTTTCACGGTTGCATGTCAAGCCGCCTTGGAGCGGCGCAGGAGTGTAGCTTTAAGACTCCCGTAGGTTACCGTAGTGTTACCGGCAACACAGGACTGCCTTGAGGAACTTTATGGTGAGTACGTCTACTCGTGTCCGGGGGTACCGACGACGACTAGCTGCCTCAGGACTGAAGCGAGTTGAAGTGACAGTCCCTACAGGCGACGCTGCCCTCGTTCGCCGCCTGGCCGAGGTGCTGCGGACTGGGGGCGAAACAGGTGAACACGTGCGTCGGCAAGTACGCTCGGTGCTCGGAATGCTGCCGGCACAGACCGGAGAAGAGCTGCTCGCTTTTTTCCGTGCATCGCCGCTGGTAGGAGAAGAACTCGAATTCGACCGAGATCGTTCGCCTGGGCGGCCTGTCGAATTGTGAAGGAAGGGCGATACTTGCTGGACACGAATGTTGTAAGCGAGTTGGTGCGCCTTGGCCCGGAACCGCTGGTCACCCATTGGCTGGCTTCGCAAAATCCGCTTGAGCTATTCCTCGCAGCGACTACTTTTGGTGAACTGACGCGCGGGGTATACCGGCTGGATGCAGGCAAAAAGCGAAACACTCTGCTGGCGTGGCTGGAGCAGTTGCCGATACAGTTTTCCGGTCGGATACTGCCTTTCGACCGAACGACTGCGACACTCTGGGGACAGTTTATGGCTCAAAGCGACCGGATGGGTCGTCCACGTTCAGCCGCCGACCTGCAAATTGCAGCAACAGCAATCCAGCATGGTTTAGTGCTGGCGACGCGCAACATTGACGACTTTCGAGGTGTCGATCTTCCTTTGGTGAACCCCTGGGAGCCAAACCCCTAGAGATTGACCGTGTATGCCTTGCGAATCCCGGGGACCGACTCGATTTCTCCCAACAGTCCCTCCGGCAGCGGGTCATCCAGGGAGACCATCATTACCGCGTCGCCGCGCACCAATTTGCGGCCCACCTGCATCCCGGCGATGTTGACGTTGTAGGAACCGAGAAACGAGCCGACCTTGCCGATGATCCCCGGCATGTCGCGGTGTAGGGTGATAAGCATGTGGCGGCTCGGGGCGACGCTGATCGGAAATTCGTCGATGTTGGTGATGCGCAGTTCGTCCCCGGCCAGCAGTGCGCCGGTCACCGAACGCTCGCCCTCCGGGCCGCGCGCCTCCAGGCGGATCGAGCCTGCGTAATCGGCGAAAGCTGAATCGCGCGTCTCAGTGACCCGAATGCCCCGCTCCTTGGCCTCCAATAGCGCGTTGACGAAGTTGACCCGCTCGCGCAGGGCCGGGGTGAGCAGCCCCTTGAGGGCGGCCACGACGATGGGTTGGGCGTCTTTGGCGGCGAGAATGCCCTGCAGGCGAATGTCGAGGGCGTCCACCCGGCCACCGGCCAGTTGACCCACCAGGTTACCCAGGGTCTCGGCCAGTTCCAGATAGGGCTTCAGTTCCTGCAGCACCTCGGCGCGCAGACCCGGAATGTTGACCGCCGTGCGGGCCGGAAGACCCAGAAGCACATCGCGAATCTGCTCAGCCACGTCGATGGCGACGTTGGTCTGGGCCTCTTCGGTCGAAGCGCCCAGGTGGGGCGTGAGGATCACCTCGCGCCCAAGGGCGCACAGGGGTGATTCGCCCAAAGGTTCATTCTCGAAGACATCGAGGGCAGCTCCGGCGATGCGGCCCTCCTTGAGGGCAATGTAGAGTGCCTGCTCGTCGATGAGGCCGCCGCGGGCGCAGTTGATGATCCGGGCCGTGGGCTTCATCGAGGCAAGGGTCTTCTCGTTGATGAGGTGGGTGGTCTCCGGCGTACGCGGCACATGCAGCGTGATGTAGTCGGCCTCGTGAAACAGTTGTTCGAGATCCACCAGGCGCGCCCCTAACTGCTGGGCGCGCTCAGCGGAAATATACGGATCAAAGGCGACGATCTGCATGCCGAGAGCGCGCGCCACCCGCGTCACATGGGAGCCGATGCGGCCGAGGCCGACCACGCCAATCGTCTTTTTGTAGACTTCGACGCCGATAAATTGCGAGCGCTTCCACTGGCCCGCCTTCAGCGAGGCGTTCGCTTCACCTACGTGGCGCGACAGGCTCATCATCAGGGCGATGGCGTGCTCGGCGGCGGCGATCGTGTTGCCCTCGGGGGAGTTGACCACGACGATCCCCTTGCGGGTAGCAGCCTGCAGATCGACATTGTCGACACCCACCCCGGCGCGGCCAATGATCCGCAGGCGCTGGGCCGCCTCGATCACCGGGGCGGTCACCTTGGTGCCCGAGCGGATCATCAAAGCGTCGTACTGGGGAATGGTCTCAAGCAACGTCGCCGGGCTGAGATCCGGCTCGTAAGTTACTTGAGCGACCTGGGTGAGAATTTCGATACCAGCCTGGTCGATCGCGTCACTGACAAGCACCTTGGGCATGGGATCTCCGTTAAAACTGAACTCGGCCCTCCGATTTTACACTCCCAATAAAGAGCCCCTGCTGCTGAATAGTAGCGGGGGCATGAGGACGCAGTTAGGAGGTATCTTACCCAACACTGTAGGTCAGGCTCAGCCGCCGATGGACTTCTTTAACAAGATTTTTGGGATCAAGAGCGCGGCTCGATACGCTTGTAGTCGTCCTCGAAGCGGATGATGTCGTCCTCACCGAGGTACTGACCGTTTTGGACTTCGATAATCACCAGTGGGATAATGCCGGGGTTTTCGAGCCGGTGGGTGGCACAGGGAGGCACGTAGGTCGACTGGTTGGCGTGGATCAGTTCGATGCGGTCGTTGCAGACGACGCGGGCGGTGCCGGAGACGACGACCCAGTGCTCGGATCGGTGGTGGTGCATCTGCAGGCTCAGGCGGTGACCGGGTTTGACCTCGATGCGCTTGACTTTGTAGCCGTTGCCTTCGCCCAGGACCGTGAACGAACCCCAGGGCCGGAGCACGGTGGAAGCGACGATATCGATGTCCGGACTCAGCATGTGCGAAGTTTCCATGGCGTTCCTCACCCTTTTGGACGCTCGGACGGTGACGCGGCACCTTTACCTGGAACAGAATAACAGGGTACCCACCTGTGTTGTCAGGCCGTGGCGTGAAAATCTGTATCCTGGGTGGCGGATTGATTGGCCTCGCGGTGGCGCTGGAACTGCGGCTCGCCGGAGCCGCAGTCGTCGTGCTCGATCGCGGCAGCGTGCCCGCGGGCTGGGCGGCTGCGGGAATGATCGCCCCGGCGGCCGAGGGATTGGCGGGTACTCCACTTGCTGAACTGGCTTTTGCAAGCCGTGCACTGTGGCCCGTCTGGGCAGCGCGCCTCGAAGAATTCAGCGGCCAGAGAATCGATTACTCCCCTTGCGGCGCACTAGTGCCCGCCATCGCCGACGCGGCTGCCCCAATCGAGGGTCATCAGTGGTGGGACAGCACCCGGATGGCGAGCGCACTGCCGGGTCTTGCCCCCGATGTGACGGGCGGCTGGTGGCTTGAAAAAGAAGCCTGCGTCGACAACCGCAAGGTACTCACCGCTCTGCACCTAGCTGTCGAGCGAATGGGGGCCGAAATTTGGGCGGGGGTGACAGTCACCGGCCCCGCCGATCCGGGCCTTGCCGCTGTGGCCACCAGTGCCGGTCCGGTGGCGGCGGACGCCTTCGTGCTTGCCCAGGGGGCCTGGTCGGGAGCCTGGGGACTGCCCGTCCAGCCGCTTAAAGGCCAGATGCTCGCCCTCGAAAGCGCACCAGGTTGGTTGAAAGCCATTATCTTTAGCAAGAACATATACCTGGTGCCGCGCCGGGACGGCCGCATCGTCGTGGGTGCCACCCAGGAGACGGTCGGTTTCGCGCCGGGCAACACCGCCGGGGGGATGGCCGGTCTGCTTACCGCTGCCCTCGCCCTGGTCCCGGGGCTCGCTTCCCATCGGCTCCTGGAGCAGTGGTGGGGCTTTCGACCGGCCACCCCCGACGCCGCGCCTCTGATCGGGCCGGGACCGTGGCCGAATCTGCACCTTGCAACCGGTCACCACCGCAACGGGGTTCTGCTCGCACCGATCACCGCCCAACTGGTGACCCGCGCGCTCACCGGCGGCGGCGAAGACCCTTTGCTCGCGGCCTTCAGCTACCGGCGCTTCGAAACCGATCCGCGCTGAAGCGGCCCACCAGGCAGGCCCAGTCGCCCTCATTGAGGGTCTCAGAAAGTGCAAAACCCTGCCCGGCGAGGGCTTCGACCACGCGGGGAGCCTGGGTAAGCAGCAGGCCGCTGAAGATGCCCCAACCGCCAGAGCGCACCAGCCGCCGAAATTCCGGGGCGAGATCGCAAATCACCTCAGCCAGGATGTTGCTCACCACCCCATCGAGTGGCCCGGACAACTGTTCGGTGCTGCCGTGTGCCACCGCAGCCCGCTCCTGCAAACCGTTGATTTCAAGATTCTTGCGGGTGGAGGCGACGGCCAGATCGTCGGTATCGACCGCCCAACCCCGCCCGGCCCCCAGCTTGAGGGCCGCCACCGTGAGCACGCCGGAGCCGCAGCCGACATCGGCAAAGATGCCCAGATCCGGTACAGATTCGAGCGCCCGCAGGCACAGCCGGGTGGTGGCGTGCTCACCCGTGCCGAAGGCCATGCCCGGATCAAGGGGAATCACCAACCGGTCGCCGGGGGGATCCGGCAGCCACACCGGCCAGATGACCAGGCGTTCGCCTACGAATATCGGCCGCCAATGCTCGCGCCAGGTTTTCTGCCAGTCGCGCCGCTCCGCTGCGCGCCAGCCGATTTCGGCCTTTTCGCTCAGCCGCTCGCCGACGTTTTCACGCCAACGCTGCAGCACCCCCTCGGGCGTTTCACCGCTCAGGTACCCCCGCAGCACCAGCCGCTCCCCGAGAATTTGCCGCTCGACGTGGGGGAGGCCCAGTTCAGTCAAATACCAGTAGAGCGTTTCTTCGACTTCACCGTCGGCCCCATCTGCGGCCGTCTCCACCTGCACTTGCCATAGATCGGCCACACCCTACCTCCCGACGCACCGCCCACCACTGTAGCCCTCCTGGCAATGGCAGTATCACAGGGTACACTTCACCAATAGCGCTCCGTCGCCCGGCCGCTGGGAGGCTCCTTTGTTAAGCATTTCAAAGTATGATTGGAAGTGATGACTGCATGGGCAACTTCTCACCGTGGAAACCGCGATGACCAGCCCGATTCAGGCTTCGGCCCGGGCCATGCTCGATGTCTCCCTGCCGGCTGCGCCCGCTGAGGTCCGCCGCTACGTGAGCGATCCGCAGCGGCTTTTGCGCAGCGGCTTTCCCCCGGAGCGCATCGAGCAACTCGGCCCCGATCGCTTCCGGCTGAAGGTGCGCCCGCTGGTTTGGATGGGTCTTGCCATCGAACCGACTGCCGAGTTGCAGATTGGTGCCGACGACCAAGGGCGCGCCTGGGCGCAACTGATTGCCTACGAATTGATGGGTCATCCCTGGCTGGTCAAGCACCTTAAAATCGACTTTCGCGCCCAGTTGCGCACCCTCGAGGTGATACAGGCGGGGCGCACCCCCATGCACGGTTGGGCCGAGGCTTCCGCTTGCTTCCCGACGCCACCCTTTCTAGCCTGGATGGCCGAACCGGTCTTGAGCGGGGCAGCTCGCACGATTCTCGAAAGTTTCCTGTGGATCTTGCGTGACCGGCTCAGCAAATCGCTCGAAAGCGATTTTCGGCGCTGGCAGGCTGCGACCGTTCAGATTGAAGCTTGAGCCAGGGCGCACGCTACCTGCCTTTCCAGGTGAGCCGGCTCGCCGTTGTTGTCGATGACCACGTCGGCAAGCCGCACTTTTTCAGCAAGTGGCCACTGGCTGGCGATGCGCGCCGCAATCGCTTCGTCGCTGGGCCCGTCGCGCTTCTTGAGCCGCGCGTGTTGCTGCTCAGGTTCGCAGCTCACTACCCAGATTTCGGTGACCAAGTCGGTCATGCCCGCCTCGAATAATAGCGGGATCATCAAGCAGATGGTCCCCGCTGTGCGCTCGATAGCCGCCTGCATGGCTGCGCGCACGAACGGATGGATGCGGCTTTCCAGCCAGCGGCGCTCGTCCGGGTCAGAAAAGACGATGCGTGCCAGGGCTGAACGGTTGAGCGCTCCGGCGTCGGTGAGCATCGCGCTGCCGTAACGGTGAACAATGGCGGCAAGGGCGGTACCGCCAGGGGCGACCGCTTCGCGCGCCAGAAGGTCGGCGTCGATGACCGGGATGCCCCGCCCGGCAAGCAGTCGGCCCACCGTGCTCTTGCCCGTCGCGATTCCACCTGTAAGCCCAATGACTCGCCTGGCCATCCACCTTGCACCATCCCGTCAGACGGTCGTGATCTCTTTTTCTTTGGCCTCAAATAGTTTTTCAATCTGCTGGATGGACTTATCGGTGAGCTTCTGGACTTCGTCTTGCAACCGCCGCGATTCGTCTTCGGAGATTTTGGCGTCTTTTTCTTCTTTGCGCACTTCGTCGATGGCGTGGCGGCGGATGTTGCGCACCGCCACCCGGCCCTCCTCCGCCAGATTGCGCAGCACCTTGACGAGATCCTTGCGCCGCTCGGCGGTCAGGGGTGGAATGTTGAGGCGGATAGCCTTACCGTCGTTGCCGGGGGGCAGCCCCAAGTCCGATTCGAGAATCGCCTTTTCGATCAGGCGGATTGAACTCGGGTCGTAAGGCTGGATGATCACCGTCGAAGCGTCCGGAGTCGTAATCGTTGCTAGCGTCTTCAGCGGCGTCGGCTGTCCGTAATATTCGACGTTGATGCGGTCGAGAAGGGAGGTGGACGCGCGGCCGGTGCGGATGGTGGCAAAGTTGCCCGCCGTCGCCTCGATTGCCTTGCGCATGTCCTGTTCAGTTTTCGAAACGTTCACCGCAACCTCCATTCGTGGGAGCACCAGTTACCCATGATCGCCGATGAACGCTCCAATCCGCTACTACCCCCGGATGTCAGCTGCCGCCTTGCGCGCCGTCACGCAATAAAATGGATCGCGCTGCTGCGAGAAAAAGAACGTCAATCCCGTGGGCAACTTCCGGTGCACCCGCAGATCGGTGTAGCCCCCGGCAGCCAGCAGATATTGCTGGACGAGATCGACGCGCTCCTCCTCTTCGCTGTTTTGCCAGCGGTGCACCGCCTTGGTCGGGAACATGCGGTTGGAGAAGCTGATGATCACTACGCCGCCCGGTTTGAGCACCCGGTTGACCTCCGCCAGCACGATCGGCGCGTCCACCAGGTACTGAATGGAGACGGTGTTGAGCGCCGCGTCGAAGGTGCTGTCCGCCAGGGGCAATTTCGGATTCTGGTTGAGGTTCTGTACAAAAAATTCGTCCAGGCGCGGGTTGGCCGCCAGTTCGACGCTGTTCATGCCGTGGCCGACGACCTTGGCCGTCTTCAGATCCTCGGGCAGGTGGGAAACCCAACTGCTCATCGTGTCCAGGATCGTGGCGTTCTCGGGCAGGTACTGCCGGAAGACTTCCTGCAAGCTGGCGATAAAACCCAGGTCGATGTGCTGCACCAGCCGCGGCTGCTGGTAGAAAAGCCCGTCGTCGCCCTCGTCGGGGCGGCTCGCTCTTGGCAACGGAATCATCGGCTCGTTTGGATACACAACTTCATACTTCCATGGTGCCCCAGCTTCGGCGCGCGGGCTCGTCCTCCGGGGCTGTGTTAGCTTGAACAGTGTGGGGCGGACGTTTCGGGGCCATGAACGACAATCTTCGCATTCTCTATTTGCTCGGTCTGGCGGTGCTGCTGGGCTGGTTGGCCTGGCAGGTCTTCCGGCAGGTGCGCCGCAACGTCGGGGTCGAAGGGGTGATCAACAAGCTCCAACCCAAGACCAAAGACGGCCAGGCCGGTGCCCAGGATTATTACGAACTGGGCTGCGCCTATCTGGAGAAGCGACTCTACATGGACGCCACCGAGAACTTCAAAAAAGCGCTCCAGGCCAACCCCGAATTTGCCGAGGCCCACAACAACCTGGGCTTCTGCCACTTCCAACAGCGCCAGTACGACCTGGCCATCCGCGAGTACAAAGACGCCGTCCGCTTCAAGTCCGATTACGTCTCCGCCCTCAACAACTTGGGCCACGCCCTGGAGATGAAGGGCCAGGCCGTCCAGGCCCTCGAAGCCTACGATCAGGTGCTCACCCTGCAACCTGCCAACGCCACCGCCGAGCGGCGGGCGCGGGCATTGCGCAAACGCGTTCCTTCCACCGCCGATGGATAACGACAAAGCGTACTACGTGCTGCTGCGCACGGACCAGGAGGAGCAGTTCGTTACCGAAGCCGAACTGCAGGCCGTTCTGGCCGATGCCGTCCGGCGGGCGGAAGGTCTTGCAGGCGAAGCCCTGACCCGCCAGGTCAAATTTTTGCTCGATACCGCCTGCGACTACCCGACATCGCCCAGCGAGTACCTGCAGTGGTACAGCGTCCGGCTCGAAAAGAAATAGCCATGGCCCCCCGCATCTTGGCCATCTTTGCCGCCTTCGCCCTGGTGGCGGTGCTGGTGGTGCGCTGCACCGACGGGCAGCCACCGGACAGCGTTCCGGTTTGCATCGATAACCCGCGCATCGACCCCGACAACGACCAGAATGGGCCGCGCGCCTCAGAAAGTGCCAGCGACGCCACCCCCTATGTCGGAACCCCGGGCGCGGCGAGCGGGAAACTGTGCCGTTGAAACAGTTTTCGATGCCCATCGCTGCGACAGCATCGGTCGGTCCGTGGCGCACTATACTGACTCGGCGGATGAACGGGAGGCGTTGCGCGCCTACATCCAGCGGCCGAACGACTCGAAGCGCCAGCCGCCGACATCACTCCTTGTGTGCCTGTTGGATTTGTCGCCTCAGGAAGCGGCCCAACTATACAAAAATTTTGTCTACGCCGCCCACTCCGCCAGAGTAGACGCTATCGGCATGGCTGCGGTGCGCGCCGGTGCGATGATCAGCGGCACCAACACGCTGATCGACGGCATCCACCAGGCGATCAACGCGCCCTAAATAGCGACCCTGCGGTGGCCGACGGCGGGATACCCGCCATCGGCTTTAAGCACCCGGGCGGTACAATTTGTTGCGGGTACACTCCGTACGGGTGCTGGATATCGGATGCCGCCGACGCTACAAGCCTTCTGGAAATTCACCCGCCCGCACACCATCTACGGCACCGCCGCGAGCCTGATCGGCATTTTCGTGATCGCCTCGGCACATCTGGGCGCTGTTACTCCTGAAGGGCTCGCAGCACTGCTTGTCGCCCAGGTGAGCTGTTTGTGCGCCAACGTCTATATCGTCGGCCTCAACCAGCTTACCGATGTTGAGATTGACCGTATCAACAAGCCCTACCTGCCTATCGCGAGCGGCGAGATTTCGCCGCGCACCGGGGCGGTGCTGGTGGGCGTCCTCGGAGTAACAGCGCTCGGAATCGCCCTGCTGCAAAATCCGTACCTGTTTGCCACGGTGGCGGCAAGCGTCCTCATCGGTACCGCCTACTCGCTGCCGCCCCTGCGACTGAAGCGCTTTGCGCTGTTCGCTTCGCTGTGCATCTTCACCGTGCGCGGGCTGATCGTCAATCTGGGGCTGTGGGGCTATTTCCTGGACGAAGCCGGCCAACCCGTCCGGTTCGATCCGGCAATTTTGTGCCTGAGCCTGTTTGTGACCTTGTTTACCTTTGTAATCGCCATCTTTAAGGACATTCCCGATATGGAAGGGGACCGACGCTTTGCGATTACTACCTTTTCACTGCGCCTCGGCAAGCGCTTTGTCTTTGGCTTGTCCTGCTGGCTGCTGGTGGCGACTTACCTGCTGGTCAGCGCCCTGAGCGCCTTGTTTCTCTCACCTGCCGGGGTAGCCTTTTTGTTCGCTTTTCATGCTGCGGTGCTGGCGGTTTTCTTCTATCGCCGTGGCCGGGTGGAACTCAAGGACAATGTCGAAGTGACCGATTTTTATCAGTTCATCTGGAAGCTTTATTACGTGGAATATCTGGTTTATCCGCTCGCCTGGTGGCTGTGAGGCCGGGGCCTCTAATGGACAGCGGGTAGGCGCACGGTGAAGGTGCTGCCGTGCTCGGGGATGCTCCGGGCTTCGAGGGTGCCGCCGTGGGCCTCGGCGATGCCCCGGGCGATGGCCAGACCCAGGCCGCTGCCGCCCTGGCGGTGGCGCGAGCGGTCCGCCCGCCAGAAGCGGTCGAAGACGTGGGGCAGGTCGGGCGGGGCGATGCCGACACCGGTGTCGCTGACTTGCACCAGGACTTCTCTGGACGCGCGGCACAGGCGGACGTCGATGCGGCCCCCTTCGGGAGTGAATTTGACCGCATTTTCGATCAAATTGGCACACAGACAGCGCAGTTGGACCGCCTTGCCCGACACTTGCCAGGAGGATGGCGACGGTTCGATCGCAAGGTTCAATTGCAGATCGCATTCGCAGGCGCGCGGACGGTACTCCGCCACCAGTTCCTGCGCCAGATGCGCCAAGTCGACCGGCTCGGGAGCTGCGATCCCCTCGCCGGTACGCGCCAGCATCAGCAACTCCTGCACAAGGGTGAGCAGTTGGCGGGCAGCGTCCTCGATGCGTAAAAACTTTTGCCGGTCGCCGGGGCGTATCTGCTCGGGATACTTGAGGGCGACCGCACAGTTGCTCTGGATCGCCATCAGGGGATTGCGCAACTCGTAGCTGGCGTCGGCGGCGAACTGTTCCAGTCTGCGCAGGGTGTCCTCCACCGGTCGGATCACCAGGCCCGTGAGCCACCAGCCGCCCGCCGCGCTCACCAGCAAGACCGCCGGGATACCCGCCGCCAAACCCCAGAGCAGTTGCCCGAAGGGACCTTCCACCGTTTCAAAAGAGCGGGTTACCCGCAGGTAACCCGCGAGGGTGCCGCCGGGGGCGCGCACCGGCTCCACCCAGGCGCGCAAGGGGCCGGGCAAATTCTCGAAGCGGCCGGTCGTCGGCCGCTCGGCAAGCTGCGAAGCGATCCCCGGCAGTGCGCCCACCTCGCGCAGCAGGCGGCCTTCCGGGTCGAACCACTGCACCTCGGTGTCGGTAGGCAGCGGTTGGGAAGATACCTGGGGGGCGGAGCGAAAGTCGAACTCGCCCTCCTCGATGTCGATGGTGCTGAGGGCGGCGTGGGCGAAGGCGGCCAGTTGCTGATCGAAGCGTTGCGCGAGTGCCAGGCGGAAAAAGCCCCCCACCCCCGCGCAGAAGAGCAGCAAGATTGCCGCAAGCACCCCCAGAAAACCGGCCAGCAGCTTCAAGCGTGTGCGGGTAAAAAGCGACGGCTCAATCATTCGAATTCCATCGCGGAGCGATTGAAGCAGTAGCCGAAGCCGTGCACCGTCTTGAGCAAATCCTGCGGGGCTCCGGCTTCTTGCAATTTGCGCCTCAGTCTCAGCACCAGGGCTTTGACGGCGTCGTCCCCGCCGGCATGGGCGGGTTCCCACAGCCGGTCCAGGAGCATCTCACGGCTGAAGATCTGGCCGGGGTGGCGCAGCAGGCATTCGAGCAACCGGTACTCCTTGGGGGTCAGGTGCAAAGGCAAGCCGCCGTAGGTGGCCTGCAGCATCAGCGGATCGAGGCTGAGGGGTCCGGCTTTGAGCACCAATCCCCGGGTCGGACCACTGCGTCGGAGCAGCGCCCGCACCCTCGCCCCCAGTTCCGCCAGGCTAAAGGGTTTGACCAGATAATCGTCTGCACCGCTGTCGAGCCCGGCCACCCGGTCCGTGGTGCGATCGAGGGCGGTGAGCATCAAGATGGGTTGCTCGTAACCTGCCTCGCGCAGTTGCCTGCATAGGGCGAAGCCATCGATCTCCGGCAGCATCACATCGAGCAGAAGCACATCGTAGTGGTAGGTGCTGGCGTAGTGCCAGGCGGCTTTGCCGTCCGCCGCCACGTCCACCAGGTAGTGCTGGTGGGTGAGATCTTCCGCAAGCGGGATCGCAATGCGCTCGTCGTCCTCGGCGATCAAGATCCGGACCATGGCATTGCTCAATAGCGGTAGTCGACGTTGAAAAAAATGTTCGTCCCCAGCCCGTCGAGGGAACTGCCGTGCTCGCGGTAGTTGTTGTTGGTGAGGTTCTGGGCGACCAGCCGCAGCCAGAGGCTTTCGCTCACCAACATCCCCGCGCGCACATCGAAGACGAAAAAGCCGGGGGTGCCGTTCGGGTTGATGCGGTTGTCGGTGCGGTTGTTCGGAGCTAGACGGTTCTGGGCGCCTGCGTAGCGCAAGAGCGGCTCGACGTAGAATTTGCCTGCCGGCGGTTCGTAGCGCATCCCAACGATGCCGTTAAATGGCGGAATGCGGTCGGCAGGTACGACTTCGCCGGTGTCGAGCGTAGTATCCCCCTGAGTCCAGGTGGCGGTGCCCAAGAGGGCAAGTTCGGGGATCACCCGCCACTGGCCGCCGAATTCGATGCCGCCGATAATCTGGCTGGCGGCGTTCTCCTGGCGCCGCTCCGCCAGGCCCCCCACCGTATTACCAAGTTGCGCCGCAAGATGAAAAATCGGTTGATGGTGCTGAGCGATAAGCTGTGGTTGCGCAAGCGGGGCCTGCTGGAGGCAGTCAATGACCAGCTAAAGAACATTGCGCAGATAGAGCACACCCGTCACATCGCAGCCCAACGCCCTTTGTGGTGAACTGGGTGAGTGGGCGGATCGCCTACTGCCACCAACTGAAAAAGCCTTCGGTGGCAGCGGATGCTGAGCTGCTCCTGGCTTAACCCGAACTCACGTTAATTAAAATACAAAAGTGAGTAACGCCGCCAGCACGATCGAAAAAATGATGGCAATGCTGTAACCGGCCACCAGCAGTGAACATTTGATCAGCGTCTTCAGCCATCCCTGCCGGTATACCGTCATCATCGCAATGAACAGGTACAGAAGATGGGCGAATGGTGTCCAGGGCAACAACAGGTTACTGTTTACCAGCGTGGCTAGACTTAAGGCCAGGAAAATGAAGGCATGAAAGTGGAGTGAGAAGATCAAATGCTCGGCGTAGTAGCGTCCGCTGCGCCAGTAGAAGACTTTTAGAAGTAGAGCGAACACAGGCAACAGGGTAAATACCGCGATCGGGAGATTGTCTTCGATGTCGCGAATAAGCCTGTCCCGTCCACCGGGAGCTCGGTAGTCTTCAACTTTGGCACGAATTTGTTTGACTAGATAGCGATCGAGGTCCGGGTTTCCAGTATCAACCTCGACATCCTCGGGCTTGATGTCTAGCGGCAGGCTGCCGTCGTTGCCAATGCGAACATTGACGCCTTTTTGATCGGCACCGGGGGGGGCAAGCTTTGGATTTGGCGGTTTGAGCGCGTTGTCGATTTTCCGAGTGGCTTTGGAATTATCCAGAACCTTTGCAGGGGTGTCGGCCCCTGTGTCCGTCTGCACTGTGACATCATTTGAGTTGTCGAAAAGGGTGTTGCTGAAAAACCCTAAAATCACAAAATAAAGAACGCTCACAAACAAATACATGCGCAGGGGAGCGATGTAGCGTGCTCTACGGCCTGCGATGTATTCGTTGGTTAAAAAACCGGGTTTGAACAAGAGCGGCAGAACGCTTTTGGGAAATTTGAGATCGACGGTGAAATAGTCGTTGATA
Source organism: Aphanocapsa lilacina HA4352-LM1 (assembly GCA_019359725.1). GTDB lineage: Bacteria > Cyanobacteriota > Cyanobacteriia > Gloeobacterales > Gloeobacteraceae > Gloeobacter > Gloeobacter lilacinus. The sequence continues at coordinate 36,201 of JAHHGR010000005.1, read as the reverse complement.
AAATCAGCGACCAACTTCCGGGTCGAAACTCGGTACGTCTCGTTGGGTTGCCCGCAGTGGATGCAGTAGTTGCCGGGGGTCAGTTCGCCACAGTTGAGGCAGACGGGCGAACGGCGGGCGGCGCGAGCCTGTTCGCGCTTTTGGGCGCGCGTGGGTTTGGCTGGCACGGGAGAGTCGGCAGGCAGCGGCTTGGGTGCTCTCGCATCGGCTTCGGCCATCGTCCGTACCGTCTGGTGATTGAAAAAACGGACATCCCGTTCACCGCACATGCTAGCAACGAATCTTTCCTCTCGGAATGTACCTGCTCACCCTCCCTCCGCAAGCTGCCTTGATCTCTTGCAAAAAACCCGCCGGCAGAGCGGCGGGTAAGGAGCATTGCAGTTGTCGATTCACGATCGCAAAGCAAGGAATGAAGGTGCCGGCTCAACAAAAAAACGTCTGGCGCACATCACCATGGGCTGCAGTAAAGACAAGGATCCAAAATATCGTTCGGTGCATCGACACCACCACCGGTACCTGACTCTCAACTGACTTCGCTACGCTGTGGCCTGCTCCGTGCGTGTTTCGTCGGCATCGGCATCCACGACGGAGGCCGTTTCCTCGACCGCCTGCTCGCCGGGCACATGCTCTTCAGCAGTATCCTGGGCGGTCTCAGTCGGCTCGACGACAGCTTCCTCTTCGGTAGTCCCTTCCAGCGGGTTCTCAGAAACGGCCTCTGCAGCAGCAACCTCGGAAGCCTCTGCAACGGGCTCTTCAACCACGGCAGTCTTCTCTTCGGCGACTTCCACCTCAACCATTTCTTCAGCAGCGGCGGGCTCAAAAACGCTCTCCGCTTCGGCGGCCGTCTCCTCGATGTCGGTGGTCGGTGCCTCCGAAGTCGGCTCCTCCGCAAACTCCTCAGCAACGATGGCTTCCTCTTCCACCGGCTCGGCTGCTGTCGTTGCCTCTAGATGCGGCTCCTCGGCGGTCGCTTCTTGATCATCGAGCACTTGCTCGACAACCGGCTGCGCTTCTGAAGTGGCCTCGACACCCTCGATAACGACGACCGATTTTTCCTCAGCTTCGAGCGACGCCTCCGTCGACGGAGGCGCAGTATTCATATTCTCATCCATCAATGGTCTCCTTGCCCGGCGATCCCGGGGAGGTGGTTGCAAGACATTTGTAGCTGGCGCCCAGGCATGTCGCCACGACTTGTAACATTCCTTCGTCATTGTGTTCCACGCGACAATCTCGGGGATTTTCCTGAGGGGAATTTACCAACGACCGACGCAGCGACCTCTCAATGCAGCTGGGATCACCTTCTCACAGGCTTTCTCAGACTTGAGCCGTCTTAGGGCGGTGTGATTTTCTTTTTGCGATCCCCGGTCAGCAATTTTGCAAGAGTTCACAGGTGGAATTTAATAGACCAGAAATGGTTGCAATGTGCGCACAAAAAAATTTCCAAATAAGATATACTATACTAAGTCTAGGGATTTAGAGTGTTTATTCCAATTTGTCTCTTTTATTTTGAATGGAGTGCAGGTTGTGGTTTGCCGTCTGAAACCGGGATAGGCGCGAAGGTCATTGGGGAGGTACCACCCACAAACCAGCGAGGCGAGGACCGGTTACAGCTGTAGAAGCGGTCTTGCTATTGTGATAGCTGAGCGTTCTGGTTACATCGATGCAAGAGAGAGGCAGTATCACCGTCCACACCGAGAATATCTTCCCGATCATCAAGCGCTGGCTGTACTCCGACAAGGACATTTTCCTGCGGGAGCTGATCTCCAACGCCGCCGACGCGATCAGCAAGCTCAAGATGCTTGGCTACTCCGGGGAATTTCAAAGCAGCGGCGAAGAATTCGAGATCCGCGTCACCCTTGACAAAGAGGCTAAAATCCTGAGTGTGAACGACAACGGCCTCGGCATGACCGCTGAGGAAGTCAAAAAGTACATCAACCAGGTGGCGTTTTCGAGCGCCGAAGAATTCCTGCAAAAGTATCAGGGCGATGACGTCAAGCAGCAGATCATTGGCCACTTCGGGCTGGGCTTCTACTCGGCGTTCATGGTGGCAGGCAAAGTCGAGATCGACACGCTCTCCTATAAAGGCGGTGCTGAGGCGGTGCTGTGGAGTTGCGACGGCACTACCGCCTTTGAACTCACCTCCTCGGAACGCACCGAGCGGGGCACGACTGTCCGCCTCTTTATCGACGCAGAAAATGAAGAGTTTCTCGATGAAGTGAATATCCGGCAACTCATCCGCAATTACTGCGACTTCCTGCCGGTGCCCATCAAATTTAACGGCGAGGTGGCCAACCGCCAGAAGCCGCTTTGGACCCAATCGCCAGGCAGCCTCAAAGACGAGGATTACAAGGAGTTCTACAGCTACCTGTATCCTCTCAACGATGAGCCGCTCTTCTGGATCCACCTGAATACCGACTATCCTTTCAACCTGCAGGGCATTCTCTATTTCCCGCGCCTGCGCTCCGACATCGATTGGACCAAGGGGCAGATTCGCCTTTTCTGCAACCAGGTGTTCGTGAGCAACAACGTCGAGGAAATTATTCCCCAGTTTCTAACACCACTGCAGGGGGCGGTCGACAGTCCCGATATTCCGCTCAACGTCTCGCGCTCGTTCCTGCAGAACGACCGCACCGTACGCCGCATCGCCGATTACATCACCAAAAAAGTCGGCGATCGCCTCAAAGAACTGCACCGCGATGACTACGAGCGCTACGTGCAGTGCTGGAAAGACATCAACATGTTCATTAAGTACGGTGTGATGAACTCCGACAAATTCTACGAGCAGGTCAAGGACATCTTGATCTTCCCGCTAGCCCTGGGCGAGAGCTACACCACCCTCAAAGACTACCTGGAGCGCAACAAAGAAAGGACCGGGGGCAAGGTTTACTACGCCAGCGACACCGGCGCCCAGACTCCTTATATCGAGTTGCTCAAAAGCCAGGACATCGAGGTGCTGTTGCTCGATGCCTACATCGATACGCATTTCGTCTCGTTCTTGGAGCGGCACAACAGCGAGGCGCGCTTCGCCCGGGTCGACTCGGACCTGGACGAAAACGTCCTGAGCAAAGACAAAGCCGCCGAACTGGTGGACCCGGCCACCAACAAGACCCGCAGCGAGCAACTGGTGGAGTTGTTTCAGCGGCAGCTCAGCCAGGCCAAGCTCAAAGTGCGCGCCGAGGCACTCAAAAGTGAGGCCACCCCAGCGGTGCTGTTGCTCCCGGAGTCACTTCGGCGGATCAAGGAGATGACTGCCCTGGTACAGCAAAAACCGATGGAGTTTCTAGAGGATCACACCCTGGTGCTCAACACCAGCAATCCCCTCATCCAGAACGTCCAGCGCCTTGCGGACACCGGCCGCGACGACGCGCTGGTGACGCTCGTTTGCCAGCACGTCTACGATCTGGCGCTGCTGTCGCAGAAGAGCTTCGACGCGGAGTCGATGGGCCAGTTCATCCAGCGATCCAACGACGTGCTGACCCGTCTGTCGAACCGGGCGGTGGACTAAGGCACCGCCTCTGCGGCCGGGACACCCGTACTCAGCTCCCGGCCGCACTCCCCAATATTAATTAGTAAATTTATAGCAAATTTCTGTCAATCCAGAGGATATCTGCCCCAGGGTAGATATCTGAAGATCACTCTGCAGGAGAGGCTGATGGAACAAGGTGCGCCCGGCTTTGTCCCAGGAAAGTCCGGCTGTTTAGCAGTAAACTGACTATGAATTCCAATACAGAACCGTTGACGCCGTTTGAGACCACCTTAGGAACCACAAGCGGCTGGATTATGGCGCTGAGTGTCGTCGGATCGGCGGTGCTGCACGGGGGAGTGATGCTCCTGAGCCTGCCGGAGCCTAAGGCTCCCGAGCCGCCGCCTGTCCAGAAAATGGTGATGGTGCAGACCGCACCTCCCAAGCCTCCCGAAATTAAGCAGCCCGATCCCCCCAAGCCGAAGCCCAAGCCGCCCGAGCCGGTAAAAACGAAGCCCAAATCCAAGTCCGTGGCAAAGCAAAGCGCGCCGCAAAAAGCCAAAGCCTCGCGCCCGATCCTGAGCACCAAGGCCCCGGTCCAATCCGACACCTCCGTTTCGGAGAACATGCTCGCCGGTTCGCGTGGCACCGGCTACGGCACCGAAAAAGGCGACGATTTCGGCAGCACCTCGCCGGTGGGGGTAGACGGCGGCACCGGCGGTACCAATGCGGTCGAAGCGCCGCCGCCACCCCCGCCGCCGCCGCTGATCAACGCCCGGCCGAAGGGCAACGTCCAGCCTGACTATCCCGAAATTGCCCAGCAAAATAGCTGGGAAGGTCGGGTGATCGTCAAAGCCTACGTCAATCCCGACGGCACAGTGGCCGAGGTGCAGGTGGCCAAATCCTCCGGCCACGTGGAACTGGACAACGCGGCATTGGAGGCGGTCAAGCGCACCACCTTCGAGCCTGCCCGCCGGGGCGAAGAAGCGGTCTCCGCCTGGGTGCGTGTACCGATCACTTTCGCGTTGCAATAATAAGACGTCCCGGTTCATCCAAGGAGTATTCGCCGGGTTCAACGACAATTGCCGGCATAGCTTCGCCACAGCTTCAGCAGGAGTTCCAAAGCCGGAGAAATGCTTCCTGGGCGCCTGACAAAGCCGGATTCGACGCGCGGGGTAGCCTTGCTCAGCGGGCGGTAGGCAACCCCGCCAATTCGGCGTTCGCGGGCGCAGTCCGGTGCAACCGTCACCCCTACACCCGAGGCCACTAGCGTCAGGCACAGGTTCAGGTCGCTGGTCAGATGCTGCACGCTGGGGACAAAACCCGCTTCCCGGCAGAGCTGGTAGATGATGTCGAAGCAGGCGGGAGCCACCTCGCGGGGAAACAAGATAAACGGCTCCGAGGCCAGCTCGCTTAAGACAACTTTGCGGCGGCGGGCCAGGGGGTGGGTGGCAGGAAGTGCTGCTAGAAAAGCTTCCTCCATCACCGGCTCAAAGACCAGATCCGGTTCATCGACGGGCGGATGCAAAAAGCCCGCGTCGATTTGGCCTCGCCGCAGTGCCTCCTTTTGCTGGGGGGCGGTCAGTTGGTCGCTAACGAGCCGAGTATCCGGATGGAAAGCGCTGAACTGCTGCAAAATCTTCGGCAGGCCGTGGAAGGCGGCGCACGGTTCAAAACCGATGGTGAGTACGTTCACCTGCTGACTGGCGGCGCTGCGGGCGCTTTCGACAGCGCGCTCGTGCTGCTCGATGGTCCGCTTGGCCTGTTCGAAAAAAATCTGGCCAACCGCAGTCAGCTGCACCTGCTTGCGGGTGCGACGAAACAGCGCCGAGCCGATTTGCTGCTCAAGCCGCTGGATCTGGCGCGAGAGCGAGGGTTGGGCGATGCGCAGGCGAGAGGCGGCTTGCCCGAAGTGCAACTCCTCAGCCAGGGCGACAAAGTAGCGCAACTGGCGAAATTCAATATCGCGCGCGGGATTGGCCATCGAGCGGGAAGGTGAGTGTGTTTACCCAGATTAGAGCAGATGGCAGCTGTCATAGCCTGCGGCTATCAAAGGGCGCGAGCGGCTATTGGACACAGCCCGGGTGCCCCTGGTACCGTTACCTTTGCAAGCAGGAGTCACCGCCCATGCAAATCGGTATTGTCGGAGCCGGCAGCGTCGGTAGCGCCCTCGCAAAACGGTGGGCCGCCGCTGGACACCGGATTTTGTTGAGCTACTCGCGCGATCCGCTCAAGCTCGGATCTGTCGCCCACTCAGCCGGGCCGCAGGCCCAAGTCGGCTCTCCGCGCGAAGCTGTGGCCTTTGGCGAGGTGGTGGTGCTGGCGGTGCCCTGGGGTGCAGTCGATGATGCGCTGACCCAGATGGGATCGCTTGCGGGTAAGTTGCTGTGCAGCACCGTCAACGCCCTGAAGCCCGATTTCAGCGGCCTGGAGATCGGCACGACCACCTCCGCCGCCGAGTGGATCGCCGAGCGGGCTGTCGGGGCTACCGTCGTCGAGGCACTGCCCCTCAACGCCGAGATTCTCCATGCGCCCTCGCCGCTTTTTGGAGAGGTGACGCCCTCGATGTTCTACTGCGGGGACGCCGCCGAAGCGAAAGCGGTGGTGGCCGGGCTGATGGCCGAAGCCGGGATGGAGCCGGTGGATGCCGGAGCCCTCGTGCGCGCCCGACTGGTGGAGCCTGCGGGACTGCTGGTGGCCCAACTGGGCTACGGGCTGGGGGTGGGGCCGAACGTCGCCTTGAAGGTGCTGCGGCGCTAAGTGTCGTCCTTGCGTTTCACAACTAGGAGATTGGCATGCAAATTTGCCAGAATACGTCCCCCGACCACGGGCCGGTGGGGAAAGCTTCTGCTGTCCGCCCGTCCTTCGCCATCGACCGAACCGAGCTTTACATCGACGGTGAATGGCGCCCTGCCGGCGGCGGCAAAACGTTCCCGGTCATCGACCCGACTACTGAAGAAGCAATAGCCCGGATCGCCGAGGGCACAGCGGAGGATGTCGAACTGGGGGTCAACGCCGCCTACCGGGCCTTCGAGTCCGCTTCCTGGGGCGGATTGAGCGGACACGAGCGCGGCAAGATCCTCTGGCGGGTGGGGGACTTGTTTCTCAAGTACGGCGAAGAACTCGCGTACTTGCAGGCTAAGGAAATGGGACGGCTTTTGCGCGACTCGATGGGTGTGGACATCCCCCACCTGGCCAACATGTTTCATTACTACGCCGGGTGGGCCAGCAAAATCGAGGGGGCCGTCAAACAAACCACCAAGGGCCTGCACACCTACACGCTGCGCGAACCGCTGGGGGTGGTGGCGGCGATTACTCCCTTCAACTTTCCACTGATCCTGAGCATCAGCAAGTTCGCCCCGGCGCTCGCGGCGGGCAACACCATCGTCCACAAACCCGCCTCCGCCACCCCGCTTTCGGCCCTCAAAGTCGCCCAATTGATGGAAGAAGCGGGGGTGCCGCCGGGGGTGTTCAATGTCGTGCCCGGTCCGGGCGGCACGGTGGGCCATGCCCTTACCACCCACCCGCTCGTCGAAAAAGTGGCGATCACCGGCTCCACCGCGAGCGGAATCCGGGTGGTCTCGGATTCTGCCCCGACGCTCAAACATCTGACGATGGAGTTAGGTGGCAAATCGGCCAATATTATTTTTGCCGACGCCGATCTCGACCGTGCCACCCAGACCGTCTACGACGGCATGTTTTACAACAAAGGCGAAATTTGCTATGCCGGCAGCCGCATGCTTGTAGAGCGACCGGTCTACGAGGAAGTGGTGGAACGGGTGCGCTCACGAACGCAGGCCACCCGGCCCGGAGATCCCCTCGACCCCGCAAGCGACATGGGCCCAATCGCCAACCGCGACGAGTACACCAAAGTACTGCGCTATATGGAAACCGGCAAGCAGGAGGGGGCGCGCCTGGTGGCGGGCGGCAAGGCTTACGACATCGGCACCGGCAAGGGCTTCTTCGTGGAGCCCACCGTCTTTGCCGACACGACCGATGCGATGACCATCGTGCGCGAAGAAACCTTTGGTCCAATCCTCTCGGTGATGCCCTTCGACACTTTTGATGCGGCGATTGCACTGGCCAACGGCAACCAGTACGGCCTCGCCGCCGGTGTGCACACCCGCGACCTCAAAAAAGCGCACCGCGCCGCCGCACGGTTGAAGGCGGGCACCGTCTGGGTCAACAACTACGGCCATTTTGATCCGGCGGGGCCTTTCGGCGGCTACAAGATGTCGGGCTACGGGCGCGAGCAGGGCTGGGAAGCGCTCGAATTCTATTTGCAGACCAAAACCGTCTGGGTAGATCTCACAGACTGACGATTGCGGTTAAGTTGGCACTGCCGGTATCACCAGCCCGCATGAAACTCAGCGACCTCACCGCCATCGGCCGCTCGGTGGACCTCTCCTACCCGACCAATCGGGCCATCGCCGTCCTGGCGGGTCTCACAGCAGCTGCGCTAAGCGTTCTGCAGTTGTGCTTGGGCACGCCTTGGCTACAGAGTGCGCTTTGGGGTCTTACTGCAGGGATTTCGGTATTTTTGGCCTGGGCCATCGCCCGGGAATTGGATCCGGATCAAGATTTGTCCGCGTTCGTGGCGGCGGGTCTGGCGATCGTCGGAATCGGAATCTGGGGGCTTCCAGATCTGGGCATGTTGTTCTGGCTGCTGCTGCTCGTGCGGATGGTCAACAGGACGACCGGGCTGTCGGCAAAATGGAGCGACTCGCTGGCGGTGTTGGCCTTGGGAGGCTGGCTGGCATTTCAAGGAAATTGGGCCTTTGCCGCCCTTACGGCCGTGGCGCTGTGGCTCGATAGCCAGTTGCGGCCGACCAATCGGCCGCAACTGGTGTTTGCGGGTCTGGGTGCTGCGCTCACAGCCATCGCCCTGGTCTTCGCAGGAGTCACACCGGACGGTGGTGTTTCCTTCGCAGCCGGAGCGCTGGCGGTCGGACTATCGGCAGCATTTCTGCCGGTGCTCGTCGGTTCGAGTCGGATGGTAAGCGTCGGCGACGAGGATGGCGAAGCGCTCGTGCCGATGCGCGTCCAGGCGGCCCAGGCTGTAGTGTTGGCGGCCGGCATCGAAGCCGCCCTCTGGAGCGGGGCTGTCGGTCTGGTGGCGTTGGTGCCCTTTTGGGCGGCGGTGCTCGGGACGGCGGCCTACCGCTGGTTACGGACTTTTGCTTCCGCACGATAATTCCAGGCTCGAGCGAGGACGCGCCAGTGCGTACTGAAAAAGCGAAGATGCTCGCAGGCGAGCTGTATACCGCGAGCGATCCCGAACTGGTGGCATTGCGGATAAGGGCGCGCGCGCTCTTGCGGCTTTACAACTGCAGCGAACCCGCAGAAGGGCAGCGGCGGCTGGAATTGTTGCGCGAGCTATTGGGCGCGGTGGGTCAAACCGTCGAAATCGAGCCGCCCTTCTTCTGCGATTACGGCACTCAGATCCGTGCTGGGGAAGGACTCTATCTCAATACCAATTGCGTCATCCTCGACTGCGCCCCGGTCGCCATCGGCACAAACGTGATGATCGCTCCGGGGGTGCACATCTACACCGCCACCCACCCTACCGATCCCGCCTTGCGCCGCGCGGGCCTTGAACTGGCCGCCCCGGTCACCATCGGCGATAACGTCTGGATTGGGGGCGGGGCGATTGTCTGTCCGGGGGTGACCATCGGCGAGAACACCACCATCGGCGCGGGCAGCGTCGTGGTCAACAATATTCCCGCAGGCGCCATCGCCGCCGGCAATCCCTGCCGGGTGCTGAGACCGCTCGGTTGAGTGCCGGACTTCAGCTCGGGTCTTGGTAAAGGCTAGAAAACTGTTTGCGCAGTTGGGCTAGCTTCGGCAGGTCGTGGATGACTACGTAGGGATGGGCAGGGTTGAGCTTGATGAAGTCCTGGTGATAGGACTCGGCAGGATAGAACGTTTGCAGGGGCGCCAGTTGGGTAACTATCGGTTTTGGGAAAACGCGCGCTTGGTCGAGCTGGTCAATGTACGATTGGGCGACGCGCTTTTGTGCATCGTCAGCAACAAAGATCGCCGAACGATACTGGCTACCTTGATCCGGTCCCTGCCGGTTGAGCTGGGTCGGGTCGTGGGCCACCTGAAAGAACACCTGCAACAATTGACCGTAGGTAATCTTGGACGGGTCGTAGGTGATGCGCACCGATTCGGCGTGCCCTGTCCGACCGGTTCCTATCGCATCGTAATTGGCGGTGGAGGCGTCGCCCCCGGCGTAACCGGATACCACATCCTCGACGCCCTGGAGGTGCTCGAAGACCGCCTCGACCCCCCAGAAGCATCCCCCGGCAAGTACCGCGGTCTGTTTGCCGGGAGTGCTGCTCAAAGCCACATCACTGACCGGCTTAGGGGTCGTTGCGGAGGAAGCGCTGCAGGCAAGCGTACCGGCGCACAGCGCCACGATCGGCAGGGTGCGCGTCAGGAAGCGGACGAAGGCAAAAGGGCGTAGTGGCATGGTGCTGCAAAATCCTTTGGAAACCGTCTGACTGGGATACGAAGCTACCCCTCCATCAGATTGGATCGCTACGCTGCGATTGTCACCTTTTTGCTGCCGCCCGCGGGCGCTGGAGGCGACGCATCTCCTTACAACGATAGGGGAAAGCTCCTTCTGGAGGCCGACTTAGCACGGACCTCCGCTCGCAACAATAGATGCTTGAGGTCCACCGACCGAAATTTCAGCCCGTGGAGCCTCCACCGCCCTTGACGGCAAATCCGTTCAACGGCGGGCTTGAACCCTTTATTCATTTGGAGCACTTCCAATGTCGAACAAGCTGGACACAACGCTGAATGCTTTTCGCGATAATATCGCCACTTTTGCCGTGGGCAAGGCGGTTCGCAACATCGAGGCCTGGCGCAAGGATTTGCTTGAAGCCGGTCCCGAATTCGAAGAGATTGCAGCCGATTTGGAGAAGCTCGAAGGCTTGCTCAAGGAAGATCAAGTCCATGGCAAGTCGGTCGGCAAACTGCTTGGCAAATTGAGCAAAGGAGTCAAAAAGGCAGCCAAGGGCGCCGAATCCGGCCTCAGCGACAAACTCGAAGAACTCAGCCAATTGATGGACAAGGCGGCCAAGGAAGACATCGAGGAGGGCGGCAAGGCCGAAAAATCCGACCGCGATACATCCAAGAAAGCCGACGCCAAAACCGACGAAAAGGAGAAAACCGGCTCCTCAAAGAAATAACCGACCATAGTCGATGATGACCGGGCGGCCGCAGGTACGCCCGGTCATCATCGAGTGCAAGCTGAGCAGACCGACCAACTTCAGCGTTGAGGTGCCGTCGGCTCCTGAGCGTAGGTGCACCAGGTTTGCAGCGGGCAGCGGCTGCACAGGGGCAGAGCGCTGCTTAGGCAGATCGCCCGGCCGTGCTGCAAAAACAACCGGTTGCTCCCGGCCCATAAATCCCGCGGCATGACGATCTTGAGCGCTTTTTCGGTCTGCTCGGGTGTCTTGGTACTCACCCAGCCCAGGCGGTTGGCAATTTTGTGCAGGTGGGTATCGACGCAGATGGCCTCGCGGTTGAAGGCGTAGATGAGCACGCAGTTGGCCGTCTTGCGGCCGATACCCGGCAGAGCCAGCAACGCGTCGATATCGTCGGGAACCTGGCCGCCGTGCTTTTCAAGCAGGATTTTGGCCATCGAGATGAGGCGCGGCGCTTTGGCTTCCCGGTATTCACTGCCAATCAGCAGCCCAAGCAATTCGGACTCCTGGGCCGCAGCCAGCGTAGCGATGTCCGGATAGTGCGCAAAGACGCGCTTTGAGACTGCTGTCGTCTGCTCCTCGCGGGTGCGCTGGGAAATCACCGTCGAGACCAGCACCCGGTAGGGTTCACCCAATTCAACCGACCCCCGCCCCCGGTAGGTGGCCGCCAGCACGTCCATTACCGTCCGCACCCGCTCGTGCGCTGTCAAGATTGCCATTGTCGTGTCGCTCTCGGTACTCTCCAGGCTAGATGTCCTCACCGGCGACGCCTATCTCTCCACCGATGGAAGGGTAGTGGCAACCGGATAAATTAGTATCGAATTGTTTGATCACCAATGGCTATGGGAACGAAATATCGAGGAACCCCGGCGCAAGTTCGGGCACTGGACGCCTACATCAAACTGATGCGCGCCGCCGACGCGCTCAGTAGTCGCATTCATGCGCATCTGGCCAATGCAAAGCTGAGCGTCAGTCAATTTGGTGTCCTCGAAGCGCTGTTGCACCTCGGACCGCTCTGCCAGAGCGATTTGGCACACAAATTGCTCAAAAGCGGCGGCAACATGACCCTGGTGATCGACAACCTTGAGAAGCGGGGCCTCGTCGAGCGGGTGCGCTCCGTTGCCGACCGCCGGTTTATCGCGGTGCATCTTACCGAGACCGGGCGGGAATTGGTGGGGCGGCTCATCGCGCCCCACGTCCACGGCGTGGTCGCGGCGATGGACGCCCTAAGTGCCGACGAGCAAGAAACCCTAGACAGCTTGTGCCGCAAACTCGGTACGGCCCAGAAGGCGTCGAAGACATCTAGATAGTTCAATATTAAAGTATCCGGTGTAATATGGTTCCAGGACGCATTGAAGCCGGCGACGGTGCCGGTCGTTCAGGAGACAAGCATGATCACATTGCGAGCGAGCGAGAAGCGCGGCCATGCCGAGCACGGCTGGCTGGATAGCCGCCACACCTTTTCTTTTGCCGACTATTACGATCCCCAGCAGATGGGCTTTCGCTCCCTGCGGGTGATCAACGAGGACCGGGTGGCACCCGGGTCCGGCTTCGGCACCCATGCCCACCGCGACATGGAGATTATCACCTACGTGCTCGAAGGCGCCCTGGAGCACAAAGATAGCCTCGGCAACGGTTCGGTGATGCGCCCCGGCGATGTGCAGCGCATGAGTGCCGGTACTGGGGTGGCCCATAGCGAGTTCAACCCCAGCACAAGTGAGCCGGTGCATTTTCTGCAGATCTGGATCTTGCCCTCCAAGCGGGGTGTAATCCCGAGCTACGCGCAACGCCACTTCGACGCGGCCAATAAGCAAGGAAGGCTGGTGCCGGTGGTAGCGGCCGACGGCCGCGAAGGGGCGCTGGCAGTTCACCAGGACATGGTGCTCTGTGCCGGCCTGCTGGGCGCGGGTGAGTGGGCGGAGCACACCCTTGCCCCGGGCCGCCACGCCTGGGTGCAGGTGGCGAGCGGTGCAATCACCTTGAACGGCAAGACCCTGGGCGCGGGGGACGGCGCGGCGCTCAGCGATGAACCACGCGTCGTACTGGCGGGAGTCGAATCGTCCGAAGTCCTACTGTTCGACCTGGCGTAGGCGGCCAGGCCGGCTGGTGCAAAACACTCCTGCCCATCGGTTGCCCTGCTTGGACTGCAGCGCATCCTGGATCGCTTGTGCGGTACAACTTTCCATCCGGCCCGGGATAGATTTTCTCGCCAGGAGCAACAGATATAACCGGTCCTACAGGGATTGGTTGCCGCAACAGAGTTCAAGGTTTTTTCCCAGGCCGTTTGTGATTACAGTAGATGGCGATTCAAGTCTGAAGCTTTGAATTTTGTCTGGCTAGTATTTGAAGCCTTAGGTGCGCTATCCCTAAGGGGAGAGGGATCGACAGGCAAGGACGAAGCCATGGCAGCAGGGATGATCCAGCGGGGCTACGGGTGCCGTCGAGGTGGCGCCCGCCGCTACCGCTTTGCGGGTTGGGTGGTCGGGTTGGTGGCGCTACTTGCAGCTTGTGGGGGGACTGAGAGATCCGAATTGCAGCCGTTGGCGGTGGACCCGAACGGGACGAGCGTTTATGTGCAGTCGGTCGAGGCTAGAGGCGATCAGCTCACCCTCGGCGTGCTCGCCATCAACGGCAAGGGTGAACCTGTCAAGCTCTCGGAGACGACCGACCCGGTAACGCTGCAGGATGAGACGGGCAGCCAGTACTATGCCGCCAAAGAGGATGTGGAGGTGCCCGCCCACACCGCCGCGGTGCTGAAGTTCGCCTTTGCCGGACCGCTAGAGCGCAACAGCGACAACCTGACGGTGCGCTTCAATCCCAAGTACGGAAACCGCTTCAACCGTCCGCAACTGATTGTGCAGGGTTTTCCCGGCAAAAAAGGCACGCTCATCGACTTTGCTACGCCCGCCAACCGGGAAGGTCCGCTGGAACTCTCCGTGCACCACGCCAACGGCCTGACCCTAGCACTGGGTGGCATTCGCTTCACCGATCGCGACACGCGCGTCGCTTTTGAAGCGATCAACGGCAACGACAGCCAAGTCTCCCTAGCCCAATCCAACGATCTGCCCCATCTGGAGGACAGCCGCGCCAACCGCTACTATCTGGTGCCCCCGGCGAACAACCCGCAGGTGTTGATCCCAGGCAAGCAGAAGCTCGCGGGCGCGCTGCACTTTGCCGGCCGCGTACCCCAGGATGTAGGACCGCTGACGCTGCGCTTTAACGAACGCTTTGGCAATCCCGACTGGAAGGAAGCGAGAGATCCAAAGCTGCAGATAGCAGGAATTGCCCCGGCCCAGACCAGCGCAGTCGCGGCCCCTGCCGAGGGCAGCAGGCCCGCTGCGGTGGCCTTTGCCGCGCCGAAACTGCCGAGCGGCCGGCCGGTTGCTTTGCAGGTCAACCACCCGAACGGCAGTGTGCTGCGGGTGAGCAGCCTCGCTTTTAGCCCCGACGCGGTGGTGCTCGACATGGCGGTGACCAATGGTCTGAAGGAGCCGATTCAGTTAAGCGCAGCCGGAGATATGCTGCTCACCGACAATCTGGGCAACTCCTACCTGCCGGCTGCGCCCCCCGCAAACCCTGCCCTCCATGTCGCCCCGGGCGCCACGCTCCAGGGCCGCTTCATTTTTTTGGGGCGGATTGCCCCGGGGGCATCCAGGCTTACCCTGGCCACCAACAGCGTCTACGGCAACGACAACTGGAACCGCGCCACCAAGCCCAAGATGATCGTAGGAGGCATCCCCACCGGTCAGTCGCTGAGCGCGGCAACCGCCCCGCCCAGCGAAACTGGCCAAGCCGCTGCGCCCAGCAGCGACAATGCGACAGCCGAGGGTACACCGCAGGCAACTGCACCGGGGGCGCCGGCGACTGCCCAGTCCCCGGCCGCTGTCGATGCGATCGAGGTGAGTTTGCAGACCAATCACCCCAACGGTTCGGTGATGCGCCTCAGCAAAGTCACCTACCACGAGGACAACATTGCCCTCGACATGAGCGTCACCAACGGCCACGACGAGCAGATCCAGCTCAACTACAACGACGACATGGTGGTGAGGGACGATCTGGGCAACCGCTACAACCCGGCCCCACCCCCCGGCAACCCGAAAGTGACCGTCAACCCCGGCGCCACGATCAAAAGCCAGTTCGTCTTTATCGGCCGCATCGCCCCGGGGGCACGCACCATTACCCTCACGACCAACAGTGTTTTAGGCAGCGATTGGAAGCGCTCGGACAGACCCAAAATGATGATCTCGGGCATTCCCGTGGGGGGGTCGTAAACATGCGCGCCGTGCTTCAAGCAACCCTCCCGGCCCTGGTGGCGCTACTGCTGGTCGCCTGCGGCGACAGTTCCGCTCCGACCACCGCCTCGCGAGCGGGGGAGCCCGCCTTCTCCACCCAGCCCATCGGCCGCTCGCTGGTCGCCCTTGACCCGAGCGAGGTGGCCCTCGTACCGCCCACCGGCTCCGAAACCGCCGCGGACAATGCCGGCGATTCCACCACCCGCAGCACCCAGATCGGTGCCTCCGAAACCCAGGTGGTCAATCAGATCCTCTCCGACTTCAACGCCCAGCGCACCGCCTCGGGGATCGTGCTCACCCTGCCGGAGGATATCCTCTTTGATTTTGACAAGGCCGATTTGCGGCCGAGCGCCCAAGCCGCCCTCCAGAAGATGGCCCAGGTACTCAACTTCTACAAAAATGTCCCTGTCGAGATTTCGGGCCACACCGACAGCAAAGGTGCCGCCAGCTACAACCGGGGCCTCTCCGAGCGGCGGGCCGAGGCGGTGCGCTCCTATCTAACCAACAACTTCGACATCCCAACCGGACGCCTCACAGCCCGCGGCCTGGGCGAGAGCAAACCCGTCGCTCCCAACGCCGGACCGGACGGTGCCGACGACCCGGCCGGCCGCCAGAAAAACCGGCGCGTCGAAATCTTGATCAAAAACCGGACCGGTTGATTTAGAAAAGCCCACAGCAAAAGCTGCGGGCTTGTGGGAAAAAACCGACGCCGGGCTAGGCGCCGCCGGTCTGGGCAGCGACTTCCTCTGCGAAGTTCTTTTCTTCTTTTTCGAGGCCCTCGCCCAGCACAAAGCGCGCAAAGCGGCGCACTTTGATGTTCTCGCCAATCTTGGCGATCTTCTGGGTGATCAGTTCGCCAACGCTGATCGACTGGTCCTTGATAAAGGGCTGCTCCAGCAATGCCCGCTCTTTGAAGAGCTTGTCGACCCGGCCCTGGGCAATCTGGGCGCGGATCTTCTCGGGCTTGCTGAGTAGATCTTCGCGTTGGACTTCGATGGCCAGTTCGCGGTCTTTGATGTCTTGATCGACATCGTCGACTGAGACAAACTCGACATTCGGGCTAGCTGCTATCTGCATGGCGATGTCGCGCACCAACTGCTGGAATTCCTCGCCCTTGGCGACAAAGTCGGTCTGGCAGTTGACCTCCACCAGCACGCCGATGCGGCCGCCGGTATGGATATAGGAGCCCACCAGGCCTTCGGTGGCGACTTTGTCCTTGACCTTGCCGGCCTTCATGATGCCCTTCTTGCGCAACAGCTCGATCGCTTTTTCGAGATCGCCCTCGGCTTCCGCCAGCGCCTTTTTGCAGTCGAGTACGCCGACCTGGGTTTTCTCGCGCAGTTGCATGACCATTTGGGATGTAATTTCAGCCATGGTGTTTGCCTCGCCAGTTATTCTTCTTCGTCATCGAACGAGTAGAGCACTTCGCCTTTATCCTCCGATTCCGCCTCGACTGGAGCGGCCACCGCCACCGCTACCGCCGCCGCGGGGGCGGCGACCGGCACCGGCTCCTCCTCGGAGAAATCTTCGAGCTGTCCGTGGCGGCCTTCGTAGATGGCATCCGCCAACTTGCCCACGATGAGCCGGATTGAACGGATGGCGTCGTCGTTGGCCGGGATGCCCACGTCGGTTAGATCCGGGTCGCAATTGGTATCTAGAAGCGAGACGATCGGAATGTTGAGCCGGCGCGCTTCCATGACGGCGTTCTGCTCGCGGCGCTGATCGACCACCAGCAGAATATCGGGCTTGCGGCGCATATTTTTGAGACCGCCCAGGTACTTGGTGAGCCGCTCCAGTTTCTTGCGCATCACCGACGCTTCTTTTTTGGGCAGCAGATCGAGGGTGCCGTTAGCCTCCATAGTTTCGAGTTCTTTGAGCTGATCGACCGAGGTGCGGATCGTATCCCAGTTGGTGAGCATGCCGCCCAACCAGCGCTGGTTGACCCAGAACATACCGCAGCGCTTGGCCTCCTGGGCGATGACAGGAGCCGCCTGGCGCTTGGTACCCACGAAGAGAATCTTTTTACCCTGGTCCGAAGCTTCGCGCAGATAGCTGTAGGCCTCGTCGAGCAGGTGGGCGGTCTGGGTGAGATCGATGATGTGAATGCCGTTGCGGTCGGTGAAGATATAGCGCCGCATCTTGGGATTCCAGCGGCGGGTTTGGTGTCCAAAATGAACACCAGCTTCCAGCATTTGCGGCAGCGAGACAACGCTCATGTTTTTCTCCAATCGGGTTAAGCTTCCACCCCGAAGACACGCCCGAAGGCGCACCCGAATTTCAGGGTGTGCAGTGTAGTTAGCCAACCCAGTCTATCGGATAAGCGCCGCGCCCCGCCAGGGCGGCTCCCGCCGGGGCGATACTGGAAAGCGTTGCTGCCGGGCCGTTTTATGCGCGTCGTCTACTTCGGCACCGCCGAATTTGCCGTTCCGACTCTCGAAGCGCTCCTCGCCGCCCCCGACATCGAGGTGGTCGCCGCCGTCAGCCAACCCGACCGCCCCCAGGGCCGCGGCAACAAGCTCACCCCCCCGCCGATCAAAGCGATTGCCCAGAGCCGGGGTATTCCAGTGCTTCAACCCGAGCGGCTGCGCAAAGACCTTGAGGTACTGGCCCACCTCGAAGCGCTCCAGGCCGACTTTTTTGTGGTGGCGG
Source organism: Aphanocapsa lilacina HA4352-LM1 (assembly GCA_019359725.1). Classification (GTDB taxonomy): domain Bacteria; phylum Cyanobacteriota; class Cyanobacteriia; order Gloeobacterales; family Gloeobacteraceae; genus Gloeobacter; species Gloeobacter lilacinus. The sequence continues at coordinate 18,580 of JAHHGR010000005.1, read as the reverse complement.
CCTACGGCCAGATCCTGCCGCAGCGCGTGCTCGATATGCCCGGGCGCGGTTGCATCAATGTGCACGGATCGCTACTTCCCAAGTACCGGGGGGCCGCCCCGGTGCAGTGGGCCATCTACCATGGCGAAACCGAGACCGGCATCACCACCATACTCATGGAGGCGGGCCTCGACACCGGTCCGATGCTCAAAAAAATCGCCGTGCCCATCGACGAAGACGCCACCGGCGAACAACTGCTGGCCCAACTGGCCCACCTTGGTGCCGCGCTGCTGCTCGAGACGCTGCGCGAATTCGACCGGATCAGCCCCGAGCCCCAGAACAACCACCACAGTTCCTACGCCCCCCTCATCGACAAAGGCCAGTACCTCGTCGATTGGAGCCAATCCGCCCGCCAGATCCGCAACCAGATCCGGGCGTTTTATCCGTACACCCACACGTTCCACCGCGGCAGCCGCCTGCGCCTGCTCGCCGCTGAATTGACAAGCAATGGTTCTAAACAATTTGAGCCTTCCGCAATTATGCACATCATCAAATCCAAAGGATTCGAGGTCGCGACGGGGGACGGCGCACTCTCACTCACCAAGGTGCAGCCGGCCGGCGGCAAGGAGCAACCGGCCTGGGACTACGCCAATGGATGCCGCCTGATGCCTGGGGAGAGCCTGGGTCTCTAGAGGTATCCCCCGAGTCGGTGCATTCGCAAGGAAAGGTGTCATGTCTTTGGCTCCCGCTCGCGCGTGCAAACAAGCCTGCTACACTGCTCAGTGTGTATCCCAGAGCACGCCATGCCGCTGCTGAAAAACATCCTGCTTGCGATCGAAGAGTCCCCGGTGCCGGTGCAGATGCTCAGGGCACTGTTGGAGCTTCCCGGCAGCCGCGGGGCGCGGATCACCGCACTGCACGTGGCCAAAAACGCCCCCTCCGCCCAGCAGCACGGCGACGATCTAGCCCGGGGGCGGCGGCTGCTCGAAAAGACGGTGGCTGAGCTGGCCCTGGGTCCCGAGTACGAAATGCGCACGATCTTGCGCACGGGCGACCCGAAGGACGTGGTCTGTCTGGTGGCCGAGGAAGTCGACGCTTCGCTGCTACTCATGGGTTCGCGCGGTCTCAATAGTCTGGTGGCGATTCTCAAAAACTCGGTAAGCCAGTACGTCTTCCAGCGGGCTTCCTGTCCGATGCTGCTGTTGCGCGACGGCTACTACGCCAACCGGATCAACCGCGTCGCTGTGGCCATTAGCGACACGATGGCCTCCAAGTACGCTCTGCAGACTGCCATCGAGCTGGTGCGCCAGGTGGATGGCGGCGAATTGTTGCTCATCCGCGTGCGCACCCGGCCGCTCGATCCGCGCGAAGCGGGCAAGCTTGTCCAACCTGAAGAAGAAAGCTTGCTGCTGGCCACCGCCGCCGGGGTCGCCCGCCAGCAGGGGGTCTCCTGCCGTTCGATCTACGGCGTCGGCAGCCCTGGAGCCGAAATTTGCCGTCTGGCCGAAGAAAACAGCGCCGACTTGCTGGTGCTGGGCTGCCAGGACCGCCGCCCGACCATCGCCAAGAACCTGCCCGATCTCGACCGGCTGCTGGGCAACTCGGTCTCCGATTACGTGCGCACCAACGCGAACTGCCCGGTGCTGCTGCAAAAGACCGCCGAGTAAATTCACCCGCGCCGCGACCGCTGCGGCAAGCGCCTATGATCAGAACAGGCCCCACTTCGTTGCCTTTTGATGGACTCGCTGGCAGTACAGCTCGGCCTGGTCTTTTTACTCATTGCAGTCAACGCCTTTTTTGCCGCGGCGGAGATCGCTCTAGTGTCGATCAACCGGGCACGGCTGCAGGTGCTCATCGACGCGGGCAACCGCCGCGCCCGCCTGGTCGAGAAGCTCAGCGACGACAGCACCCGCTTTTTGGCCACCATCCAGGTGGGGGTGACCTTTGCGAGTTTCTTCACCTCTGCGACCGCCGCGGTACAACTGTCTGCACCGCTCGCTGCACTGCTGGTGCCACAGGTCGGCCCCTGGGGCGAACAGCTTGCCTTTTTTGTGGTGACGGCGGCGGTTTCACTGCTGAGCTTGATTCTGGGCGAGCTTGTCCCCAAGCGCATCGCCCTGGGGTCGTCGGAGCAAGTGGCCCTCGCCGTCGCCTACCCGATCGACTGGTTGGCTCGGGTCAGCTCGCCCCTGGTGCGCTCACTGAGCGGGGTAACGGATCTGATCGTGCGCCTGAGCGGCCAGAACAAGCTGCCATCGGAGGTGGGTATCACCCTCGCTGAGATCAAAAGCACCATCGACCTGGCGGAGGAGTCGGGGACGGTGGGCGAGCAGGAGCGGCGCATCATCTACGGCGCGGTGGCGCTCAACACCCGGCCGGTGCGCACGCTGATGGTGCCGCGCGTGCAACTGGTGAGCATTTCGGCAAACGCCAGCATCCCGGAGGCGCGTTCGATTGCCGCCCAGTCGGGCCACACCCGTCTGCCGGTCTATGTCGAGACCATCGACACGATCATCGGCATCTTGCACGCCAAGGATCTGCTCGCCCTCAACCCGGAGCAGGAGGCGACCCTCACCGTGCGCGAAATCGCCCGACCGGTGCAGTTCGTACCCGACAGCAAGCTCGCAGGCGGTCTGCTGCGGGAGATGCAGTTGCAGCGCACCCACCTGGTGGTGGTGGTAGATGAGTACGGCGGCACGGCGGGGGTGGTCACCCTCGAAGATTTGCTCGAAGAAATCGTGGGCGAAATCCGCGACGAGTACGACGCCGAGGAAGAAACGGAGTACGAGCGTCTTGCGGACGGCTCGGGGATATTTCTGGCGCGCACTAGCATCGCCACGGTCAACAACGTCCTTGACTACGAACTCCCGCGCGACAGCGCCCTCACCCTGCGCGGCCTGATGGAGGCGGCGCTGGAACGCGCCCCCAGGGAGGGCGAGCGCATCGAAGTCGACCGCTTCGAGCTGGAACTATTGCCCGACGGACAGCGCATCGCCGTGCGCGCCCTGCCGGAACCCGAGGAAGAAGAAGAATAAACGCCCCGATTGCTGCCATCCAAACCGGCAACCGGAGCGTACGTTATAAAGATTATCCAGACCCTAAACGAACTGCTAAAACGAACTGCTACGGAGCGATGTCATGGACTGGACGGATACGATCCGACTGCTGCACCCGATTTTGGCGGTGACTGCCGTCTTTCCCCTGCTGGGTGTTGTCTGCTACTTTGCCTGGCAGACGCGCCAGCGCCGGTTGCAACTGGCCAGGGGGGAAAAGAGCAAAATTCCTGCCGCCAGCGGTCCAGAACATGTCAATATCGCCCGTTGGCTGGCCGGCGGCGTGGTGGTTCTTGCCCTACTTGGGATCGGTCGGCCGCTGTTTGGCAAAGTGCTCACAGACCAACTCTGGAGTGTCAATCCCCTGCTCTTTACCTTCATCCTCGCCACTTTTGCCCTCACCGTGGCGGCCTTCGTGTTGCTCTACCGGGTGCGCGATCGCCTTCAGTCGGTCGTTTTCGCCGGGATCACGGCGGTGGGCATCCTCGTACTCGGCTTTCAGGACGGCATCTTTCGGCGCGACGACATGTGGTACGCGTCGCACTTCTACCTCGGCATCACCGCGACCCTGCTGATGATCTTTTCGCTGGTCATTGTTCAGAATATCTATCAGGACCGTACCGGCCGCTGGCGCCAGGCCCACATCGTGCTCAACAGTATTGCCCTGCTGTTATTTGTCGGTCAGGGAATCACCGGTGCGCGCGATCTACTGGAAATTCCCCTGGGCTGGCAGGAGCCCTACGTCTACAAGTGCGACTTCGACAGACGCACCTGTCCGAGCCCGCCCACCCAATCGCGGAGTGAATCCGAGGAGGCGCTTGCGGCGGGGCGTTGATTGCTGAGGCAGCTCTGTTAGACTGAGGCCGACCCGACGACACCCCTCAATTCCGATGCAAAGGCTGGACCTGGACGATCTACAGATCATCGGCCGCGACCAGACGACAGCACTATTCTGGAAAGCTGCCGAGCTTTACAACAATCCCGGCGATGCGCTCGGCACCTTGAGCTTTGATGCCGCAGCCGGTCCGCTGGCAACCCTGGCCCAGTACCAGCAGGCCGAGTACACGGCCGGTTCGGTTTTCGAATCGCTCGAACCGGGGCAGGTGGTGCAATTGATAGAGGGATATTTTGTTCTTGACGATGAAGATTTTCCGCTGTCCTGAATTCTGCGCCTTCAGGGGGAAGGAGCCGGGCGACGGGGTTTTTACAATGAAGCGTCCACCAGCATTCCATAGGATAAGCTATGAGCGACAAAATGCACGCCGATCGCATCGAAGGCATGCCCGAACTGGCCTACAGTGAACTCGACCGCTGTGGCGAAGTCGATGTGCTGGAGGCGGCCATCACCCTCAAGCGCAAGCTCAAAATGGTGCTCAAAGGTTCCGACGAGCACTTTATTGTGATGCCAATCGACCTTGAGACCCGCGACGGCACCGAGATTTTGCACTACGAAGCGGATCTGGAGCGCCGCTCAGTAGACATCAGCACGATCGCCACCGTCAAGGTCTTCGAGGTGGAATAATCCCTAGACGTACTCGCTATCGACGTAATCCGGATCGATAGGCGGGTTGTACTGGGGCTGAAAGTGGTACAGCGCGAAGACGACGTTGCGGCGCGCCTCGGCGAGCATCTGCAAAAACAGCTCATAGCCCTCGTTTTTGTACTCGATGAGCGGGTCTTTCTGGCCGTAGCCCCTGAGACCAATCATCTCGCGCAGGCTGTCCATCTGCTGCAGGTGCTCGCGCCAGAGGGTGTCGATCTGGTTGAGAATAAAGTACCGCTCAGCTTCGCGCATCAGATCTGGCTGGATGGCGTTGATGTATTCTTCACGCGTCTCGTAGGCGAGCAGGGCCTGGCTTTTGAGATCTTCCTCCAGTTCGACCGCCGAAAATTCGCCCAACTTGGCCGCGTCGAGCTGGTTTTCGAGCAGCGGAATGAGTTGCTGCAGGTCCTGGATAAGGGCGGGCAGATCCCACTCTTCTGGGGGGCGTTCGGCATTGACGTGGGCGCGGACAATCTCATCGACGGTCTGGTCGATGTATTCGCGCACGACGGCGCTCAGGTCCTGGCCTTCGAGCGCCCGGCGGCGCTCGGCGTAGATCGCCTTGCGCTGGTTGTTCATGACTTCGTCGTACTCGAAGACCTGCTTGCGCTGATCGTAGTAGAACGTCTCCACTTTGCGCTGGGCGTTCTCCAGGCTCTTGGTGAGCAGGCCCGATTCGATGGGCATGTCTTCTTCGACTTTAAATGCTTCCATCAGGCCCGCCACCCGCTCGCCGCCAAAGATGCGCAGGAGGTTGTCGCCCAGCGAGAGGAAAAAGCGCGTCGAGCCGGGGTCACCCTGGCGACCGGAACGGCCGCGCAACTGATTATCCACCCGGCGCGATTCGTGGCGCTCGGTGCCGATGACGTGCAGACCGCCTAGTTTGACGACTTCGTCGTGCTCACGGTCGGTGACGACCTGATATTCTTTGTAAACGGCGCGGTAGACCTCGCGCAGGCGCTGGATGACCGGGTCGTCGGTAGGACCTTTCTCCGAGGCGACGGCAATCAATTCTTCCACCTGCAAAGCCGGTTGCGAATCGGCCCCCAGCATCTCGACGGCATAATCGACGGCCGCTTTGAGTTGTTGTTTGGTAGGCTCGCTCAATCCACAAGGGAAAATCTCCGCCTTCGGCAGGGATTTTTTCTTGCTCGTCGCCGCAAAACCGGCGCCGCGGCTGTTGCCGTTGTTGAGCAAACGCATCATCGGCGAGAAGGCATCCTCATCGTCGATCACCAGGGCCGGGAAGAGCGCCTCCTTGAGCTTGAGGCGGGCCATATATTCAGGATTGCCCCCAAGCAAAATGTCGGTACCGCGACCGGCCATGTTGGTGGCGATCGTCACCCCGCCTTTGCGCCCGGCCTGGGCGACGATTTCCGATTCGCGCTCGACGTTCTCGGGTTTGGCGTTGAGCAGATTGTGGGCGATGCCCTTTTCTTTGAGCAGGGCCGAGAGCACCTCGGACTTCTCGACCGAGGTGGTGCCCACCAGCACCGGGCGCCCGATCTTGTTCATCTCGGCAATTTCAGAGGCCACCGACTGCCACTTGCCGTTTTCAGTCTTGTAGACCTGGTCGGACATGTCCGTGCGGACTACTTTGCGGTTGGTGGGGATGGCGGTGACTTCAAGGCCGTAGATCTTGCCGAATTCGGCCTCTTCGGTAACGGCGGTACCGGTCATGCCCGCGAGTTTCGGGTAGAGCAAGAAAAAGTTCTGGTAGGTGATCGAGGCCATCGTCTGGGTTTCGTTCTGGATGGTCACCATTTCTTTGGCCTCCACGGCCTGGTGCAGCCCCTCCGACCAGCGCCTGCCCGGCATGACGCGGCCGGTAAATTCGTCGACGATCACCACTTCGTCGTTGCGGACAATGTACTGCACGTCCTTGTTGAACAGCTCCTTGGCCTTGACGGCGTTGAAGACAAAGTGCGCCCACGGATCGCGGGGGCTAAACAGGTCCTCGGTACCCAGCATCTGCTCGGCGGCGATAAAACCCTCGTCGGTGAGGGTGACGTTGCGCTGCTTCTCGTCCACTTCGTAGTGGGTAGTGCGCTCCAGAGCCATCGCCACTTCGTTGGCGCGCATATACTTTTCTGCGGGCTTGGCCACCATCCCCGAGATGATGAGCGGCGTGCGCGCCTCATCGACGAGGATCGAATCGACTTCGTCGATGATGCAGAAGTTAAAGGAGCGCTGCACCAACTCGCCGCGGTTGGTGGCCATGTTGTCGCGCAGATAGTCAAAGCCCAGTTCGGAGTTGGTGCCGTAGGTGATGTCGGCGGCGTAGTTCTGCGCTCGCTCGCTCGGGGTCATGCTCTGCTGGATGAGTCCGACGCTGAGCCCCAAAAAGCGGTGCACCTGCCCCATCCACTCCGAGTCGCGGCGGGCAAGGTAGTCGTTGACGGTGACAATATGGACACCGCGGCCGGTGAGCGCGTTGAGGTAGGCGGGCAAAGTTGACACCAGCGTCTTGCCTTCGCCGGTTTTCATCTCGGCAATCTGGCCTTCGTGGAGCACCAGACCGCCAATCAGCTGCACGTCGTAGTGGCGCAGGCCAATCACCCGCTTGGCCGCCTCGCGCACGACGGCGAACGCTTCGCTGATCACCCCGTCGAGGGCCGCGTCGATCCGCCGACGCCGCTCGCGCATCTCAAGCGCGTCGAGGTCTACCCCCTGAAGCTGTTCGGCGACGCGCTTTTGAAACTCGGTGGTCTTGGCGCACAGTAGGTCGTCGCTCAGTGCAGCCATCTCGCTTTCGAGGGCATTGATCTCCGCCACCCTCGGCTGATACTTTTTGACCTTGCGTTCCTGCGGGTCGCCGAAGAGTTTGTTCCACCAAGCCATACTGTCTACCAGATTCCGGATACCCACGATCTTACCCCAAGGGCCTCAGCAGCCCGAAGCGGGCCGTCTTTTCCAGGGGCCAGATTTCGGCATAGGCAAATTTTGTCGCCTCTTGCGCCAAGTTTGGTAAACTATCACTCACTGTAGTCTGGGTCGCGGCCCTTCCGTTTCGCTACGACAATGTACAATTTTATTTTATTTGGACTGCTGTTTTTTGCTCCTGCGACAACGATCGCTTTTGAACCGGAGCGGTTGCGCACCGACGACCGGGACCGCATCGCTCAGAAAAACCCAACTTCGGAGCCTGCTTTTCCCAAAGAAGGCGTACAAATCGTCACCCCGCCTGCCAAGCAGTTCGAACCGGGTGCGGTCCTCAGTATTTTTGCAGATCAAAATTCTGGGTCCAGAAAATTGCGAGATCCTAGTTTGGATAGTCCCAAACAGGTGTTTGCCGTTCCTTCCTTTACAACCGTCCAGATCGGGCTTACAGATTATCAGGAAGTCAGAGGTTATATTCTTGTTGACAAGACAGCAACCTACAACTTTTCTGTGGCTAAAAGTCCTACCGGTTATTCCTCCGGCGCTCACACGGTACTCAGAATCAACAACATCATCATCGGAGAAGAATATGTAAATAAAACCTCGCCGTTGCAAGGCCAGATCCGCCTCAAACCAGGATGGCACCGCATTTCTGTGGTTACAAAAGGCCGAGACTCAGCCGGTATGTACGCCACCTGGGCGCCAGCCGCCCAACAGCTCACCCTGCTCGATGAGATTTATCGGGAAGTTCCCCAGAACCGCCAGCCGCGGTGATGGCAGGTGTGTCAAAATCAACGAACGGTCAGTTCCAGAGTGTACCTTGTGGGAGTGTCGCGTATCCAGTTGATAGATACGCGATAATCGCCGGACGCAGGCAGCTCACCCTCAAAATCGTTGCTCGGTTCATCTCCGCTCAGATCCTGTCCACTCGGATCGGTAACGAGCAACCTTGCATTATTGGACTTTGAGCTGATGTGAGCATACATCGTTTGTCCCTGTCGAGCGCCGAGTACGTATTCGATCACTTCTCCATCCAACAAGCCCTTAATAACTGTAGAAGTTCTGCCTTTCTGAAAGGTCACACGCCGGATTTGTCTTGTAAGGCCCGGCAGGGCGCCGAAAAGTGTAGATACAGCCAAGACCCAATCACTACGCGCCGTGTGACCATCGGTAGACTCCAGAAGGGCGTTTGGAACATATCGTAGCTGATGGAGCGCCAGCGGCTTGTGCTCCAGGTATCAAGGAGCCGGGGCCGCTTCGCCGTTCCATAATGGTAAGCAGCAACACGCCCGCGATGGAAACGAATCTCCCGACTGTGATTTTGCCCGGCTACTTCGGTTCGGCCGGGGAGTACGCCCAACTCGCCCGCGACATCGAGAAGGCGGGTTTTCCGGCCTCGGTGGTGCCTATCCAATGGTACGGGTGGCTGCCTACCCTCGGGGACCGGCCGATGACGCCGGTGCTGAAATTGCTTAAAGAAAGTATCGACCGGGCGCTGGGGCGCCATGGCGCCGGCCGGGTCAACCTGGTGGGCCACTCGGCGGGGGGGTGGATAGCCCGGCTGCTGTTGGGCGATAAAGCCTACGGGCGGCGCACCTGGAACTATCGGGAGCGGGTGGCGAGCCTGATTACCCTGGGTACACCCCACCTGAGCAAAGAAAAATACACCGTCAAGAACATGGGCTTTGTCAACACCACTTACCCGGGGGCCTTCTACGGCGACGCGGTGCGCTACGTGTGCGTGGCGGGCAGGGCCGTCTACGGCGAGCGCGGTTCTTTTTGGCAGAATTTTACCTACCAGAGCTACGAACTGACCATCGGGCGGGGCGATTGCTGGGGCGACGGGATCACCCCGGTGGAGGCCGCCCACCTCGAAGGGGCCACCAACCTCACCCTTGAGGGGGTCTATCATTCCGGCCGCGGCGGGCGCTATTGGTACGGCTCGGCGGAGCCGCTGCGCGCCTGGATGCCGTATCTTATCTGAAGCCGGGCGGAGCAAAAGCCCGCTTGCTTTGTGGCGTCCGGTTGACTACACTAGGTAGATATTGTCGGTTTTGACAAACCGGCTTTTTCTTTGTCGCTGCGCATCTTACAGACCTCGGAGGAACGTCGATTTTGATGGAACTTGGCACCCCAGCCCCCGCAACTACGGACATCGGCTTTACCCGCGAAGAATTCGAACGGTTACTCTCCCAGTACGACTACCGCTTTAATCCCGGCGACATCGTCAAAGGTACGGTATTCAGCCTGGAGCCCCGGGGGGCACTCATCGACATCGGCGCCAAAACGGCCGCCTACCTGCCTTTGCAGGAGATGTCCATCAACCGCGTCGATGACCCGACCGAGGTGCTGGGAGAAGGGGATACCCTCGACTTTTTCATCCTCTCCGACGAGAACGAAGAGGGCCAGCTTACCCTCTCCATCCGCCGCATCGAGTATATGAAGGCGTGGGAGCGGGTGCGCAAGCTCCAGTCCGAAGACCAGACCGTGCGTGCGAAGATCTTCGCGGTCAACCGCGGCGGGGCGTTGGTGCGCATCGAAGGTCTGCGCGGGTTCATCCCGGGCTCGCACCTGAGCACCCGCGAACCGAAAGAAGAACTGATCGGCGAAGAGCTGCCTTTGAAGTTTCTCGAGGTGGACGAGGAGCGCAACCGCCTGGTGCTCTCGCACCGCCGGGCTCTGGTGGAACGCCGCATGAACAAGCTGGAAGCGGGTCAGGTGGTGATCGGCCGGGTGCGGGGGATCAAGCCCTACGGCGCCTTTATCGACATCGGCGGGGTGTCGGGTCTGTTGCACATCAGCGAGATTTCCCACGATCACATCGAAACGCCGCACTCGGTGTTCAATGTCGGGGATGAGGTGAAGGTGATGGTGATCGATCTCGACGCGGAGCGCGGTCGCATTTCACTTTCGACCAAGCAGCTGGAGGAGACGCCCGGGGCGATGACCCAGGACAAGCAGGCGGTCTTCGACAATGCCGAAGTGATGGCCGAAAAATACCGCGCCCGCATGGCGGCGGAGGCGGCCGGCAGCGAACCGGTCGAGGAGTTCGATGAAGCGGTGGTCGCCGCCATCGACTGAATCTCGCGCGCTTCTGGCGCAGAATGCGCCCTGCTCGTCCCAACGCTCCCGTTCGCGGGGGCGTTATTGGTATCAATGAGAAGTGATCTACTAGTAGGAGAGAAGAGCGTGGCCACTGGTTTTCACTCCGTTCCCGAGATCCTGGACGAATTGCGCGCCGGTCGGGCGGTGGTGGTCGTCGACGACGAAAACCGCGAGAACGAGGGCGATCTCATCTGTGCCGCCCAGTTCGCCTCCCCCGAGCTGATCAACTTCATGGCCACCCACGCCCGGGGCCTTATTTGCCTGGCGATGACCGCCGAGCGGCTCGACCAGTTGCAGTTGCCGCTGATGGTGAGCGAAAACACCGACCGCAACCAGACGGCTTTTACCGTGAGCATCGACGCCGGTCCCCACCTGGGGGTGAGCACCGGCATCTCCGCCGCCGACCGGGCCAAGACCATCCAGGCGGCCATCGATTCGCGCACCCGCGCGGGCGACCTGACCCGCCCCGGCCACATCTTTCCGATCCGCGCCCGCGAGGGAGGCGTGCTGAAGCGCGCCGGTCACACCGAGGCGGCGGTCGATCTGGCGCGCATGGCGGGGCTGTATCCGGCCGGGGTGATCTGCGAAATCCAGAACCCCGACGGTTCGATGTCGCGCCTGCCGGAACTGCTGCAGTACGCCCGCAACTACAATCTCAAGATTGTCACCATCGCCGAAATTATCGCCTACCGGCTGCAGAACGAACGCTTCATCAAGCGCGAGACGGTGGCGATGCTGCCTACCGCCTTCGGCAAATTCGAGATTTTTGCCTACCGCGACACCCTCGACGGCAAGGAACACGTCGCCCTGGTGCGCCGCCCACCCGCGGGGTCGGGCCTTTTTGACGGGGCGCCGCCCTTTGCCGGCAGCAAGGAGCCGGTACTGGTGCGCGTCCACTCCGAATGCCTGACCGGCGACACCTTCGGCTCGCTGCGCTGCGACTGCCGCCAGCAGTTGCAGGCCGCCCTCAAGATGATCGACCACCACGGCCAGGGTGTGGTCGTCTATCTGCGCCAGGAGGGCCGCGGCATCGGGCTGATCAACAAGCTCAAAGCTTATGCCTTACAAGATATGGGCCTCGACACGGTCGAAGCGAACGAGCGGCTGGGGTTTGCCGCCGACCTGCGCAGCTATGGCGTCGGCGCCCAGATCCTCAACGACCTGGGGGTGCACCGCATGAAATTGATCACCAACAATCCGCGCAAGATCGCGGGCCTGAGCGGCTACAGCCTCGAAGTGGTGGACCGCGTTCCCCTCATCATCGAAGAGACCGACTACAACTCCACCTACCTCAACACCAAAGCCCAGAAGCTCGGGCACCTGCTGCCGGGGGTGCGGCTTTTGACGCTGGGGGTGCTCTGGCGTCGGGCGACTATGCAGCCCTACGACCCGGAGCGTTCTAATCAGGTCGAACTGCTGCGCGAATTATTTGGCCAGCAGGATCTGCTCATCCAGGAGGAGCGCCGCCCGGTGGCGAGCGCCGTCTTTGGGCCGGACGCCGTCGTGGTGCACATCGGGCTCTCCGCTGCGGGCAACAGGAGCCCCAACGCTTGGTATACCGACCCGACGAGTGCTTGCCGCCGGGCGATCTTGACCGCTCTGGAGGAACTTGTGCAGAACAACCCACCGCAAGTGCTGCAATTTTTGGTCAGCTCCGGGGCCGATCCGCTCAACCACCTCAGCGAACGCCTCCAGCATCGCGAAGAAGAGCTAGCCTCCCTGCCCGATGCCATCAAAGGACTGCTCTCCCCCGAGACGGTCTACATCTTCAAGGCCCCCGCCGCCCAACTACCCACCTCCTGACCGGCTGGCCCCTCTTCCTAGATCGATCTAGTCAGTACGAACAAATGCATATATCTAGGCAAGACGGGCAGTTTTTGGGCATTTGGCAAAGCGCACCAGCCGGGGCGGCCGGGGTGCGCCTACCGACTCGGGCACAACGGTTGTAGCAAGCGGCAGGGCGAATAGTTCAATCAAGCCGTCCGTCGGGCAGGATTCCCATAACAAAGTCAAGGTACAGTGCCACTCCGTCGAACGACCGCAGTGCGGGCACAAAGTCGCAAGTTGCAACTTCTGCAGGTGGCTGGTCATGGCTTCTTCTCGATAAGACGTTCTCCATGCTCCTGCCCAGAAACTGGGCGTACCTCTACCGGATGGGAGATTCCAGAGCCCGGCGGGGCATTCGCATCATTATCATTATGTGCGTGCTGCTTCTTTGCGCTTCAGTTTTGAAGCTGGGCACCGTGCCTGCGAAGGATGTCTTCTACCTGCTGGGTTTGCGATCCAGCTTCGATGAAAACCGCCGCGGCACCTGCCTGTACATTGCTTTGCAGGTAATTTCGGGTCTGCTCGGGCAGGCGTTGTTGGAGTAAGGCGTAGGCCTGGAGGCGGGCGGAGTTTGCTTCTGGGGTCTCGCCGGTAAAGCGGGTTCCAAGTCCTGTGGCCCGCAGCGCAGCCGGCCACCGCGGCTCATCGCTCATCGCTCCTGGTTGGCCATGCCGCATTTCGAAGCCGATTGACTCCTCGGCGATGCCTGCTCTCAACAATTCGAGAATGGCGTTCTCCGCTGTGCTCCGGTCGGCGAAAAGCCCCAGAACCATCTTTTGCCCAGCGTTTTCGTTCTGCATGGGGGTAATCCCTCTACTTATGTTCGGTGCAAACGCCAACTATCTTCTTGTAGTTATAATTGCTGCGAATCCGTCCCAGGGTCAACAACGGTCCTTCTTCTTGGGGCAGGTTTAAAATGCGTTGCAGAACTGGCAAAGGTATGGTCGATCTAGAGCTTTATCCTCCGGCACGCACCTCCGATACCGACCCGATCCGCGTCGATTTTTTGCCGGAGGGCGCCCTTGGGCTTGCCGGCCGCACAGGGATGTGTTTTGCTCCCGGTAAGCACTGTCTGGGCAAGTTCGCCCTCTGGCGGCGGGATCTTGAAAAGGACCTCGACCGCCTGCGCAGACATTACGGCTCCAACTGGCTGGTAACGCTGGTACAGGCGCACGAACTGGTCGAGTTGAAGATTCCTGATTTGCTGGAGCGGGCGCGGGCCTGGGGACTTACCAGCCGTTGGTTTCCGGTGCGCGACTACGGCACTCCGACTTCGATTGCGAGCACATTGATGCTCGTCGAAGACATCCTGATAGCCAACGGCCAGGGCAAAACCGTGGTCATCCACTGCAAAGGCGGCCTTGGGCGCACAGGATTGGTGGCCGCCTGCTGCCTGGTGGCGCGTGGTTACAGCCACAGCGAAGCCTTTGGGATCATTCGGCGCTCGCGCCCGGGCAGCATCGAGACCGCCGAGCAGGAAGCCTTCGTGCACAAGTTTGCACGCGCCTACGCCGAGTTGATGGGTTTCGGCGCGTTGCCCGACCTGCACCCTCCTCTGTACCACGCTGCGGACGCGCGCGGTGAGTGGGTGAGCAGCCCACGCTACGGGCCGCTCAGCACCCGGTTGACGGCGGTCTCTGCGTTGATAAAACCAAATGGGCAATAACTGCGAGCCCAGTGAGCGTTCGGGGAAAAATTCCTTTACCCATACCCATCTTGCAAAAGCCCTGGGTCCATTGATTTCGTAGATTAATAATTATGTGCAAAATTCGGCGAATTGCACTCCCGACTACCTTCGCACTCCACTGCGCCCAAAATTCGAACGGGATGCGGGCGACGGGCTTGAAGTCTTGTCCGCCAGCGGGTTCGAACACGACGATCTCGCCTTCTGCCACATCGGCAAATTCCTTACTGACGGCATCCTGCAGGTTGGGACGGTGCCCAACATTCAGCGTGTTAGTACCCGCAGCGGGCTTGGTCGCAAGCAGTTTGCACAGTTCGGTTGCCCGGCGGCGGGCTTCCAACGGGTGGTACATTTTGAGGCTCCGAGACGTCCAGTGACAGTTCCACATTGGCAAAACCATAGAACGTACTCTTTGCCGTGGCGAACTGAAACAGGTACCCCCTCGGCCTCAAACCTGGGAGGCCGCAGTGCAGTAGTATAAATATTATGTGAAAACCACGTCTACAATAGCTGAATGGCCGCCGAGACCTGCTCGTCGCTGACTTCGATATAGCGCTGTAGGGCGGCAAGGGAGCGGTGGCCAGAGATGCGCTGGATTGTGCGCAGGCCCACACCGCTCGTGTGCAGGCGGGTGATGGCGGTGCGCCTGAGGCTGTGGGTACTGGCTCCCTGGATGCGGCAAGTCTTGAAGGCGGCACGAAAGGCATAGTCGACCGTGCGGCGCAGCATCGCAGTACCCGGGGAGGTGCTCTCAAAGACGTAGACCCCCCCGGGCGGGAAGCTCTCCAAACAGGCGCGCAGAGCGGGATGCACCGGAATCGAGCGCGTCGAGATACCGCCTTTGGTGCTCGCGCGGCGAAAGGTAATCACCTCCTGCACGACGTAGCGCGGGCGGCTTTTTTTACCGACGGTGCGCACCGACCCGGTTTCATCAAGTTCGTAGACATCGGCGGTGCGCAGCGAACAGGCTTCACTGACCCGGCAGCCGGTGTAGAGCATCGCCTGAAAAAGAGCCTGGTACTTGGCGTCGATGAAGCCTTTTTTGAGGACGGCCTGCACTTCCTTTTCGGAGAGCACCCGGGCCTGGCCGTGGCGGTTAATTTTCAAGCTTTCCTCTTTTTGTCATAATCGACGGTTTCAGGATATCAGATTTGACGAGGTTCCGTAAAACCCTTGCCCTGAGCTGATCGCAGCCTTCATTTCCCGAATGTGCAATTTGAGGAAGTGCTGAAATCGCTGTGAGCCTTTCAGAAAGTTCATCTGAGCCGATCCGGGCTGATTATTTTCTCAAATTATTCGAGATTGTCCTATTGCTTGACCCACTGGAACGTCCCAGGTCGCACCGCGGTCCGTAGTCCCACAACTCGACCCCCAGCCAATGCGGATCCTGTCCTGCAGCGTCGAACTGGTTGTAAAACACATCCCGCCCCTTGGCCCGGCCCCAGCCATAGATCTCCTCAAAGTGGAAATTGTACCAAAACTCCAACTGCGGGTGTGCACGTGCCAGAAAGTGGATGATCTGCGGAGCCCAAAAGCTCTTTTGCCAAGCCGTATAGACCAAGTGCCGTTCCGAGCGCTCGATGAGCATGACATTCGCATCCTTCGGCAATTCGGTCAGCTCCGGCCAATCGGGCTCCGCCTCGAAACTATGCCATCTAAATTCCTCCAGCCATCGCGCGTCGCCACTGATCGTCGAGTGCGCGCTGCCTACAATGCTCATCTGTCGGGAAGTCGGGCTGTTTCGCCTTCCATCGTCGCACTGGAATACGTTCACGCTTTGCATGTCAACTGCGCCGGGGAGGGTGGCCGAGAAGCCAAAGCTGTGGGATACCCGAGGTTCGTCTGCGACGCTATGCGTGCCTGCAGCGAAACCGTTGGTACCTGGACAGGCAGGTTCTCAGCGCGGCCCGGAGATTTTCCAGTTGGGGTCACTCACCGATGTGAGCGTCACCGAAGCGACGAAACTCGTCCCATTCATGATCCAGACAATATTTTGACCGGTCGCTCCGTTGCGCCAGAGAATGTCCGCCTTCCCGTCGCCGTTGTAATCGCCTACTCCCCCCACCTGCCAGTTGAGGTCACCCACAAGCGGCAAGGCGACTGATGCAATAAAGGCCGTGCCGTTCATCCGCCACACCGTGTTCGCCCCGGTGGCGCCGTTGCGCCAGAGGATGTCCGCTTTGCCATCCAGACTAAAATCACCCACTCCGACAATCCGCCAGTTGGGGTCGCCCACCGGGCTAATCGGCAAGGAGGCGACATAGCTCGTCCCGTTCATCTGCCAGACGGTGTTGATGCCGGTAGTACTGTTGCGCCACAAAATATCCGGTTTATTATCGCCGTTAAAATCGCCCGTACCGCCGATAAGCCAGTTGCGGTCCCCCACCGCCGGTAGGGTGACGGAACTGACGAAGGCTGCCCCGTTCATCTGCCAGATCGAGTTGGCGCCGGAGGCACCGTTGCGCCAGAGAATGTCGATTTTGCCGTCGCCGGTAAAGTCGCTTGCCCCGGCGATGGCCCAGTTAGGATCGGAGACGGGATTGACCGTCAGCGAGCGGATAAAGCTGGTGCTGCTCATCTGCCAGATGGTGTTCTGGCCGGTGGCGGTATTGCGCCACAGGATATCCGATTGACCGTCGCCGGTAAAATCTCCCGCCCGGTCGGTCAGATTGAACAGAACTGCGGCGGTATCGTTGTAGCGGTTGGCAGTCACTGCATCCAGTCGGCCGTCACCGTTGAGATCCGCAACAGCCACCGAGAACGGCTCTTCACCGGCAGCAAAATTAATTGCTGCACCGAAACCGCCGCTGCCATTGTTCAAAAGCACCGAAATACTGTCGGAATAGTCGCTGCTGGTAATCGCATCGAGGTCGCCGTCTTTGTCCATATCCCCCAAAGCCAGAGCGTAGGGCTTGTCTCGGACTTCGAAGTAACCAAAGAGTGTAAAATCGCCACTGCCGTTGTTTTTAAATACCGAAATATCGGCAAAAAACTCGCTGCTGAAGACAATATCGAGATCGCCATCTTGATCGACATCGCCCAGGGAAATAGAATCCCCTCCGCTACCCAGGTTGACAGGATCAGCGAAGCTGCCGGTGCCGGTATTTTTGAGCACACTGACATTGTCGTAGTTGGCGGTGACCGCATCGAGATCCCCGTCCTTATCGATATCGCCCAGGGCAACCGCCTGCGGTCCGTCGCCGGTTCTAAAGTTGGCTTGCCGTACGAAATTACCGCCAGTATTGATCAGTACAGAAACGATATCCTCGTCTTCCGCAGAGACAACAATGTCGAGATCTCCGTCTTTGTCGAGGTCCCCCAGGGCGACGCCGTTTGCTTCGTCACCCGTCGGGACGTTGGCGGGTGCCCCGAACGCTCCGGTGCCGTCGTTTTTGAGGATCGAGGCGTCGTAGGAAGTGCTGTTGGCGGTCACCACGTCCAGATCGCCGTCGCCGTCCACATCCCCCAGGGCGATTGCCCTCGGATCGGTTCCGACTGCGAAGTTGCCGGCAGCAGTGAAAGCACCGCCGCCGGTGTTCTTGAGCACCGTAACGGTATCCTCGGCGATATTGGCCACCACCAGGTCGCGATCGCCGTCGCCGTCGATATCCCCGGCTGCCACTGCGCGCGGGCCGTAATCGGTTGCAAAGGTCGCCAGGCTCAAGAAACTGCCGGAACCGGTGTTTTTGATCACCGAGACGCTGCTACCGTCGAACTCGTCCGCGCTGAAATCGGAGTTGGCCGTGACGATATCGAGATCGCCGTCCCTGTCGAGATCCGCCAGCACCACCGCCCGGGGACCTTCCGCAGCCGTCAGGGTCACCGGTACGGCAAGTACGCCGGTGCCGGTGTTCTTGAGCACCAGGGCATAGCCGCCATAACTTGTGGCCACCACATCGAGATCGCCGTCTTTATCGACGTCCCCCACAGCCAGCGAGCCGGGAGAAATATCGTTGGTCAGCGTCGATACAGGCGCTGCAAAATTGCCGCCACCGGTGTTCTTGAGCACCAGCACCTGCGGCTCGTCCGGAACACCGAATAGGCCAATAAAGTTGCCGGTAATAATATCGAGATCGCCGTCGTTGTCGATGTCGCCCAACGCCAAAGAATACGGAGAGTTGCTGTCGATGCCTGCCACGAAGCTGAGGGCAATAGCAAAGCTGCCATCGCCGTTGTTTTTGAGAACCGATACGGTCTCCGAAAATGCATTGGCTGTGACGATATCGAGATCGCCGTCGTTATCGATATCCCCCACTTTGACGGCGATCGGATTGTTGCCTACCCCCAAATCCACACGCGACCCAAAGCCGCCGCTGCCGTTGTTTTTGAGCACCGTGACCGTATCGTCGAAGTAACTGGCACTCACAATGTCCAGATCGCCGTCGCCGATTCAAAAATGAAGTGCAACGCTTGAGAGCCTTCCGCTGAGGGACTCATAGAGGTATCCTGACGTTTACCACAACAAACAGGAACCCCTATGAGCTTCAGCCAGCTTACCCTACTAGAGCG
>JAHHGR010000004.1 GCA_019359725.1 Aphanocapsa lilacina HA4352-LM1 | reverse complement strand
GAGCATCTGTCAGCTCGGTCTTGTAGGACTTGCGATCCATCGGCTACTACGCACGCTTGCTGCCTCAACCCGAGCGCAAACGTACTGACAGCGCATAGTCTCTTAATACTCTTTACGAATCAGCTCTAAGACTCTGCTGAAGACGCTATCAAACTGAGCTGAATTTACGGCTCGAAGATCGCGGGTGTCTTTATCCTACGAAAGCGCGTATCGCTGGGGCAGGGACTGTAGAGTTTGTACCATACAGAAAGATCCGCTTCGGCCGAGGAATCGCTTTGCGTGTTCTCAATCGCGGGAACTATGCTCGCTTCTGCAGCAACCTGAATGCGGGGAAGCGGCGGAGCCTGGGAAATCAACATCTGGGTATTCATTGCAATAGTGAGGGAAAGGCCAAGCCTGTCCATTTTTGGCAGGAACCTGACGCGATTACGTACCTCTATGTTGCTGGAAATGGCATCCCCTTCATCCGCCTGTAGGCTGAGTCGAATTCTCTCCGACAGGCTGGAGGTTGCGTTTGTTTGCGCCCTAGATGTGCTCGGGCCGGATACGGCGGATGGGCACGTTTGCGATGATTGCCGTCGAACCGCGCTCCCGTTCGAGGGTGACGTCGAACTTTTCGTTCTCGTCGATCTCGAAGTAGCGCACGATCACATCGAGAATTTCTTTGCGGATTTGCTCGATAGTTTGGGGGGCAATCTCAGTGCGATCGACCGCCAGGACCATCTTGAGGCGATCTTTGGCGACGGTGGCGCTGCCGGTCTTGTTGCGGTTAAACAGGCGTTCGAGCAGATCGAAGACCATCGAAATCTCCTCAGCGTCCGGTAAATAGGGCGCGCAAGCGGGCAATAAAGCCGTTGCCCGCAGGCAGCTTGAATTCCATCAACGGCACATCCTCCCCCTCCAGGCGGCGGGCGATGTTGATAAAAGCCTGGCCCGCGGGCGGCGGACTGGCGGCCAGCACGATCGGTTCGCCGCGGTTGGTGGTCGTAATCACCTGCTCGTCCTCGGGAACGACTCCGAGCAACTTTACCGCCAGAATCTCCAGCACGTCGTCCACCGACATCAAGTCGTTGGTCTGGGCCAGTTGCGGGCGGTAGCGGTTGATCACCAGCCGCGGTTCGCCTACCCCCGCCGCACCCAATAGCCCAATCACCCGGTCCGCGTCGCGCACCGCCGAGACCTCCGGTGTGGTCACCACGATCGCCGTGTGGGCACCCGAAATGGCGTTGCGAAATCCCTGCTCGATGCCCGCCGGACAGTCGATAAGTACGTAGTTGAACATCTCGGCGAGGCGACCGGTGAGTTCCTGCATCTGCTCGGGGGTGACCGCCGATTTGTCGCGGCGCTGCACCGCCGGCAACAGCGCCAGTCCCGGCTGGCGCTTGTCGCGCACGAGGGCCTGCTCCAGACGGCACTCGCCGTCGAGAACTTCGAGAATAGTGTAGACTACGCGATTTTCGAGACCCAGCAGCAGATCCAGATTGCGCAGCCCAAAGTCGGCGTCGATGAGCACCACGGACTTGCCGCGGGAGGCGAGGGCCATCCCGAGGTTGGCCGAGGAGGTCGTCTTGCCGACGCCGCCTTTGCCCGAGGTAATGACGATTACTTTGCCGCTCATGTTTACCACCTCCGGGCAAACTCCGTTGTAATAGCGATATGAATGGTGTTGTCTTGAATGTAGGCCACCTCCGGCTGCGGGGCGGCGGGCGGTTCGTCGGAGGCGCGCGCCACGCGATCGGCGATGCGCAACTGGATGGGCCTGAGGCGCAAAGCAAAAATCAGCGCCCGCGTGTTGCCGTGGGCACCGGCGTGGGCGACGCCCCTGAGGGTGCCCCACACGAGAATGTCGCCGTCGGCGACGATCTCCGCACCCGGGTTGACATCGCCCACCACGATCACCGTGCCGGGATGCACCAGGCTCATCCCCGAGCGCAGGGTCGTCTGCAGATAGAGCGGTTCAGCCTGCTCGCGCAGGGCCGGGGGTTTGTCCGAGTTCTCCTCTGGAGGAGCCTCCTGCTGCTCGACGGACAACCCGGCCACCGCCGCCGCCACCGCCGTCTGGCGACGCACGGTGCACACCCGCCTCAGGTGCAGCTGTTGGGCTGCGAGCATTTCGGTGACGGCCCGCAACTGCAGGCCGTCCAACAGCCGTTCGCCGACTTCCAAAATCACCACCGCCCCTCCCTGCCAGAGGCGCTCCCCGGCGTTGAGCCGGTGCTGCAGTTGCAGCGCCACTTCTTCCCAGGGCAAAGCGACCGGGATGAGCAGCCGCAACCCTTCGAGAGTCCCCTTGAAGGTAACCTGGGTGGGGAGGGAGTTGGGCAGAGTCTGCATGGCCGGGCGGCTTCTAGCTTGGGCGCAAAGGTTGCAGATTAGTGTAGCACGGGATATTGCGCTCACCGGGCCGCGGGCTGTGCTTCGCGGCCATCTCGGATCGATTTGATGTGATATGTACACTCTCAAACGTTTTGGTCAGCACTGGCTCAATGACGGGGCGGTTCTCGATCGGATCGTGGCCGCCGCCGGACTCGCCGGTGGCGACCGGGTGCTGGAGATTGGCCCGGGTCTGGGCAGTCTCACTGCCCGGCTGTTGCGCCTTGCCCCGGTGGTGGCCGTCGAAATCGACCGGCGGGCGGTAGCCCAGTTGCAGCGGCAGTTCGGCGGCGACGAGCGCTTCGTGCTGGTGGAGGGGGATATTCTGCGCGAAGCTTTACCGGAAGATGCCAACGTCGTGGTGGCCAACATTCCCTACAACATCAGCGGCCCAATCCTGGCCAAGCTTACCGGCAGCGCGGCACAGCCCATTCGGCGCTTCCGCACCATCGTGTTGTTGGTGCAGAAGGAACTGGGCCAGCGCATCGCCGCTCCGCCCGGCAGCCGCACCTACGGCGCGCTCTCGGTGCGCCTGCAGTACCTGGCCGAGTGCGAACTGCTCTTCGAAGTGCCGTCCCGCTGCTTCACCCCGCCGCCCAAGGTCGATTCGGCGGTGATTCGCCTGACTCCGCGCCCCTTTGCCCGAGCGGCCGGCGATCCGGCCCATCTCGACGCACTGGTCACCCGCGCCTTCGCCACCCGGCGCAAGATGCTCAAAAATTGTCTCAAAGGCTGGCTCGAAACGGAAAAGCTCCTCGCTGCTTTTGCCTCGCTAGGTATCGATCCGGATGCCCGCGCCGAGGATTTGAGCGTTGAGCGCTTCGTACAGCTGAGCAACTGTTTGGGTAGCCGTTAGATCAAGGCTCCAGGACCAGTGTGGCGCGGGTCGCCGCTTCGACCGCCCGGCGTCCGAAGCGCATCGGCACGTATTCCAGCCGCCGCCAGCGCTCTAGATAGGCCGCGTAGTCGCCGCTCAAGAAGTGCCCCGACTGGCCGGTGGTGTGGATGAAGCGGGAAGCTTCAAGCGCACCGAAATCGACGATCTGCCGGTAGGAGACGCCGACGAACTGGTTATACGGTTCTTTGCGGTTGACCGGGGCGACGTTGACCGTGAAGCTGTCGCCGCCGTTGCCGATGCTGCGACTAAATAGCGGCTTGAGCGTCTCGATTTTGTCGAAGGGTGCGTGGGCGAAGACGGCCCGGTGCACTCGATCCCAACGCCAATCGGCCGGATCGTCGCTGCCCTGGCGACGGGTCATATCATCGAGACCCGCCGCCAGGGCGCGCTTTAAGATCTCGCGGCAATCTTCGGGCGGACGGGTGGCCGCATCGTCGCACCAACCGCCCTCACCGGCCAGGGCGCCGGGGAGCACTTTGCCCAGCATGCCGCCCAGGCGCAGATACTTGCCGGCCAGATCCGCGCCCAACTCGTCGGCAAACAGCGCCTCGGGAATGCGCTGGTGCCAGGCCCAGAAGATGGCGGCGGCGGCGCTGTCGCCGGTGAGTCTGCCGTCCCAGCCGCGCAGAAAGGCGATGGCCTGCCGCGAGCGCGCGTCGGAGCCCTCGACGCGCAACAGCAGCGGCAGCAACCTGCGCACGTAAGTCGACTGCACGTCCCCCTGCAGGTCGGCCATGTCCCGGGCCGTCAGCTTGCGGGCTGCGGCCAGTCGCTCGACGATGCGCTCCGCCCGGTAAGGAGGTGCCCAGTTGGTGCTCAGTACGTAGGGATAGCCGCCGGAGACCGCCCGGTTGTTGGCGGTGGCGACGAAACCCCGGGGCGGATTATAGGTGTGGGGCAAGGCGCCGAAGGGAACGTAGCCCCGCCAGGCATAACGGTCGTCTTGACCGGGAACCGGGGCGGTCCCGTCGCCGGAGGAGCGCACCGGCACCGCCCCGGCGGCGTAGTAGCCGATGTTGCCCGCTCTGTCGGCGTAGACGAAGTTCTGCATCGGGGCGTGAAAGTTTGCCAGGGCACGGGTGAAATCTCGCCAATCCGAGGCGGTGTTGACCCCTAGATAGGCTTCGATGGTGTGGTCCTCCAGGTCGAGGGCGGCCCAGCGCAGGGCGAGCGGTTGGGCTGTCCCCTTGACGGCATCGCTGATGAGCGGGCCGTGCCGGGTGATGCGCACCGCGATCGGCACAGCCGGCTTCCCTTTGACTTTGATCACTTCGCTGATCACCGTGAGCGGTTGCCAGCGACCCTTGGCCCGGTAATGGCGCTCACCGGCGTCGAGTTGTTCGATAAACAGATCCTGGACGTCCGCTTCGAGGTTGGTCACCCCCCAGGCGATGCGACCGTTGTGGCCGATCGGAAAGCCGGGCAAGCCCGGGAGGGTAGCGCCGATGGCATTGAAATTTCCCCCTTCGACGTGGGCCAGATACCAGACCGAGGGGATCTGATGGCCCAGGTGCGGGTCGCTGGCAAGCATCGGTTTGCCGGAGGCGGTGCGGCTGCCCGCCACCACCCAGTTGTTGCTGCCGACCGCGAGCGATTCGCCGCCCAAAAGCGTGTGTATTTTGTCCGACAGGGCCAGCAAACTCCCCGGGCGCAACGCCGCAGGAACGGGAGACGGGACCGCAGCGGCGGCATTTTGCCCTTTGCCGGGCAGAATGACGGGGCCGTCGGCGGTGTAGGCAGGCAGCAACCGGGCGGCCCGCTCGGGACCAAGTCGGGCGGCAAGTTCACTTCTTAAAATTTCATCGCTCCAGTTGCCCCCCAGATTGAGCGCCATGATCTTCGACCAGACCACGACATCCTCCGGCTTCCAGGGCTCCGGCTCGAAGCCCAACAGGGCAAATTCCACCGGCAACCGCCGGCCGCGGTGGCTGGCGATAAAGGCGTTGATCCCGGCGGTGTAGGCTTCGATAAGCCGGCGGGTGGCCGGTCGGGTGCGCTGCCAGGCACTCTTGGCCGCCCGGCCGGTTCCCACCGTGCGCAAAAATTGGTCGGTTTCGAGGGCCGCTTCACCCAGGACCTCGGCGAGGCGGCCGTGGCCGATGCGGCGCTGGTACTCCATTTGCCAGAGCCGATCCTGGGCGTGGACGTAGCCCAGGCCCAACAGGGCGTCCGCTTCGCTGAGGGCGCGGATATGGGGCACGGCGTCGGCATCGCGCCGAATCTCGACCGGGGCTTTGATCCCGGCCAGGCGCACGCGGCCTGCGGTGACGGGCAGACCGCCCGCAAGCCAGAAGTAAATACCGCCGACTGCCGCACCGGCCAGTATCAGCAAGCCCAGTGAGGTCCTCAGCGAGATCTTGCGCCAGGGAACAAATTTCATCGGGAAGGGCGGGAGCAGGCCAGATAAATTGTAGGGCCGCTTCAGCCAAAGTCCGAAAGGCCAAATAGACCGCCGCGCGCCGTCAGATCCCGGCGCGCGGCTTCCCCCAGACCAAGCCCCGCCCCGAAGCGGCAACCGGTGACTGTCGCCCCGGTCCAGACCGTTTCGGCGAGTGTGGCGCCGCGCAGGTCCGCTCCGTCCAAATTGGTGGCTTCCAGACGGGCGAAGAGCAAGTTCGCCCGCACCAGCCGGCAGCCGCGCAGGTCCGCGCCGCTCAGATCGCCGCGGATCCAGTTGATCTCGGCCAAATCCAACCCCGCAAGTTCCGCTCCGCGCAAGTCCGGGAATTTCACCCGCTCAGGGTGGCGCAAAAATCGTGAGACACAGACGATATTTGCCTCGCTCGCACTCATCGGCACCAGAAAGCCTGCGTAGCGGTTCAGGCCCAATTCCTTCAGCACCCGGCGGCGCTCCTCGGGAGCCATTTCCAGAAAAGCGGCGGCGCGCGCCGGGGCGCTCGGCAGGTGTTGCATAGCTCCAGCCTACCAGCGCCCGGGAAGCTCAGCGGCGGGTATTGCCCAGGGCCATGGCCAGCGAGCCCGTCACTACCAATACCGCCCCGAACACCCCGAAGCCCGTCAGTACGTCCGGCTTGATGAGCCCCGGCCACAGTTGGGCGAAGCCCCAATCCGCCCCGAGGGTAACCAGGGGAGTGAGCGCCAGGACCGCGCTCACCCGCGAAGCCTCCCAGTGTTCGAGCGCCTCGGCAAACGCGCCGTAGGCCACCAACGTATTGAGGGCACAAAATACGAGCGCGGCGGTGTGCAGGGTGTCCAGACGCCCCAGAACAGCGGGCTGGGCAAAGGGTGTAAATAGCAGCGCACAACCGCCGTAGAGCACCAGCATGATCCCTGCCGAGGGCAGCACCCGCAACAGCTGTTTTTGGGCTAGGGCATAAATCGCCCAACTGCCGGCCGCCGCCAGGATAAAGGTGCTGCCCGTCAGGTAGGCTCCGGGGCTGCTGAGCAGCCCCTGCAACTGCTCGCAAAAAAAGAGCGCGAAGCCCGCCACCAGCACCCCCATACCCGTCCACTGCAACGGCGAGTAGCGCTCTTTGAAGACGACGAGCGCCCCCAGGCTCAACAGCACCGGGGCGAGCTGGATGAGCACCTGGGCATTGGCCGCGGTCGTCAGGGACAGCCCTTCAAGGTACAGCCAGTAGTTGCCCCCCAAAAATACGGCCGCCGCCGCCAGAAGCCCCCAACTGGCGGCGGTGAGCTTCCCCAAAGGCGGCAACCGGCGGCGCACGGCTAGAAACCCCAACAGCAATCCGCCCGCCGCTGTAAAGCGCGCCCAGGTAAGCGTGTATACATCGATCGCCTGCAGGGCGATACTCAAAGCAATCGGCAGTATCCCCCAGAGGCACATCGTAAGCAGGGCCAGGGCCAATCCCAACTGCCAGCGCCCGGTGCTGCGGTGCATAGACATCAAAGCGGCGTCCGCAAGACGGCCCTCCCAGTCTAGCCCCCGGCCGACCGCCGCCTTTAGCCCATCCTCAAGCATTCTGCCAGTCCCACAAGGCGCAAATCCAGACTGCGTACTTGATCCCCGCGCCCGACGCTTAAAAATACTTTGATGTTCAGGCTGAACATTCGGACTATATTTGGAATAGGACGGGCTGACGTTATTCCTGTCTGCAGCTGGTTCGTTGTGGGAACGCTTAAAAATCGGTTTGGCTCCGATGGGTCTACTCCGAATCGGATAGAGGCTCTGCAAAATCTATCGTTGTTTCAGTTGTTTTTGCGACTGCAGTGCAAAGATTTTGCTGTTCGATTCGGTGGTTCGGTGGAGTGGCCGTCGCGCCTTTGGTCCATTTGGGAGGATCTTCATGCTGCAGGTTGAGCGACACGATTCCCAGCGCCGGTTGCATCGCGATCGGGCTCTGGTGTTGCGCTTGGGTGAGGTGGGCCTTGCCGACATCGACAAAGTCGGGGGCAAGAACGCCTCTTTGGGCGAGCTGCTCCGCCAGTTGAGCGCCGAGGGCATTCGGGTGCCGGAAGGTTTTGCCGCCACCGCCTTTGCCTATCGCGAATTTGTTGCCCACAACGGCCTGGAAGCCAGGTTGCGTGCCCTGTTTTCGGGTCTGGACACGGAGGACATCGAGCAGTTGCGCCGTGTGGGCGAACAGGCTCGCAGGCTGGTGCTCGCCTCGGCTCTGCCGGAGCGCTTGCAGGAGCATATCCGGGCAGGCTATCGCGAGCTGTGCGGGCGCTACGGGGTGGACACCGACGTGGCGGTGCGCTCCAGCGCCACCGCCGAGGATTTGCCCGAGGCAAGCTTTGCCGGTCAGCAGGAGACCTATCTGGGGGTGCAGGGCGAGGAGGCGGTACTCGAAGCCTGCAAGCGCTGTTACGCATCGCTGTTTACCGACCGGGCCATCTCCTACCGGCAGTTGATGGGGTTCGATCACTTCGAAGTGGCCCTTTCGGTGTGCATCCAGAAGATGGTCCGATCGGACCTGGCGGGTGCCGGGGTGATGTTTTCGATCGACCCGGAGACGGGGTTTGCGAACGTTGTGCACATCGGCGCCGGTTGGGGCTTGGGCGAACTGGTGGTGCAGGGTGCTGTCAACCCGGATGAGTACGTTGTCTTCAAGCCGACGCTGGAGCGAGGATTTTTTCCCATCCTCGCCAAGCGCCCCGGCAGCAAGGAGCGCAAGCTCGTCTACAGCGAGACCGGCCCGATCGCCGTCGAGACCTCCCCCGCCGAGCGGTCGGGTTTTGTGCTCGCAGAGGCCGAAATTCTCGAACTGGCCCGGTGGGCGGTGCTCATCGAGCGGCACTACAGCCGGGTGCGCGGGGTGAACACCCCGATGGATATCGAATGGGCCAAAGATGGCCGCACGGGGGAGCTGTTCATCGTGCAGGCCCGTCCCGAGACGGTGCAGTCGCACAAAAGCGCCCAGACCCTGGTGCACTGGCACCTGAAGGGCACGGCCCCGGTGCTTGTCGCGGGCCGCGCGGTCGGGGAGGGCGTCGGCCAGGGCCGCGCCCGGGTGATCCGCGATCCAAGTCAGCTTGACGCCTTCGAAAAAGGCGAAGTGCTAGTCACCGACCGCACCGACCCGGACTGGGAACCGATCATGAAAAAGGCGGGCGCCATCGTCACCAACCAGGGCGGCCGCACCTGCCACGCCGCGATCATCGCCCGCGAACTGGGCATCCCGGCCATCGTCGGCACCGGGGAGGCCACCCGCCGCATCGAGACCGGCGACCTGGTCACCGTCGTCTGCTGCGAGGGCGAGGAGGGCCGGGTCTACGCCGGGGAAGTGCCCTGCGAGCGCACGGAGGTCGCCATCGACGCCCTGCCCCGGCCGCGCACCCGGATACTGCTCAACGTCGGCAACCCGGCGGAAGCCTTTCGCCTCGCCGCCATTCCCAATGACGGCGTCGGTCTGGCGCGGCTGGAATTTATCATCGCCAACCACATCCAGGTGCATCCGCTGGCGCTGTTGCACTTCGAGCAACTGCCCGAGGGCGACGAAAAAACGCGCCTGGCCGCCCTCACCGAGGGCTATCCCGACCGGGCCGAGTACTTCGTCGAACACCTGGCGCGGGGGGTGGCGACCATCGCCGCCGCCTTTTATCCCCAGCCGGTGATCGTGCGTCTGTCGGATTTTAAGTCCAACGAGTACGCGAACTTGCTGGGCGGTCGGCACTTCGAGCCGCTCGAAGAAAACCCGATGCTGGGCTGGCGGGGCGCCTCGCGCTACTACGACGAGCGCTACCGCGCCGCCTTTGCCCTCGAATGCCGCGCCCTAAGATGGGTGCGCGACCAGATGGGGTTCACCAACGTCGTGGTGATGGTGCCTTTTTGCCGCACCCCCGAAGAAGGCCGCCGGGTGATGGCCGAGATGGCAATTCATGGTCTGGTGCGCGGCGAAAACGGCCTGGAAGTCTACGTGATGTGCGAATTGCCGAGCAACGTCGTCCTTGCGGGCGAATTCGCCCGGGTCTTCGACGGATTTTCGATCGGCTCGAACGACCTCACGCAACTCACCCTCGGTCTCGACCGCGACTCGGCCGGGGTGGCGGGCCTGTTCGACGAGCGCCACCCGGCGGTCAGGACGATGGTGGCGATGGCCATCGCGGGTGCCCATGGCGCCGGGCGCAAAATCGGCATCTGCGGCCAGGCTCCGAGCGACTACCCCGAGTTTGCCCGTTTTCTGGTGGAACGGGGCATCGACTCGCTGAGCCTCAACCCCGACGCCGCCCTCAAGACCCGGCTGCTGGTGGCCCGCGTCGAGGAAGAACTCTCCCGGCCGTCCTGACCGGGTGCGCAACCGCGATCCTGGGAGGATACTGGCGCCTGGAACCGCCCTTTGTCGTTACAGGATGGATCCTATGCAAAAAATCCTGGCTGCCTTCGATTCGAACGAGACGGGTTTCGCCGTCTTTGGCGAGGCGCTCGATTTGGCCCGCGCCACCGGCGCCCGCCTCCTGCTGCTGCACGTGCTCTCAAGCGACGAAGAAGGCAGCCCCTCGCTGCCCATCACCTTCGCTTCCCAGCTGTACCCGTCGCTGGACGATGAACCGCTCAAGCAGTATCTGGAGCACTGGAAAGCTTTCGAGCGGCGCGGTCTGGAGCTGCTCAACGAACGGCAGGCACAGGCGGAAGCCCAGGGGGTGACCGTCGAAACTCACCAGGCCTCCGGCAATCCGGGCCGCAAAATCTGCGATCTCGCCCGCGCCCAGCAGGTGAATCTCATCGTCCTCGGCCGCCGGGGCCGCTCCACCCTCAGCGAAGTGCTGCTCGGTTCGGTCAGTCACTACGTACTCCACCACGCCCCCTGCTCGGTCTATGTCGTCCACCGCAAAGCCCGCGCCCGCGCCGCCGCCGAAACGCTCCAGAACGCAACGAATTAACACGAATCGTTGCCCAGGGTAAAGTTTTGAATCGATTTTAGCCTGAAGTATTTCAGTATGGTATCTGACGTTGCAATTGTGTAACCCGTCCGGACGGGTTATTGAGGTGGCCATGCCTTCCAGCCGTTCTCGCCGTCAGGGTACCGGTCCCGGGGGGGGAGCTTTTTTCGATCTGGATAACCCGCTGCATCTGGTCAAGCTGCAGACCCTCTGTCCGCGCTGCGGCCAGACTTGCACCTGGTATCGCCTGGGTGACCGTCTTTGGGAATTATGTCCCGGCCACGGTTCAGCTCGCAGTCTGCGGGGAGCCTGAAAGCCGGGTGTTGTCCGGGGGTAGGGGGACGAACGCGCTATGCGCATCTGGGTTTGGGAGGTATCTTGAAGGCAAAGGCACCGCCGCCGAGAGAGCCGCCCAGCGTCCAGCTTGTGCTCGGAATGGTTTGAAATCCGACAAGCCAAAATCCATCCATCCTGTGTGCACCAAGTTGTGCCTGTTGTTGAGTGTGGGACGCAGGCCCGGTACTCGCTTCGGTTCGGTAACCGGAATTTGCAAGGAGGTCATGGACTCTGGAGACTGCGATTGCGGGTTACACCTATGGCAGTGACGCTGTCGCCCGCTCAATAAGGGCCACAGCGCCGAGGAGGTCGAAAAGATGCACCAGGCATGGTTCAAGCCCATCGTGCTGCAGGTGACGCTCTGGTGCCTGCCCTACGTCGAGCCGGCCAACTTCTAAAGTTCGAGCGCTGCGCTGCGGCCGTCGGAGATGACACTCACCCTCTCCGGGGACAGTTTCAGGTGGCGCGCACCACCCATTTGAACTTGAAGGGCGCAAAGCGCCCGGATTCCTTCGGCTTGCCGGTGAGTACCAGCGTGTAGGGGCCTGCCTGGGGAAATGTGACATCGGCGAGCAGGCGGTCTTTGTTGCCCACCTCCCCCTCCACTCTGCCCTCGCGCAGGCTCGGGGTGACGGTCGCTTTGCCGGCGGCGGCTTTGCCCTTGTAAATGCTCAAGCCGCACTCGCACTCGGCGAGGCGCACCGGCTCGCCGCCGCGCTTGACCAGACCGAACCAGGCGATCGTCTGCACCCCAACCTGGGGGCTGTCGTCGGGCTGAATGTGCATCAAGGCCCCCACCTGCTTATTGGCCTTCAGTTCGTGGGTCTGCCCGGTTGCCGCTATTGCCAGAACCAAAAGTCCTGCAATCCAAAGTCTGTGTTTGTTCACGGGTTCACCTGGGCTTCGGGGGAGGAGTTTGGCGCCTTCGAGATCACCCCGCAGGCGATGCGCTGATTGGGGTCGGCGACATCGTGAATCAGCAGAGCCGTTCCTTCACTTTGCAGCAGAAAGTTGCGGCCGGGGGTGAGGCGCACCTCGGCATTCAGAATTTCGGCTTTGCCGCTGCCGTCGCTGCCGACGACCAGATCCGGCAGATCCCCGGCCATCGCGGCGTGCATGGCTCCATGGTTGTGGGGTATGGCCGAAGCCATCGGTCCGGCACTGTGAGCGTGATTCATACTCGATGCGGCGGTGGTGCCTTTTGCACCGTGGTTGTGGGGCATGCCGGAGGCCGACGCCATCTTCGCATCGCCCAGGTGGGGACCGGCGGACTTGAAAGTGGGCGGTTCGCACTTGCCGACGGCGTGGATGTGCATGGCGTGCTTGCCCGGCTGCAGTCCCTGCACCTGGATATTGACCAGAACGCCCTCCGGTTGCTGGCGGAAGGTGGCTGTGCCGACCAACTGCCCACTCAGATCTTTGATTTCAGAGACGGCCGCCGGTTGCTCGCCGGCCAGGGCCGGTGCGGCCAGCAACCACCCCACTGTCCCCAGGGCGAATAGATGCTTACTCATCGACGCTTCCTCGCTGCCATTGCAGCCTGACGACTCCAGGCTAAGGCCGGAAACTTTCAAACGGCAAACGACAGCCTGTCAAACTGCTTCCGCGGCCAGGCGCCAAACCAGATCTGCCCCAGAAGTGTTGAATGTCAGGAAATGAAAGTACAAAAATAAGCCCGAAATCCTGTAGACTTCGGGCTATGCAACCTTATTATTGTTGGACCGATGCTACCCGATTTTCCACAACTTGTCAAAACCTACCTGGCCTCCGTGCCTGACGATGATTTCCCCGTGCTCAACACTCGTCTGTTCTTCAGTTGTTGGCTTGCTCTCGTTATGGACAAGAGCATTGTCAGCTTACAAGATTTGTTCGAGCGACTCAACCTGCCGGGTCGGCGATCGTTCCGGCAAACAGCAGCGCTGCGCTGCGGTTGTCCTCGATGGCGAAGAAAAACGGGCGATCGACCACCATCCGAAAAGGCGGGGGGGCGATGGCGGTGGTGCGCGCCACGATTACACCGGTGGCCGCGGCTGCCTCGGTGCCTTCCTCGTTGACATCGACGAAAGTCTTATGGACCACCTCGGAAATAAAGGCCGGCTCGCGGACCAACCGGGTGAAGTCGGCCCGGCCGCCAAAGGCAATGCCCATCCCCAGTGCACCCAGCGCCTGTTTGAGTTGGGTCTGGTAGCGCACCTGGAAGCGGGGGAGGATCAGTTCTCCAGGGCGCCGGGCAAACGTACGCGGCCCCAACCATTGCCGCCAGTTTTCAAAGGTCAACTGCCGATAGAAAATCGCCGGGTCCGCTTTGGGCAAAAAGACGTACATGCCCAGAAAATCGTCTTTGTAGGGTAGCCGCACCGCCTGAAATGCGTCCGTCTCGTAGTAGTCAAACCGGCCCTGCTTGGCCATCAGCGGGTGGTCCTTGCGGCTGCCGTCCCCAAGTGTGAAGGGCCGCTCGCGGGTGGCGGATTTGTCGAACGCCTCCTGCCAGTCGGCCTTGAAGTAGACGGCATTCATCAACACCACGAGGGCGTCGCGCAGCACTTCCGGGGAGACGATCCGGTCGATCGTATTCTCGGTTTTCTGTGCCACCCAGCGGTTGATGCGCTCGGCGGAGCGCGGCTCGGCAAAATTCACTTCCTCCACCTGAGCCTGGAAGTACTGCTCAGCCTGGCGCACAAAAGCCGTTTGCAGCGCGATGCCCTTCTGAGACCACAGCGAGTTGGCGATCAGCACTTTCGAAGACTTGGGCGCGGCTTGCAGGGCTTGGACAAGTTCGGCCGCCCCCTGGTGGATCGCTGCTTCGTCCAGACCGCCAAGGGCGAGGGTTTGCGCCATGGCGCTGCGGGTGGAGCCGCCCGCACCGTTGTAGGTCATGGTGAGCGCCAGGGCGACGCTCAATGGCGAAATCACGACGTTTTGATTGGCCGCCCGGCTGTGCAGGGCCAAGAAAAGCCGAAAACCAAAACGGGTCTGTGCGTCACTGAGCATCTTCACGGCCGACTTCTCCTGGGCGACGGCCCGCAGTGCACCCGAACCCGATAGAGCCAAAGTCAATCCCCACCGCAGCAGGGTCGAACGCCGCAAAGGGCGGCTGAGTGTATCGTGTATCATGTCGAGCAGACGAACAGGGGGAGATCTCATTCGACCGGTTGGATTTGACGATTGTTCCAATGTCGGCCGCTAGTACAGCGCCTTACAACTGCCCTGGGAGCGCAGTTTTTCGATAGCGCGGGTGTAGGCGGCCCGGTCGGCGTAGCCCTGCTCCACCTTGCCTGCGTCGTTGATCGTGAAGTAGGGCGCAGCGATCTTCTCGCAGTTTTTGGCCAAATCGAGATCGACAAACACCGTCACCTCGTCGATACCCGCCGTCTTGCGTTCCTGAAGGGCGTATTTTTTGACCGCATCGACGATCTGTGCGTCGGTGGCCTTGGCCGGTACGCTTGCGTAGACCAGTTGCCGCGATTTGCTGGTAGTGCTCACACTGCGCGAGCGCAGCACCGCGATCGGCACCTCGGCAGCAAGGGCGATCCCACCTGCCAGCCATGCCGCCGCCGCCCCGAGCGCCAGCCCCTGCCTCCCCGTCATTCGGACCCCTCAAAATGTGAACCAGGCAGATTGTACTGTGCGCAGGCTTTTGTGGGTGACGGTTCGCCCGGGAGGCCGGATCGATTTAACCTGGAGTAGCAGTGTCAGTTGCCGGAATCACCGATTATGCCCAAAGCGACCTGGAACGGGACCGTGCTCGCCCAAAGCGACCAGTGCGAGGTGGTGGAAGGAAACTACTACTTTCCGCCCGATGCGATCCAAAAAGAGTACTTCCAGCCTTCCAACACCCACACCACCTGCCCCTGGAAAGGGGTAGCCAGTTACTACGATGTCGTCGTGGACGGCAAAGTGAACAAAGACGCCGCCTGGTACTACCCGACCCCCAAGGACGCCGCCAAGCATATCACCAGCTACATCGCCTTCTGGAAGGGTACCCGGGTCGAGGCCTGAACCAATGGGCGATCGCACCGGCCTTCTGGCCTTCCTGGCGCTCTCGATCGCGCTGCTGGCGGGACTCGGTCCCGCCCTCGGCCTCTCGCCGGCCATCGCCGCCTTTCTGGTAGTGGTGGGTCTGGGGTCATTTTTCATCGATCAGTGCTTCTTGCAGGGAAGGCTGTCGGTGTTGCTCGTTGGGCTGATTCAGGAGCGTCAGCCGGGCTGGCGCGAGCGGGTGGCCCGCCACGAGGCCGGGCACCTGCTGGTCGCCCACCGTTTGGGTCTGCCGGTGAAAGGGTACACCCTGGGTGCCTGGGAATCGTTTCGCCGAGGACAGGGCGGCGGGGGCGGTGTAGTACTGGGCAGCCCCCCCGCCCGGCTCGACATCGAGGGCATCGAATCCTACTGCGCCACCTGGCTGGCCGGGGCGCTTGCCGAGCGGATGTACTATAGCGAGGCGGTCGGAGCGGTGGAAGACCGGCAAAAAGTCGGTTTGCTGCTGGCTGCCGCCCAGCGCACAGGGGCCGTGGCCGCCCGTACGCTGCGCAACCGCGCCGAGCGCCGGGCAGCAGCGATTCTGGACGCGGAGCGCCAGACGCACAACGCTCTGGCTGAGCGCATGCTTACCGCTCAGAGCCTCGAACAATGCCTGCAGTTGCTGAATTCTACAAAAGATACCGCATCTAGCGATTCAGCGATCCAGGCCTGAAGGTGTCGCCGGAGCGGCAGCGTCCCGTTCCACCGCCCCCAAAGCTTTTAATGTCGCCAGTTGTGCTTCGCTCAACCCCGTGGCGCCGGTGATGTTCATCCCTGTATACGGTCCTTCGATGCACATCGTTCCTAGGTAGTTGCCTCCTTGTAAATCCCAAAGGGTGATCGTTTCGTCGGCACTGGAGCTCGCGAGGATGCGGCTGTCCGCTTCGATGGCGACGCACAGCACACCGCTGGCGTGGCGGTTCAGCACGTGGGTGCACTGCATCGAGGTGGTGTCCCACAACCGCACCGTCTTGTCGTCCCCGCCGCTGGCGAGCCGCTTGCCGTCCGCAGCAAAGACTACCGACCAGACGCCACTGCCGTGCCCCGACAGGCTGTCCGCCAACCGGCCGGTAGGCACGTCCCAGAGCTTGATGGTACCGTCGTCACTGCCGCTGGCGAGGGTGTGGCCGTCCGGGTGAAAGGCGACCGAGCGCACCCAGCTGGTGTGCCCTTGCAATGTCCAGAGACACCGGCCAGTTTCGATATCCCACAGTCGGGCCGTTTTGTCCTGGCTGGCACTGGCGAGCACGCGGCCGTCCGGGTGGAAGGCGACCGAGCGCACCCAGCTGGTGTGTCCCTGCAGCATCCCCAGACACTGGCCGGTTTCGACATTCCAGATCCTCAGCGAGTGATCGACGCTGCTGCTGGCGAGCAGAGCGCCGTTGGGGCTGAAGGCCAGGGAATTGACCCAACCGGTGTGCCCGCGCAGGGTCTTCAAACAGCGGCCAGAATCCGGATCCCAGAGCTTGATGGTGCGATCCTGCCCGCTACTGGCCAGTAGCGTGCCGTCCGGGCTGAAGGCCACCGTCCTCACCCAACTGGTATGGGCCTGCAGTGAGCGCATCGGCTGCCTGGCGCTGAAGTCCCAGAGCCTGACCGAATGATCGATGCTGCCGCTTGCCAGGGTCTTGCCGTCGCCCCGGAAGGCCACCGACCAAATACCGCTGCCGTGTCCCTGGAGAACCCGCAAACAATGGCCCGAACTGGTCTCCCAAATCCTGACCGAGTGATCCACACTGCCGCTGGTGAGCAACCGCCCATCCGGACTGAACACGACCGACGAGATCCAGTTGCTGTGCCCGTGCATGACCCGAAAACACAGGCCTGCATCCGCATCCCACAGCCGGACGGTTTGATCGTCGCTGCCGCTGGCGAGGGTGCGGCCGTCCGGGCTGAAATCGACCGAGCGCACCCAGCCGGTATGCCCCTGCAAACACTTGAGGAGGATGCCCCTTTGGACATCCCATAGCCGCAAGGTCTGATCGTCGCTGCCGCTGATGAGGGTCTGTCCGTCCGGGGCAAAGGCAATGGAGCGCACCCAGCCGGTGTGTCCCTGCATCGCCTGCAGCGGCTCCCCGGATTCAGGATGCCACAACTGAATTTTGCCGTCCTGGCTGCTGCTTGCCAGCCACTGGCCGTTGGGGCTGAACCGCACCGCGTGGATCCAGCCGGAGTGCCCCCGCAACGTCAGCAGACACCGCCCCGAATCGACCTCCCACAACCTGACGGCGGCATCCTCGCTGCCGCTGGCCAGGATGCCGCCTCCCGGATGGAAGGCGACCGAGCGCACCCATCCCTCGTGCCCCTGGAACACTTTGAGACACTGTCCGGTGCGATAATCCCACAGCCGCACGGTCCGGTCGGCGCTGCCGCTGGCCAGGACGCGCCCGTCCGGGCTGAAGGCGATCGACCACACCCAACTGGTATGCCCCCGGCAGTAGGCCAGTTGCTGAGCATCGGCAGCCTGCCAGAGCCTGATCGTGCCGTTGATCTCGCTGGTGGCCAGCAGTTGGCCGTCCGGACTGAAGGCTACCGACGAAACGGTGCTCAAGGCTTCGGTGAAGATGGATTGACTGAAATTCGTCTGTTGAAAGTTGGCATTGCACAGGCGGGCTCCGCGCAGGTCGGCCTGCCTGACCGTCAGCGTCGAAAAATCGTACCCGCCCAACTCGATCCCGCAGTGGCAGAGGATGTTGAGCAGATTGCCGACGGCGTACCCCAACTGTTGCGGATCCGAGCGGCGCAATTCCCCCAGCAGCCGATGCGTATAATGTTCCAAAGCCAGCCGGCTTCCGAATACCGCAAGCAACTGATCGACCAGGGGCTTGAGCAGAAAGCGGATTTGGGCGTCTTTGACATGTTCCGGGCTTTGCGCCTTCAAGATGGCGAATCTTCTAAACAGTGCACTCTTGCCATCTACCAGTTCTCGATAGATCGCTTCGAGGAGTTTGTCGGTTGTATACTCCAGAACAACCGGCAACAAAGTGAAGCGTGTCCCGCCGCATTCGATCAAAGAGCGCGCCCGCAAAGATTCTAAAGCCTCCAGCAATCTAGAGCGCGACACAGGAAGCAGAACATCCTCCTGCAGCTGCGACAGCAGGACCGGTTCGCGATTGACGGCAAGCCAATAAAGACACTCGGTTTCGATGTCCGATAATCGGTGGTAATGCTGCTCAAGCAGATCGTAGATACCGCCGAACGCCACGGAGCCTTGCTGTAAAAAGTTTGCCGCCTGGCCGTCGAACAACTCCCGAATGGTGGAGGCGACGATCTTGAGGGCGAGCGGATTGCCCGCGTAGCAGCGAATCAGTTCCTTCCAGTGCGGATCGCCTTCCGGTGCAGCTAGCCCCTTTTCTAACAAGATTTGTCTGCCTTCGTGATATCCCAACCCGCCGAGCCGATACAGCCGCACCGGCAGCCGCTTGCCTTCGACAAAATTCACCCCCTGGGGTTGCTCACGGCTGGTGAGTACCAGGCAGCTGTTGTGGGCCGTGCTTCCGACCGCTCCAAAGAGAAATCCGTACTCCTCAAAACCCGGGCGGTAACGACCGGCGAGACTGCCGCTGCTCATGAGCGTCTCGATATTGTCAAGCACAAAAAGACAGCGATGTTTGCGCAGATGCGCCAGCAGGCTGTACACCTGACCTTCGAAGGAAGCCGGTAACTCCAACTCCTGCGGATGGGAGAAAAAACGGACCAGATCCGCCAGCAGTTCCTTCGGAAGGGGACCATTGCGCACAGAACGCCAGAGCACATATTCAAATTCCAAATGGATCTGCTGGAGCAATTCGGCGCACAGACAGGTTTTGCCGATGCCCCCCATCCCCAGGACCGCCACCAACCGGCTGCGCTCCTGGACGATCCACTGCTTCAGCGTGGCTAGTTCCTGCTCGCGCCCATAGAACTGCGCAAAATTGGGAGCCCCTTTCAATTCCATGTGCGGCTTTGCGTGCGGTTGGCGCCGCCGGCCGCGACCGATCTGCAGGCTGAGATAGTCCTCCTCGTTCAACTGCAGACCAAAGGTATGAAAACATTGCTCGAGCGTCTGCCGATCGACGCCCTCTTTGCGGCTCATCACCTTGGAGAGGGTGCGCGGCGCGAGCCCGGTGCGCTCGCTCATCGCATCGAGCGTGTAGCGGTTGCCGAAATTGCCGCGAAATTCCAGCCGCCGCCGCGCTTCCTGCAGCCGGCTGTATCCCTGAGGCGTGAGGAGCACACCCCTTTGCCGTTTGCGTTTAGGGGTTTTCATGATCAACTCACCGCTGTGCCGCCGTAGGAGGGCTCCAGTATCGCAACAGGGCACCCGGGATTCATGTTGTTTCGCATACACTCGTGCTCTAGATGCCCTGATGTTTGCGCAGGGCAAATTTCAGGCCGGTTAAGTTGCTTGCTTAAGTTGCCGAAACGGGCCTATCTCTCCTAGCTTGTTGATCCGATAGGCCAATACACTTGGCGTGTCAAAGGTGATTGCCGCAGATCCCTGCAGATTTTCCTCGTCGCTTCTTGCGATGCGCACGCCCTTTGTGAGGAGTAGAAAATCTCTCTTCTTGAGGGACAGCACCCTTCCGTGATCTGGAGTTTGGCTGCCGATGAACTTGTACGTAAGTGAAGCTGCATAACTATAGGGTTGATTCATTCTTTTGGACTGACTTGTTGTGATTGCTGATTTGGCAATTCTCATCTGACTTCTATCCTCGATTGCTCTCCAGCTTGAAGAGCTCTTTATGCCTTGTTGGAGATGGGTAGCGAATCGATGGAGGTCGTGTCACCGGACTGGCTTTTCGCAAGCAACCGCAAGGGCTGCTTGGGCGCTATATCATCCCCGGCGACCCTGGACTGTGCGGGTGAACCGACGTCTTGGATGGCCGGTGGATGGTTGTTTCGGTGTGGTCAAAGTTGTTATAGACAGCAAAGCTGAATGCTTTCTGAGGAGAGAGAGCCCATGGCGATTGATACAGGTTCGATGTTGATGTCTTCGGCTCCCAAGGCCGCGGTGAAGCGCTGCAAGGTCGCTGTCATCGGTGGTGGAATCAGCGGGATCGTGGCGGCTAAGTGTCTGCGGGATGACGGTCATCAAGTGACGCTGTACGAGAGCACCGATCGAGTCGGCGGTATTTGGGTGTATCGCAAAGCCAGCGGCGGCACCTTCGAATCGGTTCGCTTTCAAAATTCCAAATATCTCTCGGCTTTCTCGGATTATCCGATGCCTGAGCAGATGTCCGATTTCCCCCACCACACCGAGATTCTCGCGTACTTGAACAGCTATGTAGACCATTTTCGACTGCGCGAGTGTATACGCCTGAATTGCCAAGTCGAGAAGGTTTCGCGAAGCCGCGATCATTGGAAGGTGACGGTGAGTACGCCCGAGGGTGCGGCGAGCGAATCGTTCGACGCCCTCGCCATTTGCAGCGGTGTATTTCGGGAGCCGCGCTGGCCAAATATACCGGGTGAGGCAGATTTCAAAGGCACCCTTCTGCACGCGAAAGATTACAAAGAGCCGTCCATGTTCGCCAATAAGCGCGTCGTAGTGATGGGCAACGGTGCGAGCGGCGTCGACATTGCCGTGCGGGCCACGGACTTTGCCCAGAAGGTGATCTGGAGCTTTCGGCGCAACAGCTGGTTGGTCCCGCGCTATTTTGCCGGCCGCCCCCTCGACTGCAATCTCAGCCGTCTCTATGCGCTCATTCCGGCCGGTGTGCGCAAATCGTTGTACAGCCGCAAGTTCGCCCCGATTTGGGAGGCGCATCGGCAGTGCAACCTGGAGCCTGCGTTTGGCCTGTTTGCTTCGATTCCGAGTGCCAATGAGTTCGTCATCGACCTGGTCGCCAAAGGGGCGATCGAGACCAGGCCCACCATTGCCGGATTTAGCGGGCAGCGGGTGCTCTTTACCGACGGCAGCAGCACCGAGGCGGACATTGTGATCTATGCCACCGGCTACGGGGTCAGCTTCCCGTTTTTCGATGCGTCGGTGGTGCCGGTGCACAACGAAGGCACCGACCTCTACAAGCATGTCTTTCATCCGGATTTGCCCAATTGCAGTTTTATCGGGATCATCCGGGTGATCGGCGCTCTTTTGCCCTGCGCCGAGATGCAGGCGCGCTGGTTTTCGAAGGTGCTGAGCGAACAGGTGCACCTGCCCGACACCGAGTCGATGCGCGCTGAAATCCAGCGGATGCGCGCCCAACAACAAAAAGATTGGGTCGCAAGCGGTTATCGCTCCTTCCAGGTGCGGCAGGTGGAGTACACCGAGGAGATCGCCCGGCTCATCGATGCTGTCCCCAAAGTCTGGAGGCACTGGCAGATCGCCTGGCAGTTGCTTACCGGGCCGATGCTGCCCACGCACTACCGGTTGGATGGTCCCAATCCCTGGAAGGGGGCTGAGGAATGGATCCGGCAGGTGCCCGATCTGATCAAAATTCCCCGCAACGCTTCCGGGGCGGGAGTCGGGCGGTGAGAAGGCGCAACGTCCTGGGATTGTCGCTGCTGCTGCTGGTGGGAGGAGCCAGCAAACTCGCCGCCGTCGGGGCGACCAAAATCGCGTACAAGCCCTACATTCAGCCGGGGGATGCCAGCAATTTTGGTACTGCAGACCAGATGGTGATCGCCTGGCAAACCGAGGCGAACGGACTGGATCTCTACACCGTCGATTTCGGTAAAACGCCGCGCTACGGCCGCCGCGTCATCGCCCGCGGCCGGACGGTAAACCACTATCTATCGAGCGATCCGAATCTGCCGCAGCCGTCGACCGCTTCTGGAGCCAGGATGAACTACCACGCTCTGCTGGGCGGTCTGGAATTTGAAACCCGCTACTTTTATTGTGTTCGGGGGCCGGGGTTGCCGCTGGAAGGCTTTTGCGCCTCCTTTTACACGCGCAAGCGCTCCGGTGCGTTCTCATTTCTGGTCGTCGGGGATCAAGGATTCTTCCACCCCAGCGAGACGCAAAAACCGTACTTGCACAAATATCAGGCCCGCATCGCCTACGCCATGTCCCGCCTGGAGGAGCTGAAGTTCCCGGGCACACCGGCACCGCCCCGCCCGGATTTTATCCTCAACACCGGCGACAACGTCTATATGCGCGGCTCCGAGGGCAACTACCGCGATTACTGGATGCCCGTTTGGAATAGCGACGTGGCCGCCTGCGATCAAGGGGCGCCGTTGGCGCGCAGTCTCCCCATCTACGTCGCAATCGGCAACCACGACATCGGCGGCGCCGGCGATATCGTCAACTTGCTGGCCGACGACGCACCTGTGAGCCCTGCCCTGCCGGCCGTGGGCGAGCGCTTCAGCGGCGCCCTCGAAGGCGGCGACGCCCTGGCTTACTTCAACAACTATTACCTGCCGCTCAACGGTCCGCAGAGAGTTGACC
Organism: Aphanocapsa lilacina HA4352-LM1; assembly: GCA_019359725.1. Classification (GTDB taxonomy): domain Bacteria; phylum Cyanobacteriota; class Cyanobacteriia; order Gloeobacterales; family Gloeobacteraceae; genus Gloeobacter; species Gloeobacter lilacinus. The sequence goes on along the minus strand of JAHHGR010000004.1, from coordinate 78,368 downwards.
CGCAGTACATCTTCGATGGCGATGCCTGTCGGGCGGAAGGGTTTACCTTTGCTTACCAGGGCAAAACCTATCGCTCGCCTGCTGCTATCGAGGCTTATCGCGCCAGCACCACGGTGCCTACCCCGAGCGGCCCCCGGCGCCAAATCGACCACATGAGCAACTTTTCGTTTGATTACGCGAACGCCCACTTCGTCTTTCTCGATGCCAATCCCCATCTGTTCAATGCCCGGGTCGGAGCGCGCAACGGCTCGGCCGACCAGTCCCCACCCTTTGGCTACTCCCCGTACCCATCGGTCTTGCTCGACTGGCTCATTGCCGATCTCGACCGCAGCGAGCAGTTGTGGAAGTTTGTGGTTTACCACCAGCCGGCCTTCTCAGCCACCGCCACCCGCGACTACCAGATGCGCGCCGTCGCCAGGGTGCTCGAAGACCACGGCGCCAACCTGGTCTTCAACGGCCATGTGCACAACTACCAGCGCACCCATCCTCTGCGGGCGGGCCGACGGGTGGCGGAGGCACCCGACACCCGCGGCGAACCCGCCGTGGAGGTCGACACCGCCTTTGACGGCATCGGGCGGACCGTGCCGGACGGACTCATCCACATCATCGAAGGCTCAGGAGGTTTCACCAATTCCGGCAAAGATCTCGAAGATTCGGCCGTCGGCCGCCGGGCTGCCGAAGCGGGGGCGCTGCCCGGTGGTCCCGCCGGCTGGGTAGACACCCACCTCACCTGCGCCAAGATGGCGCCCTTCGTCGCCAACGCGGGCCGGGGTCCGAAGATCACGGCGCGCTTCAAAGCGCGGGTCTTTTCCTTCGGCAATGTGGTGGTCGATGGCGACCATCTGACGCTCTACCAGATTTCGGAGCCCCTTTCGGCCACCTGCTCGGCCACCGCGGCGGACCCATTTCCCTACGGCAGCGATGCCGACGGCAAGGCGCTTGCCGATCCGCTCGCCGATCCGCTCCTCGACCCGGCTACCGGGGAACTGGTCACACCGGCCACCGTGGGCACCCCGGCGCTGCTCGACAAATTCACCGTCACCCGCCCGGAGCTGACGGGCCGGCTGAGCGTGGAACTACACGTCCCGGCGGGGACGACCCGCTCCCAATCCGTGCCCTGCCGGGTGCGCCTCGTCAACCGCTCGCCCTACGCCCTCAACGGCACCCAGGTGGTCCTCGGGTTGCCCAACGGCGTCACCTTCGCGGCCTACCGTGGCAAGGGGCGATGCACCCAGCACGAGCGCAGCGTCGTGCTCACCGTTGGGCGCTTGGAGAAAGGGGCCAAAAAGACCGTGACCATCGAATGCTTTGTAGCCCGGGAGGCTCCCCCGGACGTGTCTCAGGCGATCACCGCAACTGTTCGCTCTTCGACCGCCTTGCCGGTGGTCGCCAAGCCGGTCACCCTCCAGGGGCAATCCGCCCGGAGAACGGCCGTGCGCTGAAGCAGCCAAGCTGTCCCCAAGCAGAGGTAAGCATGATCCACTTCGAAGGCCAAAAACACCGCCGGCGCACCTGGTTGTTCGCTGTCGCCTCCGTCGGTCCTTGCCTGTGGGCGGCGCAAGTGCTCGCGATCCCCGAGGTGCCGACAGCCGCGGGGCAGCCGGTCGTCGCTCCCGGCAGGGTCCAGCAGCTGCTTGGGCTCTGGAAAGGGAGCGCGTCGGACCTTACGGGCTACTCCCTGCCGTGGGATATAGCACCTCCTGCCCCGCAGATGCACCTGGGGCAGGCCCCTCCCCAGCCGTCGGCCGATACCCAGATAAGCCAGGCTCCGGCCACAGAAGCAGAAGACTCCTCCGGCGATATTCTCGATGAAGTCTCGGTGACCGCCACCCGCCGCCCGACCCGCGAGCGCGACACCACCGCCACCACCTACACCGTCACCAAAGAAGATTTTCGCCGTCTGGGGGCGCTCACCGTCACCGACGCGCTGGTGCAGGTGCCGGGTTTCCAGAGCCTCCCTGCCCTAGGCGGCGTGCGCAACTCCGGCAACAGCTACCTGCGCGGCTTCGACGACCAGCGCTTTCAACTGCTGCGCGACGGCATCTCGCTGCAGCGCTCGTCGAATAATCGCGTCGATATCTCGCGCATCAGCCTGGAGGACATCGAGCGCGTCGAGGTGGTCACCGGCGGGGCAACCTTGCGCTACGGCGCCGGTGCGGCGGGCGGCGTCATCAACTTGATCTCCGAGACGCCCAAAGGACCGCCCAAGTTGACGCTCAAGTACGAAGCGGGCTCCTACGGCTTCTCGCGCTATGTCGGCAAGTACGGCGGCGGCGACGACACTTTCTCCTACAACCTCGTCTACACGGGGCTGGTCGCCTTCAACAACTTCCCGTATTCGCTGACGGTTCCCAATACGGCGCAGTTCTACGATCGCGATGCGGTAGCCCCCAACGGCCAGAGTCTGTTCGGCTACCTCAAACCTGAACTGGGTCCGGCCGTCACCCTCTCGGGCATCAACGACACCGGCTACAACGCGAGCGATTCCTATTCCGGCAAACTGGTCTTTCGCCCCGACCCCGCCAACCGGCTCACCCTGCGCCTCAACCAGCAAAACAGTAAAAACGAAGCGTTCGGTCCGGGGCGCAGTGCCTTCGGTCTGTGCCGCGGCGGCACCTCCGTGCAGCCGAACGGCACCACCAGCGGCCGGCGGTTTTTGCCCCTCGACGCCAACGGCAACGAACTGCCCTGCGACACCCAGGCCTTTATCTTCAACACGCCGACGGCGGCCTTCTCCAGTCGCTACAACTTCGACGCCAATGCCGCCGGCACCGTCGCCATCCCGACCGGTCAGTCCTACTTGATCGAGCCTTTGACCGGCACCACCAACTTTTTTCAGCGCTTTTTGCAGGCCCAGACCGAGGCGACGGTCTTCTGGGATTACGACATCACCCCGACCACCTCGCTCAACAGCTATCTCTCGCTGGTGCGGCTTTTGACCATCACCGAGCAGCCCTCGCCGTTTTTCTACGACACCAACGCCCCCGGCACCGGTACCCCCGGCGCGCTCACGGTGCCGCCCCCAGCACAGCCGTTCATCGACAACCAGCGCTACGAAGCCCAGATAGCCCTCAACAGCCAGATTTCCCCCGGCCAGAACCTCTCGTTCGGCATCAACTTTCTGGAGGACCGCAGCTACCAGCAGCAGCAGTCCAAAGGCGCCCAAACGTTCTTCGACCGCGCCATCTCCCGGCTTTCGCTGTTTCTGATCGACGACGTTAGCTTCAGCAACGAGCTGAAGGCCAACCTCGGTCTGCGCTTGACCAGCAGTTCCCAGTTCGGCAGCGTGCTGACCCCGGCGGCGGGGGTGCGCTACAGCCCCAACAATGTCCTTTCGCTGCGCGCCAATTATTCCTATATCTTCAACGCGCCGGCCTTGAGCAACCTGTTTGCCACCGGCTCGAACATCCTGGCCAATCCGGGCCTCAGACCGGAGTCGGGGGTGACCTACGACGTCGGTTTCGATTTGACCCCCGCCCGCAACCTGGGATTGCGCTTCACCTACTTCAACAGCTATCTCGACGGCGCCATCGGCGGGGTGACCCTGGCCAACCCCAACCCGGCCGCCGCCACGGCCATCCCATTGGTTGTGCAAGCCCAGAACCTCGACACGCGCCAGGCTTCCGGCATCGAGGCGGTGGCCGACTGGCGGCCGATCGAACCGTTGCGCCTGCAGGCGATTTGGACCAACAGCGATGTGCGCGCCGCCGGAAACGTGGACAATCCCAGCCAGTCGACCTTTCCGTTTTATTACCAGTTTCAAGATCCGGGCATTCCCTTCAACAGCGTCCTGTTGAGTGCCTCCTATGTCCATCGGGGTTGGCTGGTGGCCCTGGTGGGCCGCTACGACGGCGGCAAACGACGGGCGACCACGGCAAGCGGTGTGGTGAGCCGCGGCTCGAACGAGTACGTGCCTGCCTGGGCGACCCTCGATCTCAACGTCGAAATTCCCCTGGCGCCGCTGTTTACCCTGACCGGCAGCGTCTTCAACCTCACCGACACCCAGTACGAGAGCTTGAGCGGCATCCCGGCGCCGGGGACGACCTTTCGGATCGGCGGGCGGCTCGAACTGGGCGGCTGACGCCCCATCCCGGAGTCCTTTGCCACCGTTCGAGGACCTCGATCATGAAGACTGTCACGCTGATCCTGCCGGTCTATACCTATCACATCGATTTCGTCGGCCATGTGAGCAATATCGTTTACATCCAGTGGATGGAAATCGGGCGCATGAAATTTATGGAGGAAATCGGTATGCCGGTGCACAAACTCTCCGAACAGGGCATTGCACCGGTATTGATCGAGACGGAAATTTTCTACAAGCATTCTCTGAAGTTGGGCGATTGCGCCCACATGGAAATCTGGCTCGACGAACTCAAAAGTGTGTCCGTCAACGTAGCCTTTCGCATATGCAACGGGGAAGGAACCCTCGTGGCGACCGCACATCAAAAAGGGGTTTTTGTCGATCTCCAGAAGATGCGGCCCCAACGCCTTCCGGCGGAAATGCTGGAACGCTTTGAGCCCTACTTGCAGGAAGCGGCACCATCGGAAACTCGCGTCGCAAGATCTAGATCAAAATAGAGTAATTGTTTTGATAAAGACAATCTTTCGCACTCGATAAGTGCTATTCTCAAGACAGTGATAGTCCCTTGATATTCCTGGTTTCAAGAGCCTTATTTGTGCCTTGCCAGGACCATCTATGCCCTTCCGTTGGTGCAGGCATAGCGGCGGATTCGCTTATTCTTTAACCATCATTTCTACAGCAGGTGTTCCTATGGCGCAAAAACGTAGCCGAGCACTCAATCGCGTCGAAATTTACTGCCCGACTTGTGGTTTGCGTCTTTGGCGCATGCCCGGCAAGAAACATTTTGTGTATTCGACGACGGTGGAGCAGGCGCGCGAGTTGCTGGGGCTGACCAAAAAAACCGCCACGCTGCTGCACGCCGCCACTACCACCCTGGTGGATCGGACCCGCTGGATTGAGGAGTTTTTTTGCCCGAACGACGGAGCAGCCTGGATTGCCTGTCACCGGGATAAAAGCGGTCAGGTGACAGGCCAGGTAGCCACCGGCGAGCAGTGGCAGCAGACGACCGGGACGGTCGATCCGCGACGGCCGAATCCTTCGGTTGGTGAATTTACTTACCGCAACAGCCGGGGAATCGGATTGCCTACCCATCAATAGGATCTTATCCGATGAGCACGCCTGCTGACGACTACTACGAGCGGCTGATAAAGCTCGCAGTAGCCCTTGAGAATATTCGCATCGATATCGCCGTCAAACAGAGCCAAAACCAGGCGATTGAAAACCCGTCCCTCCCGGATACCGCCGTGGGCAGCGGGGAAATTATCGAGTCGAAATAGATGGCTTTCCAAGTCAATTAGGAGCTGCCCGCATGGCTGAGGAGCAACGCACCGAATCGGAACAGCGACGGGATGCATTACAAAGGGTTCCCGTCGCCGTTATCGGCATGGCTTCTATTTTTCCGAAGGCTGGAAATTTGCAGGAATATTGGGAGAATATCCTCAACAAAAGGGACTGTATCGACGAGGTGCCCTCGACGCGCTGGCGCGTCGAGGACTACTACGATCCGGACCCGTCCGCTGCCGACAAAACCTACTGCAAGCGCGGCGGTTTTATTCCGGATGTGCCGTTTGATCCCTTGGAATTCGGTTTGCCCCCAAGCATCCTCGAGGTCACCGATATCACCCAGCTGTTGGGTCTGGTCGTGGCGAAGGCGGCGCTGGCGGATGCCGGGTACGCCGGGGCGCCGTCGGCGGTACGCGAGCGCACCGGGGTGATTCTGGGGATTGTCGGCGGCACGATGCAACTGCTGGTGCCCCTCACCACCCGATTGCAAAGCCCCACCTGGCATCGGGTGCTCACCAGCAGCGGTCTGAGCGACGAGCAAGCGTGCGAAATTGAGCGGAAGTTGAAGCTGGCCTACGTCGGCTGGGAGGAAAATGCCTTTCCAGGTTGGCTCGGCAACGTCATCGCGGGCCGCATTGCCAACCGGCTCGATTTAGGGGGCGTCAATTGCGTGGTGGACGCCGCCTGCGCCAGTTCGCTCGCGGCGATGAAGATGGCCATCAGTGAACTGACGGAGTACCGCAGCGATCTGATGATCACCGGCGGCCTCGATCTGGACAACAGCATTTTCATGTTCATGAGCTTCAGCAAGACGCCGGCCCTGTCGAAAACACAAACCATCCGGCCTTTTGGGGCCGGGGCTGACGGCACGTTGCTCGGCGAGGGTCTGGGCATGCTGGTGCTCAAGCGCCTGGTAGACGCCGAGCTGGATGGCGACCGCATCTACAGTGTGATCCGGGGGATCGGTGCATCCAGCGACGGAAAACACAAGAGCATCTATGCCCCCAACTGGCAGGGCCAGGTCCAGGCGATGCGCAATGCCTACCGCGCCGCCGGGATAGCCCCGGCCGGCGTCGGCCTCGTCGAAGCCCACGGCACCGGGACGGCGGCCGGCGATCTTAGCGAGTTCACGGCCTTGCGCGCGGTCTTTGGCGAGGGGCCGCCGTCCCGGCCGCGCATTGCTCTGGGCAGCGTCAAGTCCCAGATTGGTCACACCAAGGGAGCGGCCGGTGCCGCCGGGGTGATCAAAGCGGTGCTGGCTTTGCACCACAAGATTCTGCCGCCCACCCTCCATGTCGAGCGACCCAATCCCGAGCTGAATATGGAGGATTCTCCGTTCTATCTCAACACCGAAAGCCGTCCTTGGAGCCGAGGACAGCAGCCGCGGCGCGCCGGCGTGAGCGCCTTTGGTTTCGGTGGCACCAACTACCATCTGGTCCTGGAAGAATACGAAGCCGAACACCAGCGGCCCTACCAGCTGCACCGCACTTGCCGGGCGTTGCTCGCCTGCGCCGAGACGCCGGCGCATTTGCTGGAACAGTGCTGTGCCTTGCTCGAAGAACTGGGCGGCCAGAGCGGCGAGCGGGTCTTTGCCCAATGGATCGAAGCGACGGCCGCTCTGGTGATACCGGGCGACGCCGCCCGGCTCGGATTTGTGGCGGCAAGCCGCGAGGAAGCCTGCGCACTGCTCGCACAGGCGATCGAGGCGCTCGCAGGGGCGGACCCGGAAGATCCCTGGGAGCATCCGGCCGGTATCTATTACCGCCGCTGCGGCCTGGCAGCCGGCGCAAAGGTGGTGGCTCTGTTTCCCGGCCAGGGGGCGCAGTACCTCAATATGGGCAGAAGCCTTGCAAACAACTTTCCCCAGGTTCGGCAAATCTTTGCGGATTTTGACGGTCTATTTGGCCTGGAGGGGGCAGGGACGCTCTCGCAGACGGTCTATCCGGAGCCGGGCTTTGGCGAAGCGCACAGCGCCCTGCACTCGGCGGCGCTGCAGGCGACGGAGTACGCCCAGCCGGCCATCGGGGCGCTGAGTCTGTCGTTGTTCGCTCTGCTGCACGAGGCCGGTCTGCGGGTGGATTTTGCCGTGGGCCACAGCTTTGGCGAACTGTCGGCGCTCTGGGCGGCTGGGGTGCTGAACGCACCAGATTATCTGGCTCTGGTGAGGGCGCGCGGCCGGGCGATGACCCCGCCCAGCGAGCCGCCCCACCAGGCCGGGGCAATGCTGGCGGTCAAACATCCCGCAGCGGTTCTCCAGTCCTGGCTTGCTCAGCTTGAGGGGGTAAGTGTCGCCAACTTCAATTCCCCCAACCAGCTGGTGCTCGCGGGCGGGCGGGCGGCTGTCCTGGCAGCCCAGCGAACCCTGGAAGCCAGGCAGATCCGCACCGCGCTGCTCCCGGTGGAAGCCGCCTTTCACACCCCTGCGGTGGATTATGCGCTGGGGCCTTTCGCAGAGGCGATTGGCAGCGTTGAGCTGAAGCCGCCGACCGTCGCCGTCTACGCGAACGCCACAGCAGAGCCTTATCCCGACGACGCGGAGGGGATTGCCTCGTTGTTGCGGCAGCAGATCGTCAACCCGGTGCTTTTCGAAGCATCGATCGAGCGCATCTACGCCGAGGGGGGTGCCTGCTTTGTCGAATTCGGACCGCGGGGTATTCTCACCGGCCTAGTCAAAGACATCCTCAGCCAACGCCCCCATGTCGCGGTGGCACTCAACCCGAGCACTCGGGGCGACAGCGACCGCCAGTTGCGCACAGCGGCGGTCCAATTGCGCGTTGTCGGTCTCCCGCTCAAGGATCTCAGCGGCTACCAACGCCCTTACCCAGTGGCGGGTGAGGGCGAGCGGGCTTTGACCATTGCGCTGAACGGCCGTGGCTACCTGAGCGAAAAGACCCGTGCCGCCTTCGAACAAGCCCTGCACAGCAAACCGCCCACCCAGGCGGCACCGACCAACGCCAACCGCAATGGGCAACACCCGGTCCACAGTCCGAACGGAGCGCCGCCGGCCCCGGTAGTGCAAGGCCCCGGCCGCACCAACGGCCATGCGGCTTTGCCGCCATCTGATGTTGTGCAATTTCACCCAAAGGTGCATTCGATGTCACAGCACCCCGCTACCACCAGCGCCTACGCACGGTTTTTCGACAGCCTCGATCAGACCCTGTCGCAGCTGGGCAAGCAGCAGGGAGAAACCCTGCGCGTTCATCAGCAGTACCTCGATCACCAGGCGGAGTACACGATGGTCGCCTTGCAGCTGTTGCAGCAGCACGCCCTGTTCGGCGGCCGAAGCGGGATGGGACCGATGCTCGAAGAGGTGGCCGGGCCGCTGCTGAAGAGCCTGGAGCGCAGCCTGCTGCACCTGCACAACCACGAAGAGGGCACCCTCCACCTGCACGAGCACTACCTCAAGCACCAGGTCGCCTACTCCCAGGCGTGTGTGCAGTTGCTGAAGCAGCAGTGGGCGCTGCTTGCGCCCACACAGCCCGGCGAAGGGATGCCCGCCGCCGCGGCAGCCTTCTGGGCACCGCCGGCCGTCGAACCCGCCGCTGTGCCCCAACCGGTGTTGACGCCCTCTGCGCCGCCGCCGGAGCCCCCGGTCCAAACCGCCGCAAACGGTTCGTCGGTACGGGCGAGCGTCCAGCAGGTGCTGTTGCAGGTCGTCAGCGAGAAGACCGGGTATCCGGCTGAGATGTTGACGATGGAGATGGAGATGGAAGCCGACCTGGGCATCGATTCGATCAAGCGCATCGAGATCCTCGCTGCGATGCAAGAAGCGTTAAGCCGGCTGCCGGAGGTGAAAGCGGAGGATCTAGCCGAACTGCGGACCCTCGAGCAGATCGGTGCGCACTGGGTGGCGGTGGCGGAGGGATCGGCCAAAAAAAAGTCCCCGGCCGTCCTGCCGACGAGGTTGGTGAGCTGAACTGGACCCCCGAGCGGCGCATCGCCGTTCTGGAGCGCTTGCCCATGGCCGACCGATTGGAGTGCGCCTTGCCCGAAGATGCGACGTGCCTGCTGAGCGAAGACGGTTCGCAGCTGACGCCCCGGCTGGCTGCGGCCCTCAGCGCCCGCGGCTGGCGGGTGGTCGTGCTCGCATGGGCGGAAGCGGCCGGACCGGCTTTGCCCGCCGGGATCGAGCGGGTGGTGGTGCCCGCCCCGGGCGAGCGCGACATTCAAGCGGTCCTCGCAGCGATCCGCTCGCGCTGCGGCACGGTGCGCGCCTTTGTGCACCTGCACCCGCCGCTGCCGATGGTCGAGCGGGGTACCATCGCGTTTTTGCCGCCTGAGGCCGCTTTGATTGAGGGCGTTTTTTATCTGGCCAAGCACCTGAAAAGCGCGCTGGAGGAAGCGGCCCGCAGCGCCCGCAGCTGTTTTATGACGGTCGCGCGCCTGGACGGCCGGTTGGGCGTAGAGCACAGCCGTCCCTGCAGTGCCCTTGCCGGCGGTCTGTTCGGGTTGAGCAAAAGTCTGCACAAAGAGTGGCCGAACGTTTACTGCCGGGCGGTGGATCTCTGCCCGGATTTGGCTGTGGACGCCGCTGTGGACTGTCTGCTGGCGGAGCTGGACGACCCGGACCGGCGGCTTGTGGAAGTGGGACATACCGGCGAGCAGCGCACAACCCTCACTTGCGCGCCGGAGGAGGAGGGGGACGAGCCGGCCGGCTCGCCGGTCGCCCCCCTCGGTTCGCACTCCGTCTTGCTGGTGAGCGGCGGTGCCAGGGGAATCACTGCCCGATGCGTGGTGCACCTGGCCAGGCTCTACCGCTGCCGGTTCGTGTTGCTTGGGCGCTCGGCCATCGACGGACCCGAACCGCCCTGGGCAGCCGACGGCGACGGCGAACAGCAACTGCAGGAGCGGTTGGTGGCCCACCTCGCCGCGCGGGGAGACAAGCCCGAGCCGCGCAAAATGCGCCGCGACCTCGACGCCTTGCTGGCGCGGCGCGAGGTGGTGGCCACCCTGGAGGCGGTTGAGCGGGCGGGTGGAAAGGCCTTTTACTACAGCGTCGATGTGAGCGATCCGCTCGCCCTCGAAGCGGTCGTCCGCTCGGCCACCGCCCAGGCTGGGCCGATCACCGGCCTCATCCATGGGGCCGGGAACATCGCAGACAAGCGCATCGAGCACAAAACCGAGCAAGATTTTCGACGGGTTTACGGCGCCAAGGTGGCCGGTTTGGCGAACCTGCTGCGGTGGGTGCCGGCCGGGCAGCTCGAACAGCTCATCTTGTTTTCTTCGGTGGTCGGGTTTTTTGGCAACATCGGTCAAAGCGACTACGCCATCGCCAACGAAATTCTCAACAAAGTCGCCCACGCGGTGAAATACCATCACCCCGATTGCCACGTGACGGCGATCGACTGGGGGGCCTGGGACGGGGGTATGGTCACCCCGGAACTGATCCGCGCCTACCGGCAGCAAAATTTGCCGCTGCCGCGCATTGCGATCGAGACCGGCGTCGGGTTGCTTGCCGGGCAACTTCTACCCAAACGCCGCGAGCAGGTGCAAGTGGTGATCGGTGAGCCGCTCGCCCCCGCCGCGCCGCAGGCACCGCTTTGCGAGCAACGCCACTGGCGGATTGCCCGCCGAATGAGCCTGGCTGGCAACCCGTTCGTCCGCGACCATACGATTGGCGAGCACCCCGTGCTGCCCTCGATGTGCGCAGCGGGCTGGATGGTCGATGGGTGCGAGCAACTGTTCGCCGGCTACCGCTGCTTGCAATTGCAAGATTTTCGAGTACTCAAGGGGATCGTCTTCGATGGCGGCGAACCGGAGACGCTGTATCTGGATATCGCGGAGCCTGGCCAGAGGCAATCGGGCCGCATAGAACTCGACACGCAGATCTGGAGCCAGACCGGGCCGGGACCGGTTCGCCGCCATTTCAGCGGCCGGGCGATCCTGCTTGCCGAGTTGCCCTCCTCTGCCCAGTCGCACCGTTCGGACTTGGCCCGAGAAGGCTCCTTTGCCGTGGCGCCGCTGTACGAGGATGGGACGCTCTTTCACGGCCCGAGCTTCCGGGGGCTCGAAGCGGTTTTGAGCCTCGATGCCCGCCGGTTGGAGGTCCGCTGTCGGGTGTCGTCGCCGGACGCGGCATGCCAGGGCCAATTTCCCGCCCGTGCGTTCAATCCCTATATTCTTGACCAGTTGCTGCAAGCGGCCCTCATCTTCGTCCAGCACCACCACCGGCAGGGATGCTTGCCCGCCCGGGTGGAGTGCATCGAACAGTTTCGCAGCCCGGCTTTTGGCGAAGTGTTCACGGTCGATTTCGAGTGCACTGCCCACTCCGAGGCGGGCGTCGTCGGCGAGGCGGTCGCCTACGACGCTGGCGGCCGCCTGTGCGTCCGGATGCAGGGAATGCACCTGACGATGGGTCCGCAACTGAAGTCCCTGTTTGCCCGATCCGGGAGGGCACGATGGAAAGCATAGCCATCGTCGGGATAGCCTGCCTGTTTCCCGGTGCAAACGATCCGGCCCAGTTCTGGCGGAATTTGCTCGATGGGCGGTGTGAGCCGGGCGACTGCGCTACCGGGTTGTCGGTCGATTTTGCTTTTGATCCGAGCGGTTACCGGTTGGACCCCGCCTTTTTGGAGGGATTGGACCGGCTGTTTCAGTGGTCGCTGGCGGTGGCTAGAGGGGCTCTGTGCGACAGCGGCAACTTCAACGGCGAAGCGCTTCTCAAACGCTGCGGCGTGGTGCTCGGCCAATCCTGCCTGCCGACGCTGTGCTCGAGCGAACTGTTCGCTCCTCTGTACTGCGAGACCTCTGCACTCCGGCTGGAGCAGGCGGACACAGCCTCGCTGCCGTCGATGGCCAACGCTTTGGTGGCAGGCTATCCGGCCGCGGTGATCTGCCGGGCGCTCGGGCTGGAAGGAGGGCACCTCACCGTCGATGCCGCCTCCGCCTCATCGGTGTACGCCGTCGAGCTCGCCTGCGAGCATCTGCGCGCCCGCAAAGCGGATTTGATGCTGGCCGGTGCCGTGCACGCCGCGCAACCGCAGCTGGTCCGGGCCGCTTTTGCGGCGCTCAAGGCCCTGCCTGCCGACGGTGCCAGCCGACCGCTCGACCGCGCGTCGCAGGGGTTGCGACCGGCGCAAGGGGCGGCAATGGTAGCCCTCAAGCGCTACAGTGATGCGCTGGCCGACGGGGATCGCATGTATGCCGTGGTGCGCGGTACGGGGCTTGCGAACGACGGCCGGGGCCGACACCTGTTCAATCCGAGTCCGCGCGGTCAGCTGCTCACTTTTGAGTGCGCCTACGAACAGGCGCAGGTGGATCCGCGCTCGATCGGCTACATCGAATGCCACGCCTCCGGAACGCCCCTGGGCGATCGGACCGAGCTCGATTCGCTGGAGCGTTTTTTTGGGCGCTACCACAGCGCACCGCTCATCGGCACCGTCAAGTCCAACGTCGGTCATCTGTTGCCGGCCGCCGGACTCGCCGGACTGCTCAAGACGGTTTTGAGCCTGCACGCGAAAGTGATCCCCCCGACTGTGGGAGTCAGCGATCCGCTCCGCTCTAAAGGCGGTCTGTTCGGCGCCAGGACGCTGGTGCGGGCCGCCGTTGCCCATCCTGGCCGTCTGGCCGCGCTCAACGCCTTTGGTTTCGGCGGCGCCAACGCCCACCTCATCCTGGAGCAGCCGGAAGGCCATCGTTGCGAAGCGGCCCTGGCACCCGGTGCCTCCCAGCCGCCTGAAAAGCTCGCGATCGTCGGTATGGACGCCCACTTCGGGGGAGCGTGCGGTCTGGAAGCTTTTGGCCAGACCCTCTACGAGGGCGCTCAACACTGGGTACCTCTACCTGCCGAGCGCTGGCGCAAGCTTGAATCTGAGCCCGGACTTCTAGAGTTGTACGGCTTTGAAGCTGACGCTGCGGCGCTCAGGGGAGCCTTTCTGGAGCGCTTCGAGGTCGATTTGTGGCATCTGCGCATCCCGCCGCACGAAGCAGACCGGCTCGATGCTCAGCAAATCCTGATGGTGCAGGTGGCTGACCGGGCGCTCGCGCAGGCGGGGCTCGCCAGAGGCGGCAAGGTGGCGGTCATCGTCGTTGCCGGGGCAAATCTGTCCCAGGGCCACCAGTGGCTCAGTTCGGGGCGCTTGAACGAACAGACCCACCCCACCCGGGTCGAACCGGCGGCCGACCGACTGCAGCCGCACGGGGTGTTGGGGCTGATGGGCAACCTGGCCGCAAGCCGCATCGCCGCGCTGTGGGATTTTACCGGACCGGCTTTTGTGCTTCCGGCCCAGGGTGCCGCCGCCTCCTTCAGAGCCCTCGAACTCGCCCAGATGCTGATCGCTTCCGGGCAGGCGGAGGCGGCGCTCGTCGGAGCGGTCGATCTGGCAGGCGGGATTGAAAACGTCCTGGCCCGCCACCACTGCGAGCCCCTGAACCAGGGAGCCGCGACTTTCGGTTACGACCGCGATGCCGACGGTTGGATGGTAGGCGAAGGGGCCGCCGCAGTGGTGCTGATGCCGACTGCCGCAGCCCAGCTTCAAAAAAAGCCTATCTGGGCGCTCCTCGACGCCGTCGGCTTTGGCCAGACCAACGCCTCGCAACCAGCCGCCGCGGCGATCGAGCAAGCCGCCCGCTGCACCCTGGCCGCGGCGGGGATCGCTGCTGATGGCATCGGGTTTGTGGAGGTCGCAGGGGGCGGCAGTGCCGCGCACGATCCGGCCGAAATCGCGGGGCTGCATGCGGTCTATCGCCGGGCAGAATCGGCGACGGTGGCCCTGGGCAGCGCCACCGCCAACATCGGCCACCCCCAGGCCGCCGCCGGTATGGCGAGCCTAGTGCGCACGGCCCTGTGCCTGCACGAGCGCTATTTGCCTGCGATCCCCGGTTGGTCCGGACCGAAAGCGTCGCACTGCTGGCAGGAAAGCCCATTTTTTGTTCCGTCCAGAGCGCAGCCGTGGCTGTCGGCCGGCCAGGGGCGGATCGCGGCCATCAGCGCCCTCGACCACGACGGCGGCTACGCCCACGCCGTCCTCTCAGAAGCGCCCCGGCGCGTCGAGCCCCCCCAAGCAGCAGGCCCGCCCTTTCGACCGCATCTGCTGGTAATCGCCGCGGCCGACCGCGCCGATCTGCAGACGCAGCTGGAGCAACTGGAAGCCCGGCTCGCCGAAAATCAAGCCCTCGAAGTCCTGGCCCGGCGCTGCCACGCAGCCTACCGCAGCCGCCCTGATCTGCCCTACGCTCTCGCTATCGTCGGCCACGACCGCGAGGAAGTGACAGGCCAGCTGCGCCGCGCCTACAAAGGCATCGCCGCGGCCTTTGAGCAGGGCAAGACCTGGAAGACCCCCGTGGGCAGCTATTTCACCGTCGAGCCGCTCGGGCGGCAAACCCGGGTCGCCTTCGTCTACCCCGGCGCGTTCAATACTTACCCCGGCCTCGGGCAGGATCTGCTGTACCGCTTTCCCCGCTGCCACCGGCGCCTCGACGAACTGAGCGAAGATGCCGCTCTGTTGACGCGCGAAAAGCTCCTCTATCCAAGGAGCCTGAGTACCCTGTCCGCCAGAGAGCGGATCGCCCACGAGCAACGCCTGCTGGCCGATCCATTGGCGATGATCGACTCCGGGCTCGCTTTCGCGGCGCTGTACACCAGCATCTTGCAGCGCGAATTCGCAGTGCAACCCCAGGCAGCTTTCGGCTACAGCCTTGGGGAGACGAGCATGCTGAGCGCCCTTGGGGTCTGGGCGGACTGCGACGCGCTGTGCAAGCCCCTGCGCGCCTCGCCGTTGTTCACCCGCTGCCTGGCCGGGCCGAAGCTGGCGGCGCGCGAACACTGGGCCATCGCCCCCGAGCAAGCAACCTCAGACTTGTGGAGCAGCTTCGTGCTGCTCGCCCCGGCGGGGGCGGTCGAGCAAGCCCTGACGGAGCACGAGCGCGTCTACCTGACCCACGTCAATACCCCCGGCGAGGTGGTGATCGCCGGGGATAGCGCCCAGTGCCAACGGCTGATCGAGCACCTGGGATGCGGTGCGGTGCGCGCACCCTTCGACGGCGTGCTGCACTGCGAGGCGGTGCGCTCCCGCTCTGAGGAGATTGCGCGCTTGACCACCGTGGCAATCCAGGGGAAGCCGGAGCTGGCGTTCTACTCGACGGCCGGGTACGCCCCGATCGATCTGGAGGCGCAGTCCATCGCCACGGCCCTGACGGCCAATCTGTGCCGGCGCGTCGATTTTCCGCGCCTGGTCGAACGGGTGTACGAGGATGGTCACCGGTGCTTTATCGAGGTCGGGCCGAGCGGCGGTTGTGCCCGCTGGATTGCCGCCATTCTCGGAGATCGCCCGCACCTCAGCCTCCAGATCGACCAGCGCGGCGTCAGCGAGCAGGTTTCGATTGTGCGCCTACTGGCAGCCCTGGTCAGTCATCGGGTGCCGGTGGATCTGACGACTTTGGAGCGGGGCGCTGCGGGCGGCGCCGCGGCTCAAAAAACACTCTCCAAAACGATAGTCCTGGGTGGCGACCGACTTGAGCCGCGCTCGCCGCCGCTCGAAGCGGCGGGCGAGCGCGGGAGCGCGCCGGAGCAGCGGCCCGGCGCGACCGTTCAAGGGCCGCTCCCCCCGCCGCCGTGGGAGACCTCCCTGGTGCAGACGGCTACAGCCAGCCGGGCGCACAGCAGTTTTCTAGAACAGCGGGCCGTGTCGCTCAGGCAATGGGGCGCAATTCTCCAGCTGCAGCTTGCCGCCGCTCAGCAGGTGCTCGACGCACCCGTCCAGGCCACGGAGCACTCGTCAGGGAGCCGATAATGCCTATCTCTACAACGGTTTGTGACACCGATGTGCGCCACGCAGGCAGCGCGCCGAAGACCGGGCAGGTCTGGAGCGGTCCTGCCGATGCGGTCGCCTTCGATGAACCCGGTATCCGCTCGATTTTGCGCGATAGCGACGTGCCCTGCTATGCCGTTCGCCAACAAGGCCGGATCGGTCTGGCAAGAGGCGGGTCGTGGCTGAGGGCCGCCGAGGAAGCCGATCTGCCGGAGGTGCTGGCCTTTGTGCCGGCGATGCCTTTGCACTCCCTGGGCGATCCCGCTTTTCTGGCCGCCCATCGGGTCCGCTGTGCGTACATGACCGGGGCAATGGCCAACGCCATCGCCTCGGAGGAACTGGTGATCGCCGTGGGCCGGGCCGGTATGCTTGGCAGTTTCGGGGCAGCCGGTCTGGTGCCGGATCGGATCGCCGCGGCGATCAGACGCATTCAGGCGGCGCTGCCGGAGGGACCCTACGCCTTCAATTTGATCCACAGCCCCAGCGAACCGGCCCTGGAGGCGGGGGCGGTGCGGGTGTACCTCGAAGGTGGCGTGCGCACCGTCGAGGCGAGCGCCTACATCGATCTCACAACCGAGATCGTTCACTACCGCGCGGCGGGGTTGGGGCTCGATCCGGCTGGGCGGATCGCGGTTGCCAACCGGGTGATTGCGAAGGTCTCCCGCCGGGAGGTGGCGGGCCGCTTTCTGCAGCCGGCACCTGAAGCACTGCTGCGGCAACTCGTCGAGGCGGGTCGGCTCTCGCCTTTGCAGGCGACCCTGGCGGGCAAAGTGCCGATGGCGGACGATATCACTGTCGAGGCGGATTCCGGCGGTCACACCGACAACCGTGCCCTGGTGTGCCTGCTGCCTTCGATCCTGGCCCAACGCGACGAGATCCAGGCACAACAGCGCTTCGCCCAGCCGACGCGCATCGGGGCAGCAGGCGGGATCGGCACGCCGCAGGCCGTTCTGGCGGCCTTCATGATGGGGGCGGCGTACGTCGTGACCGGCTCGGTCAACCAGGCCTGCGTCGAGGCGGGTACCTCCGCCCACACCCGTGCCCTGCTGGCCAGGGCGGAGACGACCGATGTGACGATGGCCCCGGCGGCGGACATGTTCGAGTTGGGGGTCAGACTGCAGGTGCTCAAACGCGAAACCTTGTTTGCGATGCGCGCCCAGAAACTCTACGAGTTGTACAAGACCTACGGCGCTCTCGAAGAAATCCCGGCCGCCGAAATTCAAAAACTCGAATCCCAAATATTTAAAAAAAGCCTCGAACAGATCTGGCAGGAAACCATTGCTTATTTCAGCCATCGCGATCCACAGCAAATCGAAAAAGCCGAGGGCAACCCCAGGCGCAAAATGGCCCTGATCTTCCGCTGGTATCTGGGCCTTTCTTCGCGCTGGTCTAACCTCGGCGAAAAGGGTCGGGAGATGGATTATCAGATCTGGTGTGGACCATCGATGGGTGCCTTTAACGACTGGGTCAAAGGCACCTACCTGGGCGTGCCTGAAAATCGCACAGTTGTCGATGTGGCTGGACAGTTGATGCTGGGAGCTGCTTTTTTGTACCGGGTACAGCATTTAAGAAGTCAGGGTCTTCAACTGCCGCCCGCCTACTGCCGGTACCTTCCTACGCGTTAGGGAAAGCAAACTATCTATTTTCTTGAGGTAGACTGCATGAACGCTCCACCGTATTCATTGGCTTCAAAAGAGCTGGCAAACGCGGAAGCATTGCAGGAGTTAATTATCTCCTTGCTCGTCGAAAGTCTCGAAGAAGAGCAAATCGATCCTGAGGACATCGACCTTCGGCAACCGCTCGGCAGTTACGGTTTAAGTTCTGTGCAGGCTCTGGTGCTTCTGGGCAAATTGGAAAAGCAGGTAGGCTTTGCACTTTCGCCGACGGTGCTGTGGAATTATCCGACAATCCAAGCCCTGGCCGGGTGGCTGGTGGAGGAGATCGAGGCGACGGCTCATCGGCGGGAGATTTAGCCCATGGAACCTATCGCAATCATCGGTATGGGTTGCCGTTTTCCGGGGGCGAGCGACCTGAAGGCTTACTGGCAATTGTTGTGCGACGGCGTCGATGCCATCGGTGAAGTTCCGGCGGAGCGGTGGGATGTGGATGCCTTCTACGACCCCCACAGGCGAACCCCCGCAACGATGAACACGCGCTGGGGAGGGTTTTTGGAGTCGGTCGATCGCTTCGACCACCAGTTTTTTGGGATCACCCCCCGCGAAGCGCGGCTGATGGATCCGCAGCAGCGGCTGTTGCTGGAGGTGGCCTGCGACGCCTTCGAGCAGGCGGGACTGCCCCTGGAGCGCCTCGCAGGCAGCCGGACGGGGGTGTTCGTGGGGATATGCACCCAGGACTATACGCGGGTCAACAGGCGATCTCCCGACCGGCTCGACGCCCTGGTCGGCACCGGCAACGCCTTCAGCATCGCCGCCAATCGCCTGTCCTATCTGCTGGATCTGCGCGGCCCGAGCCTGGCGGTCGACACGGCCTGCTCCTCTTCGCTGGTGGCTTTGCACCTGGCCTGCCGGAGTCTGGCCCACCGCGAATCGGATCTGGCCCTGGCCAGTGGCGTCAATCTGCTGCTCTCTCCGGACCTGACGATTATCTTTTCTGAGGCGCAGATGCTCTCGCCCGATGGGCGCTGCCGCACCTTCGACAGCCGTGCCAACGGGTACGTCCGCGGCGAAGGCTGCGGTGCGGTGATCTTGAAGCGCCTGGCGGACGCCGAGCGCGACGGGGACCGGGTGCTGGCGCTGGTGGCGGGCTGCGCCCTCAACCAAGATGGGCGCAGCAGCAGCCTGACGGCGCCGAACGGTCTGGCGCAGCAGGCGGTCATCCGGGAGGCCCTCGCCGCCGCCGGAGTGCCGCCGGAAGCGATCGGCTACGTCGAAGCCCACGGCACCGGCACCCCCCTGGGCGATCCGATCGAAGTGCTGGCCCTGGGCGCAGTGCTGGCTGGCCGGCGCTCCCCGGACAATCCCTGTCTGCTGGGCTCGGTCAAGACGAACATCGGCCACCTGG
Organism: Aphanocapsa lilacina HA4352-LM1; assembly: GCA_019359725.1. Lineage (GTDB taxonomy): Bacteria > Cyanobacteriota > Cyanobacteriia > Gloeobacterales > Gloeobacteraceae > Gloeobacter > Gloeobacter lilacinus. The sequence continues at coordinate 59,234 of JAHHGR010000004.1, read as the reverse complement.
AGGCCGCCGCCGGGATCGCCGGGATCATCAAAGTGGCGCTGTCGCTGCAGCATCGGCAGATCCCGCCGAGTCTGCACTTCGAGCAGGCCAACCCCCACATCCCGTTTGAGCGGCTGCCGGTGCGGGTCCTGGGTAGCCTCGTTCCCTGGCCGCAAGCGTCGCAACCGGCCCTTGCCGGGATCAGCTCCTTTGGCTTTGGCGGCACGAACGCCCATGTGATTCTGCAGGAGGCGCCCGCCCTGCCGCTGCCCGCCCCCGCCGCGCCGCAGGCCGACGCCCGGGCGTATCTGGTGCCTCTGTCGGCCCGCACAGCCCAAGCTTTGCAGGATCTGGCTTCGGCGTACCGCGCGTGGCTGCGCTCGGACCGGGCGCTTCCCGCCCTGGCGGATCTTGCCTATAGCGCCGGGTTGCGCCGCAACCACCACGGCGAGCGCCTCGCCGTGGTCGCCCACACCCTTGCCGAACTGGGCGAGCGTCTGGAGGATTTTGGCCGGGGCCAGCCGCACCGCGGCGTGGTGAGCGGCAGGCAACCGCGCAAACGCCGCCCGAGGATCGCTTTTGTGTGCTCGGGCCAGGGTCCACAGTGGTGGGCGATGGGACGGGAACTGCTGGAGCACGAGCCGCTGTTTAAAGCCGCCGTCGAGCGCTGTGACGCTGCTGTGCGCGAATACGCAGACTGGTCGCTGCTGGAAGCATTGCGCGCATCGGAGGCCGATTCGCGCCTTGCGCAGACGGAGTTTGCCCAACCGGCTCTATTTGCCCTGCAGGTGGGTTTGGCGGACCTGTGGCGCAGCTGGGGGGTCCCACCGGACGGCGTGGTCGGCCACAGTGTCGGGGAGGTGGCCGCAGCCCACATCGCCGGGGTACTGACCCTCGAAGAGGCGGTGCGCATTGTTGTGCACAGGGCGCGGCTGATGCAGCAGGCGACCGGCCGGGGGCGGATGGTGGCGGTGGAGTTGCCCGCGGCCCAGGCGGAGACACTGATCGAGAACTTTTGCGACCGTGTCTCGCTTGCCGCCGTCAACAGTCCCACCTCGACGGTGCTGTCCGGCGAAAGTGCGGCCCTGGCGGAAGTGGTGGCGATTCTGGAGCGCCGCGACGTCTATCACAAATATCTCCCGGTGGACTATGCCTTCCATTGCCCGCCGATGGAGCCGTTCGCGCGGGAACTGAGCGCTCTGTTGGCCGGTCTGTCCCCCCGCCCCGCCGCGGTGGCGATCTACTCGACGCTCACCGGCGAAAGTGCCGCAGGCGGGCAGTTCGAAGCGGTCTACTGGGGGCGCAATCTCCGGGAGCCTGTGCGCTTTGCCGAGGCGGTCGCAGCGCTGATAGCCGATCGCTATACCGTCTTTTTGGAGTTGAGCCCCCATCCGGTACTGGGCGGTGCGATCCGCCAATGCCTGGAGCAGGCGGGCCAAGAAGGCGTTGTTCTGGCCTCGCTGCGCCGCAAGGAGCCGGAGCGTCCCGCGCTGCTGGCGGCCCTGGGCACGCTCTACACCCTCGACTTCCCGATCGCCTGGGAACGCCTTGCCCCGCAGGGGCGCTTTTGTGCCGATCTGCCCCTCTATCCCTGGCAGCGCGAGCGCCACTGGCTCGACGTCCCGCCTGCGAGCCGGGCCGACGATGTCGCCCTCGCCGCGGACGGGGCTCCCCAGGCGATGCTGGGCGGGCGCCTGCCCTCGCCCCTCAAGCAGGTCCAGTTTCAGGCGCGCGTCGGCGTCGCCCGTCAGCCCTTTCTCGACGATCACCGCCTGCACGGTGTCGTGGTCGTACCGGGAGCCTCGTACATCTCGATGGCGATCGCCGCCGCGGGCGCCGTCCTCGGCGAGGGTGCCTACACCCTGCAGGACGTGTTGATCCAGGAGGCCTTCACGCTGTTTGACGGCGAGGAGCGCCTCGTGCAGCTGATCTTCGAACCGGATGGAGCGGACCGGGCTACTTTTCAGGTGTGTTGCGGCAAGGAGCGCGCCGAAGCGGGCGAAGCCGACTGGAAAGTGCTCGCCACCGGTGAGCTTGTGCGCGCAACGGACACCCAGAAGCTGTACCGGCCCGATTTTGCCGCCCCCCTCAGCCCGGAAGCGCTCGAAGCGTTCTACCGGCGCATCCGCGAAGCGGGGCTGGATCTCGGACCCAAGCTTCAAGGAGTCCGTCAGGTGGAGCGTCGCGACGGAGAAGCCCTGGGGTACCTGCAACTGCCGGAGGGTCTGGAGGCAGAAGCCTTGCTCTACCAGATCCATCCGGTGATGCTCGATTCCTGTTTGCAGGTGCTGGCGGGTGCATTGCCCACGGCGGGCGAGCAGGCGTTCCATGGCAACGACGTGCACATTCCGGTGCATTTCGAGCGGATCCGCTACCACGGCAGCCCGGCGCGCGGACAGCTGCGCAGCCACGTGCGGATGCGCCCGCGCGAGCAGCAGCAGAGCGGCACGCTCACCGGGGACTATGTGCTCTACGACGCACAGGACCGGGTGGTGCTCGAAATCGACGGTCTGTTGATGAAGCGCGCTTCGCGCGAAGCCCTGCTCAACATCATGCAGTCGAACGACTGGTTCTACGAACTCGCCTGGCAACCGCTGCCTTTGCCTGCCCCCCAAATCGCAACCCGGCCGCCGGGCCGTTGGATTGTGCTGAGCGGCAACAGCGCTCTGGGAGCGGACCTGGCCACCCGGTTGGAGGCGCAGGGCCACAGCAGCGTCCGCGTGGTTGCCTCCGAGCAGTTCGCAATTTTGGAGCCCGCTCGGCACTACGCGCTCAACGGGCAAAAGCCGGAGGATTTTCGGCGGCTTTTGCGGGAGATCGCAAGCTGCAACGGCCTGCCGCTGCTGGGGGTTGTGCACCTGTGGAGCTTGGAGGAGGCGAGCGGACCAGCGCTCTGGGAAAGTGCGCTGCATCTGGTCCAGGCGCTGGTGCTCGCCGAAAGCCAGGCACCGCTGTGGCTGGTCACCCGGGGGACCCAGGCGCTCGGACAACCCCTTGGCGAGCGCGCGGTGGAGCACAACGCCCTGTGGGGTCTGGGTCGGGTGATCGCCCTGGAACACCCGGAACTCTGGGGAGGGCTTGTGGATCTCGATGTCGAGCCCGGCCGCGACGAGGCCGCCCGGTTGCTCGCTCAACTGCAGGCGCCGGATGGCGAAGATCACGTGGCCTGGCGCGGGGAGGAACGGCTGGCGGCCCGCCTGGTGCAGACCCGCCAGGGCCGGACCGCCGCGAGCGCCCCCCCCGATTGGGAGAGCGGCGGCTATCTGGTGACCGGCGGGCTGGGCAATCTCGGTCTGCAGGTGGCGCGGTGGATGGTCGAGCAGGGCGCCAGGCACCTGGCGCTGGTGGGCCGACGCGCCCCCTCGCCCGAGGCCGAAGCTGCTCTTGCCGGCCTCAGGAAGCTTGGAGCCCAGATCTGCGTTCTGCAGGCGGACATCTGCGACCCGCACCAAGCGCAGGCTGTCCTGGAGCATTTCGGCGATGGGCTGCCGCCGCTGCGCGGGATCGTGCACGCGGCGGGGGTGCTCGACGACGGCCTGCTGGTCCAGCAAAACCGCGAACGCTTTGCCGCCGTCCTCGCCCCGAAGGTGCAGGGAGCCTGGCATTTGCACACGCTCACCCGCCAGCTCGATCTGGACTTTTTTGTGCTGTTCTCTTCGGTGGCCGGTCTATTGGGCTCCCCGGGACAGGGCAATTACGCGGCGGCGAACGCCTGTCTGGACGCGCTGGCCCATCACCGCCGCGCCCTGGGCCTGCCCGCCCTCAGTATCAACTGGGGACCCTGGGCCGAAGGCGGCATGGCCGCCGCCCTCAGCCGCCGGCATCAGGAGCGGATCGCCGCCCAGGGGGTGAGCGCCATCCCGGTCCAGCGCGGACTCAAGGCCCTCGAATGGATGCTCCGCCAGGCCGTTCCCGCCCAGCTTGGCGTGCTGCCGGTGCGGTGGGCAAAGTTTGTGCAACCGTTCCTGCCGGGCCGCCTGCCGTCCTTGCTCAGGCAAATCGCCCGGGAGGTTCAACCCCGGCAGAGCGCGGCGGTTCAAGCTCCAAGCGGCGGCGCCGAACTGGCCCAACAGTTGCGCTCGATCGGTTTTGAGCCCTGCTATGCCCTTTTGCTGACCCACCTGCGCGGGCAGTTGGCCCAGGTGCTGGGGCTCGCTCCCTCCCACAGTTTCGATCTGGAGCAACCGGTCAACGAACTGGGTCTCGATTCGTTGATGACCACCGAACTCAAGCGACGGATCGAAGGTGAGCTGGGGGTGAATGTGCCGGTGGTGCTGCTGTTGCAAAATCCCAGCCTCTCCCAGCTCGCCTGGAAACTGGCGCAGCAGGTTGCCGCCGATGCGCCGGCGGTCCCAACCTCCCAAACCGCCGCCGGACGGGACAACCCCTGGCTGGTGCGCCCCCGACCGAATCCCGGCGCGCGGTTGCGCCTGTTCTGCTTCCACTATCTAGGCGGCGGCGCCTCGACTTTTCGGCAATGGCCGGAGGGTTTGCCTGCCGATGTCGAAGTCTGCGCCATTCAATTGCCGGGGCGCGAGGAGCGGCTCGAAGAGCCGCCCGTGGCGGATTTCTTCGCGCTGATTGCGACCCTGGCCGAGCAGATAGGCCCCGAGCTGGATCGGCCGTTTGCCTTCTACGGCCACAGCCTGGGGGCGCTGGTCTGCTTCGAACTGGCCCGGCGGCTGCGCCGCCAATCCGGCGCGCTGCCGGTTCATCTGTTTGCCGCCGCCTACTATGCGCCGCACCTGCGCACGCCGTCCCAGGGCACCGGGGTGTCCGGCTGGACGGACGCCAGGCTCCGCGAGGAGATCCCGCGCGTTATCAGTGCACCCCAGTCGCTGATGGACAATGCCGAATTCATGCAGGTCCTGCTGCCGCGGGTGCGGGCGGACGCCTGCCTCCTGAGCACCCACCTCTACACCGAGGAGCCGCCCCTCGATTGCCCGATCACCGCCTTTGGCGGCCTGCAGGACGCCGTCGTCGACCGCGAGTCGTTGGCTGCCTGGTCCGCCCACACCAACGGCGCCTTCCAGCTGGAGATGTTTGCAGGCAACCACATCTTCCTCGAGAGCGCCCGCGAGGCGGTGCTCGGGGCGGTCGCTGCGGGCTTGCTCGCCGCCCCGAGCGCCCACTAGCGGCGGCCCCCGCCCAAAATGTCGTGATTTCAGAGCCAAACCATGGTCAACCTACTCGACAATCCGTCCATTGCCGCCCAACCGACGACGCTCGTCGCAATGCTGCAGCGCCGGGCAGTCCAGCAGCCCGAAAGACTCGCCTTCACCTTCTTGGCCGACGGCGAGACGCAGCAGAGCAACCTCACCTACGGCGAACTCGATCGGCGCGCCCGGGCGATCGCAGCCCATCTGCAGACTTTTGCCGCCGCCGGTGAACGGGCGGTGCTGCTCTATCCGACAGGATTGGACTATGTGGCCGCCTTCTACGGTTGCCTGTACGCAGGTGTGATCGCCGCACCGGCCTACCCGCCCGATCCGATGCAACTGGAGAAGAGTCTCGCGGGTCTGCACGGGGTGATCCGCGACGCCCAGGCGCGCTGGGTGCTCACCACCACCGGCGTGCACGCGCTCGTCCACTCCCAACCGGCCGGCGGCGAAGCGCGGCAGCCGCTGCAGTGGCTGTGCACCGACCAGTTGCCCGAGACACCGGCCGAACCGTGGCGCCCCCCGCAGGTAGAGAGTGCTTCCATCGCGCTGCTGCAGTACACCTCGGGTTCCACAGCCGCTCCGAAGGGCGTCATGCTCACCCACGCCAACGTCCTGCACAACCAGAAGCTGATCCAGACCGCCTGCCACCACACCGAGCAATCCACCTGGGTGACCTGGCTGCCTTTGCACCACAACCTGGCTTTGATGTCCGCGGTGGTGCAACCGGTCTACGTCGGTTATCTGAGCGTGCTGATGCCGCCGGCCGCTTTTTTGCAGCGGCCGTTGCGCTGGTTGAGGGCTATCTCGCGCTACCGGGGCCGGGGGGCGGCAGGCCCCAACTTCGGCTTCAACCTCTGCATCAAAGAAATTCCGCCCGAACAGCGCGGCGAACTGGACCTGAGCAGTTGGGAGGTGGCGATTATCGGCGGTGAACCCATCCAGTGCGACTTGCTGGAGCGCTTTAGCGCCGCCTTCGCCCCCTGCGGGTTTCGCCCCGAGACGTTCGTGCCCGGTTACGGCCTGGCGGAAAGCGTCCTGATGGTCTCCGTCGGCCGCAAGTCCGAACGCCCAAAAGTCAAAGCCCTCGACAAGGCCCACCTGGGGGCGGGCCGCGCCGTCGATGCCCCCCCCGGCCAGGCCGAGGCGATCAAAGTGGCCGGGTTCGAACTGTACGACCAGGACCCGACCATCGCCGTCGTCCACCCCGAAACCCGGCGGCGCTGTCAGCCGGGCGAGATCGGCGAAATCTGGGTGGCCGGCGGCAGTGTCGCAAGCGGCTACTGGCAAAAACCGGACATCTCCCAGGCGACCTTCGCAGCCCGGATCGCCGATTGCGCCGAAGGCCCGTTTTTGCGCACGGGAGATCTGGGCTTTATCGCCGACGGCCACTTTTTTCTCACCGGGCGCTGCAAAGAGCTCATCATCATCAGCGGCCGCAACCACTACCCGCAGGACATCGAATTGACGGTGCAGACGAGCCATCCGGCCCTGCGGCCCAACTCCAGCGCCGCCTTTTCGATCGCATCGGACGGTGAAGAGCGGCTGGTGGTGGCCGCAGAACTGGCCGACGACGATCCGGTGCCAGTGTCGGCGGCAAAGTCAATCGTAAGCGCCGTCCAGCGGGCCGTCGCCGAGCAGCACGGTCTGCGGCCCACCGTGGTGCTGCTCAAACCCGGAACATTGCCCAAGACCGCCATCGGCAAAATTCAGCGCCTCGGAGCGCGGGCGCGCTACCTGGCCGGTACCCTCGAAGCCTGGTGCAGCCAATAGGACCGTTTTCGCGCCATTTTACCAACGCAGGAACCACTTTGATGTTTGACCTTACCACTGCCCCCCCCGCCCGTCGGCACGCCGTCGTCATCGGCGGCAGCATCGCCGGCCTGCTGGCCGCCCGGGTGCTCGCTCCCCACTTCGAGCGGGTGAGCATTCTCGAGCGCGATCGCCTCGCAGATCAGCCCGAATTTCGCAAAGGGGTACCCCAGGCTCGCCATTTTCACCTGTTGCTGGCCCGGGGGCTGATGATCCTGGAGCAATTGTTGCCGGGCATCGAAGCCGATTTGCAGGCGGGCGGCGCTGTGCCCCTCGAATGGGGTGCGGAGGCGCTCTGGTTTTTGCCGGCCGGCTGGGCTCCGCGCTACTACAGCGGTCTGCGCACCTACTCCTTGAGCCGGGATCTGCTGGAGTGGTGCGTGCGCAGGCGCGTCCGGAACATCAAGAACATCGCTTTTCAGACCACAACCGAAGTCGTTGAACTGTTGAGCGATCCTGGCCGCAGCCGCATCAGCGGGGTGCGGGTCCGCTGCAGCCAGCGCGCCGAGAGCACTCCCGGCGCGGTCGAATCGTTGAGTGCCGACCTGGTCGTCGATGCGAGCGGGCGGAACACCCGGATGCCGCAGTGGCTGGAAGCGCTCGGCTACGGCTCCCTCGCACAGACCAAAATCAACGCCTTCATGGGCTATGCCACCCGCTACTACGCCCGCCCCGAGAACTTCCACGGTCAGTGGAAATCCCTGAACGTCTTTCGCAAACCCCCCGCGATGTTGCGCGGGGGCGCGCTCTTTCCGCTCGAGGGCGATCGCTGGATCGTCACCCTGGGCGGTGGAGCCCGGGACTATCCACCCACCGATGAGGCCGGCTATCTGGAGTTCGCGCGCTCTTTGCGCAGCCCGCTGCTGTACGAGACCATCCAGGGCGCCCGGCCCGTCTCGCCTATCTATGGTTTCCAGAATGCCGAGAACTGTCTGCGCCACTACGAACGGCTGGCGCGCTGGCCCGAACGGCTGGTGGTGCTCGGGGACGCCACCTGCGCCTTCAACCCCCTCTACGGCCAGGGGATCACGATGGCCGGGCGGGGGGCGCTGTTGCTGGAGCGCTGTTTGCACGAGCAACCCGGCGCCGAGCTGACCGGTTTGGGGCAGCGCTTCCAGAAGAACCTCGCCGAACTAAACATCTATCCCTGGCTGATGGCCACGGGCGAGGACTTTCGTTATCCGGTCACCGAAGGGGGGCAGCGCTCGATGCGCACCCGATTCATGCACTGGTACATGGACCGCGTGCAGATGCTCGCTACCGAAAAGGCCAGTATGTTCACCACCTACATCGAGGTGGTCAACATGCTCAAACCGCCGGGGGTATTCTTCCAACCGGAGATCGCCGCCGGGGTACTCGCCAAAGCTTTCCGCCGGCAGCCCGCCGACAGCCCGTCCCCACCGGGCGGTTTCTCCACCCCGATGCGCACCGTCGACCCTTCGGCGCTGGCCGGACCAGCCTCGCCCGATGGTCGCTATTGAAGCCCCGTGGCGGCCGACTGCCGCCCCGCCGGTGCTGACCGCGGCCGCGGTGCACATCTGGCAGGCGGATCTCGATTGGCCCGCCGCTTCCCTGCCGGCGCTGGAGCGCACCCTGTGCCCGCAGGAACAGAGCCGGGCGGAACGCTTCTGCTTCGAGCAGCACCGCCGGCGCTTCATCGTCGGCCGCGCCACACTGCGGATGCTACTGGGACTATATCTGCAGAGCGAACCGGCTTGCGTGCCGATCAGCTACGGAGCGCACGGCAAACCGCTGCTGACCGACGGGGCGCACCCGTTGCGCTTCAATCTGTCCCACAGCCAGGGAAAGGCCGTGTACGCCTTTAGCTGCGGGCGGGAGGTCGGCGTCGATCTCGAATGGGATCGACCGCTTGCCAATTTCGATCAGCTTGCGCGCGTCGCGTTCTCCGAGGACGAAAACCGGGTATTCAAAGCCCTCGCTCCCTACCAGCGCCGCGCCGCTTTTTTTCGTTGCTGGACGCGCAAAGAGGCCTACGCCAAAGCCAGGGGATATGGCTTCGCGCTTGCTCCTGACCGCTACACAGTTTCGCTCGCACCGGACGCACCGGCAGCACTCCTGCAAAGCCGGGAGGAATCTGGAGAAGCCGGGCGCTGGGTGCTGTTGGACCTGTTGCCCTGGCCGGATTATCCGGCAGCTCTGGCTGTGGAAGGTTCGAGCGGGCAGGTGCACTGCTGGCACAGCCCGGAGCCGATTTCAAGGAGATCGCCGCGATGAATCTTGCCTACATCCTGGATGAGGGGCTCGAAAATACGCCCTGCAAAACTCTCTTCACCGGCGACGGCCGCTCCTATACCTACAACCAGGTGGTGCGCGCGAGCGAAAATTTGGCGACCGGCCTGCGGCGGCTCGGGTACGCCCCCGGTTGCCGGATCGCCGTGATGCTGCCGAATCTTCCCGAATACGGCCTGGCCATGTACGGCCTGTGGTGGTTGGGGGCGCAACCCGTACTGATCAATCCCCAACTGACCCTGCGCGAGTTGCGCCATATCTTGCTCGATTCGCAGGCCCAGGCGGTGATCACCACCGCCGATTTGCTGCCAACCCTGGCGCCGCTGCGCTGTCTGCCACCGATGTTGACTTTTATCGTCGTGGGCGGCGAGGTTCCGGCCGGGGATCTGAGCTTTGTCGAGCTGACGGCGACTGCCGGGCGCAGCGGCATCCTGCGGCTCCACCCGACGGATACCGCCGCGCTGCTGTACACTTCCGGAACCACCGGTGAACCGAAAGCCGCCCTGCTCACCCACGGCAACTTCTGGGCCATCGCCCAGAGCAGCCGGATAGCCATCGAGGGCACGCCGAAGGACCACCTGCTGTGTGTCCTGCCGTTGTTCCATTCGTTCGGATGCATGGTGGCCCTGGTGCTCTTTGCGCTGATGGGAGCGTCGGTCACCTTCGAGCACCGCCTCACCCCCAAGCGTCTGATGGAGCACCTGCGCGATCCGCGCTTGAGCTTTTTGATCGCCGTGCCGAATCTGCTCTCGACGCTGCTGCGTTTTCCGGCGGACTTTCGGCTGACGGAGAACCTGCGCTGCGTCTGTTGCGGCGGCAGCGCCCTGCACCCCCAGGTGGAGGCGGACTTTCGCGCCCGCTTCGGGGATATCGTCCGCCAGGGCTACGGCCTCACCGAATGCGTCAGCAGCACCACCCTCAATCCCCTGCCCGGCCCGGTCCGGCCCGGCTCGATCGGCAAGCCCCTGCCGGGGGGACCGGAACTGGCCGTCTGCGACCCGCAAACCGGTGCCTTGCTGGGCGAGGGCCAGGTGGGCGAGTTGTTGATCCGCGGCCCCCATGTCTTCAAGGGCTACCACAACCGGCCGGAGGCGAGCGCAGCGGTATTTCTAGACGGCTGGTTGCGCTCGGGGGATCTGGGCTATCGGGACGCGGATGGGTACTACTTTGTGGTCGACCGCATCAAAGATGTGATCATCGTCAGCGGCCAGAATGTCTATTCCCAGGAGGTCGAAAAAGTCCTGCTCAGCCACCGGGCGGTGCGCGAAGCCGCCGTCGTGGGCGACCCGGACCCCGACAAGGGCGAGGTTGTCCACGCCTACGTGAGCCTGCACGAAGGAGCGACGGTCGGGGAGGCCGAGCTTGTGCACTACGCCCGCTCGCAACTCGCCCCGATCAAAGTGCCGCGGCGGCTCACGGTGGTGGAGGCGCTGCCCAAATCGCCCACAGGCCGGATCCTCAAGCGCCGGTTGCGCCCGCAGGCCGTGGCCGCCGACCCCGAGGCGAGCGGCGTCGAGGTCGAGCACCATGCCAACGGCGGCGCGCCGGCGGCTGCGGGAGCCTTGCCATGCAAAAAGTAATCGTCGAAGCGTTCGGGGGGGTCGACCGGCTGCACCTGGCCGCCTTGCCCGATCCCTGCCCGACCGGGCAGCAGGTGCTGGTGCGGCTGACCAGCATCGGCATGAACCACGCCGACTTGATGGCGCGCCGCGGCGAGTACCGGCTTTCTTCAGGAGAGCCGCCCTTCACCCCCGGCCTGGAAGGTGGCGGCTATATCGAGGCTGTCGGGCCCGCAGTGCACGACCGGCACGTCGGCCAACGGGTGCTGCTCAGCCTCGACGCGCCGGTCCACCCTGAGGGCCGGGTTGGAACCTACGGCACGCACTACTTGACGAGCGCCGCACAGACGGTGATTGCCCCCGACGCCCTGCCCGACCAGCTGCTGGGGGCGCTCTGGCTGGCGTACCTGACGGCCTGGAGTTGTCTTATCTGGCGCCAGGGCCTCAGAGCCGGTCAAGTGGTGCTGTTGCCCGCCGCGAGCAGCAGCGTCGCCATCGCCGCCGCCCAGATCGTCCGCCACCATGGCGGCGTGGCGATCGGCACCACGACCAGCGCCCTCAAGTGCGAAAAGCTGCGGGCGATGGGCGAATCCGCCTACGCCCATATCGTGTGCACCAGCGAACGCCAGTGGCGCAAGCAGGTCAAAAAGCTCACCGACAACGGCGTCGTCGATGTGGTCTTCGACCCCGTGGGGGCCGGGCCGTTGTTGCAATCGGCGATCCACCTGCTCGCACAGGGCGGAACGATCTGGATCTACGGCCTGCTGGGCAAACCGGACGTGCTGGATGTCACACCGCTGATTCGCAAGCGCGCCGCCCTGCGCGGGTGGCTGCTCGACGAATTGAGCGCCCTGGGAAGCGAGCCGGTGCAAAGGGCCTACCAACACGTTCTCGATCGGTTTGCAGATGGTACCTACGCGCTGCCGATAGCGGGAATCTTCCCGCTGCGGGACGTCCGCGAAGCCCACGCACGGATGGAGCAGGGCGCACACATCGGCAAGTTCATCCTGGTGCCTTGAAGATGACAAAAAGCTCAGCTAAACCACAGATGTCGAGAGCCGCCCGGACGGCCGACAACCTAGTCGAGGCCCTCAGGCGATGGTCTTCGGTGCGCTCCGCCCGGTGCGCTTACACCTGGGAAGGGGAAACCGCCGGAGCTGTGCGACTGACGTTCTTTGAAATCGATCGCCTGGCCAGGGCGATCGCCGCCAGGCTGCAGCAGTCGAACTTGCGCGGACGACGGGCGGTGCTGCTCTATCCGCCGGGGCTGGAATTTGTAACGGCCTTTATGGGGTGCCTGTACGCCGGTGTAACGGCAGTCCCGGCCCACTCCCCGCGGCCGCGCCGCCCGGCGCCGAAGCTCCAGGCCATCCTGGCGGACGCCGGGGTGACGGCGGTGCTGACGACCGCGGCTTGCCTGGACCGCAGCGATCTGTGGACCACCCAGAATCCCCAACTGGCCGGGCTGCAATGGCTGGCCACCGACAACCTCGATACCGATCTGGCCGACGCCTGGCAGGAGTGCACTTTCTCCAAGGACAGCCTCGCGTTTTTGCAGTACACCTCCGGATCGACAGGCCATCCAAAGGGGGTCATGATCACCCACGGCAACTTGCTGCACAACCAGCGGATGGTCGAAGGCGCCTTCGGGCACAGCGACGAGACGATCTTCGCGGGCTGGCTGCCGCTCTTTCACGACATGGGACTAATCGGCAACGTCCTGCAGCCGCTCCATCTGGGTATCCCCTGTGTCTTGATGTCACCGGTGGATTTTGTGCAGAAGCCGCGCCGCTGGCTCGAAGCGATCACCCGCCACCGCGCCACCACCAGCGGCGGGCCGAACTTTGCCTACGACCTGTGCGTGCGCAAGGTGTCGGCCGAGCAGCGCGAGGGGCTCGATCTAAGCAGTTGGCGCGTGGCTTTCAACGGAGCGGAGCCGGTGCGCGCCCACACCCTCCAGGCGTTTGCTGCCGCCTTCGCCGGATGTGGATTTCGAGCGAAGGCGTTCTACCCTTGCTACGGCCTGGCGGAGGCCACCCTGTTTGTTACAGGGGGTCTTTTTCAGACCCCCGCCGTCGTGCGCAGCGTCGCCGCCGCCGCCCTTGAGCAAGACAGGGTCGTGCCCGCCGCCGAGGACGATCCCGGCAGCCGCCTGCTGGTGGGTTGCGGACGACCCTGGTTGGGGCAGGAGGTGGTGATCGCCGATCCGATAAATTCGACGCTCTGCCCCCCCGCGCAGGTGGGTGAAATCTGGGTTGCGGGGCCGAGTGTCGCCCGGGGCTACTGGAACCGGCCGACTGAAGCCGCAGCGACTTTCGGCGCCCGTCTGGCCGACACGGGTGCCGGGCCATTCCTGCGCACGGGCGATCTCGGGTTTATCGAGGGTGGGGAGCTGTTCGTCACCGGCCGCCTCAAGGACTTGATCATCATTCGGGGGGCGAACCATTACCCCCAGGACATCGAAGCATCGGTGGAAAATTGTCACCGGGCCTTGCGCCCGGGCTGTGGGGCGGCCTTTGCCGTCGAATTCGACGGCGAAGAACGGCTGGTGGTCGTCCAGGAACTCGAACGACAGCTTCCCCAAGCGCTGGATTTCGAAGAAGTGCTCAGCAGTATCCGCCAGGCGGTGGCGGCCCGCCACGGGCTGCACGTCGATACGGCCGCGCTGATCAAAACCGGCTCCATCCCCAAGACCTCCAGCGGCAAAATCCAGCGCCGCACCTGCCGTAGCCAGTTTCTCGACGGGACGCTGCCGGTGCTCTACGCCGGGGGCAGAAGCCCGATGCCGCCTGCGGGGCGCTCGAGTGTCTGAACATTTCACAGGAAGCCGAACGATGTCATCGCCCTTCGAGCGCGCCAGTCCGCTCCCCTGGCAAAAGACGATCATCAAAAGCACCGCCGCTGTGCGCAACGCCCAGCGGATGCATGCGTTGGCCATTCTGTCGCTGCCTGCCGTCGCCTCGGCGGCGGCGGCGGCAATCGCCCTGCGCTCGGGCCTTGGGCTCTTGGAATTGGGGCTGTTTTTGGGGATGTACACCCTGACGATGGTGGGGGGGATCACCGTCGGTTTTCACCGGCATTTCACCCACTGCGCCTTTGAGGCGCACCCTGTCATCCGCGTACTGCTCGCCGTCCTCGGTTCGATGGCCTGCGAAGGTCCGCTCATCTATTGGGTCAGCAACCACCGGCGGCACCACCAGTACAGCGATCGCCCGGGTGACGTGCACTCGCCCTACATCAGGGCGCAAACGCCGCTGGGCGGCCTGCGGGGATTCTGGCACGCCCACATCGGCTGGACGTTCGATCACGACCTGACCAACGCCACCATCTTCGCACGCGATCTGATCCGCGATCCGCTCATCGCCCGCATCAGCAGGCTTTACTACCTGTGGGCGGCCCTGGGGTTGCTCCTCCCGGCGCTGCTTGGAGCCTGGTGGACCCGGGATACAAGCGGTGCGCTGCTTGGTTTGCTCTGGGGCGGTGGGGTGCGGTTGTTTTGTTCCTATCACTTCACCAACAGCATCAACTCGGTGACGCATCTGTTCGGCAGCCGGCCCTTCGAGACCGGCGAGCGCAGCACCAACAACCCCTGGTTGGCGCTGCCGACCGGCGGGGAGTCCTGGCACAACAACCATCACGCCTTTCCCAACTCGGCGGTATTCGGGCTCCAACCGTGGCAACCCGACCCCGGAGCCTGGCTGATTCGCTTGCTCGAGAAGCTGGGTCTCGCCCGAGAAGTCAAGGTGCCTTCCCAGGCGCTGATCGCCGCCAAGGCGGTGCGCCCACAGCCAACCCGTTCGCACGCAGGTTAATCCTATGGACGCAAAGCCGATCTTCTCGCAGGCGACGAGCAAAGGCCCGCGCAGGACCCTCGACAGTGCCCGCTTGAAAAACCACCAGCGGCTGCACGCCGTCGCAGTCAGTTCGCTGTCGCTGCTGGGCTGTCTGGCGGCCCTGGCGCTGGTTTGCCAGGGCCGGGCGCCGGGCGCCGTGGAAATTGGGCTTTTTCTGGGCGGGTTCCTCCTCACCGGCTTCGGGGTGAACATCGGTCTGCACCGGCACTTTACCCACCGCAGCTTCCAGGCCGTTACGCCTGTGCGGGTGGTTCTTGCGATCCTCGGTTCGATGGCGGCCCAAGGACCTGTCGTCTTCTGGGTGGCCCTGCACCGCTTGCACCACGAGTTCAGCGACCAACCGGGGGACATCCATTCCCCCCACTTTCACGGCGAGGGGTGGTGGGGAAGCGCGCGGGGACTCTGGCACGCCCACGTCGGCTGGACGTTCGACCATGTCGTGCCAAACGCCGCCTACTATGCCGGTGACCTGCTGCGGGACAAAGCGATCGCGCCCATCAGCCGGACTTATTTTTTCTGGGTGTTTCTCGGCCTGCTGATTGCGGCGGTGTTGGGCGGTGTGCTCACCGGGACGTGGATGGGAGTGCTCACCGGCTTTTTGTGGGGTGGACCGGTGCGGATTTTCTTCTGGCACAACATGATCTGGTCGATCACCTCCTGCGCGCACTTTTTTGGTGAACGTCCTTTTGATGCCGATGACCGGAGCACCAACAATTTCTGGTTTGCCATCCCGACTCTGGGCGAGTCCTGGCACAACAACCACCACGCCTTTCCGAACGCAGCGATGGCGGGTCTGGAGTGGTGGCAGATCGATCCTTCCGGCTGGGTTATTCGTGCACTAGAAAAGCTGGGCCTGGTCTGGGAGGTGAAGATCCCCACCCAGGCGATGCGCCGGGCAAAGGCAAGGGCGATCTGACCTGTCGATACTGTTCTGAACGTAGGTACCTGCATGGAAACACAGCCTCTGTCGAATCCGGCCCGCAAGACGGCCGCTGTCCACCCGCACGAAGCGGAGATTCAGGAGTGGCTGATTGCCTATCTGGCACAGTTGCTCGACATCCGCCCGGACAAAGTCGATATCGCGATCCCCTTCGAGCGCTACGGACTGGATTCCTCCGCTTCGATCGGCATGACGGGCGATCTCGAAGCCTGGCTGGGCTGCGAACTCGATCCGGCCCTGCTCTACGACTACCAGACCATCGAGATCCTGGCCCGCCACCTGGCCGGCCGGGTTTGATGGACACCGGCATCCGGGTGGGGGAACCGATCGCCATCGTCGGGATGGGCTGCCGCTTTCCCGGCGGGGCCGAAAACCCCGAGCGCTTCTGGCAGCTGCTGCGCGACGGGGTCGACGCGATTGGCGATGTGCCCCCCGAACGCTGGAATCTGGCAGATCTGTACGATCCCGATCCCGGGGCGCCAGGAAAGACCTGCACGCGCCGGGGCGGTTTTCTGGAGCAGGTGGACCGGTTCGACGCCGAATTTTTTGGCATCTCCCCACCCGAGGCGCAGCGGATGGACCCGCAGCAGCGTCTGGTCCTGGAGGTGGCCTGGGAAGCCCTTGAAGATGCCGCCATCGTGCCTGCGGCGCTCGCCGGCAGCCGGACGGGCGTGTTTATCGGCATCTGCCACAGCGACTACGACACGCTCGCCTTTCGCCAGTACTCGGACATTCACATGCTGGACACCACCGGCACCTCCGACTGCATCGCCGCCAACCGCCTGTCCTACCTGCTGAACCTGCGCGGCCCGAGTCTGGCGATCGACACGGCCTGTTCCTCCTCGCTGGCGGCTTTGCACCTGGCCTGCCAGAGTTTGTGGTTGGCAGAGTCGACCCTGGCGCTGGCGGGCGGCGTGCACCTGAACCTGTCTCCGGAGCGCAGCATCGGCCTCAGTCAGGGGCGGATGCTGGCGGCGGACGGCCGCTGCAAAACCTTCGACGCGCAGGCCGACGGCTACGTGCGCGGCGAGGGCTGCGGGGTGCTCGTTCTGAAGCGTCTGAGCGACGCGCTCGCCGATCAAGACCCGATCCGGGCGATTATCCGGGGGACCGCCGTCAACCACAACGGCCGCAGCAACGGCCTGAGCGCCCCGAACACCGCCGCGCAGGAGGAAGTGATCCGCCGGGCTCTTGCCCAGGCGGGAGTACAGCCGTCGCAGGTGAGCTATGTCGAGACCCACGCGACCGGCACCGCCCTGGGGGATCTTATCGAGTTCAAGGCCCTCAAGGCCGTACTGGGTCAGCGTCAGCAGGGCGATCCGCGTTGCTTGCTGGGCTCGCTCAAGACGAACATCGGCCATCTCGAGGCCGCCGCCGGAATCGCCGGGGTCATCAAGGTCGCCCTGGCCCTCCAACACCGGCAAATACCGCCTTCTTTGTCCCCCCAGCGGCTGCATCCCTACATTCGCCTCGAGGGCACCCCCTTTGAAATCCCGACCCGGGGACAATCCTGGGAGCCTGGGGGCGCATTGCGCCTGGCCGGGGTGAGCGCCTTCGGCTTCGGCGGCACCAACGCCCACCTCCTGCTGCAAGAAGCCCCCCCCGAACCGGCCGCCCCCCCCATCCACCCGACTATCCCCCACCTGCTCACCCTCACCGCCCGCTCCGATGCCGCCCTGCGCCAACTGGCCGTGCGCTTCGCCGATCACCTGGGCGCCGCCCACCCCGCCCACCTGCCGGATATCTGCTTTTCAGCCAACGCCGGACGCACACGGTTCGCCTTTCGGCTGGCGCTCGTGGCGGAGCACCCCGCCGAGATGGCAGGTCTGCTGGCAGCTTTCGGCGCGGGCCAAAGGCTGCCGGGGCTGCACTTTGGCCACAGCGCGCGGCGGCGGACGACAGATGTCGGCGATGAGGCCTATCCGGGGCCGGCAAGCTCGTCGGTAGAGCGGCGGCGGATGCTGGAGGTGCTGGGCGGGCAGTTCGTGGCAGGCTCGGCGGTGGAGTGGGGGCGGTTGGCGGGGGATGGGCGGATGCGGCGGGTGTCGCTGCCGACCTACCCCTTCGAGCGGCAACGCTACTGGATGGAGTCGCCACCCGCCGCGACGGCGGCAGTCAAAGCATCAGATCAGACGAAGGAGATTCAAAGGTATGGAAGTGCAGCATCTTGACCGTATCCGGCCTTGCGGCGATTGCCCGACGGCGCCGCAAATCGAAGCCTGGTTGGCTGCCCGCCTGGCCCAGTTTCTGGGCATTGCGGCAGAACGCATCGACATTGCCGTTCCCTTTAGCGACTACGCCCTCGATTCCTCCGTAGCCGTCACCGTCACCACGGAGATGGGCAACTGGCTCGGTCGCGATCTTGAACCTACCCTCTTTTGGGAATTCATCAACATCGAATCGGTCGCCGAACACCTCGGCGCCTAATCAATGTTTGAAAAACCAGTTGCCCCGGCTCACCATCGAGGAGCAGACTATGGATTCTGTCGCCAATCTCAATCAGGATGCGTTCGGCAATACGCTGCCCCAAACAGAAGCACCCTTTAAATTCAATGTTTTCGATCCCGCTTTTCACGAAGATCCCTATCCGTTTTATGACCGTCTGCGCCGCGAATTTCCCATCTATCGCAACTTTATGGGTGCCTGGGTATTTACCCGCTACAGCGATATCAAATCCATCCTGCGCGACCGGCGCTTTCGCGTCCTCGACAAGCCCGGCTGGATCAAAAACAAAAATCGCTATCTCACACCGGATCAGGGAAACTTCGATGCCCTGGTCCGCTCCAGCAGCAAGTTTTTCTTCTTCCTGGAGCCTCCCGATCACGGCCGGTTGCGGGGACTGATCACCAAGGCTTTTAGCGCGAGTTTTGTCGATCGGCTGCGTCCGCACGTCGAGGCGACCCTGGCGGATTTGCTGGGTAAGGTGCGCGAGCAAGGTGCGATGGACATCATGGCCGACTTGGCCTGCCCGCTTCCGGCCATCGTCATTGCCCGGCTCATCGGAGTGCCGGCGGCGGATTATGCCCGGTTGGGGCACCTCTCGGACGAACTGGCGCGCATCTTCGACCCGGTGATTTCCCTGGAAGGCTATCTGCACTTGAATGCGGTGGTCGAGGAATTCGGAACTTATTTTCTTGGTCTTGTCGCCCAGCGCAAGCGACAGCCGGGCACGGATCTCATCGACAGTTTGATCGCCGCCCAGGAGGAAGGCAACCGCCTCAGCGAGGAGGAAGTGGTCGCCGTCTGTATGCAGTTGTTTGCCGGGGGTGAAGAGACGACGGTCAATCTTATCGGCAACGGCATGCTCGCCCTGCTGACCCATCCGGAGCAACTGGAACTGCTGCGCAGTAAACCGGAGATCATCGCCGGCGCGGTCGAGGAGTTGCTGCGCTACGACAGTTCGATTCAACTGGTCGCCCGGGCGGCAATCGAGGATATCGAGATAGAAGGTTGCACGATTGGCGCCGGTGAGCACGTACATCTGTACCTGGGGGCAGCCAACCGCGACCCGGCCCAGTTTTTCGATCCCCACAGATTGGATCTTACCCGCGCCGACAACCGCCATCTCGCCTTCGGCGACGGCATTCACCATTGCTTTGGCGGTCCGCTGGCGCGTGTGGAAGGTCAGGTCGTCTTTCAGACCCTGGTGCAGCAATTCCCGAAGCTGCGCCTCGCGGAGGGGCGCAAGCCCGAGCGGCGCGAAGGAACGCTCCTGCGCGGGCTGAAGCGGTTGCCTGTCACCTTTTGATGGTTGCGGGAGCAAACGGCATGAATAGAGAACCGATCGCCATCGTCGGGATGGGCTGCCGCTTTCCCGGCGGGGCCGACAGCCCCGGCCAATTCTGGCGGCTGCTGTGCGATGGGGTCGATGCGATTAGCGATCTGCCCCCCGCGCGCTGGAATCTGGCGGATCTTGACACACTGGAAGCCGGGGCATCTGAGATGAAGCACGCGCGCCGGGGCGGATTTCTGGAGCAGGTGGACCGGTTCGATGCCGAATTTTTTGGCATCTCCCCGCGGGAGGCCGCCACCATGGACCCGCAGCAGCGTCTGGTCCTGGAGGTGGCCTGGGAAGCGCTCGAAGATGCCTGCCAGGTTCCGGGGCGGCTGGCAGGCACTCGCACCGGTGTCTTCGTGGGTCTGTCGAGCTTCGATTATTACGAACTGCTGATGGCGGATGGCCGCAACTTCGATGCCTACCTGGGCACCGGCAACACCAACTGTGTTGCGGCCAATCGCCTTTCCTATGTGCTCGATCTCAAAGGACCGAGTCTGGCGGTCGATGCCGCCTGCTCCTCCTCGCTGGTGGCGGTGCATCTGGCCTGCCAGAGCCTCTGGAACGGCGAGTCCGATCTGTGCGTAGCGGCCGGGGTGCACGTGATGTTGTCCCCCAGGATTACGATGAGCTTCATCAAGGCGGGAATGATGGCGGCGGACGGCCGCTGCAAAACCTTCGACGCCCGTGCGGACGGCTACGTCCGCAGCGAAGGGGCCGGCGCGCTTGTCTTGAAGCCGCAGTCCTCAGCCCTGGTAGACGGCAACCGGATCTATGCGGTGATTCGAGGGAGCGGAACGAATCACAACGGCCGCAGCAACGGCCTGAGCGCTCCCAACCCCCGCGCCCAGCAAAGCCTGCTGCGGCAGGTCTGGCGGCAGGCGGACGTCCTGCCGGGCCAGGTCCAGTACGTCGAAGCCCACGGGACAGGCACCGCCCTCGGGGATGCGATGGAGGGCAAAGCCCTGGGAGCGGTTCTATCCGAGGGCTATCCCGGTGGGCGCTCCTGCCTGGTCGGTTCAGTCAAGACGAACATCGGCCATCTCGAGGCCGCCGCCGGAATCGCCGGGATTATCAAAGTCGCCCTGGCCCTCCACCACCGGCAAATACCTCCCAATCTGCACTTTGAGCAACCAAATCCGCACATTCCTTTCGAACGCCTTCCTCTGCAGGTCGTGCGGGAGTTGACCCCCTGGGAGCCTGGGGGCGAATCGCGCCTGGCCGGGGTGAGCGCCTTCGGCTTCGGCGGCACCAACGCCCACCTCCTGCTGCAAGAAGCCCCCCCCGAACCGGCCGCCCCCCCCATCCACCCGCCCATCCCCCACCTGCTCACCCTCACCGCCCGCTCCGATGCCGCCCTGCGCCAACTGGCCGTGCGCTTCGCCGATCACCTGGGCGCCGCCCACCCCGCCCACCTGCCGGATATCTGCTTTTCAGCCAACGCCGGACGCACACGGTTCGCCTTTCGGCTGGCGCTCGTGGCGGAGCACCCCGCCGAGATGGCAGGTCTGCTGGCAGCTTTCGGCGCGGGCCAAAGGCTGCCGGGGCTGCACTTTGGCCACAGCGCGCGGCGGCGGACGACAGATGTCGGCGATGAGGCCTATCCGGGGCCGGCAAGCTCGTCGGTAGAGCGGCGGCGGATGCTGGAGGTGCTGGGCGGGCAGTTCGTGGCAGGCTCGGCGGTGGAGTGGGGGCGGTTGGCGGGGGATGGGCGGATGCGGCGGGTGTCGCTGCCGACCTACCCCTTCGAGCGGCAACGCCACTGGATGGCACCGGAGCAGCCGCCGTTGCCGGTGCACCCCACTCCTGCAAAAGTCCCCCAGCCGCCTCATTCTCCGCGCGACCGGTTGGCCGCCTACGTTCAGAAGCAGGTGATGGACGTACTGAAGCTGCACTCCGCACAAACCTTCGAGCCCGAACGCTCGTTGAGCGATCTGGGCCTCGACTCGCTGATGCTGGTGGAACTGCGCGACCACTTTACTCGCGATCTGCAGGTCACTTTGTCCCCTGCCCGCCTGCTGCGCAACCCGAGTATCGACGAACTGGTGGAGGAATTGTCGAAACATCTGCGCGAAAAGGCGCCTGCCGCGCAGCCGCAGCGGCTGGGCGATGCGCCTGTGCAGGAGACAGTCTGGCTTGCGCACCGCCTGCACCGACCAAAGGCGCGGCTGCGGCTGTTTTGTTTTCATCACCTGGGGGGCGGCGCTTCTGTGTTCCGGCAGTGGGCCGATGCTCTGCCTGCCGACGTGGAAGTCTGCCCCGTGCAATTTCCCGGCCGGGAGGAGCGCATCGCCGAAATGCCGCTCACCAGCTTTTGCGCGGCGATTGAGCTGCTCGCCCAGGTGCTCGAACCTCATCTCGATAGGCCGTTTGCCCTGTACGGCCACAGCATGGGCTCGCTGGTGGGTTTCGAGCTTGCCCATCGGCTTGGGGAGCACCACGGTCTGCAGCCGGAACACCTGTTTGTGGGCGGTCTGTGGGCTCCTCAGCTGCACGCGGCCCATATGGCGAACCGGCCGGCCTGGCAGAGCGAAACCCTCTCGACCCTGCTGGAAATCCCGGCGGCGCTGCGCACCGAGGAACAGTTCATGGCCCAGTTGTGGCCTGCCATAGAAGCGGATGACCGCCTGTGCCGAAGCTATAGCTACCAGGAGCGCACCTGTCTGCTGGGCTGTCCGCTCACGGTCTTTGGCGGTCTGCAGGACCGCGTGGCCGGCCGCGAGGAGTTGACGGCCTGGAACCGGCACACCAACGGCATCTTCAGGCTGCAGATGTTTCCTGGAAGACACCTGTTTCTCAACGACAGTCGGGACGCGCTGCTCAAAGTGCTCGCCCGCTCACTGGCACCGGCCCGCTCAGTTTACTGAACATGCTGTACCTCTATCCCGGCTCGACGATGGAAACCGACCACTTTCCTGCGCCCTCGTCCAAATATCTGCCCGGCGGCAAAGTGCGGGTAACGACCGCCAACGCCCATCTGCAGGCCCGCTACCGGAGCGTGGGCCTGGTGACCCTTGGGATTCCCGCCCTGGGAACCCTGGCGGCCCTGGGCCTGCTGGCCTTCCAGCCGCTTCGGCTTCTGGATGTCGCATTGCTGCTGGGGATGTACGTCCTGACGGTGTTCGGCCTGGAAGTCGGCTACCATCGCCACTTCGCCCACGGCGCCTTCAAGGCGAGTCCACCGGTGCGGGTCAGCCTGGCGGTTCTAGGTGGAATGGCCGCCTCCGGACCGCTCGTCTACTGGGCTGCCACCCACCGCCTCCACCACCATTTCCCGGACGAGCCCGGCGATCCCCATTCGCCCTATCTCAAAGCCGACCGGCCGCTTGGGCGGCTGCCGGGCCTCTGGCACGCCCACACCGGCTGGATGCTCGACAGCGAAATTACCAACTGCGCACTCCTGGCCCGAGATCTGCTGCGCGATCTCGATGTCAGCCGCCTCAGCCGCCGGTACTACCTCTGGGTGCTGCTCGGGCTGTTGCTTCCCGCCCTCGTGGGAGGACTGGCAAGCGCGACCTGGATGGGAGCCCTGCAGGGGCTGCTGTGGGGTGGAATGGTCCGCATCTTCCTGGTGCACCAGCTCTACATCGGCGCCCTCAATTCCGTCTGCCACCTGCTGGGTGATCGCCCTTTCGCCACTGGAGATTTGAGCACCAACAACGCCTGGCTCGCTCTTCCTACCCTGGGCGAGTCCTGGCACAACAACCACCACGCCTTTTGCAGCTCGGCTGTGACTGGTCTGGAGTGGTGGCAGATCGACCCGAGCGGCTGGTGCATTCGGCTGCTCGCTGCTGTCGGCCTGGTCTGGGAGGTAAAGATTCCGAGCCAAGCAACGATCGCCGCCAGGAGGCAAGGCCGATGAATACCGCTGCGACGGCCCAGGCTTGCGCCTCGGCGCAGGCCATTCAATACCACTACGACCTGGGAGACGAATTTTACCGGCTGTGGCTCGACAGCAGCATGACCTATTCCTGCGGGCTTTGGGAAGCAGACGGCACGCTGGAGGAGGCCCAGGCCCGCAAGATCGACCATCACATCCGCGAAGCCCAGGCCGCGGGGGGCGGCCGGGTCCTGGACATCGGCTGCGGCTGGGGGGGAACACTGCGGTCGTTGGTCGGGGCGCACGGTGTCGCCCGGGCCGTCGGACTCACCCTGAGCCAAACCCAGGCCACCTGGATCGCCGCTTTTGGCCATCCGCGCATCGAAGTCCGGCTCGAAAGCTGGCAGGACCATGCGCCGGAAGAACCTTACGACGCGATCATCTCCGTGGGCGCTTTCGAGCACTTCGCCAGACCGGAGCTCACCGGTGCGCAAAAAGGGCAAGTCTACCGCGAGTTTTTCGAACGTTGCCACGGTTGGCTGCCGCCCGGCGGTCGGCTCTCGCTGCAGACGATCGCCTACGGCAACGTCCCCAAGCAGCAGATGCATCCATTTTTCTCCAGCGAGATCTTCCCCGAATCGGACTTGCCGACCCTGATGGAGATCGCCCAAGCGAGCGCGCGCACGTTCGAAGTGATCGCTTTGCGCAACGACGCGGAGGATTACCGGCTCACCTGCCAAAGCTGGCTGACGCGCTTGAAATCGCACCGGGCGCAGGCCGTGGCCCTGGTCGGGGAGGCGGCGGTCAGCCGATACGAGAAGTATCTGGCGCTGTTTGTGCTCAGCTTTCGCACCAGGGCTATGCACCTGCTGCGCATTACCCTGCGCCGCAACGACCGACTTTTTGAGCAGCAAGGCGACCACCAGACGACGCACGATTGGCAAAGTCCAGATACCAGGGCAAGGTCGGCGGCGACTCCCGGCATGCAGGGGGGAGGTTTCTACGACGCGCACTCCGACTCTCAAAAGCTCGCTCTAGTCTCGGCGCAGGCGCTGATTGCCGGAGCGGTCCGCCGCATCCCGCCGCCCACGGACAGCCGACCGTTTACGATCGTCGATTACGGCTGCTGCGAAGGCCGGAACTCCCTGATGGCCGTCCAGTGGGCTCTCGACGCCCTTGCCGGCCGAGAAGATCTCCAACCGACCATTTGTGTCATCCACAACGACCTGCCCACCAACAATTTCAACGGGTTGTTCCGCAACCTGGGCTCTACTGAGTGCTGCCTGGAGACGGCCAACGGGTGTCCAATCTATGTCTTCGCCGCCGGCCGTTCGTTCTACGGCCAGATCCTCCCCAGCGGCTCAGCCAGTTTCGGCCTCTCGTCGACCGCTTTGCACTGGTTAAGCCGTCTGCCTGTGGTGCACTTTCCGGAACACACCTACTCCGGATGGGCCAGGGGGCCGGTGCGCGAGGCTTTCGCCGCGCAATCCCGCCAGGATCTGACGGCTTTTTTGTCCTGCCGGGCTCAAGAAACCCGGCCCGGTGGACGGCTGGTGCTGTTGATGCTCGGGCGGGCGGATGCCGGTGAACTGGCAGGGATCGACGGCGAGAAAATCAGTGGATTGATGACGACCGAACTGATGAACCAGGTGCTCCTCGCAATGGTGGAAGACGGCACCCTCGATCGCCAGCAATACCACGACTTTTTCTATCCCACCTACTGCCCGTCTCTGGCGGAGGTGCTCGCCCCGCTCCAGGAACCCGGCTCGCCGCTGGTAGAGCAATATACCGTCGAGCATGCCGAGGTGCAGGCTCTGCCCTGTCCTCTCTACACCCGCTACCGGCAGAGCGGCAATCTCCAGGAGTACGCGCAGGCGTACACGGCCTTCATCCGGGCATTCAGCGAACCGCTGTTTGCCCAAACCCTTTTTCGCGACCGAGCGCGCTGGCTGGAGAATTACTACGCCGCAGTACACAGCCGCATCGCCCGCAGTCCGCGAGCGTTTGTCTACGAACAAGTGCAGTTGCAGCTTGTTTTGGCCAGAAATTGATCCGGCCCGACTTTATACCCATCAGGATATCCTCCACCATGCCAGAGCCTGCCGAGCAGCCCGAGTCCGTCAAGGGCTGGACCCGTTTGACCCGACGGCGAGACGTTCTTGACGATCCGTACATTCATCGCTACCAGAGGCGGCATTTCTTTTTCTTCGATATTCTGCCTGCGATCGGGACCGTGGCGGCGGTGGCACTGTCGTGGGTCTGGCCCCCCGGCCCCATCGAGGGGAGTTTGTTGCTGGGTTTGTGGCTGGTGACCGGCTTCGGCGTCACCGTCGGCTACCACCGTCTGTTTACCCACCGCTCCTTCAGCGCGGCTCCCTGGGTCCAGGCGCTGCTGGCCGTCTCGGGCTCGATGGCCGGCCAGGGCTCGGTCATCTCCTGGGTGGCGCTGCACCGGCGCCACCACGAATTGAGCGACCAGCCCGGCGATCCCCATTCGCCCAACCTGCACGGTCGAGATCCGGTAGGCCGCCTGCGCGGTCTGCTGCACGCCCATCTGCTCTGGATGCGGCAACACGAGTATCCCAACGTCGTGTGCTATGCCTCGGATTTGTTGCGCGACCGGTCGTTGCTGCAGGTCAACGGTCTGTATCTCTGGTGGGTGCTGCTGGGCCTCGCTATCCCCTCGCTGGTGGGCTGGTGGCTGCACGGCCATGTTGCCGGGCTGCTGCTCGGGTTTCTCTGGGGTGGGGCGGTGCGCATGTTTGTCCTGGGCAATATCATCTGGTCGATCAATTCTTTTTTGCACAGCTTCGGCCCCCGGCTTTTTGCGACGCGCGAGCACAGCCGCAACAGTGCCGTGCTGGCGCTGGTCAGTTTTGGTGAATCCTGGCACAACAACCACCACGCCTTTCCCACTTCCGCCGCCTTCGGCCTCGCCTGGTACCGCCTCGACCCCGGCTACTGGCTCATCTGGCTTTTGGCGCGACTGGGGTTGGCCTGGGATGTGAAGGTGCCCTCCGAGGAGCAAATCCGGCTGAAGCGGGCTTGAGCGACAGCTTGCAACGACTACAGACAAGGAGTTTTGCCATGATGGACATTTCCGTTTCCCAATCTGCCATCGCCGAGTGGATGCAAGCCTATATCGGCGATTTTCTGAATGTGGACGCTCAGCAAGTGGACGTTCAAACCGATTTTGAACGCTTCGGCCTCGACTCGGCGATTGTGGTATCGCTGGTCAGTGAACTGGAGGAGTGGCTGGAGCTGGAACTATCGCCGTCATTGCTGTTCGAATACCCGACGATCGACGCGATGTCGCAACATCTCTATGGCCGGAAACTGCCAGTGTCGTCGGCCCAGCCGGTGCAACCGTGAGCGAGTTGTCCGCTCAAACCTGGGGCGGCTCGGCCGAGGGGATCCGCCACCATTACGATGTCAGCCACGCCTTTTACAGTCTCTGGCTGGATGAGTCGATGACCTACTCCTGCGCCCTGTGGGAGGCGGATGCTCCCGATCTGCCTTTGTCGCTCGCCCAACAGCAGAAGCTCGATTTTTTTATTCGCGCCGCCGGTGCCGTCGGTGCCGCTTGCACCCTCGATATTGGCTGCGGTTGGGGCTCACTGCTGGGGCGAATGACGGGGGTCTATGGGGTGCGGCGGGCTGTGGGTCTCACCCTCAGCGAAGCGCAGGCATCTTACCTCCGCTCCTTGGGGCTTACCGGCGTCGAGGTGCGCACAGAAAGCTGGACTGCGCACACTCCTACCGCAGCCTACGATGCCATTGTCTCGATTGGCGCGTTCGAGCATTTTGCCCAACCGGATCAATCGAGCCCTGAGAAAATTCGGGTCTATCGCGCCTTTTTTGAGCGCTGCCACCGGTGGCTTTCAGCCCCGGGGCGACTGTCCTTGCAAACGATTGCCTACGGGACGCTCCGCCCCGAAGAAGCCAACCGCTTTATCCAGTCAGAAATCTTTCCCGACTCGGAATTGCCGCGTTTGGAGGAGATCGTCGCAGCCAGCGACGGTTTGTTTGAGCTTGCCCTACTGCGCAACGACCGCCTGGACTATGCCCGCACCTGCGAAGCGTGGCTTTCCCGTTTGCGTTCCCGGCGCGAAGAGGCCGTCACCCTGGTGGGGGAGCCGGTGGTCGAGCGCTACGAGCGCTATTTGAAGTTGTCGGCCGTGGGCTTTCGCATGGGCAAAATCGGGTTGCTGCGCCTGGTGCTGCGACCGATCCGTTCGCACTGGAGCCGCCCGTCATGACCGAACCGACCATGGCCCCAGCATCCCGCCCGCCCGCCGAGCGACCCTTGCGGTTTAACCCCTTCGATCCGGAGTTTCGCCGCGACCCTTACCGCGTTTACGCCCGTCTGCGGGAGGCAGTGCCTGTCCACCGCAGCCTGGGCATGTGGGTACTGACGCGCCACGCCGATGTGATCGCCGTGCTCAAAGATCCGCGCTTCAGTTCCAGCCAGATTCCGCAGTCGGTCCGCCAGCGCAGCGAAAGTCCTGCGCAAGCACAGACCAATCCGCTGGCCCAATTGGCCGCCAAATCGATTGTCTTTACCGATGAACCCGACCACACCCGTCTTCGCCATCCGGTCGTCAGGGCGCTCAAGCGCCGGACGCTCGAGCAGGAGCAGGCCCACATCGCTCGGGTGGCCACCCAACTGCTCGACCGGGTGAGTACAGCCGACCGGATGGATGCGGTCGCCGATTTTGCCGACAGGCTGCCGCTGCAATTTATGGCCGAATCGATGGCGCTACCGCCTGCCAGTTGGCAGACAGTGCGCGAGTGGACCCATCAACTGCGCTATCTGCTGGAGCCGGGGCTGATGGCCGGGGCGGATTTCCCCCGGGTCCAGGCGGTGCTTTGCGAGGCGATCACTTTTTTCGAGGCCCTGCTTTGCGAGCGGCGCAGGCGGCCCGGCGACGATCTGATTAGCGCCCTGGGTGCCGGGCGGCTCGAAGACGGTTGCTTGAGCGAGGCGGAGATCGTCTTCAGTTGCATCATGATGTTCGTGGCCGGCCACGAAACCACCCGCGGTTTGATCGCCAACGGTCTGCTCGCGCTGCTGCAGCACCCCGAACAACTGGAGCGTCTTCGGCGGCACCCCGAAACGATGGGTGCTGCCGTCAGCGAAATGCTGCGCTATGAAAGCCCGTTGCAGCAGACCAAGCGCCGGGCGACTGCAACCGTGGAAATGGGCGGTTGGACCGTCAAACCGGGTGAGCAGGTGCTGCTTTGTCTCGGGGCGGCCAATCGTGACCCGGCCCGCTTCGACCAACCGGACCGCTTCGACATCGCCCGCACCGACACTGCGCATCTGGCTTTTGGGCAGGGCATGCACCATTGTCTGGGTGCCGTCCTCGCCCAACTGGAGGCCCAGGTGGCTTTGCGCGTGTTGCTCGCTCGCTTTGAGAAGTTGGAATTGCTGAGTGATTGCCCCGAGTGGTTGGACCACAGCTTCATCCTGCGTGGGCTGAAGTCTCTTCCTGTACGGTTTGGCCGATGAATTCACCGATCGATCATTTCACGGCCTTGCCGCTTTTTGCCGCAGCGGAGTGGTTCCGCTGGTGCACCCCGAATCCGCGTGCCCGGCTGCGGCTGTTCTGTTTTCCCCACGCGGGCTGCGGCGCGTCGGTCTACCGCGGTTGGCGCGAATCGCTGCCTGCGGCGATCGAAGTGCGGCCCTGCCAATTGCCCGGCCGTGAGAACCTGACCCGGTTGCCGATGCCCTGCCGGTTGCCGGAACTGATCGAAGCGATAGCCTCGATCATCGCCCCCCACCTCGACCGGCCTTTTGCCTTTTTTGGGCACAGCATGGGGGCGCTCGTCGGTTTCGAGTTGGCGCGGCAGTTGCGGCGGCGGCACCTGCCGCCGCCGGTCTGTCTGATGGTGGCCAGCCGCCGGGCGCCGCAACTGACCTCCCCGATGCCCGCGGGCGATGTGCTTTCGGAGGCGGCGCTTGTGGCCTGGGTGCGCAAAGTCGGCGGCACCCCCGAAGCCCTGCTGGCCCACCCGAAGTGGCGGGAACACTACCTGGGCATTTTGCGGGCCGACTTAAAACTTACGGAGCACTACGTTTACCAGCCGGAGCCGCCGCTTGGTTGTCCCGTATATGTCTACGGCGGTGCGCACGACACGGTCGTCACCCACGCACAACTGGCGGCTTGGCGGGAGCAGACCAGCGGCGCGTTTGCCCTGCAGATGCTCCCGGGCGGCCATATTTTTGACCCGCCAATGGTGAAAGAACAACTCGAAAGTATGGCGGCCCGCCTCGGCCCTTTTTTGATTTGAGTCCCGTCGGCTCGGGTGCAACTGCTCCCGCTCAGCTCTTTGCAACCGTAACTTTAAGGATGAATGCTCCCGTCGGGCATCGTCGCCCCAGCCAGCAGCACCCCCTCCAGATTCGCCCCCTTGCAGTTCGCACTGTCCAGATTCGCTTCGCGCAGGTCCACCCCGCGCAAGTCCGCACTGACCAGCACAGCTTCGATCAGGTTCGCCTTGGAGAGGTTGGCTTCGCGCAAATCGGTATCGCACAGGTTGGCGTCAAACAGTTTGGCCCCCCGGCAATCCGCCCCCTTGAGGTTCACTCCCCGCAAATTGGCACTGACAAAACGTGCCTCACGCAGGATAGACCGCTCCAGATTTGCTTCCTGCAGTTGCGCTTCGTCTAGACAGGTTTCCGAAAGATCGGCCCCCGCTAGGTTGGCCCGCTGCAGATGGACCCCCGTCAGCTGAGTGCCCGCAAGATCCGCTCCGGGCAACTGCCGGCCTGTGACCGGCGGCAGGTTGACCAGTTCCCACACCGTCCGCCATTTGGAATCCAACTGCGTCTTGTCGTCGATGAGAATCCCTTCGAGGCTGGTGTAGTGGTCGAAGGTCCCCCCGCGTAGGTTCGCGCCGCGCAGGTCCGCTCCTTTGAGGAACGCACGGATGAAATGAGCACCCGGCAACTCCACACCGCGCAAGTCTTCTTTTTCTAGATCGGCCAAAACGAAATAGCGCTCACCCCGGGCGTAGCGCTCCAGCAACTCCTGGGCGCTGTGCACCCTTTGTTTGTCCTGAGCAGCAGCAGATTTGAGGTCTTGCAAAAATGTTAAAAAGTAATGCCAGTCTTGAAGAACCGCCTTGAAATAGTTTTTCAGCATGCTTTTGCACCTCCTTGACTAGGGTTCCGGACGTGCAGAGCTCGTGGCCTGCTCTGCTGCACTCTGCCCGATGGCTGAACCGCCCAAGTACCCCAACGCTCCGCCGGTCAGGCCCCCCACTGCTCCCCCGACGATCGTACCGATACCTGGTAAGACGGTGGTACCGATGGTCGCCCCTAGACCACCCCCTACTTGTGCCGCGGCCCACCCGCCTGCCCAACCACCCGCAATGCGGACTCCTTCGACGACGGCAGGGTCCCAATCGCCGCTGTGAAGAGCGGTGTCGATTGCACTGCCCATCGCCCAGGCATCAAGAAACACCCCTCCTGCCAGTACTGCCCGGCCGGGAAGTTTTGTCGCCTCCAAAGTCCGGCCAAGGGTGTTAGCCAATGTCCCAGCTTTGATTTCTGTGTGGTTTCTAATGCCGAAAGCTGTCCAAGCGCCGTCTTGGTTCCAGTGCCAGCCGACTTTGTATATTTTCTCTCCGGTCAGCGGGTCTTTTTTGACGCTGCCGCTGACCGGGTCCTGATCCGGAAATGGCCCAAAGTCCAACCGTAAACCTTTCCACTTGGTCGGATTGCCGGTCAAGGAATCTATCCGGTTGATGTAGACCTGACCGGTCGGCTTCGGAAATCCCGAGATGTCCCGAAACGATAGGTTGAAGTTTTTGGGTTTGCCCTGAGGTTCCTCAAACTGCTTCCAAATCGGGTAGGTCAGCTCCTG
Organism: Aphanocapsa lilacina HA4352-LM1; assembly: GCA_019359725.1. GTDB lineage: Bacteria > Cyanobacteriota > Cyanobacteriia > Gloeobacterales > Gloeobacteraceae > Gloeobacter > Gloeobacter lilacinus. Next base: position 28,212 of record JAHHGR010000004.1, on the reverse strand, counting down.
CACCAAACCCAGGCCCGTCAGACCCGCTTCTCCCACATCAGTGAGCCACTCAGGGACCGACTCCGCTTCAGGGCCGGGCGACTCCTCGCTACCCGCTCCTTCCACCTCGGCTCTCAGCTGAGCCTGCAACACTCGCGCCTTCTCAAAACCATTCCCTTTCTGCACGTCGAGCGGTGCACCGGCGGCTGCCCAGTCTTCCTGGCCTTCCCCATCGCTCTTCTCGGTGGCTGCCCACGCGGACAACGCCTCCCAGTTCGCCCAGTCGTCACTGGCGACAGTATCGTTGTCGAAGCCCAAGGTTGCCTCCGACACTTCGCCGTCCGCGAAAGTATCGCCAGTCGGCGCCTCTGCCTCCGCAACGACGGCGTCTTGAATAGGGTTTTGTGATGCCCCCTCCCAGAACACCGTGTTCGCTTCCCAGGAGCTTGCAACAACGGTGGCATCGTCAATAAAGGGCTCACCGCCGTCCGCATCCTCCCCAAAATCGGCGATGTCATTACCAGTCGTAGAAGCGGCGGCTCCCCCAGCCAAGGCGTCGGCCGCCGGGTCCGCAAAAGCCAGCCGAGCCTGGTGTAGCGCGCTGCACCGTTCAAGGGCGCTCTGGCAGTCCTCCCAGCCCTGGCTGTTCCATAGCTGCGGGTTGGGCATGGCGCCGAAAAAAACAGCGGTGGCGTCGTCGGCCTGGTCGGCGCTGTCTGCTTGGAGGCTGTGAGCGCTGACGCCGTCAAAAGTGCCCTCCCCCTGGGCGTCGCCGGGGCCGACAGCGGCTGCCAGTAGCCCGGTATCGCCCGTGTCCGGCTCCTCTAGCGGATAGGAGTTCTCAAACCCCGCCGATTCTTCGAGGCTGGCATCATCCTGTCTATTGGTATTGGTGTCCACAGTTCAGGCAAGTCAAGAATTGTCGGCATATTAACAAAAGATTTCTCAGTCGGCAATGCTGCATAGGCTCGAAGTAACTGACGTTTATTCAAAGGAGCAAGACATGCACAACGCAAATGTCCAGGTGCGAACGCTCAAAAAGTGGTTCGCCCCCGCCTGCGCTGTAATGCTTGCGGCCACCTGGCTGCTCGCCAAACCCACTGGGGCGCAGACCGCCGCTTCTGTACTGGTGCGCGGCGGGCCGCTGCACGGTGCCAACGGCCTGGCCTTCGACAGCAAAGACCAGCTGCACATTGCCAGCCTGCGCGGCCGGGAGGTCGTTCGGGCCGGCTCCCGCACCGGTGCCATCCTTGAGCGCTTCGGCCCGGCTCAGGGGGTAGAAGGGCCGGACGACATCACCTTCGGCCCGGACGGCTCTTTGTACTGGACGTCGATCTTGACTGGAGAAGTCGGCCGCCTCTCACCCGAGGGCACCAAGAGCACCGTGGCGGTGCTGCCCAGCGGCGTCAATCCTCTGACGTTCTCGGCGGACGGGCGGCTGTTCGTCGGCCTGTCCTTTTTCGGCGACGCCCTTTACGAACTCGATCCCGACGGCGAAGTGCCCCCGCGGTTGATCGCTTCGAATTTCGGTGGACCGAACGGCTTCGACTTCGGTCCCGACGGCTTTTTGTACAGCCCGATCATGTTCAAAGGCCAGGTCGCCCGCATCGATGTCGATACAGGCGCCATCACGCCGGTGGCCGAAGGTTTCGGCTTTCCGGTGGCAGCCAAGTTCGATGCGCAAGGCCGCCTATACGTGGTAGACCTTGCGACCGGTGAAGTCGTGCGCGTCGATCCCCAAAGCGGGCAAAAGCAAGTGATCGCCCTCCTCCCGCCCGGCCTGGACAATCTGGCCTTCGACTCTGAAGATCGTCTGTTTGTCTCCAGCGCCGTGGACGGTTTCGTCGTCGAGGTTCTGGCCGACGGCAAGATTCGCCGAGTGATCGAGGGCGGTCTGATTGCCCCCGGCGGTGTTGCCGTCGTGCCGCGCCCCGACGGTGGGGAATCGGTGTTTGTGGCCGACTGGACCGCATTGCGCGAATTTGGAAACTTGAAAGGCCGGCAGCTCAGCGTCGAAAGATCGCTCATCGGGGTTTCCGCCCTCTCCTCCCCATTCACGGTCGCACCCGACGGCGACAACCTGCTGTTGTCTTCCTGGTTCGGCAACACGGTGCAAATTTGGGATCCGGCAGCAAAGACGATTACCGGCAGTTACAGTTTCGATGCTCCCTTAAATGCGATTCGCTTCCAAGGCGATCTGGTTGTCGCCGAATTCGGCAGCGGCAAAGTCGTTCGCGCCAAAGCCTCGAACCCGGACCAGCGGGAGACACTCGCCGACAATCTAGGGGAGCCGGCGGGTCTGGCGGCGACTACCAGCGATCTCTGGGTGAGCGATCGCGCCGCCGGCAGTGTGTTGAAAATTGTGGCGGATGGGCAGCCGTTGAACCCGCCGCTCACAGTAGCCAGTGGGCTTGAGGCACCGGAGGGTCTGGCGGTGGAACCCGACGGCAAGCTGCTGGTCGTCGAAAGCGGGGCAGGCCGCCTTTCGCGCCTGGATCCAAAAACCGGAAAAGCCACTACGCTCATCAATAATCTCAGCATCGGCCTGGAGGGCATACCCGGCACTCCACCCACCTACGTCTTCAACGGTGTAGCGCTGGACAAACGGGGCAGCGTCTATGTCACCGGCGACAAGACGAACGTGCTGTACCAGTTCAAGAGATAACGACGGACAGCCCCTTAGCGGACGGCGGCCCATCAACATCGCTGCTGAAGCCTACTGCAATCCCTTCGCCAGGTGGTCGAAGTACTTGCTGGCTTCTCCGGCCGCCTCCGGCCCGACCACCGAAGCCACCACCTCGCGCAGGGCGTTGATGCCCTTGACGGTGGCGTCGATAGGCACACCCAGGGAGGTGTAGGTCTCCTTGAGGCCATTGAGGACGTACTCGTCGAGCAGGCTGGTGTCGCCGGCCACCATCGCAAAAGTCGCGTAGCGCAGGAAGTACTCCATGTCGCGGATGCAGGCGGCGAAGCGGCGGGCGTAGTACATGTTGCCGCCGGTGCGCGTCAGAGTGCTGTAGAGCAGGGCTTTGGCGGTCGCTTCTTTGATGATCGATTGGGCGTTGGCGCTGATCGCCGCCGCTGAGCGCACCCGCAGTTCACCGGTCGCAAAGTAGGCTTTGAGCTGATCGACCGCGGCGTTATCGAAGTATTTGCCCTGGGAGTCGTACTTGGCGATGACCGTGCTGATGGCGTCTTTCATAAGTCAGTGATGCTGAACAGGTTCTCCTGGGCACGAGTGTAACCCCTATTGCGGATTCAAGAACGCGCCGGGGCCGACAAATTCGATTTTCACCCGGTCGCCGGTCTTCAGTTGCAATCTGGCGGCCGTCCCGGCGTTGAATTCAACCACCTGATCGACGTCGATACTCCCCTGTGGGCCGTAGGTCGGACAGCGCTCCACCTTGCAGGGCGGCACGTCGGCGGCGATGTGGACGATGGTGCCCCGGTAGGCAAAGACCATGTCGAGGGGAATCAACGTGTTGCGCATCCAGAAGGCGGCCGGTCGGGGCGGCTCGAAGATAAAGAGCATTCCCCGGTCGGCGGGCATCTGGGTGCGGAACATCAGGCCCGTCGCCTGCTGCTGCACCGTGCGCGCCACCTCCAGTTTGAAGGTCTGCTTGCCGAAGGTGATCTGCGCTTCGAGGGGCAGGCGCTGGGGTTGTCCGGTTTGCTGGGCCGACGCGGGCACCGCCCATAGCGACAGGGCTAATCCGGCCCAAAGTGCGCGACGATGTAGTGGCTTCATGAGGGTTATCGTAGCGTTTTCTGTCGACCGAACCGGCCGCTCCAGGGCACCCGATGCTGAAGATAAAGGTTTGTGACTGCCCGGGTCTATCATGGAAAAACTGCACTCGCTTCTTCCATGCGTTCCGACTACTGCGGCACTTTGCGCTCCGAGCACATCGGCAAAACCGTCTCCCTCTACGGCTGGATCGACGGCTGGCGCGATCACGGCGGCGTTATTTTTCTTGACTTGCGCGATTATACGGGCGTTGTTCAGATCGTCTCCGACCCGCAGCGCACCCCCGAGAGCTACCACCTCGCCAGTTCTTTGCGCAACGAATACGTCGTGCGCGTCGAAGGCCGGGTGAGCGCCCGCCCCGAGCACTCCCTCAACCCGCGCCTTTCCACCGGCACGGTCGAAGTCTACGCCGATACCCTCGAAGTGCTCAACCGGGCCGAGACCCCGCCCTTTGCGATCTCCAAGGACGAGGAAGTCGACGAGAAATTGCGCCTCAAGTTTCGCTATCTCGATTTGCGCCGCGGGCGGATGCAAAAACTGTTGCGCCTGCGCCACTGGGTCATGCAGATCGTGCGCCGCCACCTCGACGAGCGCGGGTTTACCGAGATCGAGACGCCAGTACTGGTCAAATCCACCCCCGAAGGGGCGCGCGACTACCTGGTGCCCTCGCGGGTCAACCCTGGCGATTGGTTCGCCCTGCCGCAGTCGCCGCAGCTATTCAAGCAACTGTTGATGGTCGCGGGCTTCGACCGCTACTACCAGATCGCCCGCTGCTTCCGTGACGAAGATCTGCGCGCCGACCGCCAGCCGGAATTTACCCAGCTCGACATAGAGATGAGCTTCCTGTCGATGGAAGAAATCATCGCCCTCAACGAAGGGTTGGTGGCCGCCATTCTCCAGGAGACGATGGGTCTGGAGCTATCTTTGCCGCTGCGGCGCCTCACCTACGCCGAGGCGATGGTCCGCTACGGCTCCGACAAGCCCGACACCCGCTTCGGCCTCGAACTGGTCGAGGTCTCGGAGGTATTTCGCGAATCGAGTTTCCAGGTGCTCTCGGGGGCGGTGGCCGCCGGGGGCAAAGTCGTCTGTCTGCCGGTACCGGGGGCCGAGGGGATCACCAATACCCGCGTCAAACCGGGCGGTGATCTCTTCGAGTTCGTCACCCAGTTTGGGGCGCGGGGGCTGCTGTTTGCCCGCGTGCGCGAGGGCGGCCAGGTCGATACGATCGGGGCCTTCAGCAAAAGCCTCACCCCCGAAATCGCCGCGGGCATGATCGAGAAGACCGGCGCCCAACCGGGTCACCTGCTATTGTTTGGTGCGGGCGACGGGACGGCGGTCCCGACCGTTCTCAATTACCTGGGCCGCTTGCGCCTCAAGATGGGCGAAGAGTTGGGACTCATCGACCCGAACCGCCACAACCTGCTCTGGGTCACCGACTTTCCGATGTTCGAGTGGAACGCCGAGGAGAAGCGCCTCGAAGCGCTCCACCACCCCTTCACCGCCCCACGGCCCGAGGACGAGCACGACCTGAAGACCGCCCGCGCCCTCGCCTACGACATTATCTGGAATGGCGTCGAGGTGGGCGGCGGCAGCCTGCGCATCTACCGGCGCGCTCTGCAGGAACGGGTCTTTGAGACCATTGGCCTCACTGAGGAAGAAGCGCGCGCCAAATTCGGCTTCCTGCTCGACGCTTTTGAGTACGGCACCCCGCCCCACGGTGGCATCGCCTACGGCTTCGACCGCTTTGTGATGCTCATCGCGGGCGAGCAGTCGATCCGCGAGGTCATTGCCTTTCCGAAGACCCAGCGCGCCCAGGACCTGATGCTCGGCGCCCCGTCGGCCGTGGCCGATCGCCAGCTCAAAGAACTGAACGTGCGCTCCACCCTGCTGCCCAAACCCCAAGGGTGATCAGGTTTGACAGAGGGTAAGGGCGGTTTGACGAGCCTGGAAGTCGGCTTGCAGCTATAGTTGAGCAGCAGGGGACGGTCTGAGAGCTAATTCGTAAAGTTGTTAAGCGGTTTTGGAGGCAGGCTGAGTCGCGGTTAATCTGCGCAGGATCAGCTGAATGTTTGCCAGGTAGATCATCGACTCACTGCTCTGCGGCCACTGCTCATAGTCTTTACTCTTGCCGATTACGAGCGGGCCATCGCGTTGCAGCCGTCCCCTGCGGCCTTCCGTTTGCGCGGTCTGGCACTCGCCGTTCGGGGCGAAAAGGACAAAGCCATCGCCGATCTCAAAAAGGCGATCGACCTCTACTCCGGCCAGGGCAACACCGCCCAGGTCCAGAAGCTGCAGGCGGAACTCAAAAAAATCGCCGCGGTGATGGGTTAGGCAGGGCCTTTTTCCCCAAGCCAGGCTGTGAGGCGTTCGCGCTCTTGGGCGGTCGCCTCGGCGCGCCGCTCGACGGTGTAGGCGGTGGGACATGCTTCGCCGAGGCGCGCGGTGGTGGTGCGCAACTCCTCACGGCGAAAGTACGTCACTTCGAGGTGGTCCCCAGGCCGCCAGTCGGCTAGACGGTCCTTGAGCGTGCCGTGGGTCACCTTCCAACCTGCCAGGGCCACCAACTCGTCGCCGGTTGCCACACCGGCCAGTTGGGCGGGAGAGCCTGCTTCGACGTTCTGAACCGTGGTGCGGCCGTTCTGCTCCTGAGTGCGCAAGCCCAGATAGGGCGGCGCGCTGTCGGTGCCGGTCGGTACCAGCTGGAGGCCGAAGGGGGCGAAGTGGTCCTCGAAGTCCAGTTCGCCGGTCGAGCGTAGGGCGTGGTCAAAAAAGAGTTTTAGATCCAGGCCCACCGCCCGCTCGATGATGGCTTCGAGTTCTGCCTCTGGAAAACTGGTGTCCACTGCACCATAATGCTGCCAGAGATGGCGCATCGCATCGTCGAGGGAACGTTCGCCACCGGTGCGCAGGCGAATTTCGAGATCGAGCAGCAGACAAACCAGTTGCCCTTTGAGGTAGTAGGACACCTGGGAATTTAGGGAGTTCTCGTTGGGCCGGTAGAGCTTGATCCAGGTGTCGAAGCTCGATTCGGCCAGCGATTGGACCGCGCGGCCGGGGGTGGTGAGCAGGCAGGTGATGTGGATTCCCAGTTGCTTGAGGTAGTGGGTGGCATCATAGATACCGGCGCGCAGTGGGAGCAGCTCGTCATAGTAACTGGTGGCTCCTTCCATGAACCACAGCGAGCGGGTGTAATTTTCGTGGGCGTAGTCGAATCGATCGAGGGTCGAAGGCCGGACGCGCTTGACGTTCCAGAGGTGGAAAAATTCGTGGGCGACCAGATTCAAAAACTTGAAGTATTTTTCGTTGCCCCTCAACTCGAAGCGTGGATAGAGCAGCGTCGTCGAATTGCGGTGCTCCAAACCGCCGTAGCCGTCGGCAAAGTGCACCAAAAACAAATAGTACTCGTAGGGGAGGCCGCCGAAGAGTTTTGCCTCGGTGGTGATGAGGCTCTCCAGATCCGGCAGGAAGCGGTTGTAATCGAGGTTGCTTTTGCCCCAGACAGCCAGGGTGTGGGGTTTGCCCTGGACCGTAAAAGGGACGATGCGGTGGGTGCCCACCTCAAAGGGACTATCCACCAGTTCGTCGTAACTGGTGGCCTGAAAGGTGTTCTCCCGGCCCGGCACGGCGGCAAGGGCGGTGCTGACGCGCCAGTCGGGGTTGAGCGGCGCCACGCTCACTTCGCACGGGGACGATTCGCACCCCGGCACATAGAAAAACAGGCAGGCCCCGTTGAAGAAGGCGTGGGTGGTATCCAGGTGGCTGGTGCGCACGGTCAGTTCGTTGGCGTAGATGCGGTAGCGCACCTGCACCCGCCCGTCTGCGGGCACTTCCACCCGCCAGGTCTGCTTGGCCAGTTTCTGCCACCGCATTGCTCCGGTGGCACCCACAGCCTCAAAATCCTGCAGGTGGCGGCTGTACTCGCGCACCAGGTACGATCCCGGCGTCCAGACCGGCAGCTTGAGCGTCAGGGCCGAATCGCTCCAGCCCTCGATGGTCATCTCGACATCAAAAAGGTGGGCATGGGCTTTTTCCATGCTCACCCGGTAGCGGATCGCAGCAGCCATAGGCGCTCCTTGGTGCGGATGCGCGACTATTCTAGACCGGCAGGCTCGCCAGACCGCTCACCAGCAGACCGCCCACGACCTGCAGCGCCAGAAACGCCAGGATGGGTGAGAGGTCGATGCCGCCCAGGGGCGGGATGATCGAGCGAAAAAGGTTGAGGTAAGGATCGGTCAGCTGGCTGAGGATAGCCCAGGGATTGCTCGACCAATCGATATTGGGAAACCAGCTAAGCAGAACCCGCACAAACAGGAGAACCACGTAGATCTGGATGAAGTTGTTGAGCGCCGGGGCCAAAGTCTGAGCGATCATCTCCGCTGTCACCGTATGTTTCTTATTCCAGGGTAGTTCACGATGGCATCTCTGGGGGAGGGGACGGCTGGGTGCTCGACCATAGACGGCTGCGGGTCTGCTCAATAGCCTGGTTGAGTTCGGCAATTTTTTCGTCGAGCACGCGCCGGGCGTCTTCGAGTGTGCCTGGATCGACCCCTGGGGAGCCGGGTGGTTCGGGGGAGCGATGGGGCACTTCGATTTCGGCGTTGCGCCGCAGGCGCGGGGCTACCAGGCTGGCGACCAGCCCCCCTACCACCGAACCGATCACCGCTCCTACCACCAGTCCGTCCAGAAAGGCGTCCTGGTCGTCTCTTGGGTTTTGCGCCATCGCCGCACCTTTGATAGCTGTCTACAGAATAGCGCTGTGTACCATTCGGAGAAACTGGGGGTATTCTGTGGAGAAATTTGGACCGCGAACGATGATTAGCAGCCATCCCGAAATCGAACTGGCCGGATTTATCGAGCAGACTTGCCTCAAACCCACCGCCACCGTAGACGATGTTCGCCAGATGTGTTGGGAGGCGCAGCGGTACCGCTTTGCCGCAGTCTGCGTAGCACCGGTGTACGCGCCTTTGGCCGTCGAATTGCTGCACAAGCAAAAACCCCAGGTCTTCACGGTCGTCGGTTTTCCGCTGGGACTGACCACCGCCCCCTGCAAGCTTTTCGAAGCGCAGGAGGCGGCGGCGAGGGGGGTGACCGGCCTGGAGGTGATGGTCAACCTGGGGGCGATCAAATCCGGCCACTACAACGCCATCTACGAAGAACTCGGTCAGATCGTCGATGCGGTCGGCTGTGAGGTGCGGGCGATTCTGGAGTTGAACTTGCTGGATGCAACCGAGCGCCAGCACGTCGCCGAGGTGTGTCTCGATGTCGGAGTCACTGCCCTGAAGACCTCCGCCGGTTGGTCGGGTCCGGTGCGGCCCGAAGATATTTTGGGTCTGCGGCGCATTCTGCGCAACCAGTTGGGGATCAAAGTGGCGGGCGGCATCCACACCCTGAACCAGGCCCTCGAACGGTTGGCTGCCGGGGCAAACCGCCTGGGCACCGGCCGGGGAGTCGAGATTCTGCGCGAACAGCACGCTTTGGGAGAGACGGCGTAACGTACCCTCGAAGAGGACGCTCAAGACAGAGGCTGAGGGTGAAACGGTTTTTGGCGCCGCTTGGTGGGGTGGTCGGCATCCTGGAGCGCTGGCTGCTCTATCCGAACGTGGTGCTGGCGCTCACGGCCGTGCTCTGGGGCACCTGCACGCAGAAGCTGCTGAACATTCCCACGGACCCGGCCGCGTTGGCGCTGATCTTTGCCCTGACCCTCGTGACCTACAATCGCGACCGGCTGGCGGACGCCGACAGTCCCGCCGATCAAAGCAACACCGCTGAGCGCACCCGCTGGGTGACCCGCCACCGCCGATCCCTTGCACGGTTTACTGCCGCTGCCGCCCTGGTGGCCGCGGTGCTGCTCTGTCTTCGGCCGATGGCCCTTGTGCCGATCGGGGCGGGGATCGGTTTCGCCCTGGTCTACAGCAGCCGTGTGCTGCCGGGGGGCCGGGCGCCGCGCCAATTGCCCACCGTCAAAGTTCCGTACGTCGCCCTGCTGTGGGCGGTGCTTACCGTGGGAGTACCGGCGGCAGCGGCCGGTAGTGCCTGGAACGAACGCACGGCGCTGGTGGGAAGCGTCATTTTCTTTTTTGCGGCTGCCCTGGTGAACCTCAATGATTTGCGCGACCTAGGGGGGGACCGTGAGGCAGGCACGCTGACTCTGCCTGTGTTATTGGGGGACGGTCCCGCCCGACTCTTCTCCGTGCTCTCGGGCAGCCTGGCGGGGCTTTGCGCGGTGCTGTCGGAGCAGCCGGGTCTGGGATTGATCGGGCTTTATATAGCCCTTCTGGCTCTTAGCTACCGCGTAGGAGACGATCGGATCTTTCGCTGGCTCATCGAAGGCATTGGCGTGCCCACCTGGCTGGCGGTGTTCCGGCTGGGGTGATTTCAGCTCAAACGCAAACCGAGGCGGTGGATACGGGTCAGCACCAGTTCCAGGCCGCTGGCGCGCTGGAGCAGTTGAACGATGTCGTCGGGGCGCAAGACCGTGCCGTCGTTGCGGCAGGCCCCCCCGTAGCGGATCTCGATGGCCTCCGGCCGCACGGCCGCCAGTTCCAGTTCAAACAGCCACGGCCGCGCGTCGACGGTGTAGGCGTTGCCCGATTTTTTGCTGGTGCGCTCGACCGGGAGTTGCTCGCTTGCGTTAATCGCCGCCACAATAGCCACCCAGTCCGCCGGAGCGGGGGTGTGCACCAGCAGGCGATACTCGGCCGCTACCAGCTCAGTGGCGGCGGCGGGGCTTTTGAGGGGAACGGACTCGACGCTCACCATCTCCACGCCTGCGGGCAATTGGGCCTGTAGCCGTGCCCGAAATTCCTCGGGATCGAGGGGAGCGACCAATTCAAAATCGACGATCTCGCCGCTGCTTTCGGCCCCGAGGGCCAGGGCGGTGGCCGCCACGATGCGCGGCAGCGGATGGAAACCGCCGGAGTGGGCCAGGGCGATCTCGCCGCGGCGGCAGGCCCGCTCCCAGAGCCGCTGCAGGTCGAGGTGACCGATAAAGCGCGATTCTGCCAATTTGGCGAAGACCACCCGCAATCGCTGGGCAGCCGGGGGTGGCGGGGTGACGGAGGCGACCCGCCCGGGTACCGGGGGCGGGGCGATGACGACGTTGGTGCCAAAATCTTCGCCGCACACCCCGCAGTGGGAGCACGAATCGAAGGAGCAGTCGGGCACAACCACCTCCGCTAAGGCCCGCCGATAGTCCTCCGCCAGCCAGCGCTTGTCGATGCCGGTATCGATAAAATCCCACGGCAGCGGCGCTTCGACGGGTGGTCCCACCACATCCCAGCTGTAGCCGAATTCTGCCAGCACCCGATCCCAGATGCCAAAAAAGGCGTCCGGGGCAAACCAGGGATCGTGGCGAGCCACACCCAGTTCCCAGGCGCGGTGGATTGCACTGTTCATATCGCGGCCGGCGCGGGTGAGCACATCCTCGAGCGCCGAGACGCGGATGTCGGTAAAGTTGGCCTTGACCCCCTTAAGCCGACGCAAGGCCGCCTGCAACAGCGCCTGTTTGCGGTGCAGTTCCTCGGCGGTGACCGAGTGCCACTGGAAAGGCGTAAACGGCTTCGGGGTGAAGTTGGAGATGGTGACGTTCACCTCCAGGCGACGGCGGTTGGGCAGGCGGCACTCGCGCTGCAGCCAGCCGATCGTTTCGGCGATCCCGAGCACGTCCTGGTCGGTCTCGGTGGGCAGCCCAATCATAAAGTAGAGCTTCACCAGATCCCAGCCCTGCTCGTAGGCGGTCTTCACCCCCCGCAGCAGATCTGCGTTGGTGAGGCCTTTGTTGATCACATCGCGCAGGCGCTGGGTGCCGGCCTCAGGAGCGAAGGTGAGCCCCGGCTTGCGCGCCCCGCCGATGATCCCCGCCAGTTGCTCGTCGAAGCGGTCGACCCGCTGCGAAGGCAGCGACAGCGAAACGAGATCGTCGCGCAGGGTATTTTGCAGCCGGGCACCCACCGCCGGCAGCGACAGGTAATCGGAGCAGCTCAGCGACAGGAGCGAAAATTCGTTGTAGCCGGTGGCCTTGAGCCCCGCGACGATGCCCTCGACCACCGCCTCCGGGGCGACATCGCGGGCCGGGCGGGTGAGCATGCCGGGCTGACAGAACCGACAGCCGCGGGTGCAGCCGCGGCGCACCTCGATGGCGAGCCGGTCGTGGACCGTCTCGATGAGGGGCACCAACCCCACCGAATATTTGGGCATCGGGGTGGCCACACGGCGCACCACCCGGGCGGGCACATCGGCCGTCGGGGTGGGCACCCCCGCTACCGGCGCGTAGAAGCAAGGCACGTAGACCCCCGGTACCTGGGCCAGATCCAACAGCTGCGCCCCACGGCCGAGGCCCGCCGCTTTGCCCTCCTCGATCACCAGGCCGATTTCAGGCAGGACTTCTTCGCCGTCGCCGAAGACAAAAAAGTCGAAAAAGTCGGTATAGGGCTCCGGGTTGGAACTGGCGGTCGGTCCGCCCGCGAAGATAAGGGGATGGGTGCGGTCACGATCTCGGGCGCGCAGGGGCAGGCCCGCCAGGGCGAGCATCTCCAGGGCGTTGGTCACCCCCAGTTCGTAGGCAAGCGAAAAGCCAACCAGGTCAAATTCCGCCAGAGCATAGCGCGACTCGACGGCAAAAAGCGGTGTGCCGGTCTCGCGCAATCGAGCGGCCAGATCTGTCCCCGGTAGGTAGGCGCGGTCACAAAGCTGCCGGGGCTGGGTGTTCAGGATGTTGTAGAGAATAATGTGCCCGAGGTTGGAAGCCCCGACTTCGTAAATCTCCGGATAGGTAAGCACCCAGCGCACGCTTGCGCCTTCCCAATCTTTGTGAAAAGCGCCCAGTTCGTTGCCCAGGTAGCGGGCAGGCGTCTGGATATCGGCACTGAGAATCTGGTCGAGGGCGATGGGCGGCATAGGGCACACGTTGGGTGCGACACCCGCTATTTTAAGTCCCTCAGGCTTCGGGTTCCGCCGGATCGATATCTCCCAGCCCCAGGGCCATCAGGTAGCCGCGGGCGCGCTCGGCTTTTTCGAAGCGGTTGACCAGCGCCCAGAAGCGTGGACCGTGGTTGGGTTCGACCAGATGCGCCAGTTCGTGCACCAGCACGTAGTCGCGCACAAAAGTCGGCAGGGCTGCGAGGCGGTGGGAGAGGCGAATGGTGCCCAAAGTCGGGGTGCAACTGCCCCAGCGCGCCTCCTGATTGGTTACCCAGCGAATCGATTGCCACTCCAGACGCCCCTCGAAATAGTGGCGGTTGAGTTGGCGGGCGCGGCGCTCCAGTTCGTCGTCGTCGAGCAGTGGGCAGTGGGCGCGCTTCAGCCAGCGGCTTTTGAGGCGCTCGACAATCCGGTGCAACTCGGCATCGTCCATCTGGACGGGGGCGCGCACGACAAACACGTCCCCCTCGGCCCGGGCGCTGACGCTGCGGGTGCGCCGGTGGCTGCGGATGATTTTTACCTGCATGGCTTGATCACCCGGTAGTGCAAAAACAAGTCGCCGGCCGTCTGGCGCCATTCAATCAGTTCGAGGGCCGGTGCCTTGAGCGGTGCAAAACCGGCGCCTTCGACCGGTGTGGTGGCCTCGCGCCCGCCGAAGATAACCGGCCAGACCGTGAGCCACAGATCGTCGATACGTCCCGCCGCCAGCAGCGCTGCGACCAGATCGCCGCCGCCGAGGGCCACCACCCGCCCGATGCCCCGCCCGGCAAAAAAGGCGTAGGCGCGCTCCCAGTCGAGTTCGTTCGCACCCGCCGCCACCAGGGTCGCCAGTTCGGCAAGGTGCGGGTGCGGGTTGCGGGCTACGGCCTGTTCAGTCGTCAAGATCCAGCGCTCGATAGGCTGCGTAAAAAACGGCAGATCCGGCGGCAGAGCGAGCGAGCGGCTGACCACACAGGTGATGGGCTGCGGCGGCTGGCCGCGCACCTGGCGGGCGGCAATCCACTGGGGGTCTCTCACGGTATAGGTTTGCCCCTCGATGCGGATGGTGCCTGCGCCGATAAGGATCAGATCCGCTAGGGACGTTTGATATTCAAGATGGGCGTGGTCGACCGGGTCCGAGCGCCTCGGGGCGAGGGGGTCGGCCGGAGCAATTTTGCCGTCGGCGCTCATGCCGAGGACGATGGTGGTCGAGGTGGCCATGGTCGAATCGACCATCATAAAGTGAGCTGGCGACCCCTACTGTAGCAGGCACGCACCGCGTCCGCAGTTAGGGACTTTACCGCATTTGGGGCGCAGCGGGCGGAGGGTACGGGGGTCGCCTGGCTTGATGGCCTCCCGGGCCAGTTGCCGGTGATCGGCGGTACTTTGCGGCCCCTATAAATAAACCCCAGCCGAGGCTGGGGTAGGGGTGAGTATATAAGGAGAACTCTTATCAGAATCGCGCGGCGGTAGCGATACGCGGGTGTATCGCAGGGCTGAGCTTCGTGGCGGTCTAACGGAATGTCCAGACCCGGTTGCGCCAGAAACCGCACACAAAAGTCACCGCCGTCGCCGCCGCCAGCGCCGCCTATCGGCTTGCCTGCCAACCGCTGAACACCAGTGCAAATGTGGCCGTATTCAAGGCAAGGCACACCCCCGATACCACCAGAAATCGCCCCAGAGCCCGTCCAGCGCAGCGGTCGCTCGCCTGAAACTGCTCCCGAAACGTCCAGCGCGCATTGAAAAAATAACTGCTCAACACTCCCGCCACTGGGCCGACTCCGTGCTGCCTGCCATTTTTAGCTGCTCTCCCGCACCGGTGGCCCTGTCCCATCTTGACAGTCCCTGCGGGCCTCCGTAACCTATCAATGCCGGATATATCCATCCTTGAGCTATGAAATCCACTTCCGCTCACCCCGAGGACCACCTGCCCCTGACTCCGGCGGTGTTTCAAATTTTGCTGTCGCTCGCGGACGGTGAGCGCCACGGCTACGGGATCATGCAGGAGATCGAACAGCGCACCCGACACAAAGTCCGGTTGGGGCCAGGAACGCTCTACGGGTCGATCAAGCGCCTGCTGGGTGACGGCTGGATCGAAGAATGGGGCGAACGGCCGGACCCTGGGTCCGACGACGAGCGGCGGCGGTACTACCGATTGACGAACCTGGGGCGGCGGGTGGCAACGGCCGAAGCTGAGCGCCTTGCCGCGCTGGTGCAGACCGCGCACGCCAAAAATTTGCTCAGCCCCCCGGGCCTGGCTTGAAAATCAAAAGCTGTACCACTCTAAATTCTTGCGTTGCTTCTTTTGCCTGCCATTGAGGTTGCATAAGCTATATTTGGTGAAAATAGCTGCCGATAATTAACGATACTCATGGGCGGAGGAATGATGGATACTCAGTGCCTCGTGTACGTTCAGCAGCTGCACCTGCATCTGCAGCCTTCGAACCAGTGGGTGTGGAACTTGTGGAGTTTGCATCTGGCGGTGTTGACAGGCGGGCTGCTGCTGTTGGGTCTGTACGTGCTGTTTCAAAATGAGAGCCGGGCCGTTCTACCGGCGGATCATTTCACGGTCTTGGCAGTGACTGTGATCGGCGGCTGGTTGTTATTCGGTAGCGCGCTGCAGGTGTGGAGTTACTTTGGATAGACGGGTCTGTATTTCCCTCTTGCAGCCTATGCCTCAGGGGTCATGGCAAAAGCGCTTCAATCCGTTTAGCTGTAAGTAAGTATTGTAGGGCAAAGGCCGATTGCGCCTGGAACTATGAAGCGATTGATTCATCTTTTTGCCGTAGCGATCTTGATGGCGACGAACGCCCAGGGTGCCTTCGCCACCGACTACGAGTTGCCGGAGGAAGCCCAGCAGGCTAGCCACCTCAGCACCAGGCGGCTTGAGAAGCTATATGCCGATTGTGCCCGTCAGGTCACCACCGCTTACTGTGAAGACCTGATTATTTCTGAGTTTCGTTACGTGCGGGCCGATCGCTGGGTGCGTCGAGCAGTGCCCGCCACCCGCGTGGCGGCCGAAGAGGTCAAGGTACTGCGCAACACCCTGGGCAGGGAAACTTAAGACGCGGGCTTAGTTTTCTACGCACAGCTGCCGGCCCTTCTCCAGAAACGGTGCAAGCGACAGCTTGACACCCTGTTGCTGCTTCTGGGGATCCGGGTCTGCCGCGTGGATGGCGTCGATGGGTTCGTAGCGCCTGGCGGCAGCTTCGTTAAGGGCGTAGATGCGGCCGTTCGCGAAGAAGACCAGTTGGATGCCATTCACGCAGGCCAATTCACCCTTGGCGACGGTGAAGGGCCAGGCCGCCCCAAAATCGGCCTTCAGGGCTGAGACTTTGTTCACCCGGCCCTCCAGCTTCGGGCTGCCGCTGCAGCTTGTGATGAACAGCAAGGCGGAGACGATGCAGAGCGATTGTCTGCTGTAACGGCGCAATGTGCGTAACATTTTGCTCAGCCTTCGACGCGCTCGCGGTATTCCTCGGCGCTCATTGTTTCACTCAACTCGTCGCCAGGATCAGCAAGGCGGACCTTGATGAGCCAACCGTCGCCGTAAGGATCGCTTCCGATGAGCGCCGGATCTTCGACTGCGACGGTGTTGACCGATAGAACCGTTCCGGAGAGCGGAGCGTACAGTTCCTCGACCGCCTTGACTGATTCGATCGAACCGAAGCTGTCGCCGCGGTTGATACGGTCTCCTTCCTCGGGAAGCGAGACAAAGACGATATCGCCGAGTTGGTCGACGGCATAGGACGTGACGCCCACCACCACGGTGTCTCCCTCGACGCGCAGGTACTCGTGGGAGTCGAGATACTTCAGTTCCTCCGGATATTCCAGGGCCATGGTTCGCCTACCTCTGCATTTTTGTCACACAGGGATCTTACAGCGCGCGGCGGTAGAAGGGGCGCCTGATGACGGTGGCTGGAACCCGGCGACCACGAATGTCGACTTCGAGCGTCGAACCGATGCGGGCCAGCGGTGTGCTCACGTAGGCAAGCGCAATGGGCCGCCCGACCGTCGGGGTGAGGGTGCCGCTGGTGACGACTCCTACCTGCCTCTCGCCGTCAAAAAGGCCGTAGCCGTGGCGGGCAATCTGCCGGCCTTCGACGGTGAGCCCGACCAACCGCCGCTCGGTGCCGCGGGCCTTTTGGGCCAGCAAAATCTCCCGGCCGAGGTAATCGGGCTTGTCCCAATCGACCACCCAGCCCAGAGACGCTTCGAGCGGCGTGGTCGATTCATCCATGTCCTGACCGTACAGGTGCATCGCCGCCTCAAGGCGCAAAGTATCGCGGGCACCAAGGCCGCAGGGCGGTACACCGGCTGCCGTGAGCGACTGCCACAGCGCGATGCCTGCGGGCTGGGGGCTCATCATCTCAAAGCCGTCCTCACCGGTATAGCCGGTCCTGGCCAGAAAAGCCGGTTTGCCGACCAGCGAGACCTGGGCATGCCCAAAGCGGCCCAACCGGGCAAGGTCGATGTCTACCAGCGGTTGCAGCGTCTCGGCCGCCGCCGGTCCCTGCAGCGCCAGCAGCGTGTGGGTGCCGGTGAGGTCGTCAAAGTGAACGCCCTGCAGGTGTTCTGCGAGCCAGCGGCGGTCTTTGTCGTTGGTGGCGCCGTTGACGATCACCACCCAATGCTCTGGACTCCGGCAGTAAAAAATGAGATCATCGATGATCCCAGCTTGCTCATTGAGCAGGACGGTGTACTGGGCCTGGCCGGGTTGCAATCGGGCCAGATCCGAGGGCACCAGCCGCTGGATCTGAGCCAGCACGTCCGGCCCCGAGAGGGTGTACTTGCCCATGTGGGAAATGTCGAAAAGACCCGCGCCGGTGCGCACGGCCCGGTGTTCGCCGGTGAGGGTGCTGTACTGCAGGGGCATCTCCCAGCCGCCGAAGGGAACGAGGCGCGCACCAAGCTGCAGGTGCTGCGCGTAAAGAGGGGTGCGCTTGAGGTCGCTCATCAAACCCAGGCTACGGGCCACCATGCATCCTAGTACGCGGGGGGACTCGGGCGCGAGTACGGCTGCTGGTACACTGGCTTCTGTTTATCACTGCCGCGAGGCTGCTGCGCTGTGCCCGAGTCCGCCATCGATCCCGGCCCGCTGTTTTTGATCTTGGCGGCGGCCCTGGCCTCCTTGAGCTGCGGCCTCGCGCTGCGCCGCACCCTGCTCGGCCTGCTCGCCCAACCGGTGTTCAGGCGCGACGCCCGGTTGCTGCTTTTGCCCTACATCGGCCTGCTGGTCGCCGCCGCCGTCGGTATCGGCAGTCTGCCGCTCATCTTCAGTGTCCCAGGCTCGATCACCTACCCTTTTGCCTTCGCCGTCGGCAGCGCCGTGGCTGCGGCCATCTGGATACAGTTCATCTCGAAGGTATTGACCCTACCGCCGGAACGCTTTTTGCGGCGGTGAGGTTTGCAGCAGGTCAACACCTGTGTAGGAATCGGTAAAAATGCCAATAAAAAGGGGCCAGTGTAGGGGGTTGAGAGAACTGGCCCTGAAGCAACACCTTCGTTAGCTACGACGCTACCACGCGGCCTCTATTCCGAAAACAGCTTTCAACAAATATTAACCTGCAACACGGCAACGCCCGCTCCCGGGAGGCTTTGAGGGCTATGCCAATCTAGTGACACGGTTGGCTTGCTACGGAAGAACATTTGCGAAACTGTCTGGTTAATCAACCGTACGGCCGGTAGGGCGGTTCAAAAACATCGCAGTTTGTTACCCGAAGCTCGGATTTGTTGATAAGCTTTGCACCCGATAGGCCTACCCCAACCGTTGTGACCGGAAGCGTCGCGAACGGATTCGATCTTGATGTGTGTTTGACGAGAGGGCTTGAGACCCTTTGGCGAGTGTCAAGGTATCCTGAAAGGCGATCCGTCCGCGCTCGCCATGCCTCACCAAACCGCCAGCTCCCGCCTGCCCGAGTGGGTGCGCCGCACCATCGGCACCGCCTCGCAAGTCTCGACGGTCGAGAAGATCGTCAAGCAGCGCTCGCTGCACACCATCTGCGAGGAGGGGCGCTGCCCGAACCGCGCAGAGTGCTACGCGCAGAAGACCGCGACATTTTTGTTGATGGGACCCGTGTGCACCCGCGCCTGCGGCTTCTGCCAGGTTGCCGGTGGCAAGGCTCTTCCCCTTGACCCGCAGGAGCCTGAAAAAGTCGCCGAGTCGGTGGTGCTGTTGGGACTCAAGTATGTGGTGCTCACTTCGGTGGCCCGCGACGATCTGCCGGATCAGGGTGCGGGCTGGTTTGTGCGCACGATGGAATCCATCCGCGCGCGCAACCCCGAGATTAAGATCGAAGTACTCATCCCGGATTTTCGCGGTGTAGAGGCGTGTATCGCCACCGTGGTCGCCGCGCGGCCCGTCTGCTTTAATCACAACATCGAGACGGTACAGCGCCTGCAAAGCTACGCCCGCCGCGCCGCTACCTACGCGCGCAGTTTGGCGGTCCTTGCCGCCGTCAAGCGTCTGGATGCGAAGATTTTCACCAAGTCGGGGTTGATGCTGGGCCACGGCGAGACGCGCGAAGAAGTGATCGAGACGTTGCTTGACCTGCGCAAGGTCGGTTGCGACCGGATCACCCTCGGCCAGTACCTCCAGCCCTCCAGGGACCACCTGCCGGTGCACAAGTACTGGACCCCGGCCGAATTTGCCGAACTGGGCGCCGTCGCCCGCGATTTGGGCTTTGCCCACGTGCGCTCCGGACCGCTAGTGCGCAGTTCCTACCACGCTGGCGAGCTGGAATAGCCATGATGGCCCTCCCCAAAGCCGGGATCATCTTCAACGACATCAAACCGGCCGCCGCCCGGGCGGCGGCCGAGTTGACCGAAAAATTCCAGAACGCGGGCTACCGCGTCTACCAGACTACCGGCTGGGGCGGTATCCTGGGTTTCCCCCGGCTGGACAGCCCCGTCTGCCACACCCCCATCGACCGGCTCGCGGCCGAAGGTTTCGACGAGGCGATGCCCTTCGCCATCGTGCTGGGGGGCGACGGCACGGTACTGGCCGCCGCCCGCCAGGTGGCCCCCTTCGACATTCCCCTGTTGGCCATCAACACCGGCCACATGGGCTTTCTCACCGAGGGCTACCTCAATCAAATCCACCCGGCCATCGATACGCTACTCGCCGGCCAGTACGCCCTCGAAGACCGTTCGATGATCGAAGTGCGCGTCTTTCGCGACGAGCGGCTCATCTGGGAAGCCCTGGCCCTCAACGAGGCGGTGGTGCACAAAGAACCGCTCTCGGGAATTTGCCACTTCGAAGTGGCCATCGGCCGCCACAACATCGTCGATATCGCCGCCGACGGAGTGATCGTCGCCACCCCTACCGGTTCGACCGCCTACGCCCTCGCCGCCGGGGGGCCGGTGATCACCCCCGACGTGCAGGTACTGCAGCTCATCCCCATCTGTCCCCACTCGCTCGCGGCGCGGGGGCTGGTCTTTGCCGACACCGAATCGCTGGTAGTCCATCCTCCCACCAACCACCAGCACCTGATTCTTTCACTCGACGGCAACTCCGGCTGCTACATCTGGCCGGGCGATCAGGTGCGCATCCGCCGCGCCCGCTACCGCACCCGGCTGATTCGTCTGCAGCCGCCCGAATTTTTCGCGCTGCTGCGCGAGAAACTCGGTTGGGGCCTGCCGCACATCGCCAAACCCCTCTCAGTTGAACTGCCTTGACGCCAAAGCGGCGAGTGCTTGCTGAAGGCGCAGAAGTGTTGAATGTCAGGAATTGATCCTACAAAAACAGCCCGAAGTCGTGTAAACTTCGGGCTGTAAATCATTTGGCCCATTCAAGTTTGAAGTGCAACAGGGCCTGACTCACCCAAGAATACCTCCCGAGGTGTCCGATAACCAAGCGCTTTTCTCGGCCGGTCATTCAGCAAATCTACCGCCTGCTGCAACGGCTCAGGCTTCCCAATCAAAAAATCTCTCTTTTTTGGAAAAAATTGACGCAGCATACCGTTCGTATGCTCGTTCAATCCCCGCTCCCAACAGGGATATGGCTTCGCAAAGTAGCACGCTGCTCCAACTGCTTCGCTCAGCTTCTCGTGCTCGCTAAATTCCTTACCAGCCCTTGCGAGCGGTTGCGCTTCAGTTCCCGACTGATAGTGCCGGCGTTGCGGCCCGGTAAGCCGGCAATCGCTTGGAGGCTCAAGCCTTGCTGGGATCGGCACGCATAGATCTGCTGGCGTTCCTGGGCGCTCAGCTGGGTGTAGCTCATGGGGGTGGCCTTTCGTCGTAGTAAACGCCAGGCTACCTCCGTGAGCCCCCTCAGGGGAAGGCTCTCAGCCGTTGCACTTCATTTTTGAATCGGCGAAGGAATTGCAGACTTGGGTGGAATAAGTGACCGCTACGAGCTTCAGAAACTGACGCGTGCCATTGGACAAAAATATCGAGAAATGCTTGAATCCTGTCAACAATAAGCTTCCGACCGCCCGTAAATCGCCGTCGGCTGCTGTTGATAGAACGCCCAGAGCTGATCGCCATAGGAAAAATGCCACCACTCCCCGGGGTGTTGCTGGAAGCCCGCACTTGCCATTGCTGTAAGCAGCAGAGTGCGGCAGTGGTGGAAGCGCTTCCCTGTCTCTGTCTGATCCTGAGAATAGTGAGCTGGAAAGGAACGCTCGGAGATCTCGTCGATTTCACCTCCCATGGCAACTGGTTTTCCAGACGCAGAGGCCAGGGTCAGATCCACCGCCGCTCCAGTGCTGTGGGGTGGAGGAGTGGCCGGGTCGAGGCTCGGTTCGGCCCAGAAGCGGTGCACTTGCTCGACAAGTTCCGAGCGCTGTTGAGCAGTCAGCCTTTGCGCGTCCAATCCGGCATGTGACACCAGATCCGCGAAAGTCCAATCGACCATGAACTGCTGCACAGCAATAGGTCGGTAGGCATCGAAGATGATCAACCGCAGAGCCGAATCGTTTGTCTGCAAAATGCGCTGCGCCGCCAGCAAACGCTCCACCACACCCGATCGCAGACAAAACGGCGAAATCCGGCCGTAAGGAGCGCCGAGGGCGACGTAGGGGTGAGGCTTGAAGCGCAGCAGAGCGGGCGGCAACTCCACCAGCGGCTCGCCGGATTCGACAATCGGTACTTGCCGGTACGCCCGATTCAGACGCCGCCTCCCACTTTGTCGCGGTAGAGGGCGAGCAACCGGTCGAGGGTGTCCTGGACTGTGAAGGTGTCGGTGTTGACCTCGATGGCGTCCTCGGCCTTGCGCAGGGGGGCATAGGCGCGGCTCATATCCTGGTTGTCGCGGCTGCGGATCTGCTCTTTGAGCACTTCGATATCGGGTACCGGCAAACCTTTGGCCTTCAAGTCCTCCGCCCGGCGCAGCGCCCGCTCCTCGACGGAGGCGGTCAGATAAATTTTCAGTTCCGCCCGGGGAAAGACGTGGGTGCCGATGTCGCGGCCGTCGAGAATGACACCCCCCGCTTCGCCGATGCGGCGCTGTTGGGCAACCAGTTCGCTGCGCACACCCGGATGGGAAGAAACGGCACTCACCTGCAGCGACACCGCCTCGTCGCGCACCGCCCGGGTCACTTCTTCGCCGTCTACCCACACCCGCGTGGGAAACGCACTTTGATAGCCGGGGGCAAGCCGGATGCGCACGGCGCGGGTCAGTGCGCTGAGCCGCTCACCGTCGAGGGGATCGATCCGCTCCTGCATGGCCCTCCAGGTGACCGCCCGGTACATCGCCCCCGTATCGATATAGAGAAACCCGAGCCGCTGGGCCAGGCGGCGGGCGAGGGTCGATTTGCCGGCCCCAGCGGGTCCGTCGATGGCGATAATCGGCCGGCGCTCGTGGTGCTGGCCCAGCACGACGTTGTCGATCAGGCGCGTGGAGCCGACCCGCACCGCCGCCGCCACCAGCAGCGGTCCCGATCGCTCCTGATGGGGAGTAAGCCGTTCAGGATCGACCGCCGCCACGTACTCGACCTCTGCGCCCGGTTCGCTTGCGAGCACGGAGCGGACGGCGCGCTCCAGTTCGCTCGCCTGCCGCTCGCCTCCTGCCCAGAGATGGGCCGCTTTGTCGAGGGCACGGGGTAGGGCGAGGGCAGTGCTGCGTTGCTCAGGATCTAAGTAGACGTTGCGGGAACTCAGGGCAAGGCCGTCCGGGTCGCGCACGGTCGGGCAGACGACGATGTGGCCGCCGATATTGAGATCGCGGCAGACGGACTGGATCACCGCCACCTGCTGGGCGTCTTTCTGGCCGAAGTAAGCGCGCACCGGCTGCACCAGGTTCATCACCTTGGCCACGACGGTGGCCACACCGCTGAAGTGGCCTGGACGCGCAAGTCCGCACATCGTTTCGGTGAGGGCCGGGTCCGGTACCACTTTGGTAACGAAACCCGGCGGGTAGAGTTCGGACTCCGGCGGCACAAAGACGAGATCCACCCCTTCGTGGCGGCAGAGTTCGAGATCGGCTTCCAGAGGCTGCGGGTAGCGGCTCAGATCTTCGTTCGGACCAAACTGGGCAGGATTGACAAAGATGCTGACCACCAGCACGGTGTTCTCGCGGCGAGCGCGGGCGACCAAGCTGCGGTGGCCTTCGTGCAGCGCCCCCATCGTCATCACCAGTCCCATCTCCACACCGGCGACCGGGGCGCGCGCCCGCCGGAACGCTTCGAGCCTGGCCACGGTTTCGACGACTTTCACAGCGTTCCCCCCCGACCCGACGGCATCCGTGGGCTCAACTGCCGACAGCGCTCCCCACCAGTCCCGCAAGTGGCGAACTGGCGCTGGCGTAAGTTTTGACCGGGATGGCCCCCGCCTGGTGGGCCATCCGGCCCGCCTCGGTGGCCAGGCCCATCGCGCGGCCCATGGCGATTGGATCTTCAGCTTGGGCGATGGCGGTATTGATGAGCAGCGCCGCCGCTCCCATCTCCATCGCCCGGCAGGCCTCCGAAGGTGTGCGGATGCCCGCGTCCACCACCACCGGCACCGGCGATTCGGCAATAATGAGCGCAATGGCCGCCGCGTTCTGAAGGCCCTGGCCGGAGCCGATGGGAGAGCCCAACGGCATGACCGTGGCGCAGCCCATCTCCCAGAGCCGCCGGGCCAGATGAAAATCGGCGTTGATATAGGGCAGCACCGTAAAGCCCTGTTTGATGAGCGTCTCCGCCGCCTGCAGGGTGCCGAGGGGGTCGGGCAGCAGGTACTTGGTCTCGGGGATCACTTCGAGCTTTACCCAGTGGTTGTCCTCCTGGCCCAGGATTTTTGCCATCTCGCGGCCGAAGTGGGCGTAGCGCACCGCTTCTTCGGCGCTCTTCGCCCCGGCGGTGTTGGGCAGCATCCAGAGTTTTTGCCAGTCGAGTTCCTGGCCGAGGCCGCCGTGGCCCGGCACACCCTCCTGCACCCGCCGCACAGCGACGGTGACAATTTCGCTTCCAGAAGCGGCGACGGCGGCGCGCATCGCCTCGAAGGAGCGATATTTGCCGGTGCCGGTCATCAGCCGCGAGCGGAAGGAGCGATTGGCAATCTGCAGCGCATCGGGCGGCGATTGGGTCTGGATCACAGCAGATCCTCCGTGTCGGGGTGATATTGGTCGTCCCCGTTTACCGGCACCTCTTCTCCCTGTACCAGCGAATAGACCTGCTTGCCGACCAACAGACGGGTGATCCCCTTGCGCAGCAGGTAGAGGCGCGTCGAGAGAATCAAGTGCGCGGGTAGGCGCAGCGGGCGGTGGTAATGGCTCGAATAGCGCCGCGCCACCCGCTGGTTTTCGAAGATTGGAAGCGTTATTTCCTCGCGCTCGCCGTCGGGGATGGTGCCGATGTTGAAATCGCGCAAAGGCCGGGTCATCAGCTCAGAGGCGCGGTCCACCACCACCCAGCAGGTGCGCGGAAATTCGGCTTCTGCAAACGGCAACACCTCGATAGGCAGCAACGATTCAGCAGAGAGGGTTTCCGGCTCCAAAGGCAAGCCGTCTTCATCCTCTTCTTCGTCAAAATCGTCCTCTTCGTCGAATTCTTCGCCCGCGAAGCGCCCTGCGGACTGGGCAAATTCTGCCTCCAGTTCGGCAAACTGGGACGGCACCGCGGCAGCAGGTTCACTCGCCGCCATCCGAGCCGGATCGGAGCGCTTGAGGATGCGGCTGCGCACCGGGGGGGGATCTGCCGATTCGCCCTCCGGGCGAGCCGGGGCGGGCAGCACCTCGGGGGCAGCGGGCTCAAACTCCGCAATGGCAGGTAGAACTACCTCAACCGGTGGTTCTGGCGCTGGGGCTACAATCGGGGAGCTCTCGGGCACCGGCTCCGGTTCTGCGGAAACAGCAGCGGCCCGGCGGCGGCGGCGGCGAGGCAGCTCCGCAGTAGGAGCCAATTCTACAGCACCGGGCACCTCAAAAGTAGGAGCCGGTTCCACCTCGTCAGAGGCTTCGGACACTGGAACGGGTTCTGTTTCAGCTGAAATCTCAAAAATGGAGGCTGGCACGGGTTCTTCCGGAGCCTGGGAAGCCGCAATCGGTTCGGGCTCGACGGCCTGGGGCGGTAACTCAGCGATGGACTCCAGCTCCCGCGGCTCCGGAAGAACCGTCGCAGCGGGGGTTTCAAGATCTACCCCGCCGGCCAATTCGCCGTCCACTACAACCCTAGGTTGCGGCGGCCTAGACGGTTCCTCCGGCAGGGCGACAGGCGGGATAGCGGGCAATTCCTCCTGCACCACCTCAGCAGGGGCGCTCGCTTCGGATGGGCCACGAGCAGCGCGGCGCATAGCGCTCAAGCCTGTATACTCCTGCTCGCCCAGCTCGCTTTTGAGCAGGCGGCTGATGGTACTGACACTGACCCCAAATTGCTCGGCAAGCCGGGTGGTCGAGGTGTGGGTTTCGCGGTAAAGCCGCGCAATGTCTTGCTTTTCTTGATCGCTCAGTTTGGCTCGGGCCATGGCGGATACTTGCCTGGGGTGATTGCTGATCAACCTCACTATCATAGCGACAAGCTCGAAACCTGAGCCTGGAGGCCACTTGCCTTAAGATGAAGCAGACAGAAGGCATCGGGATCATGGAAAACACCCAGGCCAAGGACACGCGCAAGACCCGCAGCCTGTTGGGGATGCGGGGGGCGGACACCAACGCGCAGCGCCCGCTGTGGCAGATCCGGCTGCAGTTGATGAAGCCCGTCACCTGGATTCCGTTGATGTGGGGGGTGCTTTGCGGCACCGCCTCCGCGGGCATGTTCAACTGGGCGGGTTACTTCCAGTGGAACGGCACCTATGTACTGGCCGGCGTCGCCTGCATGGTACTGAGCGGACCGCTTTTGGCCGGTTATACCCAGACGCTCAACGACTATTACGACC
This sequence comes from Aphanocapsa lilacina HA4352-LM1, assembly GCA_019359725.1. GTDB lineage: Bacteria > Cyanobacteriota > Cyanobacteriia > Gloeobacterales > Gloeobacteraceae > Gloeobacter > Gloeobacter lilacinus. The sequence continues at coordinate 2,297 of JAHHGR010000004.1, read as the reverse complement.
GCGCACTCGACGCCATCAACGAGCCCTACCGGCCCATTCCCTCAGGAGCGATCACAATCGGCCAGGTGATGGCCCAGATATGCAGCCTGTTGGGGCTGGGGCTGGCCCTGGCGGTGGGTCTCGATCTGTGGGCGGCGGCCGAGTTCGGTGCGCGGCATACGCCTTGGGTGCTCACGGGGCTGACGCTCTTCGGCGCTTTTCTTGCCTACATCTACTCAGCACCGCCTCTTAAGCTCAAGCAGAACGGCTGGCTGGGTAACTACGCCCTGGGAGCAAGCTACATCGCTCTGCCCTGGTGCGCAGGCCACGCCCTGTTCGGCACCCTCAGTCCAACGATCGTCGTGCTCACACTCTTCTATTCGTTCTCCGGCCTCGGGATTGCCATCGTCAACGACTTCAAGAGCATCGAGGGCGACCGCAAACTAGGTTTGCGCTCGCTGCCGGTAATCTTCGGCGTCGATCGGGCCGCCTGGATCTGCGTACTGATGATCGATGTGTTTCAAATCGGCGTGCTAGGTTATTTGCTCTATCTGCAAAGTTGGCTCTACGCGGCCGTTCTGGCGGCACTGATCGTACCGCAGATTGTTTTTCAGCGGCGATTTCTGGCGGACCCGGTGGCCAACGATGTGCGCTACCAGGCGAGTTCCCAACCGTTTTTGGTCTTTGGGATGCTGGTGACGGGCCTGGCGCTCGGTTGGGGGAGCCTCTAGCCCATGGAATGGATCCAGAGGCTGATCTCGGCCGGTCTGCTTGCCGGACAGGTTTTTGTCCATCTGCTGCGCGGGCGCATTCACTGGCGCAATACGGTCGATCAACTCTCAGTGGTCGGTACCGAATCGGTGCTGGTGGCCGTGATCACGGCCATCACCATCGGCATGGTCTTCACGATCCAGGTGGCGCGCGAATTTATTTCTTTCGGCGCCTCCTCCGCTATCGGCGGTGTGCTGGCAATTGCCCTCACCCGCGAACTGGCCCCGGTGCTCACTGCTGTGATCATCGCTGGGCGGGTGGGGTCGGCTTTTGCCGCCGAGGTGGGTACAATGCGCGTCACCGAGCAAATCGACGCGCTGGAGGTACTGCGCACCGACCCGATCGACTATCTGGTCACCCCGCGGGTGATCGCCTGCGCGGTGATGCTGCCGGTGCTCACGATCGTGGCGGACGTCACAGGATTGGCGGGCGGACTTTTCATCACCACCCAGCTTTATGGCATCTCAGCTACCCTCTACCTCGATTCAGCCCGCAATTTGCTGGAGAGTTGGGATGTCGTCAGCGGCCTGATCAAGGCGGGTATCTTCGGGGTGCTCATCGCCATGATCGGCTCCAACTGGGGACTGACCACCACCGGCGGCGCCCGGGGGGTGGGCCGGTCCACCACCCAGTCGGTGGTGACGGCCCTCTTGACGATTTTTATCGTCAATTTTGTCCTCTCGGCCTTGATGTTTCGGGGAGCGGGCGAGGCCCTGCAAAGGGGTTTCTAGTGCACCTGCTTTTGGTCGAGGATGAAGCGGAACTGGCCGATCCCCTGGCTGCGATGCTGAAGCGCGAAGGCCATGTGGTCGAAACCAGCTACGACGGAGATCACGCCTGGAATTTGCTGTCAAATCAGAGCTACGACCTTGTTATTCTCGACTGGATGCTGCCTGGTCACTCGGGACTGGATTTGTGCCGCCGGCTACGCGCCGGTGGGCACTCGGTACCGGTGTTGATGCTCACCGCCCGCGACACCATCGACAGCAAACTTGCCGGTTTTGAGGCCGGCGCGGACGATTATTTGGTCAAACCCTTCGAGCTGCGCGAGTTGCTTGCCCGGGTGCGGGCCTTGTTGCGCCGTCCTCCCGAGCGACAGGCCGACGAGTTGCGCCTGGGGGATCTGGTGCTCGATGTAAGCAACAAGCTTGCCCGCCGCGCCGGTCGTCCCATCGATCTGTCGGCCAAAGAGTACCAGTTGCTCGAATACTTCATGCGCCATCCCGGCCAGTTGCTCACCCACGAGCAGATCCTGGAGCACGTTTGGGACTCGGGGGCCGAGCCGAACAGCAACGTGGTGGCAGCCCAGGTCAAACTGCTGCGGCGCAAAATCGACAAAGACGCCGGTAATGCTCTGATTCACACAGTCTATGGGCAGGGTTACCGCTTCGGAATGCCGTAGAAGTCAAACTTGCTAATTAAACGTCAGTTCGGGTTAAGCGCTGAGCCGCTCCACATCCGAGGCCACCGACGGCTTGTTCGGCTTGTGGCAATAGGCAATCAATCCACACACCAGGTTCACCAGAAAGTTCACTTCGCTGCGATGA
>JAHHGR010000006.1 GCA_019359725.1 Aphanocapsa lilacina HA4352-LM1 | reverse complement strand
ACCGCACCGTCGACGAGCAGACCGAAGTCGATGGCCCCCAGGCTCATCAGGTTGCCGCTCACGCCGCCGATCACCATGCCGGTGATGGCCAGCAGCATCGACAGCGGAATGATCAAGGCGGTGATGAGCGATCCTGGGATGTTGCCCAGCATGATGAGCAAAATGGCCGTCACCAGTAGGGCGCCTTCAATCAAGTTGATGGCGACAGTCTTGATGGCGGCGGTAATGAGCTGGGTGCGGTCGTAGTGGGGAACGATTTCGACCCCTTCGGGCAACTCCTTTTGCAGTTCGGCGACGCGCGCTTTGACGTCTTTGATCACGCCGTTGGCGTTCTGGCCGGCGCGCATCAGCACCGTGGCCACCACCGTGCCGTCGGAGCCGTTGCGCGTCACCACGCCCTGACGCAGTTGATTGCCAATGACCACTTCCGCCACATCGCGCAGGTAGACCGGCGTGCCGTGGCTGCGATCGACGATCACGTTGCTGATATCGCTGGTGCTGGTCACCAGGCCCTCGCCGCGAATAATCGTCTGCTCGCCGCTGCCGTCCGTCGAGTAGCCGCCGCCGGAGTTGGCGTTGTTGGTCTCAAGCGCCGAAAAGATCATCTGGGGCGTGATGCCATAGCCCAGCATCCGCTCCGGGTCGAGTTTGACCTGGTACTGCTTGACAAAACCGCCCATCGGGTTAATCTCGGCGACGCCCCGGACCGATTTGAGGCGGGGGATCACCGTCCAGTTCATGATCGTGCGCAACTCCATGGGCGTGTAACGGCCGTCGCCCTTGAGTTCGAAGACATAGATTTCCCCAAGGCCGGTGCTCACCGGACCGAGGACGGGCCTTTCGGACCCGGCGGGCAAGAGGCCCTCGGCATCTTTGAGCCGTTCGTTCACCAGTTGGCGGGCAAAGTAAATATCAGTGCCGTCCTCGAAGACGACCGTGATCTGCGAGAGGCCGTACTTGGAGATCGAGCGCATCTGGGTGAGACGGGGCATGCCGGTCAGGGCAATCTCCACCGGAAAGGTAATCAGCTGCTCAATCTCCTGGGGACCCAGGGCGGGTGCTTCGGTAATCACCTGCACCTGGACGTTGGAAATATCCGGCAGGCCGTCCAGGGGCAACCGCATTACCGAGTTGATCCCGACACCGACGATCACCAGCAGTACCAGCAGTGCCAACAGCCGCTGCTTGAGCGCCCAATAGATCCACTGAGCCAGAAAACCTCTAGGCTGGGCCTGTGGAGATCCAGCGGTTTTGGGCTGGTAGGCTGTCGTCATCGCGTCTTCCTCTTGTGCAGTAGCTTCAGGCGGCGGCAAGGTTTGAACCGGTTCAGCGTCCATACCCACAGAGAAACCGGCTCCTACGATACGTCTGATGTAATTTTACAAACATATGTTTCTCGAATATACAGTGAAACGTACATCCCTACCCCGATCGATCGCCTATTTTGGCGATGGCTACTATAGCGTTGTGTCGATGAATAGCATGGGTCAGAGCAGAGGGTACCCAGAGAAATGGTCAGCTGCGTCCCGATTTACGCAGCTGACTGTTCGTCAAAGATTGCAACAAACGCATTACAGTATCGGTGTCGGCAGCAGGGGAGCAAGCCACAGTTGCACAGTCACATCCCAGCCCAACAGAATCGCCAGGGCCGTCGCGGCCACCGCAGCTCCCCCGATCCGCTGCAATAGCTCGCCTTGGGCGCGCAGCCCCAATAGCTGCGCGCTCAGGTAACGGCCGCCGTAGGTGAAGACCAGCATCGGTACCGCCGCTCCCAAGCCGTAAACTAGCAGCAGACCGAAAGCCCCCGCCGGTTGTCCCCCGACCGCCGCCAGGGTCAAGATCGAACCGAGCACCGGCCCGGCGCAGGGAGTCCAGATCAAGCCAAGCTGGCTGCCTATCAGCAATTCCCCCCACAAGCCGTCCCGCTTGGGTTCCAGGGGCTGAAGTCTCCCCAGGCGCGCCCACAGCCGGTGGCTCCACCCCGGCAAGAGGGCCGCAAGTCCCAGCACGAGCAACAGCGCGATGGCGGCGGTGCGCAGGAAACTTGCCAGCCCCGCGAACCACTCGGCGGTGACGCCCAAAAGACTGCCCGCCAGGGCAAAACCGCCCACCAGCCCAATCACCAGCGCCACCGGCCCGAAGCGGTGCGAGCGCAGCGAGCGGCCCACCAGAATCGGCAACACCGGCAGAATACACGGCGAGAGCACGGTCAGAAAGCCACCGGCAAACGCCAGACCCAACGGTACAGCACCCATGATCGTCGGCTCCTGAGAACGAAGGTAAGGAAAGTCGGTGGACCGGCCCCCTGCAAAAGGGGGGGCCGACCCTCCTAGGCGTCAAGCAGCGTGCGGATCGCCTGCTCGGTAGCCTCGTAGGCTCCCTCGCCGATGTGGTCGTAGCGCAAGCGGCCCTGGCGATCGGCCAGGAACAGGTGCGGCCAGTACTCGTTGTTGTAAGCTTTCCAGGTGGCAAAGCGGTTGTCTACGGCGTTCGGATAGGTGATGCGGTGCTGCTCCATCGCCCGCCGGATGTTCTCGATATCGCGCTCGTAGGCAAATTCGGGTGTGTGAATGCCCACAACCCGCAGCCCCCGCGCAGCATAGGTTTCGTGCCAGCGCACGACGTAGGGCAAGGTGCGCTGGCAGTTGATGCAGGCAAAAGTCCAGATGTGCACCAGAACGACATTACCTTTTAGATCCGCGACTGTGAGCGGTTTGGGCGTGTTCAACCACCGGGTGATACCTGCAAATTCGGGCAGTGGCCCGCGCAGGGGTAAGGGCGGAGCGGAGCCGGTCTCCATCGCCCGAACAGGGGTCGAATCACCCCACAGCCGGATACCCGCGGCGGCGGCTCCGGCTCCCAAGAACCCCAGCAGGGCGCGGCGGCTGGTTGGTACGTTTTTCATAGCGAGCTTCTCCTGCATGCCAACCGGATTACGCAAAAGCGCCGCGCTTGGATTGCCCCGCGCTACGGTACGGGCGCTACTTCGCAGAAGACTTTGATGGCGCCTTTGGTTTCGGTGAGGGTGCTGAGCAGTTCGGCATAATTTTCCAGCCCCCGGACCGGGTGGGTGAGCAGCTTCGCAAGCCAGCCGGGCCACTGCAGCTCGGCCTGGGAAAAATCTTTGACGCCCATCTCGAAGTACTCGCGGTTGGCGTTGACGGTGCCCACCACGACCTTGTTGCCCAGCACAAAGCCCAGGTTGATCTTGTCGGCAGGAATTTCGATGCTGCGCCCGCCGCCGGTGACGCTGGAGAGCACCAGCACCCCGTTTTTGCCCAATAGTCCCATCGCCTCGAAGACCAGGGGGGCGTAGCCGGTGGCCTCGAAGATGAGATCGAAAGGACCGTGATCGCGCGAGGCGTCCATCAAACTCACGTCCTGGCTGCTGTGGTAGCCGCCGCCGATAGCTTCGATCAGTTCGGAGTTCAGGTAGGGCGGGCGGGTGCGCGCGAAAGTACAGACTTCGAGGCCCCTGAGGCGCAGCGCGAGGGTAGCCAGCAGTCCCATCGTGCCCGCCCCCAGCACCGCCGCGCGTCGGGGCTGCCAGATCCTCAGTCGCCGCTGGATTTCGTAGGCCTGGTGGATGCCCTTTTCGATGACGCTCGCCAGTTCGAGGAGCATTCCGATTCGGGTGCGGTGGGGACGGTGCTCATCAGCAGCATGGCCACCAAGCCGGTCCAGCCGGTTTGGTGGCTTGCTCCCACGCCGGCGCCGCTATCGCCGTCGAAGTACTCGTGAAAGAGCACCAGATCTTTTGCAAAGGGCCAGCGATGCCCCTCGAAGGGGCGACGGCCCTCAGCGTCGCTCAAGAATATCGATGCGAGCCGCCGGGACAGCTCATCTGCGACTTCTGCAAGGGTGAGATGGCGGCCGGAACCGGTAGGACATTCCACCGTCAGCTCGTCACCGAAGTAGCGGTAGAAGCGCCGGAGCGCCTCGATGATGAGATAGTTGACCGGGAACCAGACCGGCCCGCGCCAGTTGGAATTGCCCCCGAACAAGCCGCTGTCGGACTCGCCGGGCAGGTAGTCGACCCGGTGGGGGACACCTTCGACCCAGAAGACGTAGGGAGTACCGGCGTGGCAGCGCGAGAGCGAGCGCAGGCCGTGGGGGCTGAGAAATTCCGCTTCGTCGAGTAGCCGGCCTAGGATACGCACGAGTTTCGCGCGGTCCACGACGGCCAGAAGCCGCCGCTCACCCTCCCCGCGCGTCTGCATGCAGGCGACGTTGGCGCTCAGGTCCGGGCGGTTGCGCACGAACCACTCCAGGCGCTTGCGAAATTCCGGCAGGGCGGCGAGGGTGTCCGGCTCCAGCGCCTCGACGGCCAAAAGCGGAATGAGACCCACCATTGAGCGCACCTTGAGGGTGTGGTGGCGGTCGTCCGGCAGGTGCAGAACATCGTAGAAAAACCCGTCCTCCTCGTCCCACAGCTCGATCGCTTCGCCGCCGCGGTGGTTCATCGCCCGGGCAATATAAAGAAAGTGCTTGAAGAACTTGGTGGCGATGTCCTCGTAGACCGGGATGTCCTTCGCCAGTTCCAGGGCGATGGCGAGCAAATTCAGACAGTACATGCCCATCCAGCTGGTGCCGTCGGACTGATCGATGTGGCCGCCGGTGGGCAGCGGCTGGGAGCGGTCGAACACCCCGACGTTGTCCATACCCAGAAAACCGCCTTGAAAGACGCTGTTGCCCTCGGCGTCCTTGCGGTTGACCCACCAGGTAAAGTTCAGGAGCAATTTCTGAAAGACCCGCTCCAAAAATTGCCGGTCGCTGCGGCCGTAAATTTGCTGCTCGATTTGATAGACGCGCCAGGCCGCCCAGGCGTGCACCGGCGGGTTGACGTCGGAGAAGGCCCACTCGTAGGCGGGCAACTGGCCGTTCGGGTGCATGTACCATTCGCGGGTGAGCAAATCCAGCTGGTGTTTGGCAAAATCCGGATCGACGACGGCGAGGGGGAGCGTGTGGAAGGCCAGATCCCAGGCGCAAAAGTACGGGTACTCCCATTTGTCGGGCATCGAGAGGATGTCCTCGTTGTAGAGGTGGATCCATTCACGGTTTCGCCCGCACAGCCTCTGGGCGGGTGGGGGCGGGCTGGCGGGATCGCCCGTGAGCCACTCCTCGATGGCCAGATGATAGAACTGCTTGCTCCAGAGCAGGCCGGCGAAGGCCTGGCGCTGCACCCTGAGCGCTTCGCCCGTGAGGTCCGGCGCGAGCCGCCGGTAGAAGGCGTCCGCCTCGGCGAGCCTTTCGCGGAAGATCATCTCGAAGTCGCAGTCGAACGGTTCGACCAGACCCGGTTGGTCGCTCAGGCGCAGCCGCACCACCTTCGTCTGGCCGGGGGCGATGGTGGAGAAGTAGTGGGCAGCGGCTTTGGTACCGGTGCTGAGCGGATTGACTGCCCCGGTACGGCCCTCGACCAGGTGGGCGTGGAAGCCGTCCTTGGTGTAGGGCGTGCGGTTGGGTACGCCGAACAGGCGCTCGGTGTTGGTCTCGTTCTCGGTAAACCAGAGGTCGCGCGGTCCCTCGCAGTAGAGCCAGCGCCTGCCCAGCGTCGGGTGCTCCGCCTCGATAGTCCGGCAGGTGAAAGGAGCCAGAACTTCGCTAAGTTGCGGCTTAGGGCTGTCGGGCTGCCAGGACCAGGTATTGCGAAACCACAGCGTCGGCAGCAGGTGAATCGGGTGGACCTCCGGTCCTCGGTTGGTAACGCTGATTTGCACCAGCACGTCCTCGGGGGAGACTTTGGCGTACTCGACCACGACGTCGAAGTAGCGATCCTCCGCCAGAACACCGGTGTCGACCAGTTCGAACTCGGGCTGAGCGCGGTCGCGCCGAGCGTTCTCCTCGACCAGCCGGCCGTAGGGGAAGGCGGCCTGGGGGTACTTGTAGAGAGACTTCATATAGGAGTGGGTGGGAGTGTTGTCGAGGTAGAAGTAGGACTCCTTGACGTCCTCCCCGTGGTTGCCCTCGGCGTTGGTGAGGCCGAACAGCCGCTCTTTGAGGATCGGGTCGTTGCCGTTCCAGAGGGCCACGGCAAAACAGAGGCGCTGGTGGTTGTCGCTGAGGCCGGCGAGGCCGTCTTCACCCCAGCGGTAGGCGCGGCTGCGGGCGTGGTCGTGGGGCAAGTATTCCCCGGCGTTGCCGTGGGGGCTATAGTCCTCGCGCACGGTGCCCCACTGCCGCTCGCTCAGGTACGGCCCCCAGCGCCGCCAGTGGGCCTGCCGGGTGCGCTCTGCTGTCAGTCGCTGTTCTTCGGGGGTCATCATCTGCTTCTTTGCCGCCAGGGCGGAGGGTTTCGATTCGGATACGGTCGGGGAGTGCCGCCGGATGAACAGCGCTCGGCAACACCTGGGACAATACCGCGGTGGACTGCCACCCGAAGCCGCACCAGAGCGTCAAAAGTAACAGCAAAGACAAAAACCGGCGCCGGGCGACGGCCATGGGCTGCCTCCGCGTGTGTGGGAATCTCTACCGGCCGGACCTGTCCGGCACGGGAGGAGTAGGATAAGGGCGATCGATTGTGCTGGGGATCTGCACTCCATGTCCGCCCATATCCTGTTGGTCGAAGACGAACAGAAGCTGGCGCGCTTTGTGGAATTGGAACTGGCGAGCGAAGGCTACCGCGTCAGTGTCGCGGGCGACGGCATCGCCGGGCTGACGGCGGCGCGCGAATCGACCCCCGACTTGATCTTGCTCGACTGGGAGATGCCGGGCATTTCAGGCCTGGAGGTCTGCCGGCGACTGCGCAGCACCGGCAACCGGGTGCCGGTGATCTTTCTCACCGGCCGGGACGCAGTGGGCGACCGGGTGATGGGTCTGGACTCGGGGGCCGACGATTATCTGAGCAAGCCCTTCAGCATCGAGGAGCTGCTCGCCCGCATCCGCGCCCGCCTGCGCGCCGTCCAGGAGCCCGAGGCCGGTGCGCTCGCCTTTGAAGACATTCGCCTGAGCCGCCTGACGCGCGAAGTGCACCGGGGCGAGCGCGCCATCGACCTTACCCCCAAAGAGTTCGACCTGTTGGCCTACCTGCTGGAGCATCCCCGGCAGGTGGTCACTAAGGGCAACATCCTGGAGCGGGTTTGGGGCTACGACTTTATGGGGGATTCCAACATCGTCGAGGTCTACGTGCGCAACTTGCGCCTCAAGCTCGAAAAAGCGGGCGAAAAGCGCCTGCTGCACACGCTGCGCGGCGTCGGCTATATCCTCAAAAGTGGCTGAGGTGGCGTGGACAGATGGGATACGCACGGCGGCCGCAATCGGATGAGCGCCCTGTTCAACAGGTAGTTAGGCGCACTTGCGCCCTCGTTCCTTGCGCCGCCGTCGAATGGAAGGTCAATTCGCCCCGGTGCGCTTCGACGATGCGCCGGACGATCGCGAGGCCCAACCCGGTCCCCGAGGCCCGGGTGGAAAAAAAAGGTTCCCCGAGGCGCGGCAGGATCTCCGGAGGAATCGATTCGCCACCGTTGTGCACAGATACCCGCACACAACCCGGCTCGCTCCAATCGAGCGCCAGGCGGACCGGCTCGCCGGGAGGTGACGCTTCGCAGGCGTTGCGGCCGAGGTTGACCAGCGCCTGCTTGAGCTTGTCGCGGTCGCCCATGGCCCGTGCCGGCGCACCCGTGCCGGTGCACTGGACGGGTTGTCCCTGCAGGCGCAACTCCTCGGCGACCTCCTGCACCAGGGCGGTCAAATCGACCGCCTCCAGCTGGAGGACCTGGGGCCGCGCGTACATGAGAATTTCCTGGAGCAGCCGCTCCAGCCGTCCGACTTCGCCCGACGCCAAGTCCAGGTACTCCCGGTAGGCCGCGCTCAGGGCCAGGGTCTGCAATCGCCGCAGCACCCCGGCAACTGTGGTGAGGGGATTGCGAATCTCGTGGGCGATCGAGGCGGCAAATTCGCCGATGGCCGCGAGGCGTTCGCGCTCCACCAGTTGTGCCTGGGCGGCCCGCAGTTGTTCGGTGCGCTGGCGCACTTCCGCTGCCAGGCGGCTATGAAAGCGGCGTTCGCGCTCGTAGAGGTGGTAGTTGTCGAGGGCGATGGCCGCCCGCTCGGCAAACATCTCCACAATCCGGATCTCCCCGTCCTCGAAGCGGCGCGGCTGACGATGAAAAGAGCAGATGGTGCCAATGACCTGCCCCTGGGGCGTGCGCAGGGGAATGCCCAGATAGGAGCGGTAGCCGGGTGGGCCGCAGCCGTACTCCGGATGCTGTTCGATATCGTTCACCACCAGCGAGTGGCCATTTGCCACGACGTAGCCGGTCAAAAGCCCGTGCAGTGCATAGCTCTGGCCGACCGCGCCGGCATCCAGGCTGCTGGCCACCACCTGCTCGACATCGTCCTCGCAGAAGGTGACCACCGACCAATCGACACCGACCAGTTCGCTGACCCCGCTTGCGATCGTCTGTAGATAATCGCCCAAGTTCCCCGTGCGGTAGCTCAGAGCGTGCAGGATCTCCAGCAGGCGCTCGGCATTGTGCCAGGTCTTCGTGTTCGCCAAGGACATCTCCATCGTCCGGTGCAAGCTGAATCTTTCCTGAATTATGGCTTGAACCCGGCTGAATTGAAGACAAGTTTCATTTCAGGTCATTTTTCGCTTTTGCTCTAGAAACGCTTCAGAAATGATCAGACCCGCGGCGCATGCTTGTAGCTGAAACAGGTGCTGCCTCAGGCACCTGGAGGAGGTTTGAAATGTATTGTCCTTCCATCCCCGAGCCAGCCGCCGCTCCGTCGCGCCCTCTTTGCACTTGCCAGTGCAAAGTTGCGGCTGAACTTTATTTGCAATACCGGGATCTTGTTTTTCGCACCGCCTTTCACTTACTGGATGACTTTCAAGAAGCAGAAGATTTGACCCAGGATATTTTCGTCGGGCTGCTGCAACGCTACACCTACGACCCCGCCCGCGGTTCGCTGGTTTGTTTTTTGCGCACCCTGACCCGCTCGCGGGCTATCGATCTGTTGCGCTCGCAGGTGAGCCGCCGCCGCGGCCAGGAGCGCCACAGCAAAAGCCTCGCAGCCGAGAGCCGGCCGTGTTTGCTGGAGGGGCTCTCCTTGCAGGAGCGCTCCGAGCAACTCCTTGAGGCGATGGACAAGCTGCCCCTTCGCTGGCGTCTCGTGCTCGAACTGGCTTACTTCGGCGGCCTCAGCCAGGTGCAGATCGCCGCGAAAACCGGCGCTCCCCTGGGTACGGTCAAAAGCTGGGCGCGCTTCGGACAGCAAAAACTGCGCCGCCTGCTTGAAGATCGCTTGTAAGGCCCCCCGGTTACGGATCGACCCAGCGGCCGTCGGACTTGATTAAATCGACCAGTTCCTCGACGCCGCGATCTTCAGGCACCTTTTTGATCTCCTCGCGGCCCCGATACAGCGAGATCGTACCGGGGGTCTTGCCCACGTAACCATAATCCGCATCGGCCATCTCACCGGGGCCGTTGACGATGCAGCCCATTACGGCGATGTTGAGGCCGGTGAGGTGGCAGGTCGCCTCGCGCACCCGGTGCAGGACGGTTTCGAGGTTGAACAGCGTCCGCCCGCAACTGGGGCAGGCGACGTACTCGACCATCGTCCGCCTGAGGCCCAGGGCCTGCAGGATACCGTAGCAGACCGGAATTTCTTTGAGCGGATCTTCGGTGAGCGAAACGCGAATCGTATCGCCGATGCCGTCGGCCAACAGCGTCGCGATCCCGGCGGTCGACTTGATGCGGCCGTACTCGCCGTCGCCCGCCTCGGTGACCCCGAGGTGAAAAGGATAGGGCATCCCCCGGGCATCGAGCAGCTTGGCCGCCAGGCGGTAGACCGCGATCATCACCGGTACGCGCGAGGCTTTGAGAGAAATCACCAGATTGTAATAGCCCAGCTGCTCGCAAATCTCGATAAATTCGACGGCCGATTGGACCATACCCTCGGGGGTATCGCCGTGGATATAGAGCATCCGCTCGGAGAGCGAGCCGTGGTTGACACCGATGCGCATCGCCTTATCCTGGGTGCCCAAGACATCCACCAGGGGCTTCAGTTCCTCGCGGATCTGGGCGCGGGCGCGCTCGATGTCCTCGGCGGTGTAGTCGCCCAACCGCGCCCGTCGAAAGACGAACAATCCCGGATTGATGCGCACTTTGTCGACGTGGCGGGCCACCTCCAGGGCGATGGGACCGCCGTCGTGGTGGACGTCGGCGACCAGGGGGACTGGCTGGTAGGTGTCTTCGAGGGTCTTGCGGATGCGCTCGAGGGCGCGGGCGTGGGCCAGGCTCGGTACCGTCACCCGCACCAGCTCGCAGCCGGCTTTGTGCAGGGCGCGGATGGCCGCCACCGCCCCCGGGGTGTCGAGGGTGTCCTCGTTGATCATCGATTGGACGACCACCGGGGCGTTGCCGCCGATGGTGACGGCCCCCACCTGCACCGGCCGGGTGACGCGGCGGGAGGGCAACAGGGCGGGAGTGACCGGGTCGAGGGTTTGCATGGCGGATAATGTGGCGCGCTGCTTTCAGATTGACACGATTTTGTCTGCGGATCAGGTGAGAAAAAATACCTAGGAGCGCCCGCTTATCCCGATCGGGCTTGTGGTACCTTGAGGAGTTGTGGCTTCTTAGTCCTCAATCGGGAGAACAACCGACATGGCAACTTACAAAGTAACCCTGGTCACCCCCAGTGGCAAAAAAGAGATCGACTGTCCCAGCGATGAGTACATCCTGGATGCAGCCGAGCGCCAGGGCCTGGACCTGCCCTTCTCCTGCCGCGCGGGCGCCTGCTCGACCTGTGCCGGCAAGCTGGCGAGCGGGACCATCGACCAGGGCGATCAGTCTTTTCTGGATGACGACCAGATCGCAGCGGGCTATGTGCTGACTTGCGTCGCCTACCCGACCTCCAACTGCACGATCGAAACCCACAAAGAAGACGAACTCTACTAGGTTCTGCCGACCGAAGACAGGGGAGAGCCGCATTCTTTTCCCTGTTTTGGCATTTTTAAGGCTCGACAGCCGGTGCCGGCGAAACCGTCTGACCGTTGTTGTCCGCTGTTGCCGAGGGCGGAGTCTGGACGGGTCTGCTGGCCTCGATCGCTTCGTTGAGCCTCGCAATCGTTTCATCGAGGCTGCGCCGGGCCGACTGCACCAGCCGATCGACGCGTTGCTGGGCGTCCTCGGCCACTTCCTCGGCAGCTCCCGGTATGGTGGCGACCGAGCGCTTGAGGCGGCGGCGCGTCTCCTCTCCGGATCGCGGTGCTAGGAACAACCCGAGCACACTACCCACGGCTGTGCCCAGCAAGAACCCGCCTACGAAGGCCCCGGTACTTCTAGCCACCGTCAGCGCACCATCTCGGGGGCCGGGGGCGCTACGGGCTTGAGCAAAAACAGCCGGGCAATGGCGGTGCCCAGCGCGACGAGCACCGGCAGGCGGGCCAGAAGGCTTTTGCCCAAAAGGGCCTCAAGCTGCAAATTCAAGTCCGCACAGCGATCGAGATCGCGCACAAAGCGGGGATTATCCAGATCGAGAATCAGCGGAAAGACCTTGCCGCTATCGAGGTTGGTCTGGCGCAACACCTCCATCGCGTAGTGCGAGGCGTCGAGGCCGAGGGCGCTGTAGAGGTTGCGCGGCTTGCGGTCGTTGAGGTACATAGTCAGGCAGAACGACAGCAAGAAAAAGCGGACCCACAGCCGGTTGATCGGACCTTTGAGCAGCTCCGTCTGGCTTTTGAGAATCAGTCCAAAAAAGTCGCCGTGGCGATTCTCGTCCTGGCACCAGTTCTTGAAGTAATCAAACAAGGGGTGGATACAGTTTTCAGGGTGGCGTTCAAGGTGCCGGAAGATGGCGATATAGCGCCAGTAGCCAATCTTCTCCGACAGATAGGTGGCGTAGAAGATGAACTTGGGCTTAAAGAAAGTATACTTTTTTTGCTTGGCAAGGTTCGACAGATCGAGGCCCAGGTGATAGTCGCCCATCGCCTTGTTCAAGAAACCGGCGTGACGCGCCTCGTCGCGCGACATTGCTTTGAAGCACTCGGCGAGCAGCGGATTGGTTGCTTTGAGGCGGCGGGAAATTTCTTTATAGAGCAAAAATCCCGAGAATTCGGAGGTGCAGGAGCGCTCTAAAAATTCGAGCATCAACGCGCGCCACTGCGGATCGATCTGGTGGGCCTGCTGTACAAAGCGCTCGTCGCGCTGGAAGTGCTCGCGGTTATAGTCGGCCTGAAATTCGGCGAGCATGGCCTCGAAGTCGGCTTCCATCGCCGAGATATCCAGTTTGGCCAGGGCTTCGAAGTCAGTTGTGTAAAACCGGGGTGTGAGCAAAGTTTCCCGTCGCTCAGACTGGGATGCGGTGTTCGCCTCGCGCAATGCGTCTACCATAATCTGCCCGTATCGCTAGCACAATGGTACTCAGTCTAGCAGCAGCCTTGGGCAATTTTGAGCGCCGCCGTCGCAATGTTACGGAGCCTGCTCGGCCATCATAGAAGGGCGCGGTCGCCCGTGACCGCGCTTGTCGTCTTCTTTGTCGTCGGGTGCCCAGCCTATGCGTGGCAATTTGCTCTTTTTTGCCGTTTTGATCGTGTTCGTATTCGCCCTGGTGCTGATGTCCTCGCGCGCCTTCTTGCCCGCAGATATGAAGGCGCCGGCCCAAATGGATCCTGCCGCGTCCGTGCCTGCAAGCAGTGCGCCGTGAACACCCTCCCGGAGGGCTACCACCTGCGCGCGGGCAAGATCCAGGATCGGGCGCTCCTGCGCCGCTTTTTAAGCGAACTGCTCGGCGAACTGGGGCAAACCCCCGAGGCTCCTGGAACGATCGACAACCTGCTCGCGCGCGTCTTCGACGCGCGCCGCACGCCCCTCTGGTGGGCGATGCAGGACTCTGCGGAGGTGGGCTGCCTGTGGTTGGGCAGAGCGTGGGACCAGTTCAGCGGCGCGCAGAGCACCTACGTCCACCTGCTGTACGTCCGCCCCGAACACCGTCGCCGGGGAATTGGCCGCTTTTTGCTCGATTGGGCTTCGGAGATTGCCCGCACCCAGGGCGATTCGCAACTGCTGTTGCAGTCGCTGCCCGACAACACCGCCGCCCTGGGACTCTACGCCGCGATGGGATTCCAGACGCGGGCGCTGTTTTTGAGCAAGCCCCTTTAGCGTGGTCCCTCCATCTCCCAGTTGAGATCGCCCACAGCCGGGAGCGATAAGGACATCGTAAAGTTGGTGCCGTCCAGCAGCCAGAGTGTATTGACACCCGTCCTGTAGTTGCGCCAGATAATATCGGGTTTGCCATCACCGCTGTAATCCCCGAAAGCATTCGGTTCCCAGCCGACATTGGGAGTGACCGCGGGGAGGCTTGCAGAAGCACTGTAGGCGGGTCCGTCCATAAGCCAGATGCTGTTTGCACCGGTTTTGGTATTGCGCCAGACAATATCCGGGGTACCGTTGTTGTCGTAGTCGGCGCCGCCACTACCATAAATGATCCAATCGAGTCCCACCGCAGGCAAGGAAACGGTCGAGTCCAAAGTGACGCCGTTCATCAACCACAGCACATTGGCGCCTGTAGCAAAGTTGCGCCAGACAATATCCGGGCTGCCGTCGCCATTGAAGTCGCCTGCACCGCGGATGCGCCAGTTAGAATCACTTACCGCAGTTAAGCTGACACTGCTGACAAAGTTCGTCCCGTCCATCAACCAGACAGAATTGAGGCCCTGCTGGGTATTGCCCGGCTGGACCAAGTTATTGCGCCAGACAATATCGACGTTGCCGTCGGCGTTGAAATCGCCGGTGGCGGCGATGAACCAGGTCGGGCTGCCGACGGCCGGCAACTGCACCGAGGAAGAAAAATTGGTCCCATTGAGCAGCCAGACCGCATTGGCGCCCGTGGCGTAGTTGCGCCAGACAATGTCGTGTTGGCCGTCGCCGTTGAAATCGCTGTTGAGCGCGACGCCTCCCGTCAAGTCGGTCGCAGCAGGATCGGCGACATCGGCCTTGCCGTCCGGTTGGGGCGCAGAACCTTTTAAGGGCTCGGCAACTGGGCCGGTGGTGACGGCAAAGGCAGGAAGCGCCATCAAAGCGGCAACCACCAAGGACAGATAAGACAACCTTTTTCGATGCATCGTGAATTCTTGCCCATTTAGGGATCGGGGATATTATCCAACGAAACCAAAAATTATGGAAATAGCCTGAAATACACGAGCGGACCGCCACTCGGCCGCAGCAAACGGACGCCCCGGGAGCAAAGACATCTCCCAAGCTTGGGAAGTAGGCCCAGAGGGCTACCGGACGGGGCGCCGCGCTCGCCGGATTGTGTGTGCTATTGCAAATGTTCTGGGATGCTGTGCCCCCTGGCCGTTGCGACTAGCGAGGGCCAACCATCTTCCAGCGCAACTCCCCGACCACAGGCAGTGCCACAGTTTGGACCAGGGCAGTGCCGTTCATCAGCCAGATGGTGTTTGCGCCAGTTTGGTTGTTGCGCCAAACAAGATCGGGTTTACCGTCGTTGTTATATTCACCGACGGCGGAGATTTGCCAGTCAAGGTCCGAGACGGAAGGTATGGCGACGGAAAGAGAGTAAGTCGTACCGTTCATCAACCAGATAGTATTTGCCCCGGTCTGGCTGTTGCGCCAAACGATGTCCGGGGTGCCGCTGCCGTCAAAATCGCTGTCGCCGCTGCCGTAGATATTCCAGCCGCTTGCGGAGACCGAAGGAAGATTGATGACCTCGGTGACGAGCACACCGTTGAGTAGCCAGAGTACGTTGGCACCGGTGGTGTAGTTGCGCCAGATGATATCCGGGCTGCCGTCGCCGTTAAAGTCGCCTGCTCCCCGCAGGTGCCAGTCGCCTGTGACGGTCTCGGATAGAGCGGCGCTAGTCAGATAAGTCGCTCCGCGCATCAGCCAGACGGAGACGCTCCCCCGCTGCGTATTTTCGGGGCTCGATCCGTTGTTGTGCCAGAGAATGTCGGTCTGGCCGTCGGCATTGAAGTCGCCCGTGCCGGCGATGAACCAGTTCAAATCGGACACCAGCGGCAAGGCGACGGTACTCGTGTAGGTCGTGCCATTGAGATACCAGAGGACATTTTCCCCGGTCTGATTGTTGCGCCAGAGAATATCGCCGCCGCCGTCGCCGTCAAAATCGCCGTCCGCCGCCGGGGTGCCGCCCGCAACCGCAAACCAGGGCTCGCTGGAGAACACTCCGTCCGGCCGCAGAGGCGGACCGCTCGAAGGGTGCATTTGCGGCTCGGCAGCGAAACCCACAGAACATCCGACGATCGCAGCGCAAAGCCATAGTGAAAATGCTAGCCTTTTGATACCCATAGCCGATGCCAGAACGCTAGAGGGACGGTGGTATTATCGGATGACTTGGGTCAAATTGCAGCAAGAATCCGCAAAATATATGAGGCGCTATCACACGATTGCTTGCGCCGTTACCTCAAAGATGAGAGCAAAAGTCCTATCAGCAAAGGCGAAATCGGCTTCCTTTCACTCTCGTTTGGCAGAAGCATCTCAAAAAAGTACAGCCAGTTGACGCGCGCCTCAGCGCGGGCTCTCCAGCTTCCAATCGGGGGAGGCCACAGCAGGTAGTGCGGCCGTGCTGCTCAAGGCAGTGCCGTTCATCAGCCAGAGCGTGTTGGCACCGGTCGTGTAATTGCGCCAGACGAGATCCGGCTTGCCGTCGCCGCTGTAATCGCCGAAGGCAGAAATCTGCCAGCCGACGTTGGGGGATACCGCAGGCAGCGACACAGCCGCACTGAACGTGGTGCCGTTCATCAGCCAGAGCGTGTTGGCACCGGTCACTGCATTGCGCCAGACAATGTCCGGGGTGCCGTTGCCGTCGAAGTCACCGTCGCCGCTGCCATAGATGTTCCAGCCTGGATCGCCCACGCTCGGCAGGGCCGAAGTCTGCAGCAGATTGGTACCATCCATCAGCCACAGGGTGTTGGCCCCCGTCACGTAATTGCGCCAGATGATGTCCGGGCTGCCGTTGCCGTCGAAGTCTCCCGCCCCGCGAATGTGCCATTCGCCGTCGACCACACTGAGCAGATCGACGGTGCTCAGATAAGTGGAACCGTTCATCAACCAGACAGCAATCCGACCCTGCTGTGTGTTGGTGGGACCGGGTTTGTTGTTGCGCCAAAGAATATCGGTATTGCCGTCACCGTTGAAATCGCCCGTGCCCGCGATGAACCAGTTCAGATCGGTCACTGCGGGGAGGGCCACTGCCGAAGCATAGCTGGTGCCATTCATCAGCCACAGGACATTGGCTCCCTTGCTGGCACTATTTCCGCGCAGTCGCCAGACGATATCCGGAGTACCGTCGCTGTTGAAATCGCTATTGAGAGCAGGCAGGGCAGGTGCAGTAGGAGGTGTTGCGTTTGGAACTATGCCCGGCACTATTTCCGGTGGAGCAATCGATCCTTCAGGTTGGAGGGTGGGGCCGACGGGGGCTTCAGGCGTCGGTCCAGCGGCCCCGGCAATCGTCGCATTCAAGGCAAATGCAGCAGCGATCAGGGGCAGACAAACTAACCGTTTCGAATCCATATCTTTCATCCTTTGAGAGTTCGCGGCCAGGTTGGGCCGAATCCTTCAATAACTAAACTATGCAATTGCCCGTAGAATACATTGGTCGTTTTCAGTAAGTCAACACTTGCATCACATCCACGAACTATTTTGAAGTTAATAAACATAACGTCGGCGTGGCGACCAACGCCAAAGCTAATATAGATCGCTCACTAAGTAGTAATAAAGCTCAAGAAGTAAACGTCAGAAATGCCAGACGCGCCGCGCCGATACAGCCGGCTTCGTTGCCCAATTCGGCCTGCAACAGCTGCAACCAGGGCCGCTTGATGATCGAGCGGCGGTCGATTTCAGCCTCGGCCTCGGATAGGAAGTAAGGGCCGCTTTTGCTTACCCCGCCGCCAATCACCACCGCCTCCGGGTCGAGCAGGTTCACCAGACCGACCAGGGCGTAGCCCAGGTCGCGCCCCACCTGCCGCCAACATTCGAGCGCCTGGGGGTCACCTGCTGCCGCCCGCTCGCCGAGCACCGCGGGGTCAAGCCCGAAGCGGCGGGCGATGGCGGGGGCTGCAATAAATTGTTCCAGGCAGCCGCTGCTGCCGCAGTTGCAGCGCGGACCGCGCGGATCGAAAACCATGTGGCCCAACTCGCCCCCCAGGCCGTGGGCACCGGTCAATAGCCGGCCATTGTGAATGAGGCTGCCCCCCACGCCGGTACCCAGGGTGATGAAGATGACGTGGCTGAAGCGGCTGGCGCTGCCGAGCCAGTTTTCTCCCAAACCGGCCAGGTTGGCGTCGTTGCCCAGCGCCGTCGGCAGGCCGGTCTTCTCCTCCAGCAGGCGGGCCATCGGCACGTCGCGCCAGCCGTCGAGGTTGACGCAGGTGTACACCAGCCGGCCGTCGGCATCGACCAGCCCCGGTACGCCCACTCCAAGAGCGACAGCTTCCCCTCCGGGATCGAGCACCGCTACCAGAGCGCTCAGGGTTGCGAGCACCGCCTCGGGGGTGCTCGGCCGGGGGGTTGCGATCGTGGCGCTCGCCAGTTCCCGGCCCTGTCCGTCGTAACGGCCGGCTTTGATGGCGGTACCCCCGAGATCGATGGCGACGACCGAGTCCATGCTAGGAGCCGGGTTGAGGGTTGAAGCGGCGGGGCCGCTCGATGCGCGGGCGCTCGGGGCGGTCCCCTGTCCGGTAGGGCCGCTCTGCGGCGGCGGGGGAATCCCCTTGCCGGTCGCGCCGCCGGCTGGGATTGCGCTGGATGCGCGGCAGGCGCGGCTGCAGGCCCTCGCGCCGCTGGCTGAGTTCGTGGTGCAGTGTGGCTGCATCCATGGCCGCGAAGGTGGACCAGCTGCGGTCGAGTTCGTCGAAATTTTCGTAGAGCAAGCGTTTGGGCGGCGATGGCGTGCCGCTCAACCCCCAGACAGCGACCACGTGGTGCTCCTCGATGCGATAAGCCCGCAGCACGAGGGTATCGTCCACCTTGCGCTCGCAGATCAGCAGCGTCGGTTTCATACTCCTGCCCAGAGTTCTCCAGCCATCGTAGCAGCGCAGGGGTTCACGGACTGCCCGGTCCGTTGCGGTTGAACCGCTCGACGCCGCCGACCACATCGGTGACTTGATCGGGGCGACCGTAGGCATTGGTGCCCCAATTAAAATCATCCACCCGCAACTGAAAGCCGCCGGTCTGGCGCACTGGGTTGTAAGTGATCGACAGCGAGTAGGTGCGCCGATCAAGACTGACCGTGTAGAAGGTATCGACGGCGCGCCCGAAGGTCAGATCGATGCCGGTCTGCACTCCAAAGCGCAGGGGACCGTAGATCTGCTGGATGATGCCGGCGAACACTTGCTCGCGCGAAGCCACCCGGTCGAACAAAAAGGGCGATTCGCCGTTCACAAAACCGTTGTTGTACGAAAGGTTGAGGGCGGTGTAATCGAGAAAGTCGCGGCTGAAGCGGCCCAAAATGCCGAACAGGCTCACGCGCCCCCCCAGGTAGCCCTGGCTGTCGCCGCTGGAGTACCACGACTGGACAAGGGTAGTCCCCACATCGAGAAACAAACCGGGGGTGACTGGTACTTGCGTAAATCGCAGGGTCTCGCGCGATAGTGGTAGAAACTCCGCCTGCAGCAGGGTGATGGTCTTTGAAAGCGAGCCTGCCACGCGAAAGCGGCTCAAATCCGGCTGCCTGTCCAGTTGCGGCTGATCGCTGTTGGCGGAGATGAGCGCGGCGTTGGCCTGGTAGGAAAGCCGCACGCCCGAGCTTCCGAGGGTGATCAGCGACGAATCGAGGGTGATGCCGAGGTTGGATTGGGCCGTCTGAAAGCCCAGCAAATAGTTAAAAAAGCGCTCCCGGTACGCGTAACTAAAAGTCAGCGTGTGGTCGCCGACGGGGACGATGTGTTCGAGGCGGGCGCGCACGCGATTTTCAAGATCGTCGAGCACCAGGCCGTTGATCTCGGAGAACAGGCGGGTGAGTTGGCCGTTGTCGTACTCGACGCTCAATTTGTTCTGCAGACCAAAATTTTTGGGATCCAAGAAGCTGTTGGAACTGAGGGCCTGCTGAATGTACAGCTGGGGTGAGATTTGAAAAGTGATGTTCTTGGCAAATTCGACATAAAGGTTTTGCTGGTAGTAGACGCCGCCTTTGTCGAGAAAGTCGGAGCCGACTTCGTAGGGGGGCTTGCGCTTTTCGTTGTCGATCACGCTCTCGATGGCCGGAAAGGGCATCGCGAAATTTTGATCAAAAAAAAGCGTCCCCGAATCGATCATCAGGCGGTTGCTGCCCGGACCGATTTCGCGCAACGTCGCCCGCGCGCTCACCAGCTCCAGTTCGGGCGGGTCGAACTGGTCGGGGGTGACGCGCAGATCCTCCGCGCGCCAACCTTCGGCGTTGAACACGATGCGCTTGGCCTCGAAGCGCAAGATGCCGCCCCGGGGCTTGGGCGGGGGCGGCAGCTCGGAAGCCCCGGTCAGATCGGCGGCCAGGGGCGTGTTGATGCGCACTTTGCTCTCGGCCTTGGTGTCGATGCGGCCGGTGGCATTGAGCAGGACGCCTTCTTTGCGGGCAAAGTTGTATTCCATGCGCGTACCGGCGATGCGCTGTTCGCCCTGCACCAGCTTGACGTTGCCCTCGGCAACGGCCAGGCGGGTGTCCAGATTGACCTGCATCTGGTCGGCGCTCAACAAAACCTCGCGCAGGCGCATCTTGACGTTGCCCCGGGCGGTAAAGACCCGATTGATCTGGTCGTACTGCTGGGTGTCGGCATCCAGGAAAACCTCCTCGCCAGGCTTGAGCGCGCCGCCTACGGGCACCCCCTCCTCGCGCGGCTGCAGGGCGGTGTTGTCGATGCCGGCAGAAAGATCCTGGGCCTGGCCCGCCCCCTGGGCCTGCAGATCGCGGGCACGCTCAGGGGGCGGATTTTCGGCGGGCGCCTGGGGATCCGCCTGGACCAGACGCACCAGGGGCGGCGGTGCGGGCGGCAGAGCCGGAAGGTACGGCATGAACACTCCTGCTGCATGAACTCAGCATACCGAATCAGGGCTCTGCTAGCTTAAAGCTGGTTGAGACGGAGGATAGACCGATGACAGTCCAGTTTAGACACATCATGCTGATGGTCCCGGACGTGATGGCGGCGGCGAAATTCTACAGCGAAGGCCTGGGGCTGACCGTTAAGACGGCCTCGCCCGGCTGGGGCGAGGTGGAGACCGGGGGAACCATTCTCGCTTTGCACTACGCAGAAAATCCTCACCCGGCCGGCGCTTCGCCGATTCTCAGCTTCGTCGTCGATGACCTGGGGGCTACTATGGCGTCGCTCGAAGCCCTGGGAGCGAGGCTCGAAGGTCGGGTTCGCGAGCCCTCCTTCGGCAAGGTGGCGGCGATGCGCACGCCGGACGGCCATTTGCTCAGCTTGTTGCAGCCCGCCCCGGTCGGGGCCGCCATCGGCTCGGGCGCGCATTGAGTTCAAAAATTCGGGTGTCGGCGAACCAACGCTGACACCTGACATCTCTCTACTGCCCGCCGCCCCGGCCGGGGTTGCGGCTCGGATCCCCGGACAGGAAGCCGAAGGCGAAGATGGCCACAAACAACAGCACGACGATCGTGACAACCCACTTAAGAACTTCCATCTGGGGACCCGAATTATTTCTTAAACAATGATAAAGCACCGCCCTAATTTTGGAGATACTCCCGAATGCCGGTGGCCAGGTCGGTTAGCGGCATCTGCAATTCGCCGCTGAAGGGTCGCTCGGCGGTGATGTTGTCCTCTTGAAGCATCGTCAGTTGATCGGCGGTAATGGGCAACAGTTGTGGGGCGACGGCGCTACCCAGGGCGACAGCGGGCTGCACGAGGGCGATTGGAATCGAGACGAAGGGTTTGCGCACGCACAGGTGCCGGGCCAGCAGCGCCAGAATCTCGCGCAGGCTCAACTGCTCGGGGCCACCCACTTCGAGGATGCGGCCGTCGAAGCTCGAGCTGGTGGTGCAGCGGGCGATCACTTCGGCTAGATCTCTGACCCACAAGGGTTGCAACTTGTGGGTGCCGGGGCCGATGACCGGAATAAAGGGCGGCTTGCGCACCAGATCGTTGGCCAGCAGATTGATAAATTCGTCTCCCGGACCGAAAACCACGGAGGGACGCAAGATCACCCAGCTCAGTCCCGAGGAGCGCACCAGGGCTTCGGTGGCCCACTTGGTCTGGTGGTAGCGGGCTGTGGCACCGGGCCGAGAACCGATGGCGGAGATGTAGACGAATTTGCGCACTCCGGCCTCGGTCGCAGCCGCAAGCAGGTTACGGGTGCCCTCGACATGGATGCGCTCGAAGGTGACCGTCGGCGGCAGTTCGCGGATGATCCCGACTAGGTGGACAATCTCGTCTATCCCGGCGCAGGCGCGGACAAGGGAGGCTTTGTCGGCCAGATCGCCCGTGGCCAGGTCCACCTCCAGAGCTTTAAGCGCACAGGTGTCCGCCCCCGAGCGCACCAGAGCGCGTACAGCAAGGCCGCGCTCGCGCAGCGTTCGAGCGGTGTGCGAACCGATAAAACCGGTGGCGCCGGTAAGCAGAATCATAGATTCAACGATGCCACACCGGGAGGGATTTGGCGCTTCAGGCGGGTTCGAGGCCGCAGGAGCGCAAAAGCATCGCCAACACCGAACGCTTCCAGTGTTCGTACTGTTCGGGGTCGTCGAGGATCTCCGAGTAAAAACTCTGCATATACTGCATCTGGGAGAAGTACGAGTAGCACAGCAGCATCCCCGCCATGAGCGTGCGGCTCACATCGCAGTCGGGACGCAGCTGACCCTGCCTCTGGGCCACCTCGAAGTAATGAACCACCTGCTCGAAGGTCTGGCGGCGAAAACCGAGGTTGCTCAGCTGGTTGCCTTCTCCGAGCACCTCCCAGCTGATCAGCCGCACGTAGACGCGGTGGGTGGCCAGAAAATCAAAGTACGTATGGAGCAGCCGCTCCAGCATCGCGGCGGGGGGCAGGTCCGTCTGCAGCACGTGGCGGCTCATCTCGATCATCGGCTTGAGGTGCTTTTCGAGCACCGCCTGGTACAGCCCTTCTTTGCTGCCGTAGTGATAGTAGATCATGCGCTTGTTGATGTGAGCGACGCGGGCAATCTCATCGACGCGCGTGCCCATAAACCCCAACCGAGCAAAAAAGTACTCCGCCGTCTCCAAAATGCGCTGGGCGGAGTTGCTGCAGGTTTTGTCGGAGACCGGTTCTGGGGTTGAATTCATTGTGGTGAGCATCGTTCTGGCGGTCCAGGTGCATCAAAAGCAATTGCCAACAGTTTTGCATACTCGGCAGTCTATCGTACGGCATAGACGCCCGGCGGCCAAAAGCGATGGCCTGTACTACGATCGATCCTGGGGGTGCGGCTCATCGTCATCTTTCACAAGCTCACCTGATTTGCCCATTGTGCTGCTAGCCGACCTCAGTGCTGAAACGCGCGGATTGCTGGGCTGGGCGCGCCTTTGCACTCAGCTGGCGTCCTTTGCCCAGACCAAGGCGGCCAAGGGCGAATGCGAGGCGCTGTTGCCCTTCGAGGCGCGCAGCGAAGCCGAAAACTGGCTGCAGCGCGCCGAGGAGGCCCTGCGGCTGGCCGAGAGTGTCCCGGGCGGCCTCGCCTTTGACGGGGTGCACGACATTGCCTGCGACGTCGAGCGCGCCGAACGGGGGGGGCTGCTCACCGGTGAAGCGCTGCTGGCCCTTGCCTCGACCCTGGCAGCTGCCCGCCGCCTGCGCCGGGTGATCGAAGAGCATGGCGCCCAGGCGGCGGAACTGGCGCTGTTGGTGGTCGAAGTGCGTACTTTTCCGGAGTTGGAGCAAGAAATTTACCGTTGTATCGACGACACTGGCGAGGTGGCCGACCGGGCGAGCGAGAAGTTGCGCGATCTGCGCTCGGGCCACCGGCGGTTGCGCGCCGAGATCCAGCGGATCTTGTTGCACCTGTTGCAACGGCGGGCCCACTGCTTTCAGGAAAGTCTAATCGCCCAGCGGGGCGAACGCTTCGTGGTGCCGGTCAAAGTCAGCCACCGCGATCAGGTGCCGGGGATTGTCCATGACTCCTCCGCCAGCGGTCAGACGTTGTTTGTCGAGCCGATGGCGGTGATCGACACCACCAACCGCCTGGTCGAAGGGATGCGCGCCGAACAGGCCGAAATCGAGCGCCTCCTTGCAGAACTGGCCGCTCTGGTCGCTGAGCGGGCTGTGGAGTTGTTGCACCTGCACCGGGTGCTGGTCGATCTCGACCTGACGGCGGCCCGCGCCCGCTACGCAAGCTGGCTGGGGGCGGTGCGCCCTCGCTTCGGCGGGGGCGGCTGCGGGCTGGTACAGGTGCGCCATCCGCTTTTGGTCTGGCAGGAGCGCCACGAGCAGGGTACCCCGGTGGTCGCTGTAGATCTGCCCGTCGACCCGGCGGTGCGGGCGGTTGTGATCACCGGCCCCAACACCGGCGGCAAGACGGTGATCCTCAAGACCCTCGGCCTGGTGGTGCTGATGGCCCAGGCGGGGCTATTCGTGCCCGCCCGCGAGCCGGCGGTGCTGCCCTGGTTCGACCGGGTGCTGGCCGACATCGGCGACGAGCAGTCGATCGAGCAAAATTTGTCCACCTTCTCCGGCCATATTCGCCGCATCGTGCGGATTCTGGCGGCCCTCACCCCCGGGGCGCTGGTGTTGCTCGACGAGGTGGGGGCCGGTACCGATCCCCAAGAAGGCGCCGCCCTCGCCCGCGCCCTGCTGGTGCACCTGGCCGAGCGGGCGGGCCTGGTGCTCGCCACCACCCACTACGGCGAACTCAAAGCGCTCAAATACACCCAGTCCCACTTTGAAAACGCCTCGGTCGAATTCGATCTGGCCACCCTCTCGCCCACCTATCGTCTGCTGTGGGGTATACCGGGGCGCTCGAACGCCCTGGCGATTGCCGAGCGGCTCGGGCTCGACGCGCAGGTGGTGGCGGCGGCCCAGGCGAGCCTGGGCGAGGGCGACGTCGAACTCGATCGGGTGATCAGCGCTCTGCAGGAGCAGTTGCAGGCCCAGGAGGAGCAGGTGCGCTCCACTACCCGATTGCGGGGTGAAGTTGAGCGGCTGCAGTCGGATTTGCTCAGGCAGCAGGTGCTCCTTGACGCGCGCGAGGCGACCGCCCGCGCCCGCCAGGACCAGCAGGTGCGCGAGGCGGTGGCTGAGGCCCGCGCCGAGGTGGCCCGGGTGATCCGCACGCTCCAGCGCGGCGATGCCACCGCCCAGCAAGCCCAGCAGGCTTCCGAGGCGCTCAGGGCCATTGGCGAAGCGTACCGGGGCGAGGAGCCCGCAGCCCCGGCCGAGTACCGCCCCCAACCGGGGGACAAAGTCGAGATTATTCCGCTCGGCCAGATGGGTGAAGTACTGAGCCCTCCCGACAACGGCGATCAGGTGCGTGTGCAGGTGGGCGTGCTCAAGCTCACCGTTTCTGCAAGCCAACTGCGGCGACCCGGCAGCCCGGCGCCCCGGCCGAAGCCGCGGCCCCCGGCCGAAGTTCCCCGTCCTCCTGCACCGCCCAAGCAAGAACCGCTGGTGCGCACCGAAGCGCAGACCATCGATCTCAGGGGGCGTCGCGTCGCGGAGGCAGAAGCGGTTCTTGAACCGGAACTGAACCGCCAGCGCGGGCCGCTCTGGGTGATCCACGGCCACGGTACCGGCAAACTGCGCGACGGCATCCACGAAATTCTCGAACGCCACCCACGCGTCGCCCGCTTCGAATTTGCCGATCGCACCGAGGGCGGCAACGGGGTGACAGTGGTATTTCTGAAGTAATGCCAGACTGGCTATAGTATGCGCCCTGGAGGTGGAAATTGGGCATTGGGATGGGGAACACCGCGAGTCTCGATGGCTTCCTCGGAGGAGAGCACCAGTTCGCGCAGGCGGGCGAGCAACTCGGCGGGGGCGTCCTGCCACAACTGGCGCTGGTGGGCTTCGAGCAGCCGCTCGGCCATATCCCGAAGCACCCAGGGATTTTTGGCGCGCACGAACTCCTGCACCGCCGGGTCAAATAGATAGCGCTCAGCCACTCCCCGGTACATAAAATCTTCGACACAGCGGGCGGTGGCGTCGTAGGCGAACAGATAATCGACCGTCGCCGCCAGTTCAAAGGCCCCCTTGTAGCCGTGGCGCAGCATGCCCGCGATCCATTTGGGATTGACCACCCGCGAGCGATAGACCCGGGAGACCTCTTCACTCAGGGCGCGGACTTTCGGATTTTGGGGGCGGGAGTGATCACCGAAATAGGTCTTCGGTTGACGGCCGGCGAGCACCCGGGAAGCCGCGGTCATCCCCCCTTGAAACTGGTAGTAATCGTCCGAATCGAGCAGGTCGTGCTCGCGGTTGTCCTGGTTGTGGAGCACCGCCTGGATCCGGCGCAACCGGCGCGCGAGGGCGGCGGGGGCGGCCACCCCGTCGCCTTTGCCTGTGTAGGCGTAGCCGCTCCAGTTCAAGTAGGCGCGCGCCAGATCCGCTTCGTCCCGCCAGGCTTGCGAGTCGATGAGCCCCTGCAATCCGGCGCCGTAGGCCCCGGGTTTGGGACCGAAGACCCGAAACAGCCCATCGCCCGCGGCCGCTTCTTCGCGCGCCGCGGCGGCAAGCGGGTTGTCCTCATCCGGCTCGTCCAGGCGGGTCACAGCCAGCACCGCGCTATGGAACAAATCGATCAGGTTCGCGAAGGCATCGCGAAAAAAGCCCGACACGCGCAGGGTGACATCGACGCGGGGTCGGCCGAGGGTGCCGACCGGCAAAATCTCAAAATCGATCACCCGGCGGGTGGTCCGGTCCCACACCGGCTGCACCCCAAGCAGGGCGAGCGCCTGAGCCAGATCGTCGCCGCCGGTGCGCATCGTGCTGGTTCCCCAGATCGACAGACCGATCTCGCGGGGGTACTCGCCGCAATCTTGGGTGTAGCGCTCGACGAGCGCCTCGGCCGCCCGCCGCCCGACATCCCAGGCGCTCGGGCTGGGAAGCGCCCGCAAATCAACCGAAAAAAAGTTGCGCCCGGTGGGCAGTACCTCCGGCCGGCCCCGCGTCGGGGCACCACTCGGACCGGGCGGCACAAAACCACCGGCTAGGCCATGCAGCAGGGCGGTGATTTCGTCGGTGGTGGCAGCCAGGGCCGGATCGAGAAAGGCGCGCACCCAACCCAGCACCGCGCAGGTGGCGGGCAAACCCTCCGGGAGCACCGGCAGTTGGGCAAGCAAGTCGTGCCCGAACGCTTCGAGCTTTTCGATCGCATCGCCCACCGTGCGGCAACCGGACAGGGCTGCGCCGCCGTAGGGCAAGGCGCCGTCGGCTGCGAGCGGGTCAAATTCAAGACCTAGATCGCGGGCGAGGGCCTGGGTGAGGCCGGGGCGTCCGTTGCTTCCCACCCGCGCCAGGGCCGCAAGCAACCCGAGGCGTTGCTCGCCGGTGGGCGGACGGCCTAGAATGTGCAAACCGTCGCGGATTTGTGCTTCTTTTAGTTCGCACAGATAGCCATCGGCGAGGGTGAGAAAGGCAGGCAAATCCGCTTCAGAGGGAGGCTCGGCCCGGCCGAAGTCGCGGTGCAGCTGGGTCCGGCGAATGAGTTCGGCAAGCCGGGAGCGAATGACCGGCAGCCGATCGGGGTCGAGGCTGGCCGCTTCGTGGTATTCGTCTATTAAGTTTTCGAGATCGAGCAGGTCGCCGTAGGTCTCGGCCCGGGCCATCGGCGGCGTCAGGTGATCGACGATCACCGCCTGGGTGCGCCGTTTGGCCTGGGAACCTTCGCCTGGATCGTTGACGATAAACGGGTACAGGTGGGGCATCGCACCAAAGACCGCCTCCGGGAAGCATTCCGGCCCCAGGGCGTTGGCCTTGCCGGGCAACCATTCGAGGTTGCCGTGCTTGCCCACGTGCACGATCGCCTGCGCCCCCCAGATGTCGCGCAGCCAGTGGTAAAAGGCAAAGTAAGGGTGGGGAGGCTCCAGGTCCGGGGCGTGGTAGCTGAAAGCAGGGTCGGCGTCGTAGCCGCGGGCAGGTTGGATGCCCACGAATAGATTGCCGAAGCGCACTCCGCTGACCGGCAGCCCCTGCGGGCGCCCGCCCCACTCACCCGGCGGCGGTCCCCAGCGACTGCGCACCTGCTCCTGCACCGCCACCGGCAAAGTTGCAAAAAAGCGTTCGTAATCGTCAAAAGGTACCCACTGCCCGAGTGGGCGCCAGTCGAAGCCCTCAGGGTCGTTGGTGAGACCCGCCGTCAGCTGTGCCATCAGCGCGTCGCCGTCGGCAGGCAGTGGCCGAGGGCCGGTATCGTAGCCTACGGCGGCGAGGGCGGCGAGGATGGCGGCGCAACTGGCGGGAGTGTCGAGGCCGACGCCGTTGGCGAGCCTGCCGTCGCGGTTGGGGTAATTGGCCAGCACCAAGGCGATGCGGCGGCGAGGGACGGGCGTGCGGCGCAATGTCACCCAGCGTGCTGCCAATGCCGCCACGAAGGCCACCCGGTCTGGCTCCGGCCGGTAGCTGCTCAGCGGCGCTTCGAGGGACGCAGCCACCGATGCAGCGTGCTTAAAGGAGACGGCGCGGCCGACGATGCGGCCATCGACCTCCGGTAGAGCGATGTTCATCGCCACGTCGCGCGCCCAGAGCCCGGCGGTACCGGCCTGCCAATCATCGCGGGTGCAGCCTGCGAAGATCGCCTGAATCACCGGCACATCAAGGGCCGCCCAGAGATCCGGCGGCTCCGCCCCGTCCGATTCACCGGGCAGGCGGGCCAGCGAAAAACTGGTCGTGTTGATCAAACACTGCACATCCGTAAGCAGCGATTTGAGCTGGGCTGCGGCGTCCGGATCGCGCAGCGAATTGACAAAAATCGGGCGCGCCTGCAGATCGCGTGCGTCGAGCGCCGCGCACAGCGCATCGATGGCCGCCGTGTTGCCGCTCAACAGGTGGGCGCGATAAAAAAGCACCCCCACCGGCGCTCGTCCCGGTCGGGGTGTGCCTCCCCATTCGTACAGGCCGCTGCGGGGTGTTTCCACCGGCGGGCCAGGATCGAACGCGCTCCCCAAAGCACAGTCGCAGAGCAGTTGCAGAGCGCGACCGAGATTGAGCGGACCACCGGCGCGGCAGTAGCGCCAGAGCCGTTCGGCCACCACCAGATCCACCGTCGAGCACGCGAGCAACTCCAAATCGGGCTGCTCGTCGCCCGGCAGCACCGCCAGAGCGATACCACGTTCGCGCGCCAGCGCGCAGACCACCTCCAGCCCGTAGGACCAGTAAGCCCGGCCGCCCAAAAGCCGCAGCACGATAGCCCGGCTGTGGGCCAGGACCGTCTCGGCGTAGTGGTCGATAGCCACCTGCTGAGATAGCTGCAGCAGGCTTGCCGCCCGCACGGGGCCCAGCCCAACGGGCAGATGCTCAAGAGCGGCGGCGAGCGCCTGAATCTCGGTATCGGCTGCGCTCAAAAAGATAAGCGGCGCCGCCGTCTGCTCCATCAGGGTAGTCCCCTGGCCTTGCGGTTGCCAGCTGCCCGCCGTTGCCGAAGTGCGATGCATAGAGGGTTAGCTTAGCACGCCCGCACGCTGGCTTATTCGCCGCCAGAACTCATCGCCTTGAGCACCGCCTGGGTGCGGTTGGTGGCGCTGAGCTTGGCGAAGATACGGCTCATATGGTTTTTGACGGTGTTGACGCTCAAATAGAGATGATCGGCAATCTGCTGATTAGAAAATCCCTGCTGAATCAGTTGCAAAATCTCGCGCTCGCGGCGGGAGAGCGACACGGCCTGGGTGCCCCCGGCGCGGTGGTCTGGAACCACCGGCGAGGCAGTAATCTGGGGCGATTGGTTCGATTCAGGCAGCGTCCGGGTGCCCTCGCAGGCCGGATCGACCCACCGCTGTCCCAGGGTGGTTTTACGCATCGCCCGCAGCAGAACCGAGACCGAAGATTGCTCAGTCCAAAGGCTGTCGGCCCCCGACTCCATGAACCTGGTCGCACCTTCAAGGTTCGCGCACAAAAGCACGACCAGTAGGCGCAACTGCGGAGACCAGGCTCGCAGATTCTGAACGATTTGATGCTCGAAAGGCCCAATAGAACGCACTTCAAAGATGACAAAGTCGATAGGAGTCTGCGTAAATATTTCGCGGCTGATCGATCCGGTGGTTACATGCAAAACCAGATCCAACGGTGTGCACTCCTCAATGAGCTTTTTGAGTGCATAAGCTGTGAGCGGGTGATCGGATATGACCGCAACCCTGGCGCTGTCATGTTCCGTGGGTGAACGAGACATAATGTAACTCCATTGGCTCATGTCGATTGCGGATAAATGCATTATTCCGTAGATGGCAATGCTTAGACTCCTCCTTCGGAGTGAATTAGACCGACAGACGACGTATCATTCCTCCTGTGCCTCCTGTGGAGCGCCCTTTGCGCTTCTGCAGAATGCCGAAAGGCCTTGCGGAATTTTAAAGATGACTCTCCGTTAGTTCGTCAAGCACCGTCGTGGATGTACAGAAAGATTGCTGAAAAGATTGCTGAAGGTAGTAACTTGGTCACCCCCTCTTGAATACAGCGAATCACTCGACAGTACCGATGAAGGCGCTCGGACCCGCGGAAACACTAGAATAGGCCCGATATAGCAAAACTAGTCGAATATATTGGCGAGGGCACTGCAGTAGCCAGGTGTGCAGCAGATAAACAGCGTAGCGCCCCAACAAAAGCTGCCGACGCAGGCGCCAACCAGAAAAAGTAGCCTAAACATCCAACCAGCAAGAGTCACAGGGAAGGGTTTAGAATAATTAATACAATACCGCTTCGCAAAATATCTGTAGCAATTGCTACAAAATGTCGTCTCTCCGCGTCTCGCCTGCCCGGATCGACGAGAATGCATGCATTTGGTCGCGCCATAAGGGCCGCTTGAAGGTCAGGAAGGGCTGAGTCAAGAATCGGTCCCCGCGGGGTACGTGTAAATTGCATAGTAAATTCAGATGCGCCGGATCGTGGTGGACAGTAGCCATCCCGGCAGCAGGGCTACCAACAGCAAGATCAGGCCCCAGGTCAGCGGATCTTCGATAGCGCGGGCGGCAGCGGAACCGACCCGGTGGACCAGGCAGATCCAGCTGCCGATAATCGCCACCATGCCGATAACCACGTCCCAAAAGCCGCCGTTGCGAAACAGCACCACCCCGAAGGGCAGTGGAAACGGCGGCCAGGGGCGCAGGCCCGGCCAGGTGAACCCATCGCACGCCAGGTGGGAGGTGTAGCCTACGAACACGGCCAAGGCCAGGCTCCCACTCGCTCCCAGCCAGGGCACACTCACCAGCAAGGCCGCCCAAAACGTATGCATCCAACCGCGGCGGCCCAGATTCCGCTCCAGCAGGCGGCTCAGCAGCGGCACCTGCAAGCCCAACCAGGAGGTGGGGCAGTCGATATCGGCGAGTACCCCGGCCACCGATACCGCCGCCAGATGGGACCAGTCGACCGGCAAAGACCAGCCCTGGGTCTGGGTCACCAGACCCAAAGCCAGGTAAGCCAGGTTGGCGATGGCCACATGGGTGCCGCCGTTCATTGCAGTTTCCGCTTCAAAGGTGCACCAGGCTGCGTGGGGAAGTCAGGATGCGCAAAGGCCCGGAGGGACTGTCCCATTAAATCCCACTTTGGGGAATGGCTCGACCGAGAACGGTCCGATGCGGTTTTCCCTTCGATGGGGCAGGGAGACGAGCGGCGCCTGGCAAAAGTTCTCTAAACCAGCAGCTGCTGAACGCGCTCGCACAGGGAAGCGGCGGTCAGGCCATTAAAGGCCATCAGTTCGCCCGGGCTTGCGGTGGTCTCGCCGCGCTTCCAGCAGAAAGTTTCGCGTCGGCGGGCCTGTGAGCGCAGGAATACCGGTTCGAGCATGCCGCCGGCGCCGCCGGTGACTCCGACGAGCACTTCGGCGCCGAACAGCCGCTCAAAACCCTCGTCGCTGAGAAATTCGCCGTCCGCTTTGGAGCAACTTTGCCAGGCAACGTCGCTGGGCCGGTAGAGCCGCCGCGGGTTGACCACCGAGACGATCCGGCCGGCGATGCCCAGCGCTGCGAGCGATTGAGCGGCTTCGAAGACCGGCAGCAGGGCCATGTCCCCGACCACGGCAAAGGTGACCCGGGGCGTCTCACTGCTCTGGAGTAGAGTGATCGCTCCCTCGGCCAGGGCTTGACGGCCTTGATCGAGGGTGATGCGCACCGGCAGGGGCGTCTTGCTGGCAAAGATGGCGATACCCTTGTTGACGGTACCCAGAGCCCAGGCGTAGGTCGCCTGGATGCTGTTGGCATCGACGGGAAATACCGGATAGACGTTGCCGTTGCGCATCAGGGCGGCAAAGTAGTTTTCGATCTCTGGCCGCTGGTGGGTCCAGCCGTTGCGGCCCTGTTCGAGGGCGCCCGCGGTGAACAGGCAGACGGCCGAGGGGGTGGGGCGGCGCAGTTCGGCCATCGCTTGGGTGACCGTCTGCCAGATGGGCAATCCGTTGATGGCGAACGACTCGTAGGAACACCAGAGGCTGCGGCAGCCCAACAGCGACAGGGCGGCGGCAAGTCCGGCGCAGGCATCCTCGCTGAGAGGTTCGTAGACCTGTCCGCCTGGCTCCTGGTAGTACAGTGCATCGGCGGTGGGGTGCACGATGCGTAGCGCCTGGTTGATGTTGGCGATGCCCGAGGCTTCGTTGCCGTCGGCGTTGCTGACGATAAAGCTGCGGTCGGCGCGGCCGACGGCGGCCACCAGGTTGCCCATAGCTGTGGTCGCCACCTTCGCAGGGCCGCCCACTTCAAACGCTTCGCAGGGCAATTCTCCCAGTTGCGGCAGGGGTCTGACCGACTCGGTGACCGCCACCCGGGCCGCCGGGCCGCCCCCGGCGCGCTCGAAATTGGCGCGCACCAGAGCCCAGGCCTCCGGGGGGAGGGCACGGCTTTGCAGGGCCGAGACAATCTCGGGGTTGTCGAGGGTGTGCTGGGCGTAGAGGTTGTGGGATTTGGCGCCGCGGGCATGTACACCCGCACCTTTGAGCTGTTTGATGATCAGCACGCACAATTTTCCCCCGAGGGCCGCCTGGGCGGACCGGTGGGCGGCGGCGAGCACCGCGGCGGTAAAGGCGAGCCGCTGGGTGAACCCGAAGCCGGTGCTGTCGACGTAAGGGCCGCCCTGCTGGTCTTGATCCTCAAAGGACTTGGCGTCGACAAGGAACACCTCTTCAAAGCCCTGGGCGCGCCAGAGGTCGATCATCGCTTCGTTGCCGACCGTCGAGACCATCGAGTGGTGCTCCTGGCTGAAGCCGTTCCAGACCAGCACCGGCAGAAAGTTGGTGATCTCGGGAAAGGCGGTATGGAAATGGCCGAAGGCGCTCAGCACGTAGGGTTCACCCAGGCCGCCGTCGCCGATGGTGACCGGGAAGAGCGTACCGGGATAGAGTTTCGCCCCTGCCATCGCAAAGTGCTGGCCCTGGCCGAGGGGACCGGCAGGGGAGAGGATGCCGGGGATGAAGCCCGACAGGTGCCCCAGCAGCCCGTGCCTTTCGCGGTAGCGCTCGCGCAGTTGGGTGACCGTCTCGATGCCCATCGCCTCCAGCGAGCGATCGAGGAACATCGCACTGTAGTATCCGGGCGCGTGGTGACCCACTTCGGTCGGCATATTTTTGTGCCCGAGCATGAAGAGCGCCGCCACCGCCTCGGCGCTGCTGGCAAAACCGCCGGGGTGACCGCTGGCCTTGCTTGCAGTGATTTGCAACGTCAAGTAGCGCAGCGCGTCGGCTGCCAGCAGGGTTTGGAAGACCGCCTCGGGATCGGTCGCATCGGCGATGGCCACCTGGCCCTGGGCGATCACCGGCTGCTTGCTGTGGCTCGCAAAAAAGTCGCCGGGTTCGGCAAAGTACTGGATACCTTCGCAAAAAGCGGGCAGGGTGGACAACTGCTGCGGCGTGACGACCATCGAAGATCCTCGAAACTGCAATTCAAGAGCGGCTGGCGGGCGTCTCCTCATAGTACAGCGAGAATTTACCGGCTTTTGTCGCGGGGATCGGCCTCAGCTTGCGGGAAGATCCGCAACTTTCACCCCGCGAATGGCGGCGTCGATGAGTTCCATGGGATGCCTCACGGGTACTGCCTGGCCGGTCAGTTCCAGGTGCTTGCGGATCTGCAGGGTGCAGCCGGGGTTTGCAGAAGCGATAAGCACGGCACCGGTCGCGAGCAGATTCTCGACTTTTTGGCGGCCGAGTTCCTCGCCAATCTCCGGCTGCAGAATGTTATAGACCCCGGCGCTGCCGCAGCAGAGGGCCGCATCCACCGGCTCGCGCACTTGCACTCCAGGAATCTGGGCAAGCAACTGGCGCGGCTGCAGGCTGATGCGCTGGCCGTGCAGCAGATGGCAGGCATCCTGATAGACGACCGCAAGCGGCCCGTCGGCAATCGGTTGGAGGGGGACGAGGATTTTGGCCCAGTACAAAAATTCCTGCACGTCGCGCACTTTGGCGGCAAAGGCGGCGGCCCGCTCGCGGTAGACGGGGTCGTCCGCCAGGATGTGGCCGTACTCCTTGAGGGTGTGGCCGCAGCCGGCGGCGTTGATGATCAGATAATCGACATTGCTGTCGGCAAAACTGTCGATGAGGTCGCGGGCCATCTGCCGGGCCTGTGCGCTCTGGCCCTGGTGCTGGGGAAGGGCCGCGCAGCAGCCCTGGGAGCGGGGGATGACCACCTCGCAGCCGATGGCGGTGAGTACCCGCAGCGTGGCGCGGTTGACCCGATCAAAAAATAGCCGCTGCACGCAGCCGGTGATCATTCCCACCCGAAAGCGCTGCTTGCCCTGGGCGGCCACCCGCTCGGGCATCGGGGCCGCGAAGGCGCTCGCGGGCACTGCAGGAAGAATCGACTCCATCGCCGCCAAACGCGGGGCAAATTTTTGCAGCAGGCCGCTTTTGCGCACCAGCTTCTGCACGCCAAGTTTCTGGTAGGGAATCAGCGCAAGTAGCAGCGGGCGCAACCGGCGCGGGTAGGGCAGCAGGTTGAAGATCAAAGCGCGCAGCAGCCGGTCGGGGACGGAGCGCTCGACGTTGCGCTCCACCTGGGGGCGGGTGGCGGCGATCAGTTGGTCGTACTGCACGCCGGAGGGACAGGTACTCACACAGGCGAGGCAGCCCAGGCAGCTGTCGAAATGACCGGCGGTCGCCTGCGAGAGGGAAATCTCACCCTCGTTGAGCGCGTCCATCAGATAGATGCGGCCCCGGGGCGAGTCCATCTCCGTGCCGAGCACCCGGTAGCTCGGACAGGTAGCGAGGCAGAAGCCGCAGTGCACGCAGGTGTCGATCATTTGCGCATCGGGGGGATGATTCGCATCGAAGGCTCTCGGTACGGCAAGCCGGGGCTGGTTCTCCATTGGTCAACTCGCTGGAATGGCACCTGCTTGCAAGGTACACCCGGGCGGGCACACCGTCCGAGTTCAACCCGGCCCAAAGGGGCGGCAGGCAAAGATTTGCTCCGGATCGAACCGGCGGCGGATGCGGGCCATCAGGGCGGCGGCGCCGGGAGCGATATCCCAAACATCGATGGCGACTTTGAGGGCGCTCGGCGCTTCGAGCACCGTCAGATAGCCACCCTCAGCTCGGCAGAAATGGCGCAGCGCTTCGACTGTGGCGGTATCGACCCTCTCCCAGCGCACCAGCCCCACGCCGCTGCCGCTGCGCAGGCAAAGGCGGGCACCGCGCTCTCGGGCGCACCCCAGCGCTGCCACCACCCGCGCGGGCGGCACGCCGAGCTTGCAGATCACCGCCTCAGGACTCGCCGATTGCCAGAACTGAGTGCGCAGCTGCTCCCAGAGCTTTTTGTCCGCCTCGCCTTCGAGGATATGCGTCCCAAGACCGGGAGCAAGCGCCAACAGCTGGGCGCTTTGCTCGCGCACACTCGCCTCGCTCCCACCGAAGCGGACCAGCAGGCCCGGTTGGTTGTGCAATCCCAACCCGACAAAGGTGCTCTCGTCGGCAACCTCCACCGCGAGGGGTGTCAGGGCTGAGGCGCGTAGCGCCGCCGCCGCGCGCGATAGCGCTTGCGGGAGCTGGGGGCTCAGCACGACTGTGCGCCAGGCTTCGGGCAGCGGATGCAGCCTGAAGGTCAATTGCGAGACGATCCCGAGGGTGCCGTAGGCGCCGGTGAACAGCTTCATCAGGTCGTAGCCCGCCACATTTTTGACCACGCGCCCCCCGGCTTTGACCGGCTTACCGTCGGCGCGCACCACGCCAATCCCCAGGCACATGTCCCGCACGCCGCCGTAGCGGTGGCGCAGCGGGCCGCTGTCGGCGGTGGACAGTATCCCGCCTAGGGAGGCTTGCTCGGGGTAGGCAGGGTCGAGGGCGAGAAACTGGTTGGCCTTGGCCAACTGCGCCTGCAGGGTGACAAAACGGATACCGGCCTCGGCAGTGACGGTCAGATCCCCGGCGGCATGTTCGATGAGCCGGTCGAGTCTGGCGGTGCTCACCAGCAAGTCGGCGTCCGAGGGCAAGCTTCCCCAGCCGAGCTTGGAGCCGCAGCCTGCGGGCAGAACCCGCCAACGATTTTGGTGGGCGCAGCGCATCACCTCCGCGAGCAGTGCGGGGCTGTCCGGCAGCGCCACGGGTGTTTCGGGATTGACACCCGTTTGTTTGAGCAGCAGGGCAGCGGCGGGGGCATATCGAGCGAGTGAACTGCAACCGGCACTGCCCACGATCGTTTCGAGAGTCGGGAAGATCGATCTAGAAATCGCGCTCAAAGCCACCCGGACGTTCAGTGCTTTTCTACTATACGGGGATCAAAACCGTTCCACAGCAGCGAAGCGCGCCTCAGATTCGGCGCGGGCGGCTTCGCCGCAGGTGCGCGGGGTGGGAAAGAGCTTGGTGGGGTTGGCCAGGCCCTTCGGATCGAACACGGCGCGCACCCACTGCATGGTCTCTAGATCTGCCGGGGTGAACATGTCGCTCATATAGCAGCGTTTCTCCGCCCCGATGCCGTGCTCGCCCGAAATGCTGCCGCCTACCGCCACGCAGAGCTTGAGAATCTCGCCGCCTAGGATTTCGACTTTTTCGAGTTCTCCGGCGATCCGCCCGTCGTAGAGAATCAGCGGGTGCAAGTTGCCGTCGCCCGCGTGAAAGACGTTCGCCACCGGATAGCCGTGCTTTTTGCTCAGCAATTCAATCTGCTGAAGGACGCACTGTAGCTTCGTGCGCGGGATCACCCCGTCTTGAACGTAGTAGTTGGGGGCGCGTCGGCCCATCGCGGCAAAGGCGGCCTTGCGCCCCTTCCAGAGTTTGAGCCGCTCGGCGGGGTCGGTGGCGGAGCGCACCGCGCGCGCACCGGCCTCCCGGCAAAGGGCTTCCACCTGAGTACTCGTCGCCTCGACTTCGACTGCAAGCCCGTCCACCTCGACGAGCAAAATCGCCCCGGCGTCGCGCGGGTAGCACTCGGTGGCGACGACGTCCTCGACGGCGTTGATGCTGAGGTTGTCCATGATCTCCATGCCCCCCGGCACGATCCCTGCCGCGATAATCGCCGTGACCGCCGAACCCGCTGCCTCGACGGTGGCAAAATCGGCGAGCAAGACCCGGATCGATTCGGCGCTGCGCAGCAGGCGCAAGGTGATCTCGGCGGCGATTCCCAGAGTGCCTTCGGAGCCGACGAATACCCCCGCCAGGTCGTACCCGGGGCTCTCGGGCACCGGGCCGCCCACATCGACAATTTCACCGTCGGGCAGGACCAGTTTGAGGCCGAGCACATGGTTGGTGGTGACGCCGTACTTGAGGCAATGCACGCCGCCGGAATTCTCGGCAACGTTGCCGCCAATCGAGCAGATGCTCTGGCTGGAAGGATCGGGGGCGTAATAAAATCCAGCGCCGCTCACCGCCTGGGTGACCCAGTTGTTGATCACCCCCGGCTGCACGACCACCTGATGGTTGTCCAGGTCGATGGCCAAAATTCGGTTCATGCGCGCGGTGACCACCAGCACGCACCCTTCGACCGGCAGCGCTCCACCGGAAAGGCCCGTCCCGGAGCCTCTGGCCACGAAGGGCAATCCTTCCCGATAGCACAGCGCGAGCACCCGCGAGGCTTCCTCGGTGGTGCGCGGCAATACGGCGAGGGCAGGGCGCTGTTTGTAACTGGCAAGCCCGTCGCACTCGAAGACCAGCAACTCCTCGGGTGTCCAGACGACGCCGGATTTGCCGACAATCTGTTCCATCTGCTGGGCTATCGCCCGCCAGTTGCGTTTGGCGAGGGTGGGCATTTTGGCCTGATGCGCGCGACTTCTAGATTCAGTGTAGACTCCGGCTTTGGGGAAAAAACCGCTCGGCAAGGCGCGGGCCGCGTCGTGGCCGCAGCCAGACGGCCGGTGGCACCGGACGCGCTCC
The DNA here is from genome assembly GCA_019359725.1 of Aphanocapsa lilacina HA4352-LM1. Classification (GTDB taxonomy): domain Bacteria; phylum Cyanobacteriota; class Cyanobacteriia; order Gloeobacterales; family Gloeobacteraceae; genus Gloeobacter; species Gloeobacter lilacinus. The sequence goes on along the minus strand of JAHHGR010000006.1, from coordinate 51,533 downwards.
CCCGGGCACAGAAGCGAACTGGCCGTGTCTTTTGTGAAGTTTCTCTCTATAATGCCAGTGGAACTTCGTTGAAGTTCTTGATGGATTGTTACACTTACCCCGGCTTCTTTCGGGACGGCGCAGTAATCAAAGAGGGACACAGTATGAGCGACAGTCCGGTGGAAGCACCCAGCAGCAAGAATCTCCCGAACGGAAAGGCCGAAAACGGTGATCTCCCGGCGGGCGGCGAGATTGTCCAAGGAAGCGGTGAAGCGCACCTAGAATCGGTCCAGTACCACACAGCCCCGGCGCTGCGCGTCGAGTCGTCCAAGGCGACGCAGCCTGCGGGCGAACTGACGGTGTACCGCACCACCAGAGAGCTCGGTCTGCGGCCGATCTTTCCTTCTGATATCGAGATTTTGCCGGAAACCCCGCTGCCGGAGGGACGTCCCATCGAAAGAAGCAAGCTCAAAATTGTGCACGTGCTGGGTGAAAATCGCCCGGTCACCAAAGACGACGTCGAGATGACGGCTGAGAGCAATCTGCCTGGTCACCGTCCGATCGCCAAGAGCAAATTAAAAATATTGCCCCAGACTTTTTTGCCCAACGGCCGTCCCATCGAGGCGAGCAAGTTCAAAGCCCCCGAGCAGTTGCGCGACAATTTTCCGCGGCCGGTGTTCGCGGATCCAACCCAGGCGGTCACCAACCTGCCGCCGGTTTCCACCCGCCCGGTTTTCAAAAGCGACTTGAAGATCCTCGACACGACGCCGCTGCCCGGCGGGCGCCCCGTCGAGGCGACCGGCCGCTTTCATCCTGAAGGCAACATGCCCTACGGCTACCGCCCGGTCTTCCCAAGCACCGTCGAGGTGGCCGAGAATCTGCCGACAATCAACAACCGCCCGGTCTTCAAAGGCGGCCTGCCCGTACCCGAGCACAGCCCGCTTCCCAACAACCGGCCCATCGCCTCCAACGCGATCGAAGGCGACGAACTCATCTCCTTCGACTGACGGGATTTGCGCTTGCAGACACCGGGAACGATTCGGATGGCGCGCCTCGCTGATTGGCTTTTAAGTTGAGGCGCCCACGGCCCGGTAGAGCGCCGCCGATCGGTAGAGGGTACCGTTTTGACGACCTGCTCTACGCGGCGGATGTCCGAGATATCGGCGGTCGGATCTCCCTGTGTAGAATAGTCTGCACAAACAGTGTAGAAGTATTGTCCAGAATCGACCCAAATGTTATGGAAAACCCGGCCGATGGCCTGTTGCCTGGAACCTTCGGCTTTTTGCCGGCAAAGCGGCAGGATTTCACCGTAATTCGCCGTTTTTTTACAAGGCCGGGGTAGCGGCCTACCACTACGATCGTTGAGCTCGCCGGGGCCGGGCTCCGAGCGCTGCAAAGGCGAGCGGTGCAAAGCCTTTAAGCAGGAGAACAACGTGGTAGCACAACCATTGACACAACCGGCTTTGATTCTCGTCACGGGCGCCACCGGCAACCAGGGTGGAGCGGTGGCCCGCCGATTGCTTGCCGACGGTGCTTTCCGAGTGCGCGCCCTGGTGCGCGAGCCGCAGGCCGAAAAGGCGCGGGCACTCGCCGCCCAAGGTGCTGCGCTGGTGCAGGGGAATCTGGAGGACCGGCTCTCTGTCGAGCGCGCCCTGGACGGCGTTGACGGGGTGTTTGCGGTGCTGCGGTTTTTTGAAACCGATCAGGCGGAGGAGACAGCCCAAGGCGTGGCACTGGCGGACGCGGCCCAAGCCGCGGGAGTGGGGCATTTTGTCTACAGTTCGGCGGCGAGCGCCCACCGCCATACGGGTGTGCCGCACATCGAAAGCAAGTGGAAGATCGAATGCCACATCCGGCAGATCGGGCTGCCGCACACCATCTTGCGCCCCGTGGCCTTCAACTACAGCCTGGAGGCTTACCGGGACGGGGTGATGCAGGGGCGCCTGGTCGATCCCTTCTCACCGGATACAAAAATCTTCCAGATCTCAGAAGAAAATTACGCAAATTTTGTGGTCCTCGCCCTCGCCAATCCCCAGCAATGGCTTGGACGCGCCCTAGATGTGGCGAGCGACGTGAGCACCGCCCGGCAGATGGCCGAGCTGTTTGGGCGGGTGACAGGCAAGCAGGTTCAATACGTACAAATCTCGTTCGACGAGGCGCGCCAAGCGGTGGGCGACGAAGTCACCAATTTGATGCGTTGGATCGAAAATGTCGGCCCGGACATCGACGTTGCAGCGTTGCGCAGGGAGTTTCCTTGGTTGACGAGTCTGGAGGACTATCTGCGCAGCCACGGCTGGCAGAGTACGGAACGTTAGATCAGGTAATTGGTAAAAAACCGCTTCCTGTTGGAGTTTTGACCGCCCGGCCGGTGAAGATAGATCCCGGCGAAACAGTTCAACGGTTCAATCGAGGGGGCCGCAGGCCGCTTCGACCGCGGCGAGCAAGGTGCCGCTAGCCATCAATTCGACCACCTTCTCGATGTCGCGGCTGACGATGCGGTCAGATTCCAGATGGGGAATCGCCGAACGAATCATCCCGAGGGCAGCCCGGCTGCCGCGGCCGGGGGTGAGCTTGCCGCGCAAGTCGAGCGCCTGGGCGGCGCACATCAGTTCGATGGCAAGCACCCGCTCGCAGTTGTCGCAGACGCTGAGCGCTTTGCGGGCGGCGGTGAGGCCCATGCTCACGTGATCTTCCTGGCCGGCGGAAGTCGGGATCGAATCGACGCAGGCCGGGTGGGCGAGCACTTTGTTCTCGGAGACCAGGGAGGCCGCGGTGTACTGGGCGACCATGTAGCCCGAATGCAGACCGCCCGCTTCGGTGAGGAACATCGGCAGACCATTGGAATAATCGGCGTTGACCAGCCGCTCGGTGCGTCGCTCGGAGATGTCGGCCAGTTCCGCCAGGGCAATCGCGAGCACATCGGTGGCCATGGCGACGGGCTGGCCGTGGAAGTGGCCGCCGGTCACCACCTGGCCGGTGTCCGCGAAGATGAGCGGATTGTCGGTGACCGCGTTGATTTCGATTGCGATCACCCCGGCGGCGTAAGCGATGGCGTCCAGGCTCGCCCCGTGCACCTGGGGCGCGCAGCGCAGCGAGTAGGCATCCTGTACCCGGTCGCAACCCGCGTGGGAGGCGATGAGCGCACTGTCCTCGGTGAGCACCAGCAAATTGCGCGCGCTCGCTTGCTGACCGGGGTGGGGCCGCAGGCGGTGGAAATGGGGCAAAAAGGCAGTGCGCGAACCGAGGGTAGCTTCCAAGGTCATCGCACAGGCAAGATCCGCAAGCTTGGCCAGCCGCCGGGCGCGGTAGACGGTAATCGCCCCCAGGGCACTCATCGCTTGAGTGCCGTTGATGAGCGCCAGTCCTTCCTTGGCCCCCAACCAAATCGGCTCGAGACCCACCCTCGCCAGGGCCGCTCTGCCGGAAAGCACCTCGCCCGCCACCTCCGCCTCGCCCTCGCCGGTGAGCACCAGGGCCAGGTGAGCCAAAGGCGCCAGATCGCCGCTCGCTCCTACCGAGCCCCGGCTGGGCACCACCGGGTGCACCCCCCGGTTGAGCATCGCCACCAGCAGTTCGAGCGTCTCGGGACACACCCCCGAGTACCCCCGCGCCAGGGTGTTGGCCCTCAGCAGCAACATGGCGCGCACCACCTCGCGGCTAAAGGGTTCTCCGACTCCGGCGGCACTGCTGACCAGCAAATTGTGCTGCAACTGCTCGAGCGACGAGCGGGGAATGCGCCGGTTCTTGAAATAGCCGAAGCCGGTGGTGATCCCATAGATAGCCTGATCGCCTTCGAGCAACGTTTCGACAACGGCGCGCGAACGACGCACAGCCTCCAGACTGGCCGCCGAAATGATCACCGGTACACCGCCGCGGGCGACGGCGACGACATCGTCCACCGTCAGGGAAGAACCGTCAATGGCCAACCGATCGCTCAAAAGCTTCATCACACGCCTGCCTGGCCACTACCCGTTCGCCATGCTAATCAAGCGCCCCTCCCACTGGAGGCTGCCGCAACGATCGTTTGCAAACGGTATGGCGGATGCTTTGCACTCCCGTATGGCCGGCTCGCCGGTAGGTACAATGGGGCACACCGCCACCGACGAGGAGTGCCCATGGTTCTGGCCGCCCCGCTCACCCGCAAAGAACTCGCGGCGCTGGCGATTGACCGGTTGCGCCGCACAGGTTGCGAGTACGGCGAGGTGCGCTTTACCGGCGAACACACCCAGCGCCTCACCGCCCGGGATCGCTCGATGGACGAATTGAGTGAGCGGCGCAGCAGCGGTTTTGGGGTGCGGGTGCTCCTCGATGGTGCCTGGGGATTCGCCGCGAGCCACCGGCTGGGTGCCGAGCAGGTGGAGCGCACCGTGGCTCTGGCGGTGGAGACGGCCCGGGCAAGTCGGCTGGCCCAAAATACGCGCGTCCGGCTGGTCCCGGTCGTCCCGGAGCGGGGCAGCTACATCACACCCATCAAGGTCGATCCTTTCAGTGTGCCGGTCGAAAAGAAGGCGCAACTGCTGCTGGAAATTAACGAGCAGCTCTTGCGTTATGGAGATCAAGGCATCCGCAAGGTGCGCTCGTTCCTGCGCTTTGGGCGCGAGGAGAAACTTTTCGCCTCCACCGAAGGGGCGCTCATCGAGCAGACGATTTACCGAAGTTATCCAGGCTTCAGCTGCACGGCGGTGGCCAATGGCGACGCCCAGGAGCGCTCCTACGAGCGGCCGCCCCTCAACATCGGCTACGAGCACATCGATGCGGCGGACCTGATGGCGCAGACCGAGCGGGTGGCCACAGAGGCGATCCAGAAAGTGCGCGCTCCCCGGGGTCCCCAAGGGGTGCGCTCCACGCTTCTCCTCAAGCCCAGTCATCTGTTTCTTACCATCCACGAATCGGTCGGCCATCCCACCGAACTGGACCGGGTCTACGGCTACGAGGCCAACTTTGCCGGCACCAGCTTCGCTACCACCGATAAACTGGGGGCCTTGCGCTACGCCGCTTCGGGGGTCAATTTCCGCGCCGATCGCACCCAGGAGGGGGGACGGGCCACCTGCGGCTGGGACGACGAGGGGGTGCCCGCCCAGAGCTGGCGGGTGGTGGAGGACGGTATTCTGGTCGACTATCTGACCGACCGGGAGACGGCTTGCCGTCTAGGAAGAGCCGCCAGCAACGGCTGTGCCTTTGCCGACAGTTGGGCGAATGTGCCGATGGTGCGCATTCCAAATCTGGGGTTGGAGCCCGGTGCGGACGGGGGGGCGCTTACCGCCACGCTCGCGGAGATGATCGCAGACACCGAAGCGGGAATTTTGATCGACGGCATCGGCAGCTATTCGATCGATCAGCAGCGGCGCAACTTTCAATTTGGCGGCGATGCGTTCTGGAAGATCGAAAAGGGCAGGATCGTCCATATGTTCAAGGACGTCACCTACTGCGCGATGACCACTGATTTTTGGAACCGCGTCGATGCGCTCGGGCCGCAAAGGGAACTGGAGCAGTGGGGGACCGATATCTGCGGCAAGGGGGAGCCCATGCAGATTGCCCAGATGAGCCACGCCTGCGTACCGGTGCGCGTGCGCGATATCGCCCTGGGCAGCCCCGATTAAGAACAAAGTTCGCGTTCGCAATCCCTGGACTAGCCTGGAGGGACCCACTGTTGTCCCTGGAGCGTCCCTATGTCTTTACCCGCCGGTCCCGCTTCGCCGCCGCCGCTTCAACTGTTGCAATGGATTGGCCATCCGACCGATTATTTGGAGCGCACAGCCCGGCGTTATGGCGATCCGTTCACGATGCGGCTGGGGCTCCACTCGCCGGTGACGGCCGTCTTCTTCAGCAGCCCTGAGGCTCTCCAGCAACTGTTCAACCCTGAACCCGGATTATTTGACTCCGGCGGGGCGAACGCTTCGTCCACTTTCAACATCACCTTCGGATCCAACTCGCTGCTGTTGCTCGACGGCGAGCGCCACCAGCGACAGCGCCGCCTGCTCACCCCGCCTTTTCACGGCGAGCGCATGCGCTCCTACGGCACCCTCATCCGCAGTCTCACAGAACAGGTAACCGCCCGCTGGAACCTGGGCACACCCTTTCAAGCCCGCCGCTCGATGCAGCGCATCTCGCTGCGGGTGATCTTGCAGGCGGTCTTCGGGTTGCACGACGGCCCGCGTTACCTGCGGGTGTGCCAGTTGCTAGGCAGCATGATCGATGGGTCCGCTTCGCCTTTGCTTTTGGGATTGCGGCTGATCTTCCCGCAGGATGCGGGTCCAATGAGCCCGATGGGCCAGCTCAAAGCCCAGATTGACGCCATCGATGCACTGCTCTACACCGAAATACGCGAGCGGCGGGAGCGCCCCGATCCCCAGGCCAACGACGTTTTGAGTCTGCTGTTGGCCGCGCGGGACGAGGCGGGTCAGGGTATGAGCGATGTCGAACTGCGCGACGAGTTGATGACGCTGCTTGTGGCCGGTCATGAGACGACCGCCACGGCGATGGCCTGGGCCTTTTACTGGATCCACTATCTGCCTGCGGTGCGCGAACGTTTGCTTGCGGAACTCGATAGCCTGGGCAATGATCCCGACTCCGAGGCGATTGCCCGGCTGCCCTATTTGGGGGCAGTCTGCTCGGAGGCGCTGCGCATCTATCCGGTGGGTATGATTGCTTTTGCCCGAGTTCCCAGGCGACCTGTCCAGATTCTCGATCGCGAATATCCGGTCGGGAGTTTTTTGATTCCCAATATCTATCTGGCCCACCGCCGCCCCGAAACCTACCCCGACTCTGAGCGCTTTCGACCGGAGCGTTTTTTGGAGCGGACCTTTTCACCCTACGAATTCGTCCCCTTCGGGGGCGGCACTCGGCGCTGCATCGGCATGGCCTTCGCCCTCTACGAGATGAAGCTGGTCCTTGCCACAGTGCTCGCGCGCGTGGAGCTGCGCCTGGCGGATCTGCGATCTCGGTTGCCGGTCCGCCGCGGACTCACCCTCGCCCCGCCTGAGGATCTCTACTTGATCCCCACAGCCGTGCGCTCCGGCCGCCGCGACCCGTTGCCCGTCCACTAGCGCCTAGTGTGGATGGAAACACGCCCAAAGCTCGGGATATCGCTATGTCCTTACCCCTCGGCCCTTCCTCCCCTTCGCCTTTCCAGTTGATGCAGTGGATCGGCGGCCCGACGGACTATCTGCACACGACCGCCGGGCGCTATGGCGATCCCTTCACGATGCGCGTTGGCGTCTTTCCGCCCCTGGTGATGTTCAGCGACCCGCAGGCCATCCAACAGCTTTTTACCGCCGAGGCGGGCAGCTTCGATGCCGGTGCGTCCAATGTCGCCTTGCGCCCCACCCTCGGGGTCAACTCGCTGCTGTTGCTCGATGGCGAGCGCCACCAGCAGCAGCGCCGCTTGCTCACCCCACCTTTTCACGGCGAGCGCATGCGCGCCTACGGCACCCTCATCCGCCGCGTCACCGAGGAGGTGATGGCCCGCTGGCAGCCGGGCAAACCTTTCTCAGTGCGCAGTGCCATGCAGCGCATCTCGCTGCGGGTGATCCTGCAGGCGGTCTTCGGGTTGCACGACGGAGCGCGCCTAGTTCGGCTGCGCCAGGCGCTCGGCGACATGCTCGATGCGATGAGTTCGCCGCTCAATATGGCACTGTTGCTGATGTTGCCGGAGGATTGGGGTCCCTGGAGCCCTCGGGCGCGACTGCAGACGCATCTGGGGGCGATCGACGCGTTGCTGTACGCCGAAATTCGCGCGCGGCGCGAGCGGTTCGATCCGGCGGCGGGCGATATTTTGAGCCTGCTGCTCGCTGCGCGCGACGAGGCGGGCCAGAGTATGAGCGATATCGAACTGCGCGACGAATTGATGACGCTGCTTGTGGCCGGTCATGAGACGACCGCCACGGCGATGGCCTGGGCCTTTTACTGGATCCACTATCTGCCTGCGGTGCGCGAACGTTTGCTTGCGGAACTGGACAGTCTGGATAGCGATCCCGACTCCGAGGCGATCGCCCGATTGCCGTACCTGGGGGCGGTCTGCTCGGAGACCTTGCGCATCTATCCGGTGGCGCTGATCGCTTCGCCGCGCGTTGCCCGGCAGAGGGTGCGGATTGTCGGCCGCGACTACGAGGCGGGTGCCCGCCTGGCTGCAAACATTTACCTGGCCCATCACCGCCCTGAAACCTACCCCGACCCTGAGTGCTTTCGGCCGGAACGGTTTTTGGAGCGGACCTTTTCGCTCTACGAGTTTTTACCCTTCGGGGGCGGCACTCGGCGCTGCATCGGCATGGCCTTCGCCCTCTACGAGATGAAGCTGGTCCTTGCCACAGTGCTGTTGCAGCGGGATTTGAATCTGGTGCAGCCGCGGCTTTTAAAACCGGTGCGCCGCGGGGTTACGCTCGCCCCACCGGCAGGGCTTTTTCTAGTTGCGACCGGCGAGCGCTCGGCAAGCCGTCTTCTATCGCGCACTCCTAGCGCCGGACAATGACTCTGGACGCTCTGCCCGCCGAGATTGCCTCAAAGACCCAGGCTCTGGAGATCATCGACCAAGTGATTGCCGGATCCGCAGCTGAAGGTGTGTTCGTTTCCCTCGACGGTGCAGCGCAAGCCTTGAGCCGCTTTTCTGGCAATCAGATGATTCAGAACGTCAATCAGGAGCGCGCTTCGATCGCCATCACCAGTTTTTTCGGCTCGCGCGGCGCCACGGCTACCGCGACGGTGGGCAATCCCGAATCGATCGAGGCGGCTTTGCGCAGTTCGGAGACCCTGGCGCGCATCGCCCCGGAAGATCCCGAGTGGATGCCGCTTTTGGAGCCGCAGATGTATGACGCTCCTCAGGCGGCCTTCGACGAAAGGACCGCCCGCTGCTCGCCGCTGGAGCGAGGCGAAATCGTCCAGCGGGTGTGCCGGATAGCGGCGGCGGCGGGCGGCGAGGCAGCCGGTACGCTTGCTGCCGAAAGCCGCCTGCGGGCGGTGGGCAACTCCCGGGGGCTGCGGGCCGCCGGCCGTTCGACCACCGCCAGTTTCAGCTGTACCGCCCGCACCGGCGACGGCTCGAGTTGGGGGGAACAGACCGCCTGGAAGCTTGGTGCCCTCGACTGTGTCGCAATGGCGGAAGCGGTGGTCCGCCGCGCCCACCGCGCCCGGTCGCCGCGGGCTGTCGAACCCGGCTTTTACCCGGTCATCTTGCACCCCGCCGCCTTCGGCGAACTGCTTGCCTGGGTGGGCTGGAATCTAGACGCACGCGCGGCGGACGAAGGCCGCTCGTTTATGTCCCGCCCCGACGGCGGTACCCGCCTGGGCGAGGCCATGTTCAGCCCCCTAGTCCACCTGGAGCGCAATCCGGCCCATCCGCTGTTGCAAAGCGCCCCCTTCTTGCCCGACGGCCAGCCCAACCGGCCCCTCACCCTGATCCGGGAGGGTGTGCCCAAGCTGTTGCACCATAGCCGCTACTGGGCCGCCCGCAAAGGCTGTGCCCCCACGGGCACCTTTTTCCCCCTGACGATGGTCGGCTCCGGGGCGAGCCCGATGGATCTGGTCTCCCGCACCGAGCGGGGGGTACTGGTGCACCGCGCCTGGTACGTGCGGGCCATCAATCCCCGCGAGCTGACCGTCACCGGCATGACCCGCGACGGCACCTTCTGGATCGAAGACGGCCAGATCGCCTACCCGATCCGCAACCTGCGCTTCAACCAGAGCCTGCCCCACCTGCTGCGCGACATCGACGCGGTGGGCGCCGCCGAACGCTACGGCCCGATGGTAGTTCCCGCCGTGCGCTCAGGTGCTTTTCGGTTCACCAGCATCACGGACAGTATTTAGGGGAGGTGTCGGAATAAGCCCATTCCACCCACCGCCCCCTCGAGTCCGGGGGGGTGTCGGGGGGTGGCACGCCCCGCGAGGCGGGGAGGCTGGAGAGCGCGAGAGGGGAAGCGCGAAGGGGGTTCCGCCTCTCGCCCCACAGACTGTCGTGCATAGCAAAAGCAAAGCCCCAGCCAAAGAGCGGCCAAAAAGACCGTGTCCGCTTCAACCCTTGCCGCTTCACCCGGATTCGATCAAAAAGTCGTCTTCAAGCCCACCCGGAAATTGGTGCCGGGGGCGGGACCGCCGTAGGAGCGCTCGTAATAGGTATTGAGCAGATTATCGATGTAGGCATTAAAGACGATGGCCTGGGCCACAGGTACCCGAAGCGACAGATCCACAGTCGTATAACCGGGCAGCAGCGAGCCGGGCGGCAATTTGGCGATGTGGGAGATAAATATCGGATTGCCGGCGGGGTCGAATACCTCGGCGTCCCCCGGCCCGACGTGGTAGGTGTCTACCGAGCGACCGCCCACGACGTTGGCAAAGACCGCCGCGCGAAAGCCGTTCGGATCTTCGTAGCTGAATCCGGCACGGCCCATCAAAAAGGGCACCAGCGCCTGTTGGGTCTGATTGATCTCAGGCCGCAAACCTTCGACCACCCGCGAATCGGTGTAGGTATTGGTCAAAAAGAATTCCCAACTCGGGGCCATCCGCCAGTTGAAGCCCATCTCGAAGCCGGTGTTGTAAACCGACGGATAATTGACCCGCACCCGGTCGTTGAAGACGTAGCCCAGCGACTGGAAATAGGCAAAATCCGCGAAGCGCGGATCCGCCAGGTTGAGCGACATCAAGTTGCTGATGTTGGCGATAAACGTCGTGAAGCGCAGGCTCGTGGTGGGGGTCGGTTGCCAATCGATACCGGCGTCAAAAAATGAACCGCGTTCAGGCAACAGGTTCGGGTTACCCTTGTGGACGGTTTTGCCGAACAGGTCATGAAAGTTGGGAGCTTTGAAGCCCTGGTTGAAATTGGCGCGCAGGGCAAAGTTAGGAGCGACCTGCCAGCGAATGCCGATATTTGGATCAAAAGAATTGCCGAACTGGCTGGTGATGCTGTATCTAGCCCCGGCAGTCAGGGTGACGTTGCTTGCCAATTTGAAGTCGTTGAGAAAAAACAGCGCTGGCCGGTCGAGGCTGGTGTCGTAATCGGTGGTGCTTGCCCCTGTGACCAGCGACGTCACCCCCGAGCGGCCAATTTCGCGCAGGTAGTCAAAGCCGTAGGTGATGCCCCAGCCGGGAGAAATCTGCCAGGCGTGGCTGCCGCGCAGTCCCAATAGATAAATCTCGGTGCTGAAATCGTCGCCGATGCGGTCGAGTTCGCGGTTGAGCGCCCGGTCCACCGAGACGCGAAATTGCAGCTTCGAATCGTTGCCCTGACCCAGTTTGCTGTCCCAGGTGAGGCCGATACCCCAGGTGTCGGTGAGCAATCGCGATTGGTGATCGTCGTTGAGCCCGAGTTGCTCGGCGCTCCGGCCGTTAAAGACGTTCTGGCGGGTATCGACGATCGAAAACGGCGAGATGCCCTTGGCGAAATTGCGCAAGTAGGTGTTGAGCGTGATCGTGTTGCGCGCGTCGATTTCGTAGCCGACATCGAGGTTGTAGGAGCGCGCGTTGAAATCGCCGTTGGGCCGGGTGCCCGTCAGCATCCCCACCGGCCGCTCCACCCGGTAGAAGAAGTTGTTGAGGGTGTTGAAATTTTCGTAGTTGAAATTATAAGTAACCGGTCCGCTCTTGCCCTGGTAGTAAGCGCCGTACTTGCTATAGCCGTAGGAGCCGAATTCCACGGACAACTGCCCTTCGAGGGGCCGGGTGGGCTTGCGGGTGATCACGTTGATGACGCCCCCCAGGGCCGTGCTGCCGTAGAGGGTCGTGCCGCCGGAGGGCATCACCTCGATGCGCTCGACGTTGTTGATAGGAATCTCGCTCGGGTCGTAGTGTTCCTGGTTGAGGTTGGTGATCGGACGGCCGTCGATGAGGATGGCCGTGCTGGTGGTGGGCACGCCGCGGATAAAGTAGCCGTTGTGGACATCCGAGCCGGCGCCGAAGATATTCGTGGTCACCCCCGGCACGTTGCGGATCGCATCTCCCAAGGTGCGCGAGCCTTTTTGCTCGATTTCTTTTTGGTCGATGATATAAATCGGCGTCGTCGTCTCGCTCTGCCGCTGGGCTCGACCGGTGCCGGTGACGGTCACCTCGTCGAGATCGATGGGTTCATCCTTGGGGTCCGCTTCTGTCTCGCTTGCCTGCTGGGCCACCGGTTGCGATGGAGCAACCGGTGGCCCGGCCGCCTGGGCAATGCGGTTCCATTCAGCCGGGGCAAGGTCGCCCGCCCGCGTGGAGACAGGAGGCAGAGGTTCGGCCGCCGCCGCCGCAATCAAAACTGAAAATGCGCAACCCAAAACCAGTCCGCCCACCCGTAGCCCGGACATACACTCCCCCTGCCTGTTTGAATCTAAAAACCCGCCGTCACCTAGACCCGGGCAGCGAATTTTTGTCAAGAAAAATGAACAACTCTAGGGAAAATCTTATCACGCGGATCCGCATTCATTTCATCTTCCTTTCACAAAATGGGGACGGGCCAGCAAAAAGCCCCACACCGGGGTGCGGGGCTGGGCGTTTGCGAAGGGCGAAGCCTCAATCGGAGATGCGGTGGTCCTGGATGCGCTCGGCCTCGGGACAGTCGTCGGAGATGAGCAGGTCGCTGGCGCTGGTGCGGCCCCGGGGAACCGAGGAGAGGCGGCGGGTGACCGAGCCGATGCTTTCCAGGCGAACCATCTCTTCCCAAGCGCAGATTTCGTCGTCGTCTTCGGTTTCGTAGCGGACGGTGACGAGATCCCCTTCGACCTCGATGATCCGCGTTCGCTCCAACCAACGCCCTTGATCGCGCAGGTAAATCCAGACTTCTGTCCCTTCGCGGGAGAGCTGGTAAATCTTGCGATGCAACATACGGACCTCCCTAAGGCCGACAATTGTACAAAGGTTTGTATGCCGTGGCTTGCAACAATTTAGAGGTTCCTTGCGAGTGCGGGGCGCGTATATTCGACCAGCCAGTCGACGACTTTATCCTCCAACACTACACCATCCAGCACATCGATTTCGCAGATTCCGGTTGGGCTGGTGACATTGATCTCGGTGAGGTAAGTACCGATCACATCGATGCCGACAAAGTAGTGGCCGTCGGCCACCAGCCGCGGTCCAACCGCCCGGCAGATTTCGCGGTCGCGCTCGTTGAGGATAGTTTTAACCACCCGGCCGCCGGCGGCCATGTTGCCGCGCACGTCGTCCTCGCGCGGCACGCGCAACAGAGCACCGATCGGTTCACCAGCTAAAAGCACGATGCGCTTGTCGCCCTGGCGCGATTCTTCGAGGTAGCGCTGCACCATGACAGGGCGGGTGCCGTAGGCGGTGCTCGCCTCGATGATCGCGTTGAGGTTGCGATCCGCGCGCGCGAGCAGAAAAATTCCTTCGCCGCCCTTGCCGTCTAGAGGCTTGATCACCGCCCGGCTGTGGATATCGACAAAATCGAGGATGTCCTGGCGGTGGGTGCAAACCCGCGTCTCGGGGACCAAGTCGGGAAAGTGTAGGGCGTAGAGCTTTTCGTTGTCGTTGCGCAATCCCGAGGGCCGGTTGAGCACAAAAGTTGTGCGCCCGTCGCCGCGGCCGGCGTTGACCAGATCGAGAATCTGCGTGGCCCAGAGATAGGTGGAGGTGACCGGCGGATCTTTGCGCATCCAGATGACGTCGGCTTCGCTCAGGGGGTAGAAGCCGACAGCTTCGACCGTATAGAACGGCGTGCGGCCGGGGTGGATCGCCAGGGTGCGCACCTGGGCGGCGGCGCGGTGGTGGTGAACCTGCAAATCGCCCACCTCCGCCGCCCAAACGCTGTGGCCGCGGCGCGCGGCGGCCTGCATCAGGGCAACTGAAGTGTCGTGACCGGGTTTGAGGGTCTCGAGCGGATCGACGATAAAAAGAATCTTCATGAAGCGACAAGCAGCGGATCGAGCTGGCCGGAGCGATCGAGTGCGTATAGATCGTCGCAACCGCCGATGTGCTTGCCGTCGATAAATATCTGCGGCACGCTGCGCCCGCCGTCGGCGCGCTCGGCCATCACAGAGCGCGCCGCCTCGTCGCCGTCGATGGCATATTCGGTAAAGGCTACACTTTTTTTCTTGAGCAGAGCCTTCGCACGAATGCAGAACGGACAGAATTGCCAGGTATAAATTTCAACCTTGGGGTTCATCAAAGGCCTCCAGTGGGCGTTCGCCCTCGCCACCATTGTAACTTCCGTCAGGGACAAGGCCGCCTTGCGTAAAGCCGTAGGACACTGAAGAACAGCAACCCGCCTTACGAGAAGACCGATGAGCGAAAAACTGCGTGCCCTACTGTTCGATGTCGACGGCACCCTGGCCGATACCGAGCGCGATGGCCACCGCGTCGCCTTCAACCGCGCCTTTGCCGATGCCGGACTCGACTGGAACTGGTCGGTAGAGCTGTACGGCGAACTGCTCGCCGTCACCGGCGGCAAAGAGCGCATCCGCCACTTTCTGGAGCGCTACCACCCTGGATTTGAAGCTCCCCCGGACCTGACGGAATTTGTAGCCGGGCTGCACGCCGCCAAGACCCGCCATTACGTGCGCATGCTCACCGAAGGCGGCATCCCGCTGCGCTCAGGGGTTGAACGCCTGCTCAAAGAAGCGAAGGCGGCCGGGCTGCGCCTGGCCATCGCCACGACCACCACGCCGGACAACGTCACCGCCCTGCTGGCGAGCACCCTCGGGGAGGAAGGGGCGGTGCTGTTCGAGTGCATCGGCGCCGGGGACGTGGTCCCTGCCAAAAAACCAGCTCCGGACATTTATTGTTACGTGCTCGAAAAGATGGGCCTCGACCCCGCCGAGTGCGTCGCCTTCGAAGATTCTGAAAATGGTCTGCGCTCGGCTGTGGACGCGCAGCTGACGACAATCGTCACCACCAACGACTACACCCGCAGCCACGACTTCGGTGGGGCGGCGCTGGTGGTCGATCGCTTCGGCGAACCTGGCGAGCCGTTTGACCTGATAGACGGCGAGGCAGGGGACGCCGCATACGTCGACCTTGCCCTGGTGCGCCGGGTGCACAGCGCTTAGAGTAGGTGTCAGGTGCATCAAAACAGCCGGTCGGCTCTCTACCCTGGCGGACAACGGTTTTCAGTCCGGCACGACGGTAGGGTAGAGACAGCCGATACTGAACATGAGTGAAGTGCGCCTGGACTTGAAACCTTCCCAGGTGCGCTGCCCTCAACTGGGGTAGAACTTAAGCACCGGCTGCGAGCCAGTCCCACTGATTCTTTCGATTTGTCAGCCACTCAGGGCAAACCCTGTCAACATTCCACCTGAAAAGTCCAGGGCTATTGCATTCTAAGGAGAATTGTGAGGACTGACAGGCCAAACATACAGCGTCTTTGCGCCTGTGCCCGGTTCTCCATCAGTTCAGTAGCGAACGGTACCGATTCAACGCGAAGCTTTGCCCTACTGTCCATGCCTGTACTAAACTTCTGTTCGCTCATGAGTGAGGGAGTCGCTCAGGCAGGCCGACAAGTGGCTGAGTATTTGTACTTGTCAAATAAGTGCGATGCACCCGTTGAAAACTTGCTCCGAACGCATGAAACCAATGCTTTTGTGACCGGCTTTTCGGTAGGATATCGCTGTCGAAAGATTGCCAGGATGTCTTCAACGCGGGAACGAAACGCTCTTGCAAAAACATTCAAAACTCTAGGCGTCCGCGCTCACAACCAGCTCCAGCACCAGCCAAAGACTCAGTAACCACGGCTGCAGGGTGAGGGCTGCGACTCCCGCCGCCCACCAGTGCGCCTGGGCAATCAGCACGAGGATCGCCACAGCAGCGCTCGTGATCGCCAGGCACCCCAGACGCAACCGCCAGACGGCGGCGGTTTTGGGAGCTTTGGCCGGTTCTGCGCAAGTCCCCGCCGCCCCCAGCACGATGTGGCGCTGGCGCACCAGGATGGCCAGCAGCCGGTCGAAGGCCACCAGAGCGCAAGCTCCCGCCGGTACCAGGGCCAACAGCCACCCCCAGACCGCCAGGGCAGCATGCAGTGGCGTATCGACCATTCCCCGAAAGCTGACCCCGAGCGTCAGGGCACCCCAACCGACGGCCAGACAACTGAGGGCGATCACCCACACCCCGGCTACCAGGCTGCCCGGCACCAGTTGCCAGAAGCGATCGAGATAGACGCGCCCGGCGGCGGTGAGTATGCCCCCCAGGTGCGGCTCGATGCGGCCCACCGGGCCGGGATGGGCCAGCCCGTAGAGCTTTAGGCCCGCTCGGGCAAAGGCGCGGACCTGGGCGTCGGTGGAACTGAGCAATTGCGAGCAATGGGTGAGCAGCAATTCCTCGCGACCCACCGCCAGGCTGCAGCGGGCAATCCACATGCGCACCCGCTCGCGCTCGCTCGCCGAACGCTCCCCCGGCAACGCCTGCTGGAAGTAATGGAGCGCTTCGGTGTACTGCTGCAACTGAAAGGCACTCAGACCCCGTTCAAGAAGCGACATCGCCCAAATCCCATGTGTGCGAAATTCTAGCAGATGCGCCAGGGGAACTCTTGACACCGCCCCCGTCGGTGGGATAACGTTTTGGACCTGACGGAGCTGTTCGTGGGCCGTTTTTTGCTGGGCCTGATGCTGGCCGGGATGCTGTCGCTCGGGGCGGCGGTGCGGGCTGAGAGCGAGGCTGTTCCCCTGCTACCGGTTCAATTTAGCGAACGCACCCTGGCCAACGGGCTGCGGGTGCTTTTGGTAGAAGATCACACCTCGCCCACGGTGGCCATCCAGGTCGCCTACCGGGTCGGGGGCAAGGACGACCCGGTAGGCCGTTCAGGCTTTGCGCATCTGTTTGAGCACCTGATGTTCAAGGGAACGGCCAACACCAAACCGGAGACCCTCGACCGGCTCACCGAGGACGTGGGCGGCTTCAACAACGCCTTTACCTCCGAGGACATCACCAATTACTTCGAAGTGGTGCCCTCCAACTATTTGGAGACCCTTCTGTGGGCGGAGGCCGACCGCCTCAGGTCCCTCGTCGTCGACGAAACCAACTTCAAGACCGAGCGGCAGGTGGTGATTGGCGAGTACGACCAGCGCGTGCTGGCCAGTCCCTACGGCATGCTCTTCGAACTGCTCGACAGCAAATCCTACACGGTGCACCCATACCGCCGGGGGGTGATCGGCAACCCGGCCGAACTGAACGCCGCCACCCTCGAAGATGTGCAGAATTTTCACCGCACTTACTACCAGCCCGACAACGCCACGCTGGTGGTGGTGGGGGACTTTGACCCCGTCCAGGCCAACCGGTGGATCGACCAGTACTTTGGGGCGGTGCCCAACAATTCCCGGCCGATTCCGCGGGTGAGCGTCGTCGAGCCCAAGCAGAGCGCCGAGCGGCGCACGACCTACTACGGCGCCAATGTGCCGCTGCCGGCGGTGGCGCTGGTCTACCATGCCCCGGCGCGCTCCAGTCCCGACCGGGCCGCCCTCGATGTGCTGGAGAATGTGCTTTCGCAAGGGCAGAGCGCCCGGCTCTACCGCACCCTGGTCTACGAACAGCAGGTGGCCTCCCAGGTGGCCTCGAGCGCGGATCTGCGCGAGCAGCCGGGGCTGTTTGTGGTCTACGCCATCTTGAACGCGGGCAAAAAGCCCGAGCAGGCCCGCGCCCTGCTTGACGGCGAAATCGCAAAGCTGCAGCAAGTGCCGGTACCGGAGGCGGAACTGGCCAAGGCCAAGACCCAACTTATCTCTGAACTGGTGCGCGGCCGGGAGCAGGCCAACAGCCGCGCCATTGAGCTGGTGCTTGCGACCCTGGTAGGCGGGGATCCCAGGCAGGTGAACACCGCCCTCGAAGACATCGAGAAAGTGACCGCCCAGGACGTGCAGCGCGTCGCCCGCCAGTATCTGGTGCCCACCAACCGCACCGTCATCGACTACCTGCCCCGGGCGATGCAACCGGCCGGACCCACCAAAAAGGAGCGCAAGTCGCCATGAAAATGTTGTGTTGGGCGCTGGCGGCGACGCTCCTGGCCCCGGGGGCGGCCACCGCCCAGACGCAGACCCCGCCGCCCCCGGGGCCGCCCCCTTCGGTCCGCTACCCGACCCCGGTCGAGCGCACCCTCGCAAACGGCCTGCGGGTGATCGCCGTGCAGCGCCCGAACGTGCCGCTGGTGGCCGCGCAGTTGATTGTCAAAAGCGGCAGCGAGACCGATCCGCCCACGCGCCCCGGCATCGCCTCGCTGGCTGCCGACCTGCTCGATAAAGGCACCAAGACCCGCAGCGCTCTGGAGATTGCCCAGATCATCGACGCGCTTGGAGCGGAGCTGGAGGCCGGCGCCAGCTTCGATGCGACCCGCGTGGAGGTGAGCGCCACGACGCCCCAGTTCAGGCGGGCCTTCGCCATCCTCTCCGAGGTGGTGCGCACCCCTGCCTTTGCCCCCGCTGAAATTGCCCGGGCCAAAACCCAGGCGACCAGCAATCTGCAACTGGCCTACAGCAACCCTTCAGCCCTGGCGCAGCTGGTGGCGCAGCGGCTGATGTACGGCGAAGCCCCCTACGGTCAACCGGCCGAGGGCACCCCCGCATCGGTCGGCGCCATCGCCCGCGCCGATCTGGAGCGCTTCCACCGCACCTACTTCCGGCCGGACAACGCCGTGCTCGTGCTCGGAGGAGACATCGCCTCAGAAGCAGCTTTTGCTGAGGCCGAGCGCGTCTTCGGCAACTGGGCCAAACCCGCCGCCCCGCTTCCGGCTTTCAGTGCGGATACACGCACGACCGCTTCGCGCGTCGTCGTGATCGATCAGCCCGAGGCGGGCCGCACGGCGGTGGCCGTGGGTAAAGCGGTACTCCGCCGCGCCGATCCGGCCTACATCCCGGGGGTGGTCACCAACGCCGTGCTCACCGGTTACTCCGGTCGGCTCAATGCCGAGGTGCGCATCAAGCGGGGACTGTCCTACGGCGCCAGTGCCAGCCTGGTGGGCCGCCGCGATCCGGGACCGTTTGTGGCTGCCACCCTGGTGGACCACGCCAAAGCCGCCGAGGCCACCCAGGTGGTGATCGACACCCTCGCAAGCCTGGTAGGTCAACCGGCGGGCGCCGAAGAACTGAAGCCGCGCAAGGCGGTGGTCACTGGCGGCTTCGCCCGTTCGCTCGAAACGATCGACGGTCTGGTGAACCAGGTGGGCACCCTCGCCCTCTACGGCTTGTCCCTGGGGCAGATCAACACCTTCATCGGCGAGGCGGAGGCGGTGACCCCCCTCAAAGTCCAGGAATTTGCCGCGGGCTACCTGCAGTCCAACCAATCGGTGGTACTGGTGGGCAACGCCAAGGCGTTTCTACCCGACTTGCGCAAGCGCTTTGCCGAGCGCGCCTCCCGCATCGAGGTGATCCCCTTCCAGCGGCTCGATCTCGGTCGGGCGAGCCTGGTGCGTGCCACGGGAATTGCCGGAAAGTGACCGTGCCCCGCGCCCAAGCACGGCGGGCGCGCTCACTCAGCCTGACGCCGCCGGCATCGAGCCGGAAGTCGCCTTCAGGGTGTTTCCGGGCGATTGATCACGTTGGGTGAAGTGGGGGCGCGCTCGGCGGCGCATCTACGGGTGCGCACAAAATCGCCTGCATCTTCGAGTTGAAAACTGGTGACGGTGCGGTCGCCGCCGCCGTATTCGTTGACGAGATTGCCGATTACTTCTGTCTGTACGTTCCTGGTGCCGACGCCCAGCCCTTTCTGGGGGCTGGTGACGAAGGTGAGCGACTGCTCGGGGTAGAGGACGTTGGTGTTGATTTCGGAAAGCCCCAGCCCCAGTTGGCGGCCCAACTGAAACATCGTCTGCTGGGTAATCTGCTCGGGGTGCCACCAGCGAAAGCCCGGCATCAGCAAGGCGCCGACATCGCGCTTGAAGGGCATGCGTACCACGACCCGGCCGCTGCGCTCGTCGATGAAGTAGCTGCTGTAGTCGGGATAATCTTCAAACGCTTCGACGACGACATCGGCCTGTTCGGGGGAAGGGACCACCACCAGCGGCTCCGGCAATTTGCCCTCGGCGTAGCCCACCACCATGGCGTTCCACTTGATGAGGCCTTGTTCGAGACCTTTGAACAACACCTCAGGAATTGGTTCCTGGGTATCTTTGAGCACGACGGGCAGAGCGACCCGCAGCGGGAAGCACCCCGGCACCCGGCCGCCGGAGCGGATCTGCAGCGTAAATTCCACCGGACCGCGGGAGGCTGTGGCCACCACCGCCCGGCGGATCGCCTCCTCCAGGCTGCGGCGGGTCAGCTCGGCCGCTTGCCCACCTTCGGTAGCGAGGGGACCGCCCAGGGTGAACTGGGGATCGATCAGGTGTCCGTCGGACAACAACTGCGCTTTGACGGTGGCGGTGCCGTCGGTCTTGAGCCGCGGCAGTTTCCACTGGACCTGAACCGCTTCGCGGGCAAGCTGGCCGGGGGGCAACTCCGCAGCGGTGCCCCCCGACGCCAGATAGACCATCAAACCGCCGAACAACAATAACGAACGCACGAAAGAGATCATCATGGCTGCCACTTCCAACCAACGCATGGGCCTGTCTACAGGTAGTGCGATAACGCCAAATGTATGCAAGCTTCAGCGGGTACCCGCTGTACAGAACTCCGTCGGATGGGATCCAGTTCCAGTCTACAAGTGCGCAAGCGCCGGTCTTGGAGGCCGTCAAGGGCCGGGACGCGGCCCGGCAAGTTCGCAATTCAAAAATGGACAAACACTTCGGGAACAAAGGTGCCGTGCAGGCTGTAGGGAACGTGGTGCTTGAGGCCGAGGCGGGTCAGGCAGGTGAGATCCCGGCCGTCGAGGATCCACAGATCGCTCCTGTCGCGCCGGGCATCGTAGACCATCGCCAATAGCCAGCCGTCGTCTTCGGCAGTACCGTCCGGGCGGGGCACGAAGATCGGTTCGCCGACAAACCCGGACGGGGCAAAGCTGTGAAATTGCGCTTGGCCCGTTTCGACATCGAGTTTGGCGATGGCCTGCAAAGGGGCGTTGCGGCCCGCCGCGTGGACAGCGGCGGCAAAGGCGAAGCGGTAGGGACGCCCGACGCGGTCGGGATGCACCTGGGGAAATTCGGCCGAGCGCCTGAGCAGGGGTCGGGCCTCGACCCGACCGTTGGCCGGGTCGATCTGCGTGCGCCAGATCCAGCCTTCGGGCAACCGGCTGAAGTCGGTCTGGCGAAAATCGCGGTCCTCCTGGGTGGTGATGTATTCTTCGTAGCGGATGCTGTCGACGACGATCCGGCCCTCCCGCTCGAAGGCATTGACGTGGTGAAAGACAAAGAACGGGTCTGTGGCAATCGTCTGCACCGGCCCGCCGTTTCTTTGAATGAGCAGTATCCGCGTCGGTTCGCCGGGGGCAAGGCGCAGACATTCCCCGGCCGCCTTGAAACCCAAGACAAACGGCAGCGGATCAAGGGCTATCGGGTTCTGGAAAAAGATCCAGTAGTTTTCGCTCAACGCAAAATCGTGCACGAAGGCAAAGCCCGGCACGATGTGCTCGCCCTCGATGCGCACGCCGCCGTCGGGGGAGAGGCGGTAGATATACAGAACCGTCTGCAGGCCGGTACGCACCCCAAAGGAGATCAAATCGCCCGTGGCGGGGTCGAGGCGGGGGTGAGCGGCGAAGGGTTTGCCGCCGCAGAGCACCCCGGCGAGATCATCGAGGCCAAACGTTTCGAGGCTCACCGGGTCGAGACGGTGGGGAGGAGCAGCCTCCCAAAGCGCCAGCAGCCGGCCGCCGTGGTAGACGACGCCGGTATTGGCGACGTTCTTGAAGCCGAAGTCGAAGGCGTTTGCCCAGAATCCGCCGGGCCTGAGGGTGCCGAAGACGTTTTTGCTCAGAATCCGCCCGGCCGCCGATTCTTGGATAAAGCCCTCGGTGCGCACGAAGCGGTTCTGGAAGTGAGCCCGGCCACCCGCGAAGCGGACCGCCGAAATCATGCCGTCGCCGTCAAACGGGTGCTTGTAGGACACCCCGCCGCGCTCGAAGCGGCCCGGGCCGTTGCGAAAGAGGGTGCCCGCAAGCCCGGCCGGGATCGTGCCTTCGATATCGTCAATCCTATAGGCCTGCTCAGCTTCAAGGGTGCGGTACCCTCCGGCCCAATCGGCCGGCGCATACGAGCTTCGCGAATCCTGGGCGGCGGTCATGGCGGCTCGCCTCCGGCAAACAGTTTGTTTCAAATGTTAACAAACTCTCGGCCGTTGGCGCGCTCAAAGCGGCGGCAGCACCACCAGCGGCTGCAGGGAACCCGCCTCGCAGGTCGCCACACCCAAAAAGCGCTCCGTCTCGGACTCCCAGATCTGTGCGAAGGTGCCCTCGCCATCGCCCGGTACCTTCTGGCCCATCAACCAGCGCGCCGCGAGCAGTGGATCAAGATGCACCGCGGCGAGGTGAGCCAGGGCAGTGCGCGGCCCGATGAGCGGGAGGGTGCCTGCCTGGACGTGCGCTTCGAGCGCCGCCAGCGGCAGGCTCGCTTCGAGCGCAAACGGCCCGCTGCGCGTGCGCAGCAGATGGGCGAGGGTGGCGCCGGTGCCGAGGGCGGCCCCCAGATCGCGGGCGATCGAGCGGATGTAGGTGCCGGTGGAGCAGGCGATCTCGATTTGCAATTCGGGGTAGTGGCCTGCATACCAGCCCAGCACCGTGAGTGCCCGGATTTCGACGGTGCGCGGGGCAATTTCGGCGATGGCCGCCCCCCGGCGGGCCAGCTCGTAGAGCCGTTCGCCCTCCTGGTGAATGGCGCTGTAGCGCGGCGGCACTTGGAAGATTGTGCCGCGAAAAGCCGGCAGGTGGGCCTGTACGCGAGCGAGATTGAGATCGGCCGCACCGGCGTCGGCGAGGATGTTGCCTTCAAGATCGTCGGTGTCGGTGCTCAGCCCAAAGCGCACCGTCGCCCGGTAGACCTTCCCTTCGCTCAAAAAGCGCAACAGCCGCGTCGCGCGACCCACCGCCACCGGCAATACCCCGGTGGCCGCCGGATCGAGGGTGCCGCCGTGACCGATGCGCCGCTCGCCCAGCACCCGCCGCAATCGGGCGATGCAGTCGTGGGAGGTCAGCCCCGCGGGTTTGTCGAGATTGAGAAATCCTTCAAAACCTGAGCCTGAGGAGAGCTTTGCCATTCAACGAAAACCGACGGGCCACACTTCCCATTACAGCTCGATCCCGGCGAACAATTTGGTTGCTCAACGGGGATCAGTGCTTTAGAATATGAGAGCTATTGCAACCATTTGCAATATTTGGCCATGTTTCATTGCCCTTTGCGCCCAGGATCGTACCTGCGGGAGGATTTTTCGAGATGAGGCACTCAGCGCTTGTTTTGGGGTTGGTTGCGATCAGCGCAGTCTCGCTGACCGGTTGCGGCTCCGATCGTGCACCCGGCGCGTCGTCGACCGAGTTCGGCTACGCCATCGAGTGCAAAAAGCCCACCGGCGACCGCGCGCCGCTCGAGCTGCGGGCCGGTGAAGTCCGCCAGGCGTACGACCTGTGTTTGCAGCCCAAGAAAATTGCTTACGAAGGCCGCCCTGCCAAGATCATCTGGGGGCAGACCGCTCCTCTGGGACCGGTGATTGCGGAGTTGCACCAGAACGAGCAGGGCAAGCCCGTCATGGAGGTGACCGGTGGGCGCAACACTTATCAGATGACGCTGCAGGTGGGCTCCGAGCGCATCGCCTTCAACTTCAGCGCGAGCGGCCTGGACGCCGTATCGGCCACCCCCCGCAATGTCGTGGATACCTCCACCGACTTTACCGGCGAGCTGGTGGTACCGTCGCTGCGCGGCCTGGGTTACACCGATTCGCGCGGCCGAGGCACCGACTACGGCTACGAAAACTCCCAGTCGACCTATGCCAACAGTGGTGCCGCCTACGACGAAGCCACCAAAGAGTCGCGGGCGCGCGAAACTGGCGAGGGCAAGATGGTCCTCAGCATCGAGAGCGTCAACTCCCAGACCGGTGAAATCGCCGGCAGCTTCAAAAGCAAGCAGTCCTCGGGTCTGGCGATCTTGCCCGGCGAGGTGGATGTCGAAGGCCGCTTCATCGGAACCTTCAAGCCTAAAAAAGAGAGCGCCAGCTAAGTTCCCGCCGCTTGGTACAGCGCACACTCTGGCAAAGGAGCCTTCGGGCTCCTTTTTTGCGGATTTTGGTGGGGGAACCCCCTTTGACCTTATGATCGAAGGAGTACTTCTCGGAGGAAAGGCTTGCCCGCGGTACAGATGACGGGTGTGGGCGGGGCCGTCCCTGCACAGGTCCTCACCAACCACCACCTTAGTGAACTGGTCACCACCTCAGACGAGTGGATTGCTTCGCGCACCGGCATTCGCTCCCGGCGCATCCTTGCCCCCGGCCAGTCGCTTACCCAGCTTGCCGCCCGCGCCGCCGCTGCCGCCCTTGCCCAGGCGGGCCGCTCTCCTCTCGATGTCGACTTGTTGGTCCTGGCCACCTCCACCCCTGACGACCTGTTCGGAGGAGCTGCCCATCTGCAGCACGAGATCGGGGCGGTGCGCGCCGTCGCCTTCGATTTGACCGCCGCCTGTTCGGGTTTTGTCTTTGCCCTGGCTACGGCAAGCCAGTTCGTGCGCACAGGAACCTACCGCACGGTGCTGGTGGTTGGGGCCGATGCGCTGTCGCGCTTTACCGACTGGACCGAGCGCGCCACCTGCGTGTTGTTTGGCGACGGGGCTGGGGCGGTGCTGTTGGAGGCGGGCGAAGCTGAAGGCATTTTAGGTTTCGAGCTGCGCACCGATGGCGCCCGGGCGGGTCACCTCAACGTCTACTGCACAGTGGAGGCGGTGCCGCTGGCGGCAGAGATGGCGGCGACGCGCGCCCGCTTTGCATCCATTACAATGAATGGCCGGGAGGTCTATCGTTTTGCTGTCGAAGCGGTGCCCGACTTGATCGAAAAGACCCTGGCCGCCTGCGGGGTGGGTTCAGAACAGGTCAAAGCTTATTTGCTGCATCAGGCCAATCAGCGCATCCTCGACTCTGTCGCAAGTCGCCTGCGCGTTGCCCCCGAACGGATGGCAAGTAACCTCGCCGATTATGGCAACACTTCGAGCGCCTCGGTGCCGCTGATACTGCAGGAGTGGGTGCAGGATGGACGCATCCAGGCGGGGGACCGGGTGGTGTTGGCGGGATTCGGCGCCGGGTTGAGTTGGGGAGTGTTGCTGGCGCGCTGGGGACGGCTGGAGTGAGTTTCACGACACGGCAACGAGGCTGAAGGCCATGGCCAGAAAATTTGGAACGCTGCTTGCACCGGGTGGGAGTTGCCCATGAGCCACTCTCTGTTCGCTGGTTCATGGCGCGGCGGTTCTTTGAAGTGGCTGGCTTTCTATAGGCCGGTACTGGACGCGCCGGTCTGGTTTCTACTGGCTGTGCTGTCGCTCACTGCCGTTTTGGGAGTGCGCTTTTACAGCGAGCCGCGACTGTCGGTGGGGACCCGCGTCGATCGGGCGATCGTCGCTCCGCGCACCGTCGAGGTCACCGACCGCTCCGAGACCGAAAAAGCCCGCCGCGAGGCGAGCCGCGCCGCCGTGCAGGTGTACGACTACGATCCACTGGTGGACGTCCAGGTGCGCGATCGCCTCGACGACCTGCTCACCGAGGGCGATCAGATCGTCGCGACTGCCGGCAAGCTGCCCTACCTCAATCCCGGCATCCTCACCAGCGAAGCCCAGCAGTACCTGCGCGCGATGCCCCAGGCGGGCTGGCGGCGCCTCAAGCAACTGGCCTTCTCCCCAGGCACACCTTCAGCTGAGACTTTGCCGACCCTCGAGCGTCCGATCCTTGCCAGTCTCAGTAATCGGCGCGAGGGCGGTGAACTCGATAATTTAATCGTGGCGATTGAGCGCTCCCGTCTGGCCTACGGTCAGGCGCTCTCGCGCCTGCGCACCGCCCCTATCGTCTTTCAGGACCGGCTTTTGGGGCTGACTCCCGCCCAGTGGCAGGACGTAGCTGACCAGGCCCGCCTGGTCACCCGTCGGCTTCTGGCGATTGGCATCGTTCCCAAACTCGATCCGGAGCTGCGCGAAAAGGGGATCACCGCCCAACTGCCCGCAAATTTTGATATTCTCCAGCGCCGGATCGCCACCGATCTGGTGCTTTCGGTGCTCACACCCAATCTGCGCGTCGACCCGCTCCAGACCCTGCGCGAGGCGGAGCAAAGCGTTCAGAACGTCGAGGATATCCGCATCAAAATCCAAAAGGGTCAGGTGCTGCTCGACAAAGGGGATACGGTGACCCCCCGCTGGTTTGCGATTCTCGATCAGCTCGATCTGACCCAGCGTGGGATCAACTGGCCGGAACTGGGCTTGCTCGCGGTGATCCAGATGGTCGCCTTCTCGACTTTTTTGGGCATCGAGAAGCGGCTGGGCCGCGCCTGTCTGTGCAAGCGCGACTATCTGCTGACGCTGGTGGTCGCCCTGGGCACGGCGATTATCGGGGTGATCATCGGCAACAGTTGGGGCTGGGGAGGCTTTTTGCCCTTTATCGCCACCGGATTGCTGCTGGGCAACTTTTATGGCTCGCTGCGCGGCAGCGTTGCCCTGTTGGCCCTGGCGGTGCCTTTCTGGTATGGACTGGCTTTGCCGACGACGATCTTCTGGCCGGTGCTGGCGGGCGGTCTGGTGGCGGCGGTGCAGGTGGGCCGCCTGCGCTCGCGCGAGGAGATGGCCTTTTTGGGGGTACTCGCCGCCGCTGTCCAGGGGGGGGTCTATGCCCTGCTCAATCTGGTTTTCCCGGCGGGCTACGACTGGCGCGAACTGCTCGTTCACACAGGCGAGATGTTCGGTGGCGGCCTGGTCTGCAGCATCGTGGCCCTCGGGGCGAGCCCCTATCTCGAGCGGCTGTTCGACGTCGTGACGCCAGTGCGCCTTTCAGAGCTGGCCAATCCCAACCAGCCTTTGCTGAAGCGCCTGGCCACCGAGGCTCCCGGCACTTTCCAGCACACCCTATTTGTCGCCAACCTGGCGGAGGCTGCCGCCCGCTGCCTGGGGGACAACGCCGATCTGGTGCGCACGGGTACCCTGTACCACGACATCGGCAAGATGGTCCGCCCCCGCTACTTTATCGAAAACCAGATGGGCCTTCCCAACCCCCACCTGCAACTGGACGATCCCTGGCGCTCGGCGGCCGTCATCCGCGATCACGTCACCGACGGCCTCAAACTGGCCCGCCGCCACGGTTTGCCCCAGGTGATCCAGAATTTTATTCCCGAGCACCAGGGCACCATCCGCATCGCCTATTTCCACCACCAGGCCTGCGAAGAAGTGGGCGCCGAAAACGTTCGCGACGAAGACTTTACTTACCCCGGCCCGACGCCCCAATCGCGTGAGACCGGGTTGGTGATGCTTGCCGATGCCTGTGAGGCGGCCCTGCGTTCGCTCAAAGACGTCACCGAGCCCGAGGCGGTGGCGATGGTGCAGCGCATCCTCGCGGCCCGCTGGCGCGAGGGCCAACTCAAAGACTCGGACCTCAAAGAAGAAGAGTTGCCCCAGATAGCCAAAAGCTTTGTCAAAGTTTGGAAGGAGCAGAACCACCAGCGCATCCGCTACCCCGCCGCCTGCACCGGCCAGACCGAGTTCCAGCCTGTCCGCCGCTAATGGGGCTTGTGATAGGCTGGTTAAGCGCAACGGGATGTAGCGCAGTTTGGTAGCGCGCTTCGTTCGGGACGAAGAGGTCGCAGGTTCGAATCCTGTCATCCCGATACCTCAGAATCCTCGGCAGCAGGCATGCCTGCTGCATCGAGCCGCTCAAAATCCAGGGCAACCAAAGTCGGCAAAATTCAGGGCGACCTACTCCGCTCCGAGGGCCGCGGCCATGGCCCAGTTGCGCACTTGGGCGTAAGTTCCTTTGAAGTAGTTGACCACCGGTTCCGCCCCTTCGATGGGCGGCGGCCCGAGCACGTCGAGCACCGTCTCCTGCGACGGCGGCGGCAAAATCGCCACCAGCGACGGGTCGAGATCGCCTGCGAGCTGCCAGAATCCCTGGGCTTTGAGGGGCGGCACCGGTGGCGCCGTCGACTCGGTGGCGGCGGATTCGCTGGGCGCGGTAGTACCGCTGCCGCGCAGTTCGCGCAGGCGCTGGAGGATCTGGGTGCGGCTGCGGCCGCGCAGGGCGAACAGCACGAACGGGTCCTGGTCGAAGCGTTCGCCCATCAGGTAGTAGACGGCGGCGATGTGCTTGCAGGGATTGGCCGAGTCTGGGCAGGAGCACTGGCTGTGGATGTCCCATTTGTTGAAGGGAAACAAACTCAGCCCACTGGCGATAAAGGCTTCCTCGATATTCTGGGGCATCTCCCCCGCCAGCAGTTTGGCTGCGAAGATGGCGCGGCCTGCGAGGGTCTCGATCACTTCTTGCCACTGCTCGTCGCTGAAGCGATCGAGAAAGAGTGTCACGTCGTAGGGGGTGGGAGCGGTTCCCTGGACTTTGGCTTTGACCTTCGAGCCTTGAAATTCCATGGCAAGCACGTTGCCGCCGCGGGCGTAGTTGCGGCCGCGCGCGAGCCGCTGCGTCCAGCCGAACGATTCGAGCACGTCGATCCACCGCTGTGCCCACCATTGGCTTGCGAACACCTTCGCTGCTGCCTCCTGAGAAGCTTTGGCCGGATCGCTGTTCATGCGGTGTCCTCCGTATCGACAATCTCCGAGCGATCGAGCACCAACAGTTGCCGGAGTTGATCGGTGCTCAGATCCGACAGCCAGTTCTCACCGGCGCTCACCACCTGCTCGGCCAGAGCCTTTTTGCTTTCGATCAGGGCGTTGATGCGCTCTTCGAGTGTGCCGGTGCACACGTACTTGTAGACCTGTACGTTCTTGGTCTGGCCGATGCGGAAGACGCGGTCGGTGGCTTGATTCTCGACCGCCGGGTTCCACCAGCGGTCGAAGTGGAAGACGTGGTTGGCGCGGGTGAGGTTGAGGCCGACCCCCCCCGCCTTCAGCGACAGAATAAAAATCCGCGGCCCCTGCGGATCGTTCTGGAAGCGCTCGATCATCGCCTCGCGCTGGTTTTTGCTGGTGCCGCCGTAGAGAAAAAACACTTCTGAACCCAACTGGCGGCTCAGGTGCGCCTGCAGCAGGTGGCCCCACTCGGCGAACTGGGTAAAAATCAGCGCCCGCTCCTCCTCGGCGAGCACTTCTTCGAGCATCTCGCCCAGGCGGCTGAGCTTGCCGGAGCGGTCGGCGAGCGGTCCGTCGTCCCCCAGGTAGTGGCTCGGGTGGTTGCAGATCTGCTTGAGCTTGACCAGGGTGGCGAGCACCGTCCCGCGCCGCTGGATGCCGGAGCTCTGTTCGATCTTGACGAGCGACTCGTCCACTACCCGCTCGTAGAGGGCCGCCTGCTCGGGCGTGAGCGGACAGAAGACGTTGGTCTCCTGCTTCTCGGGCAGATCTTGAATAATCTGCGGGTCGGATTTGAGCCGCCGCAGGATAAACGGCTGTACCAGCGCCTTGAGGGCGTTTGCCGAGGAGCGATCCCCGTACTTTTCGATGGGGACTGCGAAGCGGCGCTGAAAGAAGTTGCGCGCCCCCAGATAGCCGGGATTGAGAAAATCGAGGATCGACCACAGTTCTGCAAGGCGATTCTCAACCGGCGTACCGGTGAGGGCAATCCGAAAGCGCGCCGTCAGTTCCCGAATCGACTGGGTCTGCTTGGCGTCGGGGTTTTTGATGTTCTGGGCTTCGTCGAGCACCAGGCCCAACCATTCGACGCGCTTGAGATCTTTGCTGTCGCGCTGGACCAGGGCGTAGCTGCTGATGATAATCTGCTTTTTCTGAGCCGTCTCGACAAAATTGCGCCCCTTCGGCCGCCGCGCCCCATGATGGACATGCACAGATAAACTAGGAGAAAATTTCTTTATTTCTCTTTCCCAGTTTCCCATCACTGAAGTCGGGCAAATCAACAATATAGGGCCGTCCAGCTCATTTTTAGATTTGAGAAAAAGAAGAAATGCTATCAACTCCACAGTCTTTCCGAGTCCCATGTCGTCGGCTAGGCAAGCACCCAGGCCCCACTTCTGCAAAAAGGCGAGCCAGCCGACGCCGATTTTTTGATAGGGCCGCAGGGTGCCCTTGAACCCCGGCGGTTCGTCGATGGGGGTGAGTTTGCGCTGGTCGGTGAGGGTCTCCAGCAGCTGTTGAATGGGGCCGGAGCTGTCGAAGTTGACGATGGGCAGCCCATCAATTTTGGGGGTGTCGCCGAAGTTGAGGCGCAGCACATCCTCCAGCGAAAGTCCCACTTGATCTTTGCGCGATTGCAAAAAGCTGCGGGCGGCGCGCACGTCCTGGGGGCGCAATTCGACCCAGTTGTCGTGGATTTTGACCAGGGGATC
The DNA here is from genome assembly GCA_019359725.1 of Aphanocapsa lilacina HA4352-LM1. Classification (GTDB taxonomy): domain Bacteria; phylum Cyanobacteriota; class Cyanobacteriia; order Gloeobacterales; family Gloeobacteraceae; genus Gloeobacter; species Gloeobacter lilacinus. The sequence goes on along the minus strand of JAHHGR010000006.1, from coordinate 21,344 downwards.
GGAACTGACGGCGAGGCGGTCGAACTCAGCGCGACTCAGGGTTTTGCCCGCAAGCGACAGCTCCCACTTAAACGCGAGCAAGCTCTGCATGCCGAGGCCCGAGCCGTTGCGACCGGGCGCGTTCGCTTCGAGTTTGAGGCCCAGGCGGTTGCGCAGGCTGCCCGCGTCCGCAAGGCTTTCGGGCAACAACACCTCGAAGCCGCTGTCGCGCAACCGCCAGGTGGCGGCTTTGAGAAACTGAAACACCTCGACGGTGCTCACGGTGCAGCAGGTGGGCTGGGGGACGAGCAACCCCCGCTCGATGGGCGCAAAAATGCGCGAGGCAAGGCCCAGACCGGCAAGGAACACCTCCTGCAGTGCCCCCGTGCTGCTCCAGACTTGCTGGGCAGTGATCAGCGCCTCGGGATCGTCGCCCGCCTGCAACAGAAAGTCCAGCTTCCACTCGTCTTTGCTCTGCTCGGGCGGCTGCAGACGGAAGCAGGTGCGCGAGCGGACCTGATAGCTCAGGGGGGCGCGCCAGGTGGCCAGGGCTTCCGCCAGGGTCGGCGTCTCCGGATCCGGGGATTTGAGCTGGGGTTGGGGATGGGCCAGGGCCAGAAGCCAGGGGCGCACCGCTCCGGCAGGCAGCGTGCGCGAATCGGGGGGCTCGCAAGCAAGCAGCGTGCGCACCCGCGCGTCGAGCATAGCGCTCAGGAAACTCTTGAGAATCTGGTGCGCTGACAATTCGGGGGTCGCGGCGCGGCAGGCGCCCGGTAGACGGGCGGCAAATTCTTTGAGGCGGGCTTGATCGACGGCGCTGTCGAGCAGCGGCACCCAGCGGGCGGTGGGAATTTCTGGGCCGTTGCCGCTCTCCAGGTCGGGCAGGTACTTGGCGCGCACCAGCAAGTCGAGCACCCAGCGGGCGCACTGCGACCAGAAGCGCAGGTCGTCACCAATCGAGGCGTCCCCGCCGCCCAGGGGCACCCCAAGCAGCAGTTCAAAAGCCTGGTGACCATCGAGCCAGAAACCTTCCACCAGCCATGTTTCCAGCTCCAAAGGCTTGCCTTCGGGAGCCGCACTCGCCGAGTAGACCACATTTTCAATCGTGGCGGGCAACTGGAGGGCTAACGTCTCGGGAACCAGCGATCTGAGCGGTATTTGGGGAAACTGGGCCGCCAGGCGGGGGGACAGCTCGGCCGGTTCCTGGACATAGGGATGCGCAGAGGGTGCTTCGGAGCGCTTGCGCCGCTTTGCAACCTGCCTCCAGGTTTCTCCCCAAAGGAAAAGCCCGGCCCGGGGGGGGTGGTGAACCCAGATACCGTGCAAGATAGCCATGCTGACATTTTATGCTTCGCAGCCTGGCTGCTGGGTGAAATAATTGGGCATGGCACTTCTGGGGGTGGCACTTGGGTAGTTTGGGCACGGTGCAGATCGCCTCGCTGCTGAGCCTGGGGCTGGTGGCCGGGGTGCTGGCCGGTATGTTCGGCATCGGCGGCGGGGCGATCATGGTGCCGGCGATGATGTTTTTGATCGGCTTCAGCACCAAGATGGCCACCGGCACTTCACTTGCGGCGCTGCTGCTGCCTTTTGGGTTGTTTGGCGTGCTTGAGTACTACAAAAACGGCCAGGTGAACATCCCGGCGGCGCTGCTATTGGTGGCGGGGCTGTTTGTAGGTTCGTATTTTGGCGCCAAATTGACGCTCGGTTTGCCGGATATCGTCGTCAAGCGCGCCTTCGGGGTGTTCTTGGTCGTGATTGCCCTGCGCTATCTGACGACCAAATAGATTCAGTTCAACTTGCCGGCGGCCGGACCAAATGCGTTGGGATCCGCCTCGTAACTTGGGGCGAAAATCTGGATGCTCGCTTCCTGGCAACAGTCGCGGATGTTTTCGTGCAGTTGGGGATAGCGGATCTCGACGGTCACTTGCGCATTCGATTGGGCAAGGGCAACTCCATCGATGTAGGCGTTCAGTTTCAGGGGAAGACGGTATTGATTCTATGGCGTGACGATCAAACTTTGGCTGCAGCCTGGGGATCGCTCGCGGATCGCCGCCCGGTCGCTGCCGCCCCGACCGTAGACTTCCGGCCGATACAGCTGCGCGTGGGACTCGGGCGATGCGGCCGAGGACGAGCCGCCCGGAAAAATGGGCGGCTGCCGAAGGGGTGGACAGGTGGCGACAATGGAGATCTCATCCACCCGGTTCGGTTTATCGATGTTCGTCCGCCTGCGCCGCGTTCTAGAACTGGTCTGGCAGAGCGGCCCGCTCGCCTGTGTCGGTCTACTTATCCTCACGCTGGTAGGCGGAGTGTTACCCGCCGTGCAACTCTACGTCGGCAAGCTCATCATCGACACGGTAGTAGCCGCCTCCACGCGGCCGGACGGTGAAATCTTCACCAGCCGGGCGCTCGGATTGGTGGGTCTGGAACTGGGGTTGCTGGTACTCTCCGCCGCCGTCCAGACGGCCGGATCGATCCTCCAGGAGGTCTTCGGCGAAAAACTGACATTCCAGATCAACGAGCGGATCTTGCGCAACGCAGACGCGCTGGAATTGGCCTACTTCGAGGATTCAAAATTCTACGACGCGCTGCAGCGCGCCCAGCGCGAGGCGGGCTACCGGCCCCTGGGTCTGCTGATCCAGAGCCTGTCGATTACCCAGAGCGTCGTCTCGATGGGGGCGCTGGTGGTCCTGCTCGCCCGCCTGGGAGTGTTCGTACTGCCGGTGTTGGTGCTCGCCTCGGTGCCGCTGCTGGTGACGACGGTGCGCTTCGTGCGCACGGGTTATCTGCTTGTGCAGGCGCGCACCCCGGAGGCCCGCCAGATGAGCTATATCAAGACGCTGATGGGCACCGATCAGGCCGCCAAGGAAATCAAACTGTTCGACCTGGGGCCGTACTTTATCGAGAGTTTTCGCAACCTGTTTACAAAGGTGCACCGCGAGACGGTCGCTCTGGCCCTGCGCAAAGGGGCGGCGCGGGTGGGAAGCAGCGTCTTCAACGCCCTCTGCTACGCGGGACTTTACGGGTACCTCATCTGGATGGCGCTGCGGCGGCTTCTCACCATCGGCGATTTGACCCTCTATGCCGGGGCGGTGCTGCAGCTCAACAACCAGTTGCAGTCGCTCAGCGAGAGCGGGGCGCGCGTTTATCAAAATGCGCTGTTTATCAACGATTTGTTCAGGTTTCTGGATCTCGAGCCCCGCAGGGCCGTAGCCGCCGCACCCCGGCCGCTACCCGAGCGCATCGAGCAGGGCATCCGCTTCGAAGATGTCTCTTTTCGCTATCCGGGTTCCGAGCGCGAGGTGCTGAGCGGTGTGAGCTTCGAAATCCGGCCCGGTGAGACGGTGGCGCTGGTGGGCGAAAACGGCTCCGGCAAGACGACGCTGGTCAAGTTACTCACGCGCCTGTACGAACCCACCGGCGGACGTATTCTTCTCGAAGGCCGGGATCTGGCCGAGTACGAACCCGAGAAGCTGCGCGAACTGGTGGGAGTGGTCTTTCAAGATTTTGTGCGCTTTCACGCCACCGCCCGCGACAACATCGGCTACGGCCGGGTGGACGCCCTCACGGATTTGGAGCGCATCGAAGCGGCGGCGGGGCGGGGCGGGGCGAGCGCACTGGTTACAAGCCTCGCGCGCGGCTATGACACGATGCTCGGCAAATGGTTCCGCGAAGGCCAGGATCTTTCCGGCGGCCAGTGGCAAAAAATTGCCCTCGCCCGGGCCTACATGCGCGACGCGCCGGTGCTGGTGCTCGACGAGCCCACCGCCGCCCTCGACGCGCGCGCCGAGCACGAAGTGTCCAGCAAATTCCGGGAGCTGCGCCGGGGGAAAATGGCCCTTTTGATCTCGCACCGCTTCTCGACGGTGCTCACCGCCGACCGCATCGTCGTGCTGGAGGGGGGCCGGGTCGGCGAGCAGGGAACCCACCGCGAACTTGCCGCCCAAAACGGGCGCTATGCCGAGCTGTTCAACCTTCAGGCAGAGGGGTACCGAGCATGAGAAGCGGATCTTCCCGTCGCAGGGAGGAGGCGACGGTTGGCGGTAATTTCTACACTGCAAATGAACCCATTTGAGACAGGCATAAGAACATGGCTGATACACACATTCGCCGCGCTGTAGGGACTTTCTCCAATCGTGCCCAGGCCGAGCAAGCCCTCTATCGGCTGCGCGATGCCGGTTTTGATATGGACGACGTCTCCGTGGTCAGTAAGCACGAAGACGGTGGCGAGATTGCCGGTGCCGACGTCAAAGACGAAGTCGGCAACCGCGCTGGCGAAGGGGCTGCCACCGGGGCGACCACCGGGGCGGCCGTGGGCGGTCTGACCGGTTTGCTGGTCGGTATCGGCGCGCTGGCCATTCCCGGCATCGGTCCGGTGATGACCGCAGGCGCCCTGGGTACCGCCCTCGCCACCACCCTGGCGGGCGGCGCCATCGGTGCGGCGGCGGGCGGCCTGGTGGGTGCCCTCATCGGCCTGGGCATCCCCAAGGAGCGCGCCGAAGCCTATAACGCGGCGGTGACCCGCGGCGACTACCTGGTGGTCATCGACGGCACCGCCGAAGAGATCAACGAAGCCGAGCGCATCCTCAACGGCCAGGGCATCCGCGACTACGGCGTCTACGATGCGCCCGCCGGCAGCTACGACGAAGCGCGCTACCGCAACCGTCCCTCCCTGGGGGATCGCGCCCGCAACCTGGGCACCCGCGCGCAGGGTTCGGCCCAGGAGACCGTGGGCCGCATCACCAACGATCCGGCCGATGTGATCGAGGGTGAGGCCAAGCAGCGCCAAGCCGACATCAACGACCGTAAGTACTAAAAACCGTGAAGCGTCGGGAACCTTCTCGACGCGCTCGAACGGCAGGCCGGGGGCGCAAGCTCCCGGCTTTTGCCATGGCGAGCCAAGAATTGTGCATTGGCGCACCTCCGCAGTTGAAAGCGATTGCGAGTATGGTAGGAAATTGAAAAATCGCTGGCCCCCCACAGCAATGCGGCGGGCACCCCCGGCCCACTTCTTGCCGTTTTCAATCCGGTCAAACCATGAGCAATTTCCAAGCCGAAATCCCCCTTGCCGCCGGTCCCGCCTCTTCAAGGACGTTTTTCGGCCATCCGGTCGGTCTGTACGTGCTATTTTTCACCGAGATGTGGGAGCGCTTCTCGTACTACGGAATGCGCGCCCTGCTGGTGCTGTACATGATCAATTACCTCTCGAAACCGGAGATTGCAGCCGGTGTGCTGGGCTACGGCGCGGTGCGCGGTGCGCTGGAGGGGGTGTTCGGACCGCTTGCCACCCAGGCGTTCGCTTCGCAAATTTACGGCATCTACACGGCGCTGGTGTACCTGACGCCCCTGTTGGGCGGCTACCTGGCCGATCAGGTCTGGGGACAGCGCCGCACGGTGGTGATTGGCGGCGTGCTGATGGCGATGGGCCACTTTTTGATGGCCTTCGAGAGTTTGTTCTTCCCGGCCTTGGGGCTGATCATCCTCGGCAACGGCGCATTTAAGCCGAACATTTCCACCCAGGTGGGCGGGCTGTACCCGCCGGGCGACCCGCGCCGCGACCAGGCTTTCAGCATTTTTTATGTCGGCATCAACCTGGGGGCGTTCGCAGCGCCGCTGGTGTGCGGCACCCTGGGCGAGACGGTGGGCTGGCACTACGGATTTAGCGCCGCAGGCGTCGGCATGGTGATTGGGTTGATGATTTATCTGTTCGGCCAGCGCTATTTGGCGCCGGACCAGCTCGCCCAGACCCGCGCCAACCACACCGAGAAAATCCCCCTCGATTCCACCGAACGCAGCGGCATCCTGGCGCTGGTAGCCCTGTGCGTCATCAACGTCTTCTGGTGGGCGGCCTACGAGCAAAGCGGCAACACGATCGCCTTTTGGGCGGACAAATTTACCAACCGCGAACTTTTTGGCAACGGCTGGCTATTTCCGGCCACCTGGGTGCAGTCCATCAACCCGTTTTTGATCTTCACCCTGACCCCGGTCATCGTCGGCCTGTGGGCCTGGCAGGCCGGCCGCGGCAAAGAACTTTCGACCATCGCCAAGATGGTCTTCAGCTGCATGCTCCTCGGGATGGCCTTTCTAGTCATGGTGGGCGGGGCGCGCGAGTACGCCCAGACCGGCACGACCAGCATCTGGTGGCTGCTTGCTTTTTTTACACTGCTGACGGTGTCGGAGTTGTACCTTTCGCCCATCGGTCTGTCGCTGGTGACCAAGGTCGCCCCGGCGCGGATGGTCTCGCTGCTGATGGGCATGTGGTTTTTGGCGATTTTTGCGGGCAACTACCTGGGCGGCTTCCTGGGGACTTACATCGAGCGCATACCCAAGGAGACGTTCTTCCTGGGGATGGCCTGTATGTGCTTTGCCGCAGGCGGGGCGATGTGGCTGCTGAGCGGCCCGGTCAAAAAAGCCGTCAACGCTTCGATTGCCCAGAAAAAAGCCTGACGGCAGACGTTCAGCGCGGGCCGCGCACCTGCCAGCGGGCGTCGGCGACCAGTGGTAGGGGTTGGCGGGAGAGAAACACCGTTCCGTTCATCAGCCAGAGGGCATTTTCGCCGGTGGCGGCGTTGCGCCAGACTAGGTCGGGGGCGGCGTCATTGTTCTTGCCGTCGCCGTCAAAATCGCCCGTGCCCCCAATTTGCCAGTTGGGGTCGGCCACCGTCGGCAGATAGGCGACGCCGGTCTGGGTGGTGCCGCTCATCAGCCAGAGAAGATTGGCCCCCGTCTCAGGTAAGCGCCAGAGAATTTCAGAGGTGCGATCAGCGTTGAAATCGCCCCGGATGGGCAGCGCGCCGATTTTGTATACTGCGCCGCTATTGATCGACAGCCAGTACAACTGCCCGTCGGGGCCGACTTTGAGATCGACCACGCCGTCCAGACCCCCGGCGAACTCGCGCACCTGGGTGTATTCGCTGGGCAGCAAACGGTGGAGGAAGCCCTGGATGTAATCGGCAAAAAAGTAATTGCCGGTGTAGGCGCCTGGAAACTGGGTGGCCTGGTAGAATGCCCCGCCGGCGATCGAGGCGCTGCTGCCGCGTGGATAGCTGTAGACGGGATCGATATAATCGGGATCGTCGGCATCGCCCTCGACCGCGGGCCAGCCGTAATTGCCGCCTTTGGCCGCACGGTTGACTTCCTCCCAGGCGTTTGAACCGACGTCGTTGATGAAGAGGGTGCCCGTCCCCGGCTGGACGGCAAAGGTAAACGGGTTGCGCAGCCCCAGAGCCCAGATTTCACCGCGCGCCCCACTGGTGCCCACGAAGGGGTTGTCCGGCGGGACGATGTTCGGGTAAGCGCCCGGATCGACGCGCAGCAGTTTGCCGGAAAGCGTTCCCAGCGATTGGGAGTTGCTGGAACTGGCCCCGCCGTCGCCCACGCCCGCGTACAGTTTGCCGTCGGTCCCGAAGTGGATGGCCCCGCCGTTGTGGTTGCCGGCGTCGGAGGCGATGTTGTCAAGGATGACCAGTTCGCTGCCCGGCTCGGCCACGTTCGGATTGGCGGCGCTGGCGGTGAATCGGCTGATCCGGTTTTTGATCGGCTCCGCCGCACGGGTGTAGTAGACGTAAAGGTAGCGGTTGGCGGCAAAGGCGGGATCAAAGGCGATCCCCAGCAGTCCCCGCTCGCTCTCGGTGGCAGCGTCCACGGTTAAAAATGGCTCCTGCAGCAGGCTGCCGTTCGCCGCCACCCGCAGGGCACCCCCTTTTTCGCAGACGAACAGTCGGCCGTCGGGGGCAAATTCCATCGCTGTTGGGGCGTCAAAACCACTACCAGCCAGGCTTTGCTGAAAACCGGCCGGGATCTGGGCAAGGGCGGGCGAACCGCCGAACAGTATCAGAACACAGACACTGCCAAGCTGAATCGACGCTATGCGGTGGTTGATATCCATGGTTGTTGCTGGTTGTTGCTGTTGCCGGTGGGAGGGAAATCCGGAGCTTGCCACCACGGTGCAGAATGCGGCAGGCTTTTCCATCAGCCTCCAGATTGAGCGTGGAGCCGTTGACTTCAAATGATCGATAATCTACGGCACCATCGGTGCTTCCACTAAAATCGGTCGGTGACCCCGCTTTTGAGGAGTTGTTTATGAAAGCCGTGGGCTACAGACAGCCGCTGCCGGTAGACGACCCGAAGGCGCTGCTCGATGTCGATTTGCCGGAACCGGCAGCGGCCGGGCACGATCTGCTCGTCGAGGTCAAGGCTATCTCCGTCAATCCGGTGGATACGAAGGTGCGGCGCGGTACTGCGCCGCCGCAGGGCCAGATCAAGGTGCTCGGTTGGGATGCGAGCGGCGTCGTGGGCGCGGTGGGGCCGCAGGTGCGTTTGTTTCGGCCGGGCGATGCGGTATGGTATGCGGGCTCGATCGTTCGCCCCGGCACCAACAGTGAACTGCACACCGTCGATGAGCACATCGTGGGCCGCAAGCCTGCGAGCCTCGATTTTGCCCGGGCCGCCGCTTTGCCGCTCACGACGATCACCGCCTGGGAGTTGCTGTTCGATCGCCTGCAAGTGGCCCGGGACAGGACCGGGCGGGGCGAGACGCTGCTGATTGTCGGGGCTGCCGGGGGAGTCGGTTCGATCCTTATTCAACTGGCACGACAGTTGACCGGGATCACGGTGATCGGCACCGCCTCGCGGCCCGAAACCCAAAAGTGGGTCCTGGATCTAGGTGCCCACCACGTGATCGACCACTCCAGGCCCCTGGTCGAACAACTGCAGCGCATCGGCATCCCGCAAGTGTCCCGTGTGGCGAGCCTGACGCAGACCGACGCGCACTACACCCAGCTTGTCGAAGCGCTTGCCCCCCAGGGCAGGCTCGCTCTTATCGACGATCCCGGGCCGCTCGATGTGATGCTGCTCAAGCGCAAGAGCCTGTCGCTGCACTGGGAATGGATGTTCACCCGCTCGCTTTTCACGACCGCCGACCTCATCGAACAGCACCGTCTGTTGGGCGAAGCGGCCCAAATGGTCGATGCCGGGGTGATCCAGACCACCGTGGGCGAGCATTTCGGACGGATTTGCGCTGAAAACCTGCGCAAGGCCCATGCCCTGATCGAGAGCGGTAGGGCAAAAGGCAAGATCGTTTTGGAAGGATTTTGAGCGACGGCGCGGGGCTCACTCTCCAAACTCTGGATTGATGGATAGAGCACACTGGGTAACGCAAACGAACGTGAGTTCGGGTTAAGGCTTGAGCATGTCCGCATCTCCAGCGACTGAAGGCTTTTTCGGATCTGCCCCTGCAACCGCGGTTGAGCGGAGCCAGTAAAACCGGAGGCGGTAGAATGGCCAGTCATTGCGCTTACCGATGGGCGGAGCCGTTGCTTTTGCCGACTGGCGCAAGGATAACCACTCACTTCAGAGCATGATAGTGAGTGGGTTTTCCGATTCCAGACAGTTCCGGCCGGCTGCTGCAGCTCAGCCACTTCTGCTCAAACCGGCGTGTTCTGGGCTGCGGGAGATTGGACTTCAACAGGGAAGGTCACAGTGAATGTCGAGCCGGCACCGAGTTCAGAGACCAGCGCGATTTTGCCCTGCAGCAGGTTCACCAGTTGGGAGACGATCGCAAGCCCGAGCCCGGTGCCTTCGGTCTGGCTGCGCTCGTTGCAGCTGAAACGCGAGTAGGGCGCGAAGATGTGGGGTTGATCTTCGGGGGCGATGCCCAGACCGGTGTCGCTCACGGCGACCGACCAGTGTCCGTCGCCCACAGCCTTGCACTCCACCCGCACAGAACCGCTCGGGGTGTAGCGCACGGCATTGCTGAGCAGGTTGGTGAGGATTTGTTGCAGGCGCACGCTGTCGCTCGCTACGGTCTGGGGGGCCGTCTCGCAATCGAGCGAAACTTCCAGGCCCTGCGCTTCGGCCAGGGGCCGGATCATCTCGACCACTTCTTCGAGCGTCGGGCGCAGCGCGACCGCCTCCAGGTGCAGCCGGGTCTGCCCGGCCTCCGAGCGCGAAAACTCCAGCGCATCGTTAATCAGGTGCAGCAGCCGGGTGCCGTTGCGCACCACCCGCTCGATGTGCTCGAAGTCGGGCAGGGTGTCCCCGATGCCCGAGCGGGTGCGGCCGGTGCGCAAAAAGAGACTCGCATAGCCGATGATCGAATTGAGGGGAGTCTTCAACTCGTGGGCCAGCACCGAGAGATTGTCCTGGTGGGCGCGCGCCAACCGGCCGAGTTCTTGATTGGTGAGCAACAACTGGCTTTGCAGTTGCGCCAGTTCGCGCAGGCGCTCATCCACGTAGCTCTGAAAACAAGAAGCGATCGCCTCGTCCACCACCTCGTTAATCAGATAGGCGGCCCGCAGCGCCCCGGCGATCGAACCGTGCGTCATTTCCCCATCCAGAACCGTGAAGATCACCCGGCGCAGCAGCCGATACTCCTGAGCAATCTCGGCCGGGTTAAAACCCTGGCTGGCCCGCAGGGAGCCGTGCACGAGGCTTTTGCTCACCAGTAGTCTGGTGTCGCTCTCCTCGGTCTGGGAAAGGACGGTGACCATTGCCCTGAGCACATCGGGCAAACTGTTGCGCACGGCGGAGTAGGGCAGTCCATCGTCACTGCTGATCCGGCGGTCGGAGCGGACGGCCGCGATCCACTGCTCGATGATCGCATCGCTCCGGTCTGCAAGTAGTTTGCTGAAGTCCATGGCTGGCGAGTCAATAGTGGAGTGGAAGGGATCGGTTCCGACGAATCACTTCCGCCCCCAGCACCTTCCAAGCACCTGTGAATGCTCACGATTGTAGAGGACCAACGGCCTTTGCATCCGCAAGTCCTGCGGATAATCGCGGCGGGGCGGCGGCACCGGTGCCGCCCCCAGTCGCCTACGAAGGCTGGGTGGCGGCGTGGAGCAACTCGCGCACCGCCGCCGTCAGTTCATCGAGGGCCACGGGTTTGTGCAGGAGCCGGTCCGGCCTGGGCGAGTACGACTCCAGCGGCGAGTGGTCGGCGGTCAGCATCATCACTGGGAAGTGCGGCAATTCAGGGTCCGAGCGCAACCGGGCCAGCACCTGCCTTCCGTCGAGGTCCGGCATCATCACATCGAGCACCAGCAACTGCGGGGCCTGCCGGTGCACCAATTCCAGGCACTCCCGGCCGCCGCCCGCAGCCACCACTTCCAGACCCTCCATCTCCAGGGCCAGCATCAGGAACATCACGTTGTCGGGCTGATCGTCGACGACGAGAACCCGGGGATTGCGGCAACTCATGGGGCGCAAAACAGTACACATATACATGGGCACGGTAACTGGACAGGGGGTGCCCTCCGCGTCGGCTTTGCGAAGGAGATTCGGGGTGAACATGGCCAATTGCGTTGCGAAAGTCAAGCGTGCTTGGTTGGAGGAAGCGACGGTCGAACCGGATGCAATGGGCCTCACCGAGGAACGTACAGTAGCGGTGCCCCCGGTCCGAGGGGCAGGTTGAACAGGTACCAGAGCACAAACAACCCCGACCAGCCGAGGCCAAAGGCGATCGAGTACGGAAGCATCGCGGCAAGCAGCGATCCCAGGCGCAGATCGGGTTCGTACTTGCGCGCGAAGACGACGATGAGCGGGAAATAGGGCAGCAGCGGGGCAATCACGTTGGTAAACGAATCGGCCACCCGGTAGGCCGCCTGGGTCAGTTCGGGGCTGTAGCCCAGACCCATCAGCATTGGCACGAAGATCGGGGCCATCACCGCCCACTTCGCGGAAGCCGAGGCGATGAACAGGTCCAACAGAGCGGCAAATAGAATAAACAGCAGCAGCAGCGGAATACCGGTCAGACCGATGCCTTTGAGAGAATTGGCCCCGGCGATGGCGACCATAATCCCCAGATTCGACCAGTTGAAATAGGCGATAAATTGGGCGGCGGCGAAGGCGAGCACGATGTAGGAACCCATCGTCGCCATCGTCTCGGCCATCATCGCAGCCACCGCCCGATCGTCGCGGATGCTGCCGGTGAGCGCACCGTAGATAAGACCCGGCACCAAAAAGGCAATCGCAACGATCGGGATAAGCGACTGAAATAGGGGCTTCAGATCGCCGTTTTCGCCATGGAGCAGTCCTCCTGGCGCCAGTCCCTGCCAGGCGAACACCGCCAGGATCACAACGAAACTCGCCAGGGCAATCCAGGCGGCCCGGCGCTCGCGGGCGCTCAGATCCGCGCTCGGCGGGTCGGGAAAGCCGGTCGGGCGTTGCCACACCCCCAACCGCGGCTCGACGATCCGCTCGGTGACAAACCAGCCCAGGCCGGTGAGCAAAAAGACCGAAGCGACCATGAAGTAGTAGTTGGCCGTCGGGGCCACCTGATAGGCAGGATCAAACAGCTGGGCCGCCGACTGGGTGAATCCGGCGAGCAGCGGATCGAGCGAGGTGATGAGCAAATTGGCCGAGAAGCCGCCGGAGACCCCAGCGAAGGCGGCACAGAGCCCCGCAAGCGGGTGGCGGCCAAGCCCGAGGTACAGCACCGCCCCCAGGGGAATGAGCACTACGAACCCGGCGTCCGCCGCGACCGAGGCGTTCGCCCCGGTGAAAACCAGCGTCGGGGTCACCAACGCGCGCGGGACCGCCGTCACCGACAGGGTGAGCAGTGCGGCGATCAGGTTGCTGCGCTCGGCCACGCCGATGCCCAGCAGCACCACCAGCACGATCCCCAACGGCGGAAAGCCGGTGAAATTCGCGATCGCCTCGGTGAGCATCCGGCGGATACCCTCGGGGGTGAGCAGGTTGACCGCTTCGATGGTTTTGCCGCTCACCGGATGGACGACGCTCCAGCCGCTCTGGACCGCCAGCCAACTGAGCACCGGCATGGCAAGGGCAAATAGCGCAAACAGCGTCAGCGGGTCGGGCAGGCGGTTGCCTATCGCTTCGACGCGGTTGAGAACCCGACCCACCCAGCCCGCTGGGGGCGGCAATTCGACAAGGGGCGGCTCGGCGGAAGGATCGCGGGTCATCGGCGCGACGTTACCAGAAACGGGCTTCAAGCCCGTGCTTGAGTGGAGAGTATCTCGGTGCTCTTTTAGGCATCCCCGGCGCCGGGGATGCTCTGCCCAAGATCGCAAAGTGCAGCCGTTACGCTTCGACCGTGCAGGTGCCCCCGGCCGCTTCGATCTTTTCTCTGGCTGAGGCTGTGAAGTAAGCGGCCGTGACCTGGAGGGCCACGTGCGCTTCGCCGTCGCCCAGTACCCGCAAGGGACCGCTGGTAGCCGTCAGAATACCGGCATCGAGCAGCGATTCGATGTTCACTGCACTATCGGCGGGCAGGTCGCGCAGTTGCTTGAGATTGACGATCGTGTAGGAACTCGGATTGACCAGCTCGAAGCCCTTGAGCTTGGGCAGGCGCATGTAGAGCGGGATCTGACCGCCCTCGAAGCCGGGGCGCACACCGCCGCCGGAGCGGCACTTCTGACCGCGCATGCCCCGGCCGCTGGTCTTGCCCTGACCGGCGGAATGGCCCCGGCCGACGCGCAGCTTGCGGTGGCGCGAGCCGGACTGGGGAACGGCGTCCTCAAGACGGAGGCTTTTCATGGCTTATCGACTCCACAGATTTGAGACGGGCACGCCGCGCTCGCTGGCAACTTCTGAGAGGGTGCGCAGGCGCGACAGGGCGTCGGCAGCGGCCCGGGCGTTGTTGAGGGGCGACTTGGAGCCCAGGGATTTGGCCAGGACGTTTTTGATCCCGGCCAGCTCCAGTACCGTGCGCACCGCCCCGCCCGCGATGACGCCAGTACCGCCTGAGGCCGGTTTGAGAAAGACGTTGGCCGCCCCCGAGGTGCCGCTCATCGGATGGGGAATCGAGTTGATCTTGTTGAGGGGCACCCGGATGAGCGCCTTGCGCGCATCGGAGACGCCCTTTTTGACCGCGCCGATGACGTCGTTGGCTTTGCCCACACCGACACCGACCCGGCCGTTACCGTCGCCCACAACGATCACCGCTCTGAAGCTGAGCTTTTTGCCGCCCTTGACGACCTTGGTGACGCGCCGAATCTGGACGACGCGCTCTTGAAATTCGGTCTCGGCCTGGGCCCGCTCGGCTTTGTCACCGCCGCCGCGACCGGCGCCGCGGCCCCGGCCCCGGCGTCGTTCACCTCCGGACTCGCGATCGGGATCTTCGGGCGCTTGCTCGGGGCCAGGACCACCGGGACCACCGGGACCACCGGGTCCACGGCCTCTGCCTCTGCCTCTTTGTTGCTGTGGCGGCATGACTGCTCTCCTGAGTACTTAAAAATTGAGCCCGGCTTCGCGGGCCGCATCGGCTACCGCTTTTACCCGGCCGTGGTACAACTTGCCGCCCCGGTCGAAGACCACGGCGGTGATCCCTTTTTCTTTGGCGCGCTCGGCCACCAACCGGCCGACCGCCGTGGCCGCCTCACAGGTGGCGGTGCCCTCCTCGCCGGAGCGCAAGGGCGATTCCAGGGTCGAGGCCGCCACCAGCGTCCGCTGGTGAACATCGTCGATCACCTGAGCGTAGATGTGCCGGTTAGAGCGGTAAACCGCCAGACGCGGCTGCTCGGGCGTGCCCGCAATTTTGCGGCGGATGCGCTGGTGGCGGCGGTGGGTGGCTGTTTTGCGATCGACTTTCATGTGCCGTCTCTAGATGCGGTGGACTACTTCTTGCCGGATTTGCCGGCCTTGAGCAAGATCTTCTCGGCGGTATAACGGATGCCCTTGCCCTTGTAGGGCTCGGGTGGACGAATATCGCGGATCTTGGCCGCCAGGTCGCCCACCGCCTGCTTGTCGAAGCCTTTGATGACAAAGTTGAAGCCCTGCTGGTTGCGGGTGCCGGCAATCGCCGACGCCTTCGGGTCCACTTCAATGTCGATGCCTGCCGGCAGCTCGATTTCGACCGGGTGACTGAAACCGGCGTTGATCGTCAGTTTGCGGCCGGTAAGCGCAATGCGGTAACCAACCCCGGCGATTTGCATAGGCTTGGTGAAGCCGGTGGTCACCCCGGTGACCATGTTGGCCACCAGCGTGCGGCCCAGACCGTGCTGCTCGCGGGCGCGGCGGCTCTCGCCGCGGCGGGCCACCAAAAGCCTGGCGTCCTCGCGCACCACCTCGACCGAGTCGGGCAGGGTGCGCTCGAGGGTACCCTTGGGGCCTTTGACGACGATGCGCTGGCCATCCAGGGTGACTTCGACCTTGGGCGGGATCGCGATCGGAAGTTTGCCGATACGGGACATGGCGCGCTCCTAAAAGACGTAGCAGAGGACTTCACCGCCCACACCCGCCCGGCGGGCGTCGCGGTCGGTCATGACCCCCTGGGAGGTAGAGATGATGGCGATGCCGATGCCGCCCAGCACGCGGGGCAACTCCTTGCGGTTGGCGTAGACCCTCAGCCCCGGGCGCGAGACGCGCTTGAGATTGGTGATCAGCGGGCGGCGCTGGCGACCGGCGTACTTGAGGGTGAGCAGGAGCTGGCGATCTTTGCCTTCGCCCTGGTCCTGGTATTCGAGTATCAACCCTTCTATCTTCAGCACCTCCGCCACCGAGCGCGTCATACGCGTCGAGGGGACCGGAACGATATCGTGTTTGACGATACTCGCGTTGCGGATGCGGGTGAGCATATCGGCAAGGGTGTCATTTACCGCCATGGTCTTCTCCTACCAGCTTGCTTTGACGACGCCGGGCAACAGACCCTGGTGGGCCATCTCCCGAAAACAGATGCGGCACAGGCCAAAGTCACGGATGTAACCGCGGGGGCGCCCGCACCGCCAGCAGCGGTTGTGCAGCCGGGTGTCGGAGAGCTTGCCCTTTGAGACCAGTTTCTGGCGCTTTTTCTCGCGCTCGACCATCGATACTTTTGCCATGTTGTTATTTCCTGAAGGGCATTCCGAGAGCGGCGAGCAGGGCGCGGCCCTCCTCGTCGGTTTTGGCCGTGGTGCAGATAGTAATGTCCATACCGCGGATTTTGTCGACCGAGTCGTACTCGATCTCGGGGAAAATCAGTTGCTCGCGCAGGCCGAGGGTGTAGTTGCCGCGGCCGTCAAAGGCTTTGGGGCTGACGCCGCGAAAGTCGCGGATGCGCGGCAGGGCCACCGAGACCAGCCGGTCGAGAAACTCGTACATCCGCCGGGCCCTGAGGGTCACCGTGACGCCCACCGGCACCCCGGCGCGCAGCTTGAAGCCGGCGATCGCCTTTTTGGCGCGGGTGACCACGGGCTTCTGGCCGGCGATGCGGGCCACCTCGGCAATCGACCCATCGAGGGCCTTGGCGTTCTGCGAAGCCTCACCGAGGCCGCGGTTGATCACGATTTTGGAGATCTTGGGCACCTGCATGAGGTTGGTGTAGTTGAACTGCTCCTGCAGGCGCGGGACGACCTCCCGGTTGTATTTGTCCTTCATGCGAACGGTGGTGGCCATGGTTCACTCTCTACTTGTCGAGGATCTCGCCGGTTTTCTTGAGTACGCGCACTTTTTTGCCCGCTTCGGTAACGGTGTGACCGACGCGGCTGGCCTGCTTTTTCTTGTCGGAGTACAGCATCACCTTGCAGCTGTAGATCGGGGCTTCGCGCCGCAGGGTCTGGCCCTGCTGGTCGCCCTGGGGTTTGACGTGCTTGGTCTGCAGGTTTACCCCTTCGACAATCACCTTGCCCGCGGTGGGCAACACCTCGGTTACCTTGCCGACTTTGCCTTTGTCCTTGCCGGAGATCACCTGGACGGTGTCGCCTTTTTTGACGTGGAACTTGTGCCGCGCCTTGCCGGCGCCGTTGTTGGTCGCCATCAGAGCACCTCCGGGGCCAGGGAAATGATCTTGGTGAAATTTTTCTCGCGCAGCTCGCGGGCGACCGGCCCAAAGACGCGCGTGCCGCGGGGGTTGCCGTTTTTGTCGATGATCACCGCGGCGTTGTCGTCGAAGCGGATGACCATGCCGTTGTCGCGGCGAATCGCCTGGCGGGTGCGCACCACCACCGCGCGCACGACCTCGGATTTTTTGACCCCCATGTTGGGGGCGGCGTCTTTGACCACGGCCACGACCACATCGCCCACGAAGGCGTAGCGGCGGTTGCCGCCGCCTTTGGTGAGGCCCTTGGAGCCGACGGTCGAGCCGAGCACGCGGATGCACAACAGTTCGCGCGCTCCGGTGTTATCGGCCACACTCAGCCGGGACTGCTGCTGGATCATGGGTTGCGAGCCTCCTCGAGAATGTCCAGCACGACCCACCGCTTGGTTTTACTCAGGGGCGGCGATTCGAGAATGCGCACCCGATCGCCGACTTTGCAGCGGTTCTCTTCGTCGTGGGCTTTGAACTTGCGGGTGCGCACGACGATCTTTTTGTACTTGGGGTGGGGGACGCGGTTTTCGACGGCGACCACCACCGTCTTTTGCATCGCGTCACTGACCACCAATCCGATTTTTTCTTTGCGCGGCATGGGTTATTTCTCCTTGGCGGCGGCAGTGCGCTGGCCTTCAAGCAACATCAGCTGGGCGAGCTTGTGCTTGGCGTGGCGCACGAGGTGCGGCTTTTCGAGCTGGCGCGTCGCCTTTTGCAACCGCAGTTCGAACAGTTCTTTTTTGGTGGCGAGGATCTGCTCGGAAATCTCCTCGTCGCTGAGTTCGCGCCAGTCGTCAATTTTAGGTAGGGGCATTGGTCGGCTCCTCAGCGGGGGCAATCTCGCTTTTGACGATAAATCGAGATTTGATGGGCAGCTTGGCCGCCGCCAGGCGCATCGCCTCGCGGGCAATCTCCTCGGCGACCCCGTCGATCTCAAACAGGATTCGACCGGGCTTGACCACGCACACCCAGTACTCGGGCGCACCTTTGCCCGAACCCATGCGGGTCTCGGCGGCGCGCTGGGTGACGGGCTTGTCCGGGAACACCCGGATATAAATTTTGCCGCCGCGGCGGATGTAGCGGGTCATGGCGCGTCGGGCGGCTTCGATTTGCCGGGAAGTCATCCAGACGGGCTCAAGCGCCTGCAGCGCGTAGGTGCCGAACTCGATTTCGTTGCCGCGGCAGGCAACCCCGTTCATGCGTCCGCGCTGCTGCTTGCGGAACTTGGTGCGTTTGGGCATCAACATGGTGCGACTCCCTGGCCTCTACTGCTCGTCGGTGCGTTCTTCGTACTGGATCTTTTTGCGGCGGCGGGGACGCTGATCGGGCTTGGGCTGGGCCGCCACCTCCTCGGCAGCTGCCGCCGGGCCGCTGGCGCCGGGCAAAATTTCGCCGCGGAAAATCCAGACTTTGACCCCCAGCGTGCCGTAGGTCGTCTGGGCAATTTTGTAGGCGTAATCGATATCGGCTCGGAGGGTGTGCAGCGGAATGCGTCCCTCGCGCGTCCACTCCGAGCGGGCAATTTCGGCCCCGTTGAGGCGGCCCGCCACCATCACCTTGATGCCCTGCACCCCGGCACGCTGGGCGCGCTGGATGGCCTGGCGCACCGCGCGCCGGAAGGCGACGCGCCGCTCCAGTTGGCCCACGATGTACTCAGCGATCAGGGCCGCTTCGGCATCGACGCGCTGGACCTCGACGACATTGATGCGGATCTGGCGGCGGCCGATGAGCTTTTCGAGATTGGCCTTCAGTTCGTCGATGCCCGCGCCGCCGCGGCCCACCACCACGCCCGGCCGGGCGGTGCGGATGGTGATCTCCACCTGATCGGCCTTGCGCTCGATGTCGACATCGGCGATGCCGCCGCTCGCCAGTTTCTTGACGATATAGGCGCGAATTTTGTGGTCTTCGGCCAACAGTGCGGGGTACTCGCCCGCCTTGGCGAACCAACGCGAGCGGTGATCACGGATAATGCCCAGACGCAGGCCGACCGGATGTACTTTCTGTCCCATGGTTATTCGACCTCGCTGGTGGAGCGCACAGCGACGGTGATGTGGCTGGTGCGCTTGCGGACGGGGCGGGCACGGCCGCGGTCGCCGGCGCGAAAGCGCTTGAGCACCGGACCGCCGTCGGCGAAGGCGGTGCTCACCACC
Source organism: Aphanocapsa lilacina HA4352-LM1 (assembly GCA_019359725.1). Lineage (GTDB taxonomy): Bacteria > Cyanobacteriota > Cyanobacteriia > Gloeobacterales > Gloeobacteraceae > Gloeobacter > Gloeobacter lilacinus. The sequence goes on along the minus strand of JAHHGR010000006.1, from coordinate 2,477 downwards.
AGAGCGCGCCGATCGAGGCTGAAATTGTGCTCGGCGTTGGCCGCCGCCGACTCGAGCACCTTCTTGATGGGCTCGGTGGCGGCGTGGGGCATGAACTGAAGGATGATCAGCGCGTCTTGATAGGAGCGCCCCCGGATCTGATCGAGGATCCGGCGCACCTTAAAAGGCGACATGCGAATGAAGCGAGCGACGGCTTTGACTTCGTCGGCCATGGTTTGGGTACACCTTAGGGATCTGAACAGGGCGGACCGCCGACAGGCACTTCCTATACCCGTCAGGCTCGTCCCATAACGAACAGCAAAATCAGGCAAAGGGACTTAGGAAGCAAGCCTCCCAGTATCCACCCGGCTGCCGCAAGGCAACAGATATCGAGTGTAAGGCAAAAGATGGTGAGTGTCCAGTCTCAGGGCCGGATCTGGCCGGAACCGCTCACGACATATTTGGTGGTGGTCAGTTCCACGAGGCCCACCGGCCCGCGCGCGTGCAACTTTTGGGTAGAAATGCCAATCTCGGCCCCGAAGCCGAATTCGCCGCCGTCGGTAAAACGGGTCGAGGCGTTGATGTAGACCGCCGCCGCGTCGATGGCGGCGGTGAAGCGGCGGGCTTCCTCGTAGTTGGCGGTGACGATCGCTTCTGAGTGGCGGGTGCCGTAGTGGTTGATCCAGTCGATCGCTTCGCGGGTCGAATCGACTACTTTGATGGCGATGATTTTGTCGAGGTACTCCTTGCCCCAGTCTTCTTCACCGGCGCTCTTGACCTTCGGGTCGAAGGCGACGGTGCGCGGGCAGCCGCGCACTTCCACACCGTGGACGTGTAGATCCCCCAGCAGCGGGGCCAGATGCGTCACCACCGTGTCTCGGTGCACCAGCAGCTTCTCGGCGGCGTTGCAGACCGAGGGGCGCTGGACCTTGGCGTTGAGGACGATGCGGCGGGCCATCTCCAGATCGGCGGAGGCGGCGATGTAGATGTGGCAGTTGCCCACACCGGTCTCCAGCACCGGCACGGTCGCATTGCGCACGACAAAGTCGATGAGCGAGTGCCCTCCCCGGGGGATTACCAGATCCAGATACGGATTGAGCCGAATCAGCGCCTCGACCACCGCCCGCTCGCCGGGCAGCTGCTCGATGCAGCCTTCGGGAATGCCCTGTTCGTAGGCGGCGGCTTTGAGGACGGAGCTGATGGCCCGGTTGGAATTTTCGGCTTCTTTGCCGCCTTTGAGGAGCACGCCGTTGCCGGACTTAAGACAGAGGCCGACGGCGTCGGCGGTAACGTTGGGGCGCGCCTCGTAGATGATCCCGATGAGGCCCAGCGGCACCCGCACCCGCACGATTTCGAGGCCCTCGGGGTGCTGCCAGCCGCCCACGATTTCACCCACCGGATCTTTGAGCGCGGCGATCTGCTCCAGAGAGAGTGCCATGCCTTCGAGGCGCTGGGGAGTCAGCTTCAGTCGGTCGAGCAACGCCTCAGAAAGGCCCATCTGGCGCCCGAATTCGAGATCCGTCGTGTTCGATTCGAGGATTTCGCTGTGGGCGGTGCGCAGCGAACGGGCCATGGCGCGTAGCGCCTTGTTTTTGATTGCTGAAGGCACTTGAGCAAGCGCCCTCGCCGAGCGCTGCGCCTGCTGCGCCGTGGCTTTGAGGGTTTCGTAAAGAGAAGATGCCACCTGCAAACGTTTCCGCGAGAACTGTAGTGACCTCTAGGGTCTAGAACGGCGGGCCAGCCAGAAGATCAGCACAATCAGCGTCAACACCACCGTAACCGCAAGCGCTCCCAGGCCCGAACGCGATTGGAGCACCAGGGGCAGCCAGACCGGAGGGATCAAAGCCAGGGCAACCAGAATAAAGGGGAAGTAGTTGTCCGTCAAAGAACGGTTTTGATCGCGCCAGTTTCCCCCGGTCCACTGCCAGGCTTTTTTGTAAGGGTAACTGGTCGAAAGCTGCTCAAGCACCAACCCGTCCGGCGAGAGGCCGAATATCTGGCTGCAACGGTCGCAGCCGAACGCTTCGGTGAGGACAATGGCCTGCAGCCTCCCCCGTTTGCAGCGCGGACACGGATACTCCACCTGGAGATCGATTTTTTCTGGCTTCACGGGGCGACCCAGAACCTATGCCCTTGAGTACCGCAATCTTAGGTCACACCTCAGGCAGTGGCAAGGCGGCGCACCAGCAGCGGCGAACCGCTCCTGAGGCACGCCGTGCAACAATTCTTAGTTGACGAAGGGTTCTTTCGCTGGCTATATTAAGTCTTCGTTGACTTTAACCGAAATCATGCCCACGATTGCCCAGCTCATTCGCCGTGAGCGCGGGATCGCCCAGCGCAAAACCAAGTCGCCGGCCCTCAAGGCCTGCCCCCAGCGGCGCGGGGTGTGCACGCGCGTGTACACCACTACGCCCAAAAAGCCCAACTCGGCCCTGCGCAAGGTAGCCCGCGTCCGCCTGACCAGCGGTTTTGAAGTGACGGCGTACATTCCGGGCGTC